>DBMR01000022.1 GCA_002298785.1 Verrucomicrobia subdivision 3 bacterium UBA693
CAAGAAGTTCCTGTTCGACAATCTCTACCGACACTACCGCGTGTTGCGCATGACCACCAAGGCGCGGCGCATCGTGCGCGAACTGTTCGCGGCGTTCCTGGATGATCCGCGTCTGTTGCCGCCGGACTATCGGCGCGCCGCCTTCAACGACCAGGCCCGCGCCATCGCCGACTACATCGCCGGCATGACCGACCGCTACGCCATCCGCGAGCACCGGCGCCTGTTCGACATGAGCTAGGAGCCGGCGCCAGGCGGCGTTCAGGCTGGCGTGTCCTTGGCGGCACCCGCGCCGGGTTCTGGTGGCGAGACGCGGCCCTGCGGCGTCAACGATGCTTGCGGTAGGGTTCGTCGGCTTCGACGAAGGTGGCTTCGGCGCGCGCGTCGCGCATCCATTCCTGCATCGCCGGCAGCGCCAGCACCGCGTCCATGTAGTCGCGCACCGGGCCGGCCGCGGCGATGCCGTAGGTGACGAAGCGCGACACCACGGGGGCGAAGAACGCATCGGCGATCGAGAAGGCGCCGAACAGGAACGGGCCGCCCTGGCCGAATTCCGCGCGCGTGTCCTGCCAGATGGCGTGCATGCGCGAAATCTCCTGGCGCGCGGCCTCGGGGATGTCGATGCCGGGCAGGTGCGCCTCGATGTTCATCGGCAGCGCCTGGCGCAGCGCGCCGAAACCGCTGTGCATCTGCGCGGTCAGCGAACGGGCGCGGGCCCGGGCGCGGGCGTCCTGCGGCCACAGGCGGGCCTCGGGATGCTGTTCAGCCACGTATTCGCAGATCGCCAGCGAGTCCCAGACCGCCAGGTCGCCATCCAGCAGCACCGGCACCAGTCCGGCCGGCGTAAGCGTTTCCAGATGGCGGGCGAATGCCTCGGTGAACAGGCCCAGCTTCTGTTCGGTGAAGGCGACGCCGGTGGCGCGCAGCGCGAGCCAGGGCCGCAGCGACCACGACGAGTAGTTCTTGTTGCCGATGATCAAGGTGTACATGCCGATTCCCCTTCGTGACAGGCCCTGATTGCGCCGCGCCGTTCAGCCGCCGGGCGTGCGGCGCAGCAGTTTGCCGAGATAGTGTCCGGTGTGGCTTTCCGGCGCCGCCGCCACGTCTTCCGGCGTGCCTTGCGCCACCACCCGGCCGCCGCCGTCGCCGCCTTCCGGACCGAGGTCAATCACCCAATCGGCTTCGGCGATGAGTTCAAGGTTGTGCTCGATCACAATCACCGAATGCCCGGCGTCGATGAGGCGTTGCAGGACTTCGACGAGCTTGCGCACATCTGATAGGTGGAGGCCGATGGTCGGTTCTTCGAGGATGAACAGATTGCGGCGGGGGAGGCGTTCGAGGGGGTCAGGTTCCCGGAGCCCCGCCAGGAGGTGGGACACCAGCTTGACCCGTTGAGCCTCGCCGCCGCTGAGGGTGGGGCTGGTTTGACCGAGATGCAGGTAGCCCAGGCCGGTGTCGTAGAGCGCTTGCAGCGGGCGTTTGATGCGCGGGACGCTGGCGAAGAACTCCAGGGCCGCTTCGACGGACAACTCGAGCACCTGGGCGATGTTGCGTCCGGCGTAAGTAATATCGAGCGTCTCGGTGTTGAAGCGGGAGCCGCCGCAGGCTTCACACCGCACAAAGGCGGGCGGCAGGAAGTTCATTTCCAGCTTCGTGACCCCGGCCCCTTCGCAGGCAGGACAACGCCCCTCGCGGCTGTTAAATGAGAAGCGGGAGGGAGAATAGCCGCGCAGGCGCGCCTCGGGAATGCCCGAAAAGAGTTTGCGAATTTCGTCGAAGAAACCGACGTAGGTGGCCGGGATCGAACGTGGGGTGCGACCGATTGGCGCCTGGTTCACTTCGTAGACGGACTGGATCGACTCCCAGCCGGCCAGTGTGTCGCCGGGTTGGGCTTCAGGATGTTGTCGCCGGTTCTTAAGCGCGGAATCCAGGGCTGGCAACAAGCACTCGCGGACCAGGGTGCTTTTGCCCGAGCCGCTCACGCCGGTGACCAACACCAGGCGATTCAATGGAAAACGCACCGTGATATCCTTCAGATTGTTCGCGTGCGCGTGCCGCAGGATCAGCTTGCCCCGGTCGCCGGGAGCGACCTCGCGTCGGGCTCCCCGGCGCGGATAAGGATGGGTCGTGCTCAGGCAACGGCCGGTAATGGAATCCGGGTGACGCAAGAGTTCGTCGAGGGTACCTGCCGCCACCACCTGGCCGCCGTGGCTGCCGGCGCCGGGCCCGAGGTCGATCACATAATCGGCGCGACGCATTGTTTCCTCGTCGTGTTCGACGACGAGAATCGAGTTGCCCCGGGCTTTCAGTTTCTGGAGCGCGGCGAGCAACTGTTCATTATCCCGCGCGTGCAGGCCGATGGTGGGTTCGTCCAGGATGTAGAGGACTCCGCTAAGATTCGAACCAAGCTGAGCCGCCAGCCGGATGCGCTGGCTTTCACCGCCCGAGAGGGTGGGCACGCCGCGGCCCAATTGCAGATAGCCCAGCCCGACCTCTTCGAGAAATTTCAACCGCTCCCGGATTTCCGGCAGGATATCCCGCGCAATGATGGCTTCGCGTCCGGTGGGTTTGAATTTGCCGAACCAGAGGTGCGCGGTGGCGACCGGCATGGCGGCGAGATCGGTCAGGCTGAGGCCGGGCTGGGGTTTCGATCGTGAGGCGGAGCCGGAGGCCAGTCTCACGGCGCGTGCCAGCGGATTCAGGCGGGTGCCCTCGCAATCGGGACAGATCTTGCGCTTCCCTTCCTGCCATTCGAACCAGGATTCCTCGATGGCTTCGGCCCGCGCGCCGCGATCAACGTCTGGCAGGTAAAACAGCTCGCCGAATCCCCGGCATTTCGGGCACCAACCGCGAGGTGAGTTGTAGCTGAAATTCTTCGGGTCCAGGATTTCGAACGACTTTCCGCAATTCCGGCAGGCGCGCTCGGTGGAATGCACGGAAAGCGTGCCTTTGCGGTCCAGCGCGTAGAGGAGGTTGCCGCCCAGTTTCAAGGTTGCGTCCACCAGGGTCGACAAGGCCGCGGGCGTGCTGGTTTTGGCGCATTCGCCCGTGACAATCTCCACGTCGTGCTCGCGGAAACGGTCGAGCCGCAGCCGGGCGCTCGTTTCGTGGAATTTGCCGTCCGCCCGCACCCGCTGGTAGCCGTGAAGCGCGGCCCATTCGGCGACGTCGGTGTGAAAGCCTTTGCGGTTGCGCACCACCGGGGCCAGCAGCGTCAAGGTGCCGCGGCGCGACGCCTCGGTGCGGAGTTGGCGCGCCAGTTCATCCCGCGTCTGGGCTTCGACGGGAAGCTGGCAATCCGGACAGAACTGGGTGCCGAGCCGGGCGAAGAGTAAACGGACGAAGTGATAAATCTCGGTGACCGTGGCGACGGTGCTTTTGCCGCCGCCGCGGCTGGTGCGCTGCTCGATGCTGACCGTGGGCGGGATGCCAGTGATGAGATCCACGTCGGGACGGGCCATTTGCTCGACGAATTGCCGGGCATACACGTTCATCGAATCCAGGAAGCGTCGTTGTCCCTCGGCAAACAGGAGGTCGAAGGCCAGCGTGCTTTTGCCGGAACCGCTCACACCGGTGAGGACGACAAATTGATTACGCGGCACGCGCAGCGTGATGTTTTTGAGATTATGCTCGCGGGCGCCATGGATCGAAATCGCTTCGCTGGCCGAGTCGTTGGAAATAATGGTGGCTGATGACATGGGAAGAAGGTGTGCGATCAGGAGCGGCGCGGCGTTCGGGATGGTTTGGCGGCGGGTCGCAAGGCTTCCTTCAACGCGCGACCCGTATGGCTTTCGGTGACCGACATCAATTCTTCCGGGGTGCCTTGGGCCACCAGGCGTCCGCCCAAATCCCCCGCTTCGGGTCCGAGATCAATGATCCAATCGGCGGATTTGATCACATCCAGGTTGTGCTCGATGATCAGGACCGAGTGACCGGCATCGACCAGGCGCCGGAACACGAGCAGCAAGACGCGGACGTCATCGAAGTGCAGCCCGGTGGTGGGTTCGTCGAAAAGGTACAGCGTGCCACCGACAGGGCGCGGCTGAACTTCAGCGGCGGTGCTGGAAGCGGCCTGGGCCAGTTCGCGCACGAGTTTTAGCCGCTGCGATTCCCCTCCGGACAGGGTATTGATCGGCTGACCGAGCTTGAGATAGCCCAGCCCCACCTCGCGGAGCAACCGCAGGCTTTCCTGGGCCTGCCGTGCCGCCGGCACTTCACCAAATCCGGCGAGAAACTCGACGGCTTCGTCCACTGTGGCCTCGAGCATCTCGGCGATGGACCGAGGCTGAAACGCGGGTGTCCCCGGGGCGGGCGGTGGCGGCGCGGACTTTTCTTTGCGGCGATTTAGACCCGGCATGCCGGGCGCGATTTTGATCTCGAGAATGTGCGGGCGATAGCGGCGTCCTTCACAGTCCGGGCAGCGGATGAACACATCGCTGAGAAACTGCATTTCGATTTTCTCGAAGCCGGCACCGCGGCATCGTTCACACTGGCCTTGCGCGGAGTTAAAGCTGAAGGCGCTGGCTTTGAGTCCGCGTTGCCGGGCGACTTCGGATTGCGCGAACAGTTCGCGGATGAAATCAAAGGCGCCGGTATAGACTGCCGGATTGGAACGCGGGGTCTTGCCGAGGATGGATTGATCCACGAAGACCACTCGGTCCAGGTGTTCGAAGCCCGTCAGCATTCCGCGTGAGATTGAGGCATCACCCGGCTCCGCGTCCTCCTCCTCGTCCTGGGCCGGGTCCGGAGTGGAGAGACGGTCGGAGGCTTTGACCGCGACGGCGGCGCTACGGAGGCGAGCGGCCAGCAGCGGGTACAACGCCTCACGGATGAGTGTACTTTTGCCCGAGCCGCTCACCCCGGTCACACAAACCAGTCGGCCGAGGGGAATCGTGACTTCGAACTGTCGTAAATTGTGCAAGGTAACACCGCTGAGCCCCAGTGCCGGAGGTGATCCGGGTTTCGCTCCATACGGTGCCACCGCTTCGTTCAAGACCAACGCCTCGGCATGGTCGCGAGCGGCCAGCTCGCGCGGCCACCGGTGCTGCCGTCGCAGGTCCCGCTGGCTGTTGTCTGCCGCCGTCGCGGTAGTGCGGCGACCCGCCAGGTATTGGCCGGTGAGCGAGCGCTCAGACTCCAGCATCTCGTCCCAGGTGCCTTGAAAAACCAGTTGCCCACCCGAAGCGCCGTGGCCGGGACCGAGATCCACGAGCTGATCGGCAGCCCGCATGATCGCCGCTTCGTGTTCCACCACCACCACCGTGTTGCCGGCGTCGCGGAGTTTTTCCAAAATCCGGACCAGTTGTTGCGTGTCGCGGGGATGCAACCCGACGCTGGGTTCGTCCAAAACGAACAGGGTGTTCACCAGCCGCGTGCCCAGGCAGGTGGTTAGGTTGACGCGCTCCGTTTCTCCGCCGGAAAGCGAGCGGGTCGGGCGATTCAAGGTGAGGTAGCCGAGTCCGACTTCCTCGAGGTACACCAACCGCGCCCGCACCTCCTCGAGGGTTAAGCGCACCGGATCATTCGTCGCGCGGGACCGCTGGGCCGTGGCGTCCGCGATGAACTTCGAGGCGTCGCGGATGGGCAGTTCGTAAAAGTCGGATAAAGTGATCGAGCCGGCCAAGGCATCCGGAAGCTCTTGCCGGGCCGGCAGGGTGGGCGGCGGGAGCGACTTCGGGATTGGCGCGCGGTACAACAGGGTTTCGGGCTGGAACCGTGCGCCCTGGCAACGGGGGCAGGGCGTGTAGGCCCGGTAGCGCGACAGCAGAACGCGCACATGCATCTTGTAGGCCTTGGATTCGAGCCAGCGAAAGTAGCCTTTGACTCCATACCACGCGCGCGGCCATTCGTGTTCCTCGTCCTTGCCGAAACCAGGCTCACCTTCGATCACCAGCTTTTGGATCTTCTCCGGCATCTGTTCGAAAGGGATATCGGTGGGAATTTCCTGTTGGCGGCACATCCGCATCAGGTCGGTCTGGCATTCGGTTCCCATGCCGGTGAGCCACGGTTTGACGACGCCCTGGGCCAGGGTGCGCGAGCGATCCGGCACCGCCAGTTCGTAGTCGATGCTGATGATGCGGCCGAAGCCGCGGCATTCCGGGCAGGCGCCCACCGGGTGATTGAAGCTGAACAAAGCCGGGGTGGGTTCCGAATATTGGATGTCGCACCGGGCGCAATGCAGGCGCTGTGAAAAACGCTCCGGCTCGCCAATCCGATCGGGCGCGGCGAGCACGTGCAGGGCGAGTTTGCCTTTGCCAAAATGATAAGCCTGTTCGCAGGCTTCGACAAAACGGGCGCGGTTGGCGGCGCTGATCCGCAAGCGGTCCTGGACGACCGTGAAGCTCGCGGGCAGGCCGGCGGGCGAAAGCAGCGTGGGTTCCGCGGCTTCGAGCCGAATGACTTGCCCCTGGAAAAAGAGTCGTTGATAACCCTGCTTCGCGATCAATTGCAGAGATTCCGCGAGCGACAGTTTTTCCGAGCGTGGCAGGTCGAACGTAACCAGGACCTCCTGGTTCGGCCAGGTGCGCTGGGCGTGTTGCCACACTTTTGGCGCCGGATCTTTTTCGACGGGCCGGCCGCAGTCGCGACAGTGCAGCATCGCCAGGTGCGGCCACAGCAGTTTCATGAAGTCACAGATCTCGGTCATCGTGCCAACTGTGGATCGGGTGGACTTCACCGCATTCCGTTGCTCGATCGCCACCGCCGGCGGTATGCCCTCGATGCTGTCAACCTGGGGCTTGTCCATGCGGTCGAGGAACTGGCGTGCGTAGGGGGAAAACGTCTCGATATACCGGCGCTGCCCCTCGGCAAAGAGGGTGTCAAAAGCTAGGGAACTCTTGCCCGAACCGCTCAAGCCAGTGACGACAATGAGCCGGTTTAAAGGCAGATCCAGGTCAAAATTTTTCAGGTTGTTGTGGCGGACCCCGCGCAGGCGAATGGCGGACCGCGCTGACGAAATCAACATGCAGGGTTACAGTAGAACCAGCCTGTGCATCCCGCAAGGGAACGGGGCGGATTTTGAGCCGCCGCGCAACCTGGCTTTTGGGCTCAGGTCAGCAGGCCCGCGATTTCCTCGGCAGGGTACGTCCAAATCTCGGCGAGGGTAGGATGGTAATGGGGCATGGCGGCAAGCTCGCGCACGGTCATGCGTTTATACATGGCGGCGACGATTTCGTGGATGAGTTCGCCGGCCTGGGGTCCGAGGCAGCAACCGCCAAGAATCTCACCGGTGCGCGGTTCGGCGAGGAGTTTTACGAAGCCTTCCTTCACATTCATGATAATGGATTTTCCATGATCATTGAACGGATAACTCGCAGCGAGGTAAGGCACATTTTGCGCGCGTGCCTGCTTTTCGGTAAGTCCAACTACCGCTAATTGCGGATCAGTGAAGACCACTTCAGTGAGCAGCCGGTAATCCATATGGCGTGGCGACTGGGGATGGAGAATATTATGTACCGCGGTCTCTCCCTGCTGAATGGCGATATGTACGATCTCGTGCAACCCGGTGCAATCTCCCGCCGCGTAGATGTGCGGCAGTGAACTCCGCATCCAGTGGTTCGTGGCGATCCGGCCTTTATCCAGCGCTAGTCCGATCCGGTCCAGCCCCAGCGAGTCGAGTTGGGGCACTCGGCCCAAGGCGTAGAGCACCTCTTCGGCACGCGCGCGCAGGGTTTGACCGTTCTGTTCAAAGACGATTTCCTTTTCGTCACCCACGCGCCGGGCATGGGTCAGCTTCGTGCCGGTGTGCAGTGTAGGGCCTTCCCGTCGCAGGGCTTTTTCCAGTTCCGCCGCGGCGTCGGCGTCTACGCCCACCAACACCTGTGCACTGCGTTGGATGAGGGTAACCCGGGAGCCCATGCGGGCGAAGAACTGGGCAAATTCGAGGGCCACCGCGCCGCCGCCGAGCACGATCAGGGATTTCGGCGACCGTTCGAGTTTGAGCGCCGTGTCGCTGGTCAGGCAATCCAGGTCGTCCAGTTCCGGCAAAGGCGCGCGGGAGACTTTCGAGCCAGTCGAAATCACGAAATGAGCGGCCGTGATTTTTTTGCCATTGGCAAGTTCGAGCGAATGCGGATCGGTAAATCGGGCGAAGGTGTGAATGAACTCGAACTTGCCCTGGTGCAATTGTTGGACGCGGTAGTCGGCGAATTCCTTGATGAGAGCGTCTTTGCGTGCCTTCACTTTGGCGTAATTCGGGCGCGCGTCTTCGACCTGGATGCCCCAGGTGCCGGCTGTTTGGGCCAGGTGCATGACCTCAGCGGCATAGAGCAGGGCTTTGGTGGGCATGCAACCGCGCAAAATGCACAAGCCGCCCAGCTCGGGGGCGCCATCGAGCAAAACCGTTTTCAAGCCGCCTGCCGCGGCGGTGCGAGCGGCGGCAAATCCGCCGCTGCCTGCGCCGATCACTGCCAGGTCATAGTCGTAGCTGTGCGCTGCACTCATGGGTGCAGCATGCTTCGCCTTGAAACTGGCGACGAGCGAAAAATGTCAGACGCCACTCCCCTCCGCCGCTGCAGGAGGGGGCGGCAACGGGAAGCGGCGACGAGGGGCGGTTACCATTGGCGTTTTCGATAAGGGACATCCGAATAGGCTGGGGTGATGGTTTGGCAGTGTTTGATTTCCAGTTCCGGCGCGCCAATGTCGATAAGGGTTTGCACCTGGTGCGCGAGGCATTTGGATTCAGCCGCATGCCCGGACCACGCGGTCTGAGGCGGGTGCGACTGTTTCGCCTTTTCATCATGGAACAATTTCGAATGGTAGGAATCATGCGCAATGACTCCCGCGCACCACGTCAGCGAATAGAAGGCGGAAAGATCATTCAAATCAAAACAGGGAGGTTTGGCATCCGCACGCATGCCGCTGTGTGGGTATTGGCGAATCACCCCGACGTAATTGGTCACCATCGCATAACTCGACGGCGATTTCGATTTGAGGAGCACCAGGGCGTCGCGCACTTGCTCGCAAAACTGAGGCGTCCCCCGGACCGTAAGCGTATCCACAGCCAGGCTAGGCTGTTTATGGAGGGAATCGCAGCCGGCGAGGAAGCAAACCAATGCCAGGACGAGGATCCGGCAAACCCAAGCCGTTTCAGTTCGCGGCCCTGCAGGGCTCTCGGTGAGCCGCCTGGAATTCATCTCGCTGGATTTTGCTTTCATGCCGTGAGATCTTCGCGTGGCACTATGACGTGGATGTGCTCCTAAGCCAATCTGGAACTCTGTCGGGACAGGCGGTAGTTGTGCCGTGAAAGCTGGAGGTGGCTGTTCAGTTGCTCGGGCATGGCGAAGTGGGGCCGCATCCGGGCGGTTGGTGCGCTTCAAATTTCCATAAGTTTTACGCGGTTTTTTCCTGCCAGGCGGTTGGCGACCGCTATAATCCCCGCCATGAGAGCCTTTCTACTGGTAAGCGTCTGCGCACTGCTGGGAGTCGTTGGATCAAAATCACTGGCGGCGTCCGAGCCGGGTGAGAAAAAGTCGGGCAATCCCGTGTTCCCGGGCTGGTATGCCGATCCGGAAGGAGCGATTTTTGGGGGCCGGTACTGGATCTTCCCGACGTATTCCGCCAAATACGAGGAGCAGGTCTTTTTCGACGCCTTTTCATCTCCCGACCTGGTCAACTGGACCCGACACAGCCGGATTCTGGACACCAACCGTGTGAGTTGGGCCACGCGCGCGATGTGGGCGCCGTCGGTCATCGAGAAAGGCGGCAAATATTTCTTCTTCTTTGGCGCCAACGACATTCAGAACAACGAACAACGGGGCGGCATCGGGGTGGCGGTCGCGGACCGGCCCGAGGGCCCTTACACGGATTACCTGGGCAAGCCGCTGGTCGACAAATTTCACCATGGTGCGCAGCCCATCGATCAATTTGCGTTTCGGGACCACAGCGGTCAGCATTACCTGATCTATGGCGGGTGGCGGCACTGCAACATCGCGCGGCTGCAGGACGATTTCAGAGGTTTCGACACCTTCCCGGACGGCACCACGTTCAAGGAGATCACGCCTGAGGGTTATGTCGAAGGCCCCTTCATGTTTGAGCGAAAGGGTAAATATTATTTCATGTGGTCGGAGGGCGGTTGGACGGGGCCGGACTATTCGGTGGCGTATGCGGTGGCGGACAGTCCGCTGGGACCGTTCAAACGCGTGGCCAGGATTCTCCAGCAGGATCCGGCGGTCGCCACGGGAGCCGGCCATCATTCGGTCATCCACATCCCTAATTCAGATACCTATTATATCGTGTATCACCGGCGGCCGCTGGGGGACAAAGCCGCCAATCACCGCGTGACCTGCATCGAGAAGATGGAGTTCGGGGCGGAGGGTCAAATCCTGCCGGTCCGCATCACCTTCGAAGGGGTGCCCCCGCATCCGCTGACACAGGCGCAAGCCGGTCATTGAACTTAAAGCAAACTATGAAAACGACACCATCGGTGCTGACGGATCGCCGCACGTTTTTGAAAACCACCACGGCGGGGGCGCTCACCCTGGCCGGCGCTCCGCTGGTATTTGGGAGGAACGACCGTGTCAAAGGCGCGAACGACCGAGTACGGGTGGCGGTGATCGGCATTCACGGGATGGGCCAGAACCATATCCGGGAATACCAGGCCCTGCCCAATGTCGAGGTGGCCGCCATCTGCGATGTGGATGAAAACCAGTTTGCGCCCGTGATCAAGAAGTTTTGGCCGACCGGGGATCGCCCGCCCAAAACCTATTATGACCTGCGCCGGCTTTTTGAAGACCCGACCATCGATGCGGTTTCCGTGGTCACCCCGAATCATTGGCACACGCTGGCGGCGATCTGGGCGTGCCAGGCCCGCAAGCATGTGAGTGTGGAAAAGCCCTGCTGCCACAACTTTTTCGAAGGGCGAAAATTGGTCGAGGCGGCGGAAAAGTACCGGGTGGTGGTGCAGGACGGAGCTGAGCAGCGGAGCAATCCCTGCTCGCAATCCATGGCCAAGTTTTTGAAGGAAGGCGGTCTCGGGGAAGTGTATTTGGCCAAGGGACTCTGTTATAAGCGGCGCAACACGATCAAGCACACGGCCGATGCGCCCGTGCCGCCGGGGGTGCATTACGACCTCTGGCTGGGCCCGGCCCCGGAGCGGCCTTTTTCTGAAAACCGGTTTCATTACAACTGGCATTGGAACTGGGATTATGGCTGCGGTGACATGGGCAACCAGGGGGTGCATGAAATGGACATCGCCCGTTGGGGTCTGGGGGTGACACTGCCCACGCGAGTCACCGCGATGGGCGCGCACGTCATGTTTGCGGACGATCAAGAGACGCCGAACGTACTGATGGCGGTATTTGAGTTTCCCAATCCCGACGGCGGCGGCGACCGGAAGAAGTTGCTCCAGTTCGAGGTGCGCCACTGGCTGGTGAACCGCGAATTGGACCTGGCCCCGGAAAAAACCGGCAATGCTTACATGACCAGCGATGCCAACGTCGTGGGCAACCTTTTCTACGGGTCAAAAGGTTACCTGGCCAAGAACGTGACCCAATGGCGGACGTTCATGGGGGACAAGCTGGAACCTGGCCCCTCGGGTGGCGGCCTTGCCAACCATTACCAGAATTTCATCGACGCGATCCGGTCTGGCGACCCGAGCCGATCCCATGGCGATATCCGGGAAGGCTTTTACACCTGCGCCCTGGTTCACCTGGCGAACATTTCCTACCGGCTGGGGCGTTCGTTGGATTTTGACCCCGTGCAAATGCGGTGCAAGAACGATGCCGAAGCCAACGCCATGCTGACCCGCAATTACCGGGCGCCATATATCGTCCCGGAGAAGGTTTAAGGCCCAGTGGTTTGGCCTGCGGCAGTGGGGCATTTCGCAAAAATCGCTGGTGTGTTGGGCGCGTCGGTGTAAGCTCAGAGCATGAACCGGAAATTGTCCCGCCGCACCGCTATTCGACGAATTGCCGGCAGCACCGCGTTGCTCGCCGCCGCCTCGGCTCTCCCCGCCGGCGCGCAAACCGATACCCCGGCTTTGAAGGGCCGCATCAACCATTCCGTGTGCAAATGGTGCTACGGTAAAATTCCGCTGGACGAATTCTGCCAGGCGACCAAGGCGATGGGCATCAAGGCCATCGACCTGCTCGAGGTCAAAGAATTCCCCATTCTGAAGAAATACGGTCAGGTGTGCGCCATGGTCAGCGGCGTGCCGGGAGGCATCACCGAAGGCCTGAACCGGAAAGAGAACCACGACAAAATCGTGAAGTTCTTTGAAGAAACCACCCCAATCGTGGCCGAGCACGGCTATCCCAGCATCATCTGTTTTTCGGGCAATCGCAAAGGCATGAGCGACGCGGAAGGCTTGGAGAACTGCGCCATTGGTCTAAAGCGCATCACGCCGATCGCCGAGAAGTATGGGGTTAATGTGGTGATGGAATTGCTGAACAGCAAACGCAGCCACAAGGATTACATGTGCGACCACACGGCCTGGGGTGTCGAACTGTGCAAGAAGACCGGCTCCGAGCGCTTCAAGCTGCTCTACGACATCTTCCACATGCAAATCATGGATGGCGACATCGTGGACACCATCAAGGAAAACCACCAGTATTTCGCCCACTACCACACCGGGGGTGTGCCTGGGCGGGCGGAGATCGATGATACCCAGGAAATCTTTTACCCGGTGGTGATGAAAGCCATCGCGGATACCGGTTTCAAAGGGTACGTGGCCCAGGAGTTCATCCCGCGTCGCGACCCGCTGGTCTCGCTCAAGCAGGCCATTCAAATCTGCGACGTTTGATCCACAGCAAGAACCCCGACGGGAGTTAAACCCGGCGGGGTGCGGCTAAAATTAAGATCGAACCGCGCCAGATGTCGTGGCTGGCGCGTGGTTAAACCTGGGCGGATCAGCCTTGGAGTTTGGCAAATCGATCGGAAGCGAAATCCCAGTTAACCACGTTAAACCAAGCGGCGATGTATTCGGGCCGGCGGTTTTGGTACTTCAAATAATAGGCGTGCTCCCAAACGTCCAGGCCGAGGATCGGCTTCAACCCGGCGGCGATGGGGGCGTCCTGGTTGGGAAATGACTCGATCTTAAGGGTTTTGCCCGAGAGCGCCAGCCAGGCCCAGCCGCTGCCGAAAACTTTCGTGGCCGCTTCGGTGAATTTGTCCTTAAACGCGGGATAGCTGCCGAACGTTGCGTCAATGGCTTTGGCCAGCTCACCTTCTGGTTGACCGCCGCCGCCCGGTTTCATCATTTGCCAAAACAGCGAGTGATTGAAATGGCCCCCGCCATTATTCCGCACCGCAGTCCGGATTTTGTCCGGAAGGGTGCTTTGATCCTGGATCAATTCGTCGATTGATTTCTTGGCGAGCTCCGGGAAATCGGCCAGCGCTTTGTTGAGATTATTCACGTACGCGGCGTGATGCTTGCCGTGGTGGATTTCCATGGTCCGGGCGTCCAGGTGAGGTTCCAGCGCGTCGGTCGGGTACGGCAGCGGCGGCAGGGTGAAAGGCCCGGTGGGAGCCGGGGCGGCAGTGGGCTGCGCCTGGAGGGAAAGCGTCGCAGGCAGTGTGGCCGCCACGGCGGCGGCAGCCGCGGTGAATTTCAAAGCTTCACGTCTGGTGATCATGTCGAGTTCAGTGTTAGGTGTTTCCGGTTAGTGTTCGCAATCCGGACGCGCTCGAGCGCCAACGCCTTCGCCGCAACGGTATTGCCCGGCAACATAGACCGTGAACTTAGGTTCGGCAAGGGACGGGCTCCGCGGCCAGGCGGGCGATGCGCCGATGCGCACTCGAGCAGGGCAACGCCGACAATTCGCCCCGGGAAACCCATCGCCCCTCGGCCAGGCGTGGGTGCACCCCGGCCACGCGGTAAACCTGCACCTGGATGCGGTAACGGGTGATGCTGTGCTGAAACGTGGCGATGGGCTCGACGGTAGACACAGATCCCAACAACCGGGAAGAGTGCTCGCGGGGATCGGCCTTGGCCGAGCCGGTCTCCACGTTGGGGAATTCCCACAGCAACGCGTTCACTGCACCCTCGCCCCGTTGGCGAACCAGAAACTTCCCCCGGCGCTCGACAATGTAGGCCTGGAAGTAACGGCGGGTGGTTTTGGGGCGTTTGGGCAAAGCCGGCAAGGCGTCTACACTCTGCGTCAAAAGCGCCTTGCAGTCGGCGCGTAGCGGACACACTTCACACTGGGGCTGGCGCGGCGTGCAGATTAGGGCGCCCAGCTCCATGAGGGCCTGGTTGAGATCCGCGCAGTGGCGGCGGCGGGATGCTGTCTGGTCTTTCGCTGCGGGTTTCGACGCCGCTTCGACCAGTTCCCGAGCCGTTTGCCAGAGCTGATCCCGGACGACCGCCGAGCGCGGGTCGCCGCCGAGGCCCCAAACCCGTGCGAGTACCCGGATGACGTTGCCATCAAGAATGGGCCGTGCTTGATTGAACGCGATGCTGGCGATAGCGCCGGCGGTGTAGGGTCCAATCCCCGGCAACTCCAGGATCTCCTCGAAGCGTTCCGGAAACCGGCCACTGTGGAGCTGGACGATTTCTCCCGCCGCGCGGTGCAGGTTGCGAACGCGCGAGTAGTAACCCAGGCCTTCCCACAACTTGTGGAGTGTCTGGGAGTCGGCCTTCGCCAGGGCCGCAATGTCGGGCAGTGCTTGCATCCAGCGTTCCCAGTAGGGCATCACCGTGTTGACCTGGGTCTGTTGGAGCATGATTTCCGACACCCAGATGGCATAAGGGTCACGGGAGCGACGCCACGGCAGGTCTCGCGCATTCTTTGGATACCATTCCAGCAAGTGTGAAACGGTGGCGGAGATTTTGCGTTGATGCGGCGTCACGAAGACCTAATAAATACGATATCCGTAAACACGCAAGGGCACAGGATGACCGTTTCGCGCCAGCGAGATTGGCGGCAGACATTTCGCCCGTTTTTCCTCAGTCATCTGGATCGATTTTTGGTTGTGGGCCAGTGGCTGCGTGCCAAAACTATGGCGGCATGAGTCCCCCATGTTTGTTTTGCGTAGCTTCAAAGAACTCTGTTTAATGCCCACGCTGATGGTCAGATGACTATAGAACCATTCTTGCGGGTTGTGATGGGCAAAGGGTTTGAGTCCAGCGGATGGGGTTTACTCGACCCCAGAGAGGAGCGTTTTCATTTCGGCGGTCAGACTGGCCCTCCTGGCTTTGGGTAAAACGGAACCTTATGCACTGGAATGCACCATCGGGAAGCCAGCGAGTTACACTAAGTTCGGCCCGAAGGGCTGCAACCCATCAGCCCGGGGCATCGCCCCGGGAACTCGGCCACCCAATCCATTCTGAGCCCTGAAAGGGCGACACTCGCCATGCCCCAATCCCTCTCCAAAGTCCTGGTTCACCTGATCTTCGGCACCAAACACCGTGAACCCCTGATCGCCCCGGAAATTCGTTCACCCCTGCACGCCTACATCGTCGGCATTCTGGACAACCTCAACTCTCCATCCCTGCAGACCGGCGGTGTGGCCGACCATATTCATATACTGTGCGCCCTCAGCCGCACCATCTCGCAGGCCGAGCTGTTGGAAGTTGTGAAGAAGAGTTCGTCCAAATGGATGAAGACCGACGGAGGCGTGCCGGGGTTTTCTTGGCAAACGGGATACGGCGCGTTTTCCATTGGCGAATCGCAGGCCGATTCCGTGATCCGCTACATCCAGGACCAGGAGGAACACCATCGCAAGGTGACTTTCCAGGATGAGTTTCGAAAATTCCTGGAACGATACAAGGTGGCGTATGACGAGCGATATGTGTGGGATTGAGGGCATGGCCGTGCGCGCAACCCAGCGGGCCCAGCCAGTTTCGGCGGGACGTTGAATTGAATTGCGGCCGGTGAAATTGGCGGACCGAGTTCCGCCCCTTCAGGGCAAGGGATATTGGTTTTGGCCGGGTTCCCAGGGCGTTGCCCTGGGCTGGAGAGTCGTTGCGCCGTTGGCGCGGGAAAACGGCCAGCCCGAAGGGTATTAACGCAACAGCTTGGAGCAACGCTTCAGGAACACCACGTTGAGAAGATTTCCCAGCCAGAAGGGCTGCAACCCATCAGCCCGCGGCAACGCCCCGGGAACTCGGCCACCCAATCCGTTCTTAGCCCTGAAAGGGCGACACGCGGAACCCGCCACGGCGAGGCCCACGACCTCCCGCAGCCTCACCCTATTTTGCCGGAGCGGGCACAGGAGTTTCAGTTTTGCCCGCCTTTAACGGCCATTCGGTGGAGTCGGTGCGCGCGGTTTTCAGGTAGTCCTCGATTTTGGCCACGACATCCAGGTGTTCCATGGCGACGTCGGTCTTCTCGCCGGGATCGGTCTGGAGATTGTAGAGTTCGAGTTTGCGGCCGAGCCCGGTGCGGATGGCTTTCCAGTCACCCATACGCACGGCCTGTTTGGAGCCGCCTTCGTGGAATTCCCAATAAAGGAACGCGTGCTGATTCGTTTGAGTTTTACCCAGCAACGCGGGAAGCATCGACAGACCATCAAGGTCTTTGGGCGTCTCGGCGTTGCCGAGTTGGGCGAGTGTGGGGAAGACATCCCAGAACGCCCAAACCTGGTCGCTGACGCGACCGGCGGGGATTTTGCCGGGCCACCATGCGATCATGGGCACGCGGATGCCGCCTTCGTAGAGGTCGCGTTTAATGCCACGCCATGGGCCGGAGCTGTTGAAGAATTCCGGTTTGGCCCCGCCTTCACGGTGAGTGCCGTTGTCGCTCGTGAAGAGGATGAGGGTATTATCCTGGATTTTGAGCTGGGTGAGTTTTTCCAGGAGGCGGCCGATGTCCGCGTCCATCCGCGTGATCATGGCGGCTTTGTTCTTTTCGGTTTGCGGCCAGGCTTCGCTCGAGTATGGGGCGTCCGAGGGGACCTGCATACCGTTGCCGGTGCGGCGTCCCTCTTCATTATTCGCGTGGGGGATGGTGTAAGCAAGGTAGAGGAAGAACGGGCGGTAGCGGTTGAACTGGTCCGGTTTGTTAATGCGCGCAAAGTTCAGCGCCGCGGTCGTGAACAGGTCATGCGAGTAAGTTTTGTGCTGGTTGGCGAGGTTTTCGTCCAAGGGCAGTTTGCCATCGAAGCCGGTGTGCGGATCAAAGCGCCAGAGGTAAGTGGGGTAATAATCGTGGGCGTGGGTTTGGTCGAGGTAGCCGACGAATTCATCGAAGCCCTGCTTTTGAGGGACGCCGGTGGTTTCTTCGTTGCCGAGACCCCACTTGCCGACAAGCCCGGTGTGATAGCCGGCTTGCTGGAGGGCGCGGGCCAGGGTGGGCTGTCCGGCGGCCAGGGCCACGTTCGCATTGCCGCGAATCAGGCCATGCCCCGAGTGCAAACCGGTCATGAGCGCGCAACGTGAGGGTGCGCAGACCGTGCTGCCGGCGTAGAAACTCGTAAACCGGGTGCCGTCAGCCGCCAACCGGTCCAGGTTTGGCGTTTTGATCAGCTTTTGGCCGTAACAACCCAAATCGCCGTAGCCCAGGTCATCGGCCACGATCAGGATGATGTTCGGGCGCCGCGGAGCGGGTGGGCGGGACGCATTGTTGGTTTCCGCCGCAGGCGCCGGTCGCGCCAGGGCCAGCAAGGCCAGGACCATGCCCAGCCGCCAAAACCACCACCCTTGCAGACTGATTTTACTCATCGTTCCAGCAATTTGGCCAATCCACCCGACACCGTCCACCCATAAATTCCCATTGCATTTAGGGCCAATCAGGGCAACTTGGGGAAAAACATGGCAGACGATCCGAAGCCTCAGAGCGAATCTTCAGCAGCCCCACGGCCTGGCCAAATGCGCGGGCGCGGACGCCGGTCCGGGCGCGGGCGCAGGTCCCGTGGCGGCCGTGGCCGTTCACCGGAATACCGGCCGCCTACCGATGCAGCGGGGGAAGAGTCGCACCCGGAACCGGAACAGAATCTGACGGATACCGAAACCACAGTCGAGCGAGAGCCGCGTCCCAGCCGGGACGACGAGCCCGCCGAACCTATTTTTCGCGAGGAACCTCTGGATCAGGAGGATGCTGAAGACGAAGCGCCGGTTGAAGAGCACGAGGAAGCTGCTCCCGCCGCTGGGGACGAGCCCGCACGCGAGCCCGAGGTTCAAGCTCCGAAAGCAAGCGAACCTGTCAGTGAAACCGGCACTCCCACGGAGTCGCATCGTGAAGAACCAGCGCGTGAAGCCGCCACTCAACCGAGGGATTTAGAACGCGAACGATGGCGTGATCGCGACCGCGACCGCGATCGAGATCGCAATCGGGATCGCGACCGACAGCGGCCTGCACCGCAACCCACCCGTCCGTTGCCGCCTCCGGCGCAAAAGCCCCCACCACCGTTTCAACCAGCCCAGCCGATCACGCTGCAAAACGCCATCGACGAGGTCAACAAGATCATCGAGACGCTCAAGGAATCCCTGGATGACATGGAGCAAGTGCTCGAGACGCTCGAGTTGGCCGAAAGACAGAAGGACGCCGACGAGCGGGAGATCGAGCAATTGCGGCGGGCGATGCGGCCCATGCACCGGCCCCGGGAAGGCGGCGGACCGCCGCAAGGTCAGCGTCACTGATTTCCGGTCAGGCATCCTCCTTGGAAACGAGCAAGGCATTGATGGAGTTGGCGGACCGCCTGGACCGCAGCCTGGGGCGCATGCGGTTTTCCCCGCCGGTAACCCACGTTTACAATCCTTTGGAGTACGCCGGGGCGGCATATGCCCAGTATTTGCGGAAATATGCTGACGGCCCCAAGCAGGTGCTTTTCCTGGGGATGAACCCCGGTCCCTTTGGCATGGTGCAAACGGGCGTTCCGTTTGGGGAGGTAAACCACGTGCGGGATTGGCTCGGCATCGAGGCCGAAATACGCCAGCCAGCGCGGCAGCATGAGAAGCGGCCGATCCAGGGCTTTGCCTGCCCGCGCTCGGAAGTAAGCGGGCAGCGGTTGTGGAGCTTCTTTGCACGACGCTTTGGTACGCCGGAGAAGTTCTTCGCCCGCCACCTCGTGATGAACTATTGCCCGCTGGCGTTTGTGGAGGAGTCGGGAAAGAACCGGACACCCGATAAACTGCCACCGGCGGAGCGGGACGCGCTCTATGAGGCGTGTGACGAGCATTTGCTGGGGGTATTGCGGGTGTTGCAGCCGGAGTGGGTGATCGGGGTGGGTGAATTCGCGCGAAACCGGGCGGCCCTGGTGTGCGAATCGGGAGTGACCGCCAGGATTAGCAGCATTTTGCATCCGAGTCCGGCGAGCCCGGCCGCCAATCGCGACTGGCCGGGCGCGGCGTTGAAACAACTTCTCGCCGCTGGGGTGTGGACAGACGGGGCCGTTAATAGCTGAACTTGCCGAGCTTCACCTTGCCGCGGAAGACCCAGAAAATCACCGTGGTGTAGGCCAGAACAAACGGAATGCCCAGCAGCGCGATGGTGAGCATTATTTTGAGGGTCTTTGGCGAACTCGCACCATTGTAGACATTCAAGCTCCACGCCGGGTTGAGGGAGGAATGCACCAATTCTGGGAACAGCGCCACGCCGAAAAAGAAAGTCAGCGCCGCGATCGAGGAGCACGAGGAAAAGAAGGCGAAGCCGGGACGATTTTGATAAACCGCGCGCGGGATGTTGCCGATGGCCAGCATGTTGAGCGCCACCACCAGCCACACCCACGGATGACGCTCGAAATTGCGGGTGGCCAGCGGCACTTCGACCAGGGTGTAAACCGTCGTGAACAGGAAGGTGACCAGGAAAAAGCCAAACGCCCGCCAGATCCAGCCGTGGATCCGCCGCTGCAAGTCGCTCTCGGTTTTCAGGTAAAGGTAAATGGAGCCGTGCATGGCAAACGTAGCCACCGCCAGCACTCCGACCAAGATCGGGTAGGGCCGCAGCAGGTCGAGCGTCGATCCTTGAAACTCTTTGTCCGGGCCGATGGGCATGCCCTGCATCGCATTCCCCACTGCGAGTCCATAGAGGAAGGTCGCCAGCGTGCTGCCGAGAAAGAAAGCCCAGTCCCACACCGTGCGCCAGGCGGGTTGCTCGCGTTTGCTGCGAAACTCGAGCGACACCGCGCGCAAAATCAGCGCAAACAACAGCGCCATAAAGGGAGTATAGAACCCGGAGAACACCGTGGCATAGACTTCTGGGAAGGCCGCGAACAAAGCGCCGCCAAAAGTCACCAACCAGACTTCATTGCCGTCCCACAGAGGCCCGATGGAGTTCATGCACAGCCGCCGTTCTTCGTCGTTTTTGACCGCCAGGTGCAAAATGCCCACCCCCAGGTCGAAGCCGTCCAGGATGGCGTAACCCATCAAGAGTACGCCCAGCAGCACAAACCAGATCAGGTTCAAATCCATGCGTCGCGGTCGGTTAAGGGTGAGGCGGTCGATCCGGCGGTTGAATGGAATCGGCGGTCCCGGTGAGGGTGCCGCCTCCGGTGCCCGCGCGCAGGCCCGCCAGGGCGGCGAGGTTGCCCGTGTCCGCCGGCGTGTGGGGAGTGGCCGGTTCCGGCCCGTGATGAATTTTGTCATTCAGCACGTAGAGCCACACCGCGAAGAGCAAGGCGTACAGGACCAGGAACATGATGATGGACCCCGCCGTCTGGTGGCTGCTCACCGCTTTCGAGACTCCTTCGGTCGTGCGCAGCAGACCATAAACCACCCAGGGTTGGCGGCCGGCCTCGGCGGTGACCCAACCGATCTCATTGGCCACATACGGCAGCGGTATCGACAGGACAAAGATCCACAGCAGCCACCGTTTCTCGAATAAGACACCTTTCCAGCGGTAATAGGCGGCTACCGCAGTGATGAGAATAAAGAACGTGCCCAGGGCGACCATGAGATGGAATGAAAAGAAAGTGATCGCGACGGGCGGCCAATCACCGGGCGGAATTTTGTCCAGGCCACCAACGGGTTCGTGGAAATTGCCATGCACCAGGAAGCTCAGCATGCCCGGGACTTCCACTCCGTAGCGCACGGTCTTTTCGGCCTGATCGGGCAGGCCGAAAAGGTAAAGGCCAGCGGCATTGGTGCCGGTGTGAAAATGGGCCTCCATTGCGGCGAGCTTCGCTGGTTGGGTGTCCTTCAATTTGCGCGCCTGCACATCGCCTTGGAAAAGGGCGGCGAGGGACATGACGAAACCCAGCACCAGCGCCGAGGTGAAACTCTTTTTGGCAAACTCAACGTGACGGCCCTTCAACAGGTAATAGGCGGAAATGCTCATCACAAAAAATGCGGCCAGTATGTAGCAGCCGATCAGCACATGCGCCAGGCGATGCACGCTCGAGGGATTGAAGACCATCGCCCAAAAATCGGTGATCACGGCCCGCACCGAGTCGCCGTCGCGTTGGAGTACGTAGCCGGCGGGTGTCTGCTGCCAGGAGTTGGCGACCACAATCCAGATCGAAGAAAAAATCGCGCCCAGCGCGACCATGCAGGCCGAAAAGAAGTGCATTTTCGGGGAGACTTTATCCCAGCCAAACACCAGCACCGCCAAAAAACCCGATTCCAAAAAGAACGCGAAAATGCCCTCGGCCGCCAGTGCGGAGCCGAAGACATCTCCCACGAACCGGGAATAACTGGCCCAGTTCGTGCCAAACTGGAACTCCATCACGACGCCCGTCGCCACGCCCATCGCGAAGTTCACCGCGAAAATCTTGGTCCAGAATTTCGCCGCTTCTTCATATTGCCGGTCCTTGGTTCGCAGGAACATTCCCTCCAAAGACACGATCAGCCCGCCCATTCCGATCGTCAGGGGCGGGAACAGGTAATGGAACATGATGGTCAGGGCAAACTGCACCCGGGCCAGCCATACAACGTCAAAATCCATTCCCTCCAAAATCTCGCCTGTTATCATTCGCGTCAACCAATAAGCGCAAATTCACTTCGCCTTGCCGTGCGAGGCCGTGGGATCGCGCTTCGGTTGGGTGGGAGCGGTGATGGGCGCTTGACGATGGTTCGCTGCATCGCGCACAGTCACGGGTGTGCGCCTGGCAAACTCATCAAAATCGCATTCGTCCCTCCGAGCGGTCGTCTTTGGGAAGTCGGCTTTAATCCTGGCACTGCTGGGGTGTTTCCTGTTCACCGAGCCGGCGCACGGCGCGGGGCCGAAGGAGGTTTATACTCTCGATTGTCGGAGCCTGAAGACCCTGGATTTGAGTCAGCCGGAAAATGCGGTGCGGGTGTGGGAGACGATGCATGCGCTGGGGGCACTGCAAGGGCTGGTAAATCGGGATTCACCCCGGTTATACCTGCTATATTGCGCGGAGTTCGGGGTGGAAACAGACCAGTTCTGGCTGGACTGGTTGCGCGGTGAAGATGGCTGGCTGCGCGATTCCCGGTTGGTGCCGCTGGATTCGCTGGAGGCCGCGGTGCGAACCTTTCAGAAAGAGCTCAAGGGCGCCGTGGTTTATGATCCGGCGGTACCGGCCACGGCTGCCGTGGCTTCGACGGCTGCCGGGTGCCTGGGGTTGCTCCCCGTGCGTTACAGCACCGCGAGCAACTCGGTTTACACGTTGCTCACCGAACGCCTGAAATTGCCAGTGCGACTTTGGCTGGTGAATCCGGATGGCACCTCCAAATTCACCGGGACCGGCCGCGTGCCGGATTCCGAAGAGCCCTCGTCCGGCAGCGCCAAGATCGATGTGTACCGCTGGGCGATGAAGCGATTACTGGGCGCCGATTTGGTGAATCCGCTCTACGCGGCGTATTACCTGGATGCCTACTGGCTGCAAAAGCCGCGCTCGGGTCCGCCCGATCTTCATACACTTTCGAATCACGACTACTTCGTCAGCCGGCGCGCGTTCTTCTTCGACCTCTCACCGTGGGGCGATGAGCCGCCGGTGGATGATCCGCGGCAGGCGGCCGGGTTGGACAAACGAACACTGCTGGACGTGTTGCGCGTGTTGAATGAGCGGGCTGGAAACGAGATCATCAAGATCGGCGGCTTCCCGCCCTGGCCCTACAAATACACGACGCATGGCGGGGCGGGGAAACATGAGGGTGTGCCCACCGAATGGGAATTCACGCGGATCATTTCGCAATATAGCGCCTATCATGAAGCAGACGCCGCCGGACCCGGGGCGATGGCTAACGCCTCCTTCTTCGCGCATTACCCGTTAAAGCAGCGTTACCCGCAGCCGAATCCTAAACCTGGTCGGGCGGATTGGGGGCGAGCAGGCCTGCTGAACGCCGACGGCAAGCCGGCGGCGCGGTTGTATGTGGGTCACTATGTCGGGGATTACGATGCGCCCTCCTGGTTATATAAAGCGGTGCCGAGTTTCTTTGCCGATCACGAGCGTGGAGCGGTGCCGCTGGGCTGGGCTTTTGATCCGAACCTGGCGGATCGCGCGCCCCAGGTGCTGGCCTACGCTTATCGCCACACGACCACCAACGATTTCTTCATCGCCGGTGATTCCGGGGCGGGTTACTTAAACCCGCTCGGGTTGACGGCGCGGCCCGATTCGAAATTACCGTCAGCGCTCGAGGCCTGGACCCGGCATTGCACGCTTTACTTTCAGCGCTGGGACATGACTATCACCGGGTTTGTGCTGGACGGCGCCAGCGGCGCCTCGGGCGAGCGAGTGTTCGCCGCTTACCGAAGCTTCAGCCCGGATGGCTGTGGAACGCACTTTGAATCCAAGCCCCGGTTGATCGCCCAAATTCCAACCTGCCCGGAACGGGACCTCCCCGATGCACCTGAAGCTGCGGCGGAGGTGATTGCGCGGGCGGCCGCTGAGGTCAAAACCGAGCCGCAGTTTCTGTGGGTCCGGAGCATTCTCAAAACCCCGGGCTGGTATGCGAGGGTATCGCGGATCCTCCGTGAGAAACATCCGGACGCTCCGGTTGCGGTGGTCGACCCCTACACTTTCTTTGGAATGATCAAGCTGAGCAACCAGCCTTGATTAATGCCTGTTCTGCTGCTGTAAGTTGCTTTCCCATTGTGAATTAGAGCGGTTAAATATGTGCTGTTGATAGCTCGGAAGCACCGCCGTCGCACCGTTTTCAGGGGGGGCGCTTTTGCAGGGTTGAGGTGGCACAAAAGTCGCTATTCTCATTGTTGGGTATCCAAAGATGAAATATCCTCCGCCAGAACTGAACCCGAATTGTCCATGCAACCGGAGCATGATGAAATGCTTTTGGTGCAAGCATGGGCACCCGCTGGAGTGCCACTATCCCTATACGTGCCGGGAAGCGGCGTGCAGCCATCTCCCGCTGTACCGGTTGCTGCCGGAGCAGCATGCCGAATTGGAGCGACGGGCCGAGGAAGCCATGGCGAACGGTGAACGGGCGCCGTTCTACCTGGATTCGGATGGTGTGGTTCGCATCGACGCGGAGCAGGCGAGTCCGGTGCCCGCAATTTCAAAATAGCCGCGCGGACCGGCGCGTGGGCGCGTCCGGGATCAGAGCCGGTGGAGTTGATACGCCGGGCCGTGGGGATGTCGATGCAGCAGGCTGTGCGGCCGCTCCAGGCCGTGCGCGAGCATGAGTTTTTCATCCGCCAGCAACTGGAGAGTGTCCCCCTGCGCGACCAGCTTGCCTCCATCCAAAATCAGGCTGCGCGGGCAAAGATCGACGGCCAGTTCCAGGTCGTGAGTGGCCATGAGTTTGGCTCCGGGCAAACGCTGGAGCAGCGCTTTGAATTCACGGCGGCCACGTGGATCGAGGTCGCTGGTCGGTTCGTCCAGCACAAGCACGGCCGGTTCACAGGCCAGCACCCCGGCGAGGCATACCCGGCGTTTCTCGCCATGGCTCAGCCGATGCGGTTCCCGCGCTTCAAATCCCGGCAAACCGACCCGTTCCAGGCAATCCTTCACCAATGACTCAAGTGACGGCCCGTCGATCCCAAGTTGGCACGGACCGAAAGCCACGTCCTCGAACACGGTGGCCGAGATCAGTTGATCTTCCGGATCCTGGAAGAGCAAGCCCACTTTGCGCCGGATTTGCGCGAGGTTCGCGGGGGTCACGGGTTCGCCATCAATCCAAAGCTGGGGAGCGTCGCCAAATTTTTCCGGCAACAGGCCGTTGAGGTGCAGCAGCAGGGTGGATTTTCCGGCACCGTTCGGGCCGAGAATCGCCACGCATTCGCCCGGTTCGACGCGAAAGGAAAGGCGGTCCAGCGCGGGTGTGGGCCGCCCGGGAAAGCGATAGGAGAGCTCCTTGATTTCGACGGCGGCGCGCATGTCATTCTATTTCCAACCGCGGGCGCACATGGCCAGGTAGATGCGCTCGGCCCGGTCCGCGCTGCGGACGAAGAGCTGGCCGATTATATTGCCGAGGCTACGCCAGGCCAGGCGGCGGCCGGAGGAGAAAGTCCGGCTGGCGCGGGCGCGTTGCATGCGGCGCGATTCTTCGCGGAGGACCGGCAGGTAGCGCACCATGAGCGCGAGGGTCGAGAGCATGACCTCCGGCAGTCCCAGCCGGCGGAGCACGTGGAGAATTTCGAGGAAAGGCGTGCTCCAGGTCAGCAGCAGCAGGGCGATCACGCACAGGTTGCTTTTGATCAGGGCGGCGGCCACCAACGGAGCGGCGGCGGGATTAAACACGGTGAGCAAAGCCAGGCCCAGGATGAAAAACTCCGCAACCAACAGCCGCTTGAGCATGAGGCGGAGCGGTGGGCGGGCGCTGAGCCAAACGATGAGAAGGAAGCTTAACGGCACCAGGGCCGCCAGGTGAGGCCGGCGCGGCAACATCACGGTAAACAACACCACGGCCAGGGTGACGGCCAGTTTCAGCCCGGCCCGCACCCGATGAAGCCAGGTTTGACCTTCAAACGTGGTTCTTGCCTGCATCGGCTTTGGAAGATTTCAGCGCCGGCACCAGGGCGCGGGCGAGGCCATAGGCGGCGATGAACGCGATCAATGTACCCAAAGCTCCGGCGACGGCTGTGGCCACGGTCGCGGAGGTGAAGGCTGGGAAGGTGTAGTTCGCCAGCGGCGTGGTGACCAGGGGCGCCGCCGCTTTCGAGGAGACCCCCAGGCTTTCGGCCACGCGCTCGAGTCCGTCCGGCCAGGGGCAGGCGAATGGTGCCACAAACACGGCCAATCCAAGGCACAGGAGCAGGCCGTAGCTCACGACCGTGCCGCGCGATTCCATGGGCTTTTCGGCAAAGCCGGCGACGAGCTCGGGCCGGCTTTTGAGCACGGCCAGCACGATTAATCCGGTGGCCAGACCTTCTCCGGCCCCGATCAGCATGTGAATATTGGCCATCGCCGGGAAAGCCAGGCTCCAGGACACGGTGCCGCTCAGCGCGAGTTGACCGGCGCAACAGATCGAGGCCAGGACCGTGCCGCACCATCCGGCGAAAGCTGCAGCGCAGACCGCGGCGCGCAGGGGATCCCCGCGCAGCAAGCGGCGTAAAATCGTGTAAATGAAATAGCCGCCGCAAACGCTGGCGATGGCCATGTTGAACAGGTTGGCGCCCAAGGCCAGCAAACCGCCGTCCGCGAACATCAGGCATTGCACCATGAGCACGCACGTGATCACGATGATGGCCGCGCTGGGGCCGAGTAGAATCGACGCCAGCACCCCGCCGATGAGGTGCCCGGAAGTGCCGCCAGCCACCGGGAAGTTCACCATCTGGGCGGCGAAAACAAAGGCCGCGGACAATCCCAACAGCGGAATCTGCCGGGGAGTGAGGCTGGCCTTAACCCGGCGCACGGCAAGAGTAATGCCAGCCGCCGCCGCCCCGGTGGAGAGCAGCGCAGTCCTGGCATCAAGAAATCCGTCGGGCAAATGCATGCGTGCGCGTCGTTAAGCAACGTCGAGCTTAGGCGCGGTTGGGTCGGCGCGCAACTTCGGTGTTACAAAATGATGAAATCGTATGACGCCCTCGGGAGGGTCATTCGCGGCAGCGGCGGGTGGGCGTTTGCCGGTCGAGGTTTTGGGGTCGGTTGACTTTCGCCAGTGTTCGAGTACAGAAGACTCGGAGTTTCGTGAACTCGAGTGGAGGATCGGTCTGGTGATACGTTTCGACCATGGATTCGGGTTGATGCTGCCGGTCTTCCTGCTGGCGGCGCTGCCGGTTTTTGGCCAGATCGATCCGTACCAGCGTGACCTCTTGCAGGTGGGCTATAACGTGGCCTTCGAAGGCCATGCGCCCATGGCGGGCTACGCGTTCTATTACCACAATCAGCCGGGATTTCTGCGCACCAACCTGACGCTGCGATTGGCCGTGGCGCCGACCTACCTGGACTCCGAGTTGGGCATTAGCGGGGCCCTGGGGCCGAACACGGACGTGGGCATCGGGTTGGCCGGGGGCGCGTTCGCCGATAGCTTCGCGGAAATTCGTGAAGGTCAATTCCTGCCCGGCGAATCTTTCGTCGGTTACGGCTGCGAAACCTCGGCGAGTGTGTATCACCTGTTCAATCCCGGCCGGCAGATTCCCCTGTACGGGTTGGTGCGCGTGGCGGTGCGCGGTTCGTTTTATGATCGCGATAACGACACCGAGAAGACCTTCGAGTTGCCGCCGAACCGCGCCACGTTTGCCGTGCGGGCCGGATTGCGCTGGGGCGGACGCGAGCCGACGCTCTACCCGGACCTGGCGATGGAGTTGTCAATTTGGTACGAAGGGGAGTTCCGGAGCGATTACGGGGTCTATGGATTTGCGGACCGCGAGGTGAAGCCGAGCACACACGCTTTCCTGGCCGAGGCGATGCTCGCCTACCAGATGCCGGAGCTGAAGCACGCCTTCTCGATCGACCTCACGGCCGGCACCGCCCCGGTGGCCGATCGGTTCAGCGCCTTCCGCCTCGGGGCGGTGCTCCCGTTCATCTCGCAGTTTCCGCTGTCCATACCCGGGTATTACTACCAGGAGATCACGGCGAGCAGCTTCGCCCTGTTGAGCGGCAATTACCTGATTCCCCTCGAGGAAAAGGCGCGTTGGAATATCGACTTCACTGCTGCCGGCGCCGTGGTGGACTACCTGCCGGGCATGGAGCAGCCGGGAAATTGGCATAGCGGGGTCGGGGCCGGGATCTTCTACAAGAACGCCACCTGGCGGGTCATGCTGGGATATGGCTACGGCTTCGAAGCGATCCGCACGGGCGGGCGCGGGGCTAACGCCCTCGGAATCCTCGTGCAACTGGACTGGGACCGAGCCGTCGAGGCCTTCCGCAGCCCGTTGTCCGCCGGGAAATGGCGGGGGTGGCAGCGCATTTTTAATGTTTTCTCAAAGTAAACCTGTTAATACGTCGGTGGACCAGGAATCGGAGCGCTGGCTGCTGCGAGTCTCATGACAAACAGGACACATGTTTGTTAGTCTGGGGATTCGCGGCCGCTCTGCCTTTTGGACCACAGCATTTATGAGACAGACCCTGATTTCGCTAACGTTGCTCGTGCCGTTTTTGGCTGCCGCCCAGGTGCCCCCGCCTGAAAGCCTCGTGTTGGATCAGATACCGCCGGTGCCGCTCGAGTTGCGGGCCAAAGTCGGGCCCTATTTGGAAACCCGGGGCGCGACTTTTAACGCGTGGCACCCGCAACGGCGGGAGCTGCTGATCACCACGCGCTTTGCCGACACCATGCAATTGCACCAGGTGCGGATGCCCGGGGGCATGCGCCGGCAACTCACCTTCGCCCCGGAGCCGGTGTCCGGCGCTTCCTACCGTCCGCACACCGCCGAGTTCATCGTCTACAGCCAGGACGTCGGTGGCGGCGAGTTTTTCCAACTATTCCGCTACGACCCCGCCACCGGGCGCTCGACGTTGTTGACCGACGGCAAGTCGCGCAACGAGAGCGCCACCTGGGCGCGCAGCGGCAAATGGCTGGCTTACACCTCGACGCGCCGCAACGGGAAGGACACGGATATTTACGTGATGGACCCCGCAAACCCGGCGACCGATCACCGGGTATTGCAGGTCTCGGGAGGCGGCTGGAGTGTTCAGGATTGGTCCCCGCAGGAAGATGCCCTGCTGTTGGCCGAATACATTTCCATTAACCAAAGCCACCTGCACCTGCTCGATCTGCGCAGCGGGACCGTGCGCCGCCTCACCCCGGAATTGCCCGGCGCAGTGGCTTATGCCAGCGCCCGCTTCGCCCGGCAGGGACGGTCGTTCTTTGCGGTGACGGACCGCGATTCCGAGTTTCGGCGCGTGGCGGAGTTTGCTCTGCCGACGGTGCCCGGCGAGCCGGCGACGCTGAAGCGCGTGCTGACCCCCAAGTTGAATTGGGATGTGGGCGGTCTCGAACTTTCGGACGATGGCCGCCACCTGGCCTTCGTGGCGAATGAAGCCGGCCTGGGCGTGTTGCACCTGATGGATGCAGTCACCGGCAAGGAAATGAAGGTCCCGCGCTTGCCCGCGGGGGTGATCTCTGGCTTGAACTGGCACGAGAACAACCGCGATCTGGGTTTCACCCTGAGCTCCGCCCGGTCACCGGCGGATGCCTATTCGGTGGACGTGAAGACAGGCAAGGTCGAACGCTGGACCGAAAGCGAGACAGGCGGGCTGAATGCCGCAGGTTTCATCGAGCCCGAACTGGTCCGGTTCAAGAGTTTCGACGGGCTCGAAATTTCGGCATTCGTCTATCGGCCGAATCCCGCCAAATTCCCCGGCAAACGGCCGGCGATCATTAACATCCACGGCGGCCCGGAATCGCAGGCGCGGCCCGGGTTCCTGGCGCGCAACAACTATTTCCTGGACGAGATGGGCATCGCCTTGGTGTATCCCAACGTGCGCGGCTCGGATGGTTACGGGAAGACTTTCCTGACGCTGGACAACGGTTTCAAGCGTGAGGATTCGGTGCGCGACATCGGGGCGCTGCTGGACTGGCTGGCGCGCGATCCGGGCGTGGATGCGGGCCGGTTGACGGTCATGGGCGGCAGCTACGGTGGATACATGGTCCTGGCGTGCATGACGCATTATAGCGACCGTTTACGCTGCGGCGTGGATATCGTCGGCATCTCGAATTTCCTGACTTTCCTCCGCAACACCCAGGATTACCGCCGGGACCTGCGCCGCGTGGAATACGGCGACGAACGCGACGAAAAGATGCGCGAGTTCCTGGAGAAGATCTCTCCCACTGCCAGCGTGAAGAACATCACTCGCCCGCTGCTGGTGGTGCAGGGCCGGAACGATCCGCGTGTGCCGGTAACCGAAGCGGAGCAAATGGTTAAGGCGATCCGGGACAACGGCGGAACGGCATGGTATTTGATGGCCAAGGACGAGGGCCACGGCTTTGCCAAGAAGAAGAACGCCGATTTTCAGTACTTGGCCACCATTGTTTTCCTGGAGCAGTATTTATTGCGGTAACGGGCCGCTCGAATTTGCCGGACGCGGAATTTATCTTGCGAACGGCGGAAATTACTGCTTCATTGGGAAACACGGTTACGCGCATATGGCGGAATTGGCAGACGCGCTACTTTGAGGTGGTAGTGGAGTAATCCGTGCAGGTTCAAGTCCTGCTATGCGCACCATCTTCTATTTTTCCACGGCTTGGATCGGGCGCCGGCGTTGCGAGCGTCACTTCGGTACGGTAACCCTCTGAGTTCTTTGCGATCTTTGTGGTTATTGCTTTGGCCTCCCACCCAGCCAACCGAATTTTAACCGCAAAGAACACAAAGGGCGCAAAGAGGGATGGCTCCGTTTCCTTCACCAATGAAAAAGCCGGCCGAAAGGCCGGCTTTTTTGTCTCAGTTTTGCTGAGGAAAAGTGCCGAGCTTGGTTCTTCCGACGAAGAACGCGCAGCGCGCTCGCACCGAACGGCAGGAGCAAAAGGGCGCCAGCGATTACCGTCGAAGGTTCGGGCACGACAGCAATGTTACCTGCTGCAACGTCACCAGTCTTGCCGTTCGCAAAGATGTCCGAAACAAAGAAAAGGCCCTGTGGATTCTTCACGAAATCCGCAGGGGTCAGGCCACCCGCGAGGTTCACCGTAAATGAGAGCGAGGAAGGCGGGGTCCCGCTTGCGCCCGGGCTTGTATAATCCACAGCATAATCCCAATACCCCGTCCCGGCGGCATGGAGATGGTTCGCTGGGTTCTTTTCGATTGAGTAATGTGACGTGGCCGTGTTAAACGCAACGTTGGCTATGGTAACCGCAGCGGCAGCAGGATGGCTCTTAAGGTCGAAGCCGATTGCAAAGCCTGCCCCGGATCCAACGAATGTGTATCCAGATTTCAGGGATACATTCACCTTAACCGTATTCCCATCGACCCCTTGAGCAAGATTTACAGTGCCGAAAATCGTTCCGGCCGGCAACCCAAATCCGCCTGAGGCATACACTTGGTCGAGGTTGAAGGTGAGATCTGCTTTCGCTGGCAGAGTCGCTAAAATTGCCGCAGCGACTATACCCATCGAGAGCCCACCTAATTGCCTTACTATCATATGTGCGTTTTCTGTTGGTCCGCTTGCTGCCGCCTGCCCCCGCCTCGGTACGGACGTCGTACCTCAACCGCATTATCTCTTACACACCCACTCACTCGGGTCTATTGGAGTCTTGGGACATCTGAATGCACGTTTGGGACATGGGGCGTGCGTGAAGCACCCACACCCGGACCGAGTTCGTGCGGGCCTATCGAGAATGACAACCGGGCTGAAGGCGGGGGCAGTTACCGTTGAGTCGGTGTGCCGCTATCCTTGAGGCGTCATCAAATTTTCGAACGCAATCCTCCCTCGCGTCGAAACTCACAGCCCCGTTGGGGAGGCATCGAAAGTTGGAATTGCCACCCCAGGCCGAAGTAGTTCCACGGGCGCCTTTGTGTGTCTTTGCCTCGGCACCCTCCACGAGAAGGGTAAGCAAACATGTGGAAAGAACATGAACGTCGGCAAACTGGGAAATGCTTTTGGTGGAATTGCGTCCTTAAACTTGGGAGAGGGTTTGATGTCCCAAAAGTGATCAAATATGTCCCAAGACAGGACAGACTTGGGCTGGCATTCCATGGTTTCATGACCGGGCAATGGTGAAGAAGCCTGCGGATTCCAAACCCTGGCCTCGGATCCAAACCGACATCAGACAGCAAAATGGCAATTATTTAGAGGATAGCAGAAGGGAAATCCTATGGGAAAACTTGCGGTCAATAAATACGCGGTCGCTTTAACTACTTTGGGCATGGCGCTGGCCACCAGCAGTGCACAGGCCGGGCTTACCAGCATCGGCACCACCAGTGCCGATGGCAATCCACCGGGTAACCTGACCGCAGTAATGCGTACACTAACCGGCATCTCCAGTTATAACGCCATGGACCCGGCCAACCGTGTTGATGATAGTGCGGACCAGGTGTGGACCGGACAATCCGGTGGCGGAGTGATTTCCACCCTGATCTTGGAAATTGCCGGTAATCGGAATGGAAATTCATTTGGTATTTACAATTTGGGCGACGTTAGCCAGCGCGTTCAGGTCTTTCCTGGCTCAGCAAATGGCGTGACGGCACCGGTAACGGTGGCGGTGCCCACTTCCTGGGGCGGGTCGTTTGGATTTTACCTGGCGAATGGCGGCACCACCTTTTATTCGCGGCAGTCGGACAACGGCGGCGCCGACAACATGGTAACGCTGAAGAACAGCGGACCGGGCAATCTCACCCTCAATACATCCGCGTTTGTGTCCGGCGGTTGGGCCAGCGGTGGTTCCGTTTCCTGGAGCCCGGGCGAATACCTGCTGGGGTGGGAAGACCTTCGAATTGGCGGCGGGGCGGAACCCGATTACCAGGACATGTTGGTGAAGGTGAACGCGGTGCCGGTGCCGGAGCCAACGACAATGATTGCCGGCGTGCTGCTTCTTCTGCCGTTTGCAGCCAGCAGCCTTCGCATTCTCAGGCGGAAGCACTAAGCCACACAGCGGATCTGTACAGGCTCGTTTGATTTACTGCGGCACGGCGCGGTAGAACTGCTTGGTGTTGGTCGCAGAGGAGAAGTCGACGTAGATAAACGGGCGCGTGTTAAGCGTGACGTTGGTGAGGGTGGTCCAGGAAGTGGGTTGGACGGCGCTGGTGGCTTGGACGAGGTAGTTGCTGCCAATCGGTCCGTCGAGGTAGACGGCGGCCAGCAGTTTTAGATCGCAGAAGCTCAGGCTGGCGGTCGCGCTGGTGTTGGTGCCTGCTCGATTGGACACGATAACATCGTACCATCCGATATCGTTCGAGCCTGCGGCCGGGATCGTATAGAACCAATTGGTTGCGCTCGGGATGTTTTGACCCAGAAACCGCCATTGATAAGCCGGTTCCGGGGTTCCTCCCGCCTCGACAGTAAAAGTGCACGGTTGGCCGGAGCCGATGATTTGGCTCACCGGCTGCCGGGTGAAGAATGGGGAGAGATATCCCCTCGGCCACTGCCGCCGTAACCCAGAAGGGCCGGGCGGTTGTCCGCACGGTTTATCTTGAACCAGAGCGCGATGGTCCGATTGGTCGCGGGCAACCCGCTGGCGGGTGCGACGAGGTACTGTCCGGTGCCGTTGAAGGCATAGCAGCCAGTGGCGTTGCCGAATCGGTCCAGGGCTGGAGCGGCGCCGTTCATCGCCGTCGCGTGGTTGGCGCTGCCGCTGTAATCGAGCGTATCCCCATCGAGTGGGTCGTAGGCGACAAGTCCGGCGGTGAGAGAAGTCTGTGCGTTCGCGGCGAAGGTTAGCAGGCAGATGATTAGGCTTAGTCCACGAATGATGGTCTTCATAGAGATCAAAGGGGCCTTGAGTGCTTGGTTTGAGATGAAGTGCAATGCGGTGTGTCGTGCGGGAGGAGGTTGGAATTGGGGGCGCGGGCCCAGCGCTGGTAGAAGGGGTGCTGGAAGGCCCGCGATTCCAATCGATGCGAACCGCGGCGTCATTTTTCCGCGGAAGCGGAGCTCCATGACAAGTTTGACTGCCGTGGCCACTGTATCCCGTGAAGACCCGTTGACCCTCATAATCCAATGGGCATTCTTCAGGGCTGTAGATGCGACGTCTATCTGCGATCTGGACATCCGCATGCGCTTTTGGGCCATGACACTTTTGTCCCGGTGAGTAGATCTCAAACGTCGTCTATGTTCTTCGAAGCGCATCCCCAAAAATTCGTAGCGCAAGGACAGGATGTACATGATTAACAGGATGGGGATGGGGACAAAGCAGAGAGCGTTCTTTCGAAGCAAGCCCTGTCTCCCATCCTGTACCTCCTGAAAATCCTGTCTGTCTTTTCAGGGGAGTCCAAAAGGACAGGTTAGGGGATTTGCACAAACGCAACACGGCAGGGTGCAGGCTTTCCAATTCTGAGTATTTTGACAATCCTGTCCGGCACTATGCAAGATCAAGACCTGACGGAAAAGATCATCGGCTGTGCGATGAAGGTCCACTCCGCGCTGGGGCCGGGCTTTCTGGAGTCGGTTTATCAAAAGGCCCTCGCGCATGAATTGAGCAAGACCGGATTGCCGGTGGAATGTGAGAAGCCCATCACGGTTCAGTATGATGGCGTCGTGGTGGGTAGTTTCTCGGCCGACCTGCTGGTTGCCGGTCGGGTGATCCTGGAATTGAAGGCCAATCAGACACTTTCCCAGGTACACGAGGTGCAACTGGTGAACTATCTAACCGCTACCGGGGTGGAGATAGGATTGCTGTTCAATTTCGGTGCGGAGCGGCTCGAATTCAAACGCAAGAACCGCACGTATCGGCCCCTGGGCAAAAGACAAGATGAGCAGGAATGACAGGACCTGAAGTCCTTGGACTTCACTGGGAGGAGGCTCCCAGTTCCATAATGCCGTTCATGTTGGCAGTTCTGTTTTTTGGGTGAAAAGACAAGGACAGGATGTACAGGATTAACAGGATGGGGACCAGACAAACTGAAGTGGGGCAGTCCGTAAGGTATTTCCCATCCTGTATTTCCTGATCATCCTGTCTTTCTTTCCCAGGGAGAAGACAAGGACAGGATGTACATGATTAACAGGATGGGGTTTCGGAATACTGCCGTGCGGCAGTAACCCCGGTTTTCCCATCCTGTATATCCTGAAGATCCTGTCTGTTTTTCTGAGCGGTAAGAAAAGGACAGGATGTACATGATTTACGGGAATGGGGGACCGTACAAAGTGAAGTGGGGCAGTCCGTAAGGTATTTCCCATCCTGTATTTCCTGATCATCGTGTCTTTCCCACCCGGTTCGGGATTGACGGCGAGCACCCCGGTATTATGCTCGGCTTATTCCCGAGGGTCATTCTATGAAATTCCTGACTGAAGTACAGGTGCGTGAGTTGGAAAAGCATCACCAGGTAACTTTGCCCCAGGCGTATGTCGGTTTCCTCCGCGGGGACTACGGCGATTTCACCACGAAGCAGGGGCAGTTCGAGAAGCTTTGGGACTTTGACGCCTTGCTATCCTTCAGGAAGGAAGCCGAGGAAATATTGGCGGCGGACGACCATCCTTTTGCGCTCGGCCCGAACGACTTTGTCTATTCCGCCGAGCCGGGCCATGAGTTCCGGTATTTTCCCTGCGAGCCTGGGGTGGATGATCCGCCGGTATCTCATTTCATCGCGGGCAATCCGGGCACGGTAGTGGACTGGAAGCATTTCAGCGATTACGTCGGCATGTTGAGGGAGGTCGTCGAGATGGATCTCGAAGATGGGCAGGCGGACGCCGCCCCGAGCCAGGCCGAGCTGGATCTCATTGACCTGATCCAACCACCGCTGCGGGAGGGCTTCGGGTTCGCGGAAGAGAAATACCGCCAGTTACCGGTGGCGATGCAGCAAGGCCTCGGGAAACTGCTGGGTTCATTCCAGACCTCCGGTGCGAACCTGCTGGCCGGCTTTATCTTCGGGGTCATCCTGGCGGTCTTCGGTGCGGTTATCCTGGGCTACGGAATCTATATGGCTGCCAGCGTGCATTTCCAGATGCCGTTTTATGTGCAGAAGGAGATTTCCTGGGCGACATTCCTGGGCATGACGGTATTGAGTGCGGGGCTCGTCGTAGGGGGCGTGGTCCTACTGGCGCGGATGAAGCGTCTGGCGGGGGCGCGGCTGCTGCTCTGCGAACAAGGCTTGTGCTGGGCCTGGCCGTCGAAGCCGGAGCTGATCCTGTGGTCGGCGATACAAGAGGTGCAGGTGGTTCAACTCAAGGAAGGGTTGCCGCTCGACACCGGGTTGAAGCACGTTCTGCCCAAGAGCAAGAGCCAACAGCTCGCGGTGTTCACATCCGACGGCAAGGAACACACGTTCACTTCGAGCATGATCCGCGAGCTGCCCACGCTGCAAGCCGTCCTGGAACGAGTAGCGACGGTCCTGCAGCGAACGCGCTCGGTGGTCCAAACGGAGATTTAGGTCGCGAGGCGCGGGAGCAACACCAGAAACATCCCGGCGGCTTACTGTAGTCTCAGCAGGACGGCACTGTCACTGGGGATGGAAATCTTCACGCCCGTGGTCACCAGGGCCTGCGCGTCCAGGGCCGTTTCAGTAAATCCGGTGCGGCGATCCGCATCTGCGGCCGGACGGAACAAGGTCGCGGACCGCGGCGCAGTCAAGAGGTGCGGAAGTTGGCGCGGGTGGACGATGCATTGGGCTTCCGCAGTTTTCTCGTCGAGGTTGGCCAGCACGAGGAACGACTCGCCCGGGCGACTGTAGACCGCCGACGCGAACTGGCCGCCCTGCAATTCGACGGCGTTGTTACGCCAATCCAGGAACCGGCAGGTCTCGAAATTGCCGACGGGCTTCAGGACCTGGAACAGCACTCCGGCCTCGGGACTGACCGGCCAGGGCGTGACACCGCTGAGCAAGGCTTCGAGCGCAAAAAGACGCTGGAGTCGGGGTGGTGATTGGGCGTCGAGTTGGCCGTAACTGATGACTCCGCGCGATTTGGCTCCCACCAACGACCATTCCAGCGGCAAGTCTTGAAGTTTCGGACCTTTCCCGGACCATTTGCCGTAACCCCATTCGTTGGCCACGACGTGATCCGCGAAGTTCTCCATGGCGAACATGGGTGTGGTGGTGTTGTGGATGATGATGAGTCCTTTAGGACCGACTCTTTGCCGGGACCATTCCATGAGCTTCAGGAGTTCATCGATGTCCCAATGCGCGGCCGTGGCGGGTGTGGTTGCCCCGGGTTGGTGCCGCTCGTTATAGCAGAGCAGCGCGACGTTCCAGTCGTAATACACGCCGTCGAGCCGGTGGTGCGTGAGGACGCGATCAATCGACGATTCCAGGAACGGCAGCCAGCCCGAGCGCAGGCACATCTGCGCACCAAACTCGTTGGTGCCGCGGTAGAAATTGTGCGCGACCTTCCCTTTCTGATCTGTGCGCGCCCACTCGGTGCCGTGCGCCTGGAACTGCGGGGTGCTGGGGTGGAGTTCTTTGTCGGAAAAATACGTCGCCACTCGGATCCCCGAGGCATGACAGTCCGCGATCACCCGGTCGAACTTGTCCATATCCGGGTAGGGCGGGTAAGCGCCATCTCTCCAGAACAAGCCATCGTCGTAGTAGTCTCCGTCGTTATGGCAATGGACGGTTTGGATGCCGGATTCGGCCCAGCGCTGGACCTGGTTGGTGCTGACCCACTCGCCCCGGTTGCGATTGAACGAGGTATGAAACCACGGCTTCTGCGCGTGTCCCTCGCGTATGGGGATGCCGAGGTAATAATCAAACGCGCAGGAGTTCGTCAGCCATAAGGGCGAGGCGCCGCGAAACGGAGCCAGAGTCGCCCTGACGCCGGCCGGAGTCTGGCTGCGCCCCAGGCTGAAATCGGCCTGACCTCGATGCCCGGTGAGTTGCAGATCCCATTGGTTTAAGTCCGAGCCCTCGAACCATTCGAGACCTTCGGTGCCGGCGTCAGCCAGGAGGAGATAACGAGGCAGACAGTTGGTTTGCACGGCGCTTGAGTCGGCGTGGTCGGGGTCCAATTTGCCCCAGCGGCAGCTCCCGAAGGAAAAGGGCGGCGCCCCGGTTTCCTGGGTAATGCCTTCACGGTAACCGTATGAGGAGAGGCTCGGCGCCAGGACCGCGTTCACGACGCAGAGTTCCGATACTTTGAACCCGCCCCGTTGGATGACGAATTCCTGGTGGACTTTGATGTAGCCCCAATGATATTCGAGCCGCGTCTTCAACCGGACGCCCCGGGCGGCAACCCCCTTCGCATCGACCAGGGCCGACTCCACCGTCACCAATTCCAACAGGCCTTCCCGTCTGTGCCGAATGCGGGGTGAAGCGTCGTTCAAGTTGCTATAAACGGTGCCGTCCTCATCCCGGACCAGGGTTTCCAGCGGTTGGACCAGGAGATTCTCCGCCCGGCCATAACGGAGTTGGATCCGGTTGATGGCGCCGCCCCTTTTCAAATCATGGTCTACCCGATAGTAAGCGTTGGAGAGGGTTAACTGGCCGGATCGCTTCTCTTGTCTGACTGTGTACGCCTGCGGCCAGGTGGAGGGCAGAGACCGGTCCGGGGTCGAGGCCTCGGCCCAAGATCCCGCCAAGCCGGAGAGGACCAGAACCAGCGCTAAGGCCAGGGTGCGCGAAGCGTGTCGGCAGAGCGTGTCGCTCATAGGGATGACGATGAAGGTTTACCGCTGAACACACTTCCTAATTAGTTGGATGGCGTCGCCCAGTCAATCCTTGCGCGGCGAGGAAGCTGCCGTGAATGGAGTTTATTCGTAACGTGTGTAGCGCAGTTCGTCTTGGTGCCCGGTGGTGATGGTTGTCGGCCAGACTAAAGACAGGATGCACATGATTTACAGGATGGGGGCAACTGGACAACCACGGTGCGGCGGTGCTTTGCGGTTCACGAGGCTTGAAGTAATGGGGACTTGGCGGCGAGACGCCGCCATCACCCGCCGGCGCGGACGCCCTTGCTCCGGGGAAGTGCATCTTGGTGGGAGCGCGGACTTCCTAGTCCGCTTTTGCAGGTTCGAACGAGGACGGAGGTACGCGTTGAATCGCATTGCGTGGCGGTAAACCGGCAGCAAACCAATTCAGGCGACGTAATCGGGCGAGACGCCGCCATTACCCGCCGGCGCGGACGCCCGCGATACTCCTGTGTAGCGTGGCCGTCCCGGCTGCGAGTTAAAGCACCGTCTCGGTGCGCTTTGGGGGACTAGACGGCAGTCACAAGAAGTCACTAATCGGCTGAGACAACTTTAGTGCGCAGCATTCCCATCCTGTCCATCCTGGAAATCTTGTCTTTCTAATTGCCCTAAACCAACGCCAAACCCAGCAGCCCAATGATGCTCGACGTCTTGTGGGTGCTGCGGCAAAATGCACTTCATTAAACCGAACTCCACCGTCATGCACGTCCTACAACTTTTTCTCCCGTGCCGGTGGACCGCTATGCTGCTTGCGGGTCTGATGCTGGCCAGTGTTGCGCCGTGGCGATGTTTCAGCGCCGGATCGCACGAGTCGAGGGCAGGCCGAACCGCGGTGTTTGATTTGGACGGCAAGCACATTCTCCAGGAGCCGGAACACCTTGGCATCATTAACGGCAAATTGACGACCGGGATTGAGTATCGCGACGTCGCCGGTCTCGCGGGATTATGGGCTCCGCCCTATGTGAGCTCAAATTTCATGCTGGATGGCCGGGTGGACGGCGAGAAGGTGGCCACGGCCAACTGGACCTGGCGTCCGTTTCAGGTTGAACGCCAGGGGAACCCGGGCCCGATCCGGGTGTCGAGCACCACGACTTTGATTCACGGCGAGCGCGCGGTCATCGTGAGTTTTCATTTCAAGAATTCGAGCCGGACAGCGGTGCCGCTCGAGTTCTTCGCGCTCGGGTGGCTGGACAAGGTCCAGGAGTGGGGGTTCGCCCGACCAACCAGCGGGACCGAGACGTCCGTGCGCGTCGAAGGCCAGCGCCTGAAGTTGAAGCAAGGCGACGCGATGGTGCTCGTCGCGATGAACTCACCGGCATGGAAGTGGGAGGCTTCAGGAAATGTTGGGCACGCCTCCTTCCTGCTGTCGGCCCGGCAATCCCATTCCGTCGATGTCGTCGTCGCGATCGGACCAGCCGTCGAAGCGGAAGCGAGCCTGGACCGGCTGTTGGCGAATCCTGCTGCGGCGATCGCGGCGACGGAGCAGGCATATTCAGGGCGGGTCCGGGAGCTGTTTCAAAAGTTACCCGTATTCGAGAGCGACAACGCTCAATTGGTTCAGTGGTACCATCGGTCGCTGGTGCACTTGCTGATGAACCGCTGGGACGTGCCGGAGTTTGCGCTGCACCCTTATTATTCCACCGGGAGCGTGAAAGGCGGTTGTGTGGCCAATTACCTGTGGAATTTCGGCGAAACCTGGGAAATTTTCCCGCTCTATGATGCATCGGCGGCACGGAGTCATATTCAGCAGTTCCTCAAGTGCGATTTGCTAAAACACTTTCTGTTCAATCCGATCACGGGCGCGGCGGACGGCCCCTGGTATATGGTGAACCAGGAGAAGATCATCGGGCTTACCTATTACTACGTCCTGCTCACGGGCGACACGGCTTTCCTGGCGGAAAAGGTCGAGGGTCAGAGTATTCGCGACCACATGGTCACGCAGGCGATGTTTGGCGACGACGTCAGCAAGCCGATGGCGCTGATCGACTACGGGCCTTCGAACAGCCACCTCGAGCTGCGCCGCGGTTATGCGTACCACCACGTGATGCCGGATTTGAACGCGCGGCGGTATGCGAATTATCTGCGCGCCGCCAAGCTGTGCGAGCTGGCGGGTCGGCCCGCGCCGTTTCTGCGGGAGCGCGCGGCTTTGCTCCGTCCGCTCATCAAGCAAAAGCTGTGGGACGCCCAGGCCCGCTGGTTCCGCTTCGAGAACGGCAAAGGCCAGAGCGAGCTGCGTTATACCGTGCAGATGTTCAAGCCGCTGGGCGGCGGCGTGCTCGACCGCGAGTGTGTGGACGGGTTGCTCAGCCACCTGAAAGAGAGCGAATTTCTGTCCCCTTACGGACTGCATAGCCTGTCGAAAACTGATCCCGCCTACGATCAGCTCGACATCGACAACGGCGGTGGGGGGATCTGCACGAGCTTTCCCGCCCAGATCATCGAAAAGCTCTACCAGGAAGGACGACCGGAAATAGCAGCCAACATTCTTGGCCGACTGCTCTGGTGGGGCGAGGCCATGCCGTATTGGGGTGACTCGATCGCGGCCAACAGCAAAGACTATCGCCGAGACACTCCGCTCCAATGCACGTTTGATGGAGCGGCCGCGGCGCAGACTATCATCTTCGGCGTCTTTGGAGTGAGCGTGCGGCCGGAGGGCGACCTCGTAATCAAGCCGAACCCGGTGCCGTTTGCCAAGCGAATGGCGCTCAAAGGTCTGAAGCTCCGGGGCCAGGCCTTGGAGGTCCAAGTGGATGGTGAAAAGTTCGAAGTACGCTCCGGCACGCGATCGATACGGGCGATGAGCAATCAAGCCGTAATCGTCGCGATCAAGGACGGTGCGTTTCATGTCGAAAACCCCGACACCAACAGGAACGAAAAATGAATAGAGGAAAGTTCATGCGGATAGTCTTATCAATTTTGGCGCTGGGCGTGGCGATTGCGGGAGGGGCGGAAAAGCGGGGCGTCACGCCGGCTGAGATGGCTTCCTGGAGCATTGTTTGTGATCGCGCCGCGACAGAATCTGAACGCTATGCGGCGGCTGAATTCCAGCGGCTATATAAGGAAATGGCCGGCACCCTTCTGCCGCAAGCCGAGGTGTGGAGCTCGAATTCGGGCGCCATTTTCATCGGGCCGGACGCCGTCGCGCGGTCCGGGCAGCCCACCGACCAGCGGTTGTCCGGCGAGGAGAGCCTGCGCATCCGGGTTCGGCCTGGGGCGGTGGGTATCGATGGCGCGCGGCCGCGAGGCACCCTCTACGGCGTTTATGAGTTTTTCGAGGAGTTGTGTGGGGTGCGGTTCCTGACGTTCGATCATACCTACTATCCGCCGGACGCGGCGACGAAGCGGATCCCGTTTGGAGTGCGGGCGGTGCAGCCTAAATTCGCCTTTCGTTGGTCCTATTACGGAGAGAGCAGCCGTTACCCGGAATTTGCCGCGCGCCTGCGGGTGAACACCGTGAGCGACGACTCGAAGCTGGGCGGGCGGACGGGATACCGTTTGGTGAGCCATAACGTGGCTTATCTCGTGCCGCCGGCCAAGTATGGCAAAGAGCATCCGGAGTATTATGCGCTGGTCGATGGGCAGCGGAAGCAGGGCGAGAGTGGCGGCGGACCGCAGTTATGCATGAGCAACCCCGACCTGGTGCCGGTGGTGGTGAGCGCCGTGCTGGACGAGATTCGGAAAAACCCGACCGCGCGCAACATCAACATCGCTCAGATGGACAACGAGAATTATTGCACCTGCCCGAACTGTGCCGCGATTGATGCCCGGGAGCAATCCCATGCCGGCGCGACCCTGGCCTTCGTCAATAAAGTGGCGGAGCAAATCGAGAAGACCCATCCGGACGTTTGGATCAGCACCTATGCCTATCAATATACCCGCAAACCGCCCAAAACCATCAAGCCCCGGGCGAATGTAATGATCCAATTGTGCAGCATTGAATGCTGTGATTTTCACGCCATCGACGATCCGGGCTGTCCGTTGAACCGGGCTTTCTGTGCTGATATGGCCGGCTGGAAGAAGATCGCCCGCCACATCTTCATCTGGCACTACAACACGAACTTCAAGGGATATGTCCTGCCCTTTCCGAACCTGCGCAGCATGGGCCGGAGTGTGGATTACTTCGCGAACAACCATGGCGAGGGAGTTTTCATGCAGGCGGCGGGCAACGGCTTTTCCACTGAACTGAGCGATCTGCGCAATTACGTCATGGCTCGCTGTCTGTGGAAACCAGGCCGCGATAGCTGGAAGGAAGCGCAGGAATTCTGCCGGTTGCATTATGCCGAGGCGGCGGGGCCCATCCTCGACTGCCTGCAATATTACCATGACCTGGTGAAGCGGGCCGGCACGCATCCCACGTGTTTCCCCACCGAGGCATCGCTGTGCCTGAACCCGGATTCCGCGCGACGGATCATGGCCTGCTACCAGGAGGCGCTTTCACTGGCCCGAACGGAGGCGGTTCGCGCCCGGGTCGAAAAGGCTTCCCTGTGCGCCTATAGGGCGGCGGTGAGCGTCTCCAGCATGCGATTGGTGTATCGCGACGGTATTTGTCATCCGGACCTGGAAGGATTCGAGCCCGGCCTGTTGGATCGCTATGCCGCACTCTGCGCCCGGTTCGGCGTGACCATGGATGACGAGCAATTGTCGACGGAGAAAATGCTCGAAGCCATGCGCCTGCTATACAGCGGACTGAAAGCGGTTTGCGTCGAGAACGACTATTGGCGGGTGGTGGCGTTGCCCGAGTCCAACGGCAAGGTTGTCGAAATGACCTATAAACCGACGGGCCGCAACGTGGCGCGCGCCGCGCGTTCGTTTAACCGGTTCCGGCACGAAGAATGGGTTCGGCAAGGCGACGGTCCGACCGCCGATGACATTCGCGCTTTCACCGCGCGGGCCGAGCCGCAAAAGGTGGAATTGACGCTGACCGGAAAAGATGGCGCTCGATGGCGGCGCACCATCGCGTTGGCGGGCGACGCCGTTCGCTTTGAGACGACTCTCACCGCGGAGGCGCCGCGGATGTTTGATCTGCTCCTGCATCCGGAATACGACGCGGGGACTGCTTCCTGGGATCCCAACGCGGTTGGGATATACGTCCGACAACCTGACTGGCTCCAGGTGAATCAAAAGTCCAAAGCGATGCCAACCAGCGAGCAACTGCGCGCGATGGTGAAGGACGGGATTCGTGGCGGCGCTTTCGCCTACTTCAACCGCCAGGCGGGATTCGGCGTGGAGCAGCGGTTCGATCCCCGCGACTTTAGCGCGCTTGGTCTGTATTGGAGCACCTCGCGCCAGCAAATCAACCTCGAGCTTTCCTCCAAAACGGTCGCGCTCAAAAAGGGGCAGAGCGTCACCTGCGGTTACGAAGTGCGGTATCTTGGCGTGCCGCCCAAGCCCGGGGCCACAATCCCCGCCCCGCCAGCATCAAAATGAAAGTCACACTTTTCCCGGCCTTCACCCAAATTTGCATATGAAAAGCCTGGTTTCATTGATTGGTGCCGTTTTGATTTTCTCTGCGGCGGCCGGTGTCCGCGCCGGGACCGCAACCGTCGGTCTTTTTCTGAATGAAGACGACAGCCATTTCTTCGGTTCTCGTTCCGCAGACGAAATGACTCTCGAAGGCCTGCGCGCCTTCGTGGATCAATATGCCCACACCGCGGTGTCGCACCTCTTTCTCTGTCCCAATGCGATGAAGGCCAGTTATCGCAGCAAGGCGCGAGATGCCATTTGGGAGTTGCAGGAGGGCCAACAGCCGCCTGCAGAAGAGTTCGCGAAGAAATGGTGTGAAAACGCCCGCAGGCTCGACTCCCGCGGGCTCGATCCCTATGCCGTGTGGATCGCACGTTGCCGCGAGCAGAAGATCTCGCCATGGCTGTCGATGCGCATGAACGACGTCCACAACGCCGACGATCTGAACAACTATATCCACAGTTCGTTTTGGCGGCGGCATCCAGAATATTGGCGAGTTCCCGGCGGCAGTTCCTGGACGGATCGTGCGTTGGACTTTGGCATTCCCGAGGTGCGCGAGCACGCGATGGCCCTGATTCGGGAGTTGCTGGAGCGTTATGACCCCGATGGGCTGGAACTGGATTGGATGCGATTTGGCTATCATTTCCGGCCCGGCAAAGAGGCCGAAGGCATTCCGCGTTTAACGCAGTTTATGAGGGAAGTGCGTGAGTTGACGCGGCAGTGGTCCGATAAGCGTGGTCATCCGTTGAAGCTCGGAGCGCGAGTGCCGACGCATCCGGACGCGGCGCGAGGCCTGGGCATGGATGGAGTTGCGTGGGCTCGCGAGGGATTGGTGGATGTGCTGGTGCCCACTCCGTTCTGGGCAACCACCGATTTTGACATCCCCATCGAATTGTGGCGCGAGAAGATCGGCCCGGTCAGTGCGCAATTGCTCCTGCTTGGCGGTGCGGAAATCCTGGTACGGGCGTATCCGGCGGCGAAACCCATCGAGGCGGACCTCACCTCGACTCGTGGATTCGCGGCCGCATGTCTGCAACGCGGTGCTGACAGCATTTATCTGTTTAACTATATGGACCCAGGCCCAATGGCTGGTGGCAGAGACGCCTACCGGACCCTGCTGCAGGAGGGATTGAATCTAACCAACTTAGTCCAGAAACCGCGCCGGCACGTGGTGACCTACCGCGACACTGTAGCACCCGGTATGTCGAGCCAGGTTCTGCTCCCGTTGAAGGGACTAAAGGGAGGGAAAACACGGATTTATGTCGGGCCCGCACCGAAGCAGGCAAACATCATGATCGTCGCCGGTCTGGCTCCAGCTGACGGGGTTGACCAGGCCAGCTTCGAAGCCAGGCTCAATGGCGTGAACTGCATCCCCGCGCCGGATCTTGCGGATCGGTCCCTCCTCTCAGGCGTAACGCGTGCGCTGCAGCTACAAGTCCCCGCCGACGCCGTTCGCGATGGATACAACGAGATCGAACTCAGGCAGCTTTCTGGACCAGCGGAACAAACCGTTGTCTGGCTGGAGGTAAGGATCATCCCGCGATAGTCCCCGGCGAGTCTCAAGGAATAGAGGTCGGAAGACTTAGGAAAGTGCGACCGCAAGCTCATCCTCCGTCCGGTAAAGTGGATCTTTATTGTAGCGGTCAAGTTACGGTTGACGAAACAGGTGGGTAGTTCAAATTCACTGCCTGACTTTCTACATGAAGCACGTATTTGCAATATTGTTCTGTGGCGGAATGGCTGCGGCTGTGGCGGCCTCGGATGGCGTTTCACTCACCACTCCCGGCCTGCGCGTGGGCATACTCGAGAGCAATGTATTCAGCACGCCTGTTAACCAGATTCTGACTCCCGCCGGAAAGCACGTGGTCTTGCCGGAACTGCGTCCCCAGGTGCTGGCGCTCAGTCCCGACGGACGCTGGCTGGCGGTCTCGGGGAAGACCGCCGACTTATTGTTGCTTGATCCTTCCTCGGGCGAGGTGGTGCAGACGCTCCCGCTGCCGGCGGAGTCCGCTCCCGCGGCCGTCTCCGAGCAAATCCTGAAGCCGGATAAATCCGCCCAGGTTAGTTACACCGGGTTGATTTTCTCCAAGCCCGAGCCGAAACGAGATTCCGAACCCACCCGGCTGTATCTCTCCAGCGTCAATGGGAGCATCAAGGTGTTTACTCTGGCGGCTGGAGGAACCTGGAAGGCGATCCGCAGCTTCGATTTGCCCGAGGCGAATGCCCCCGGGCGCAAGGAGGAGATACCGGCGGGTTTGGCGCTCTCCGCGGATGGGAAGAAGCTGTACGTGGTCGGGAATTTGTCCAACCGTTTGCTGGAGTTGGATGCGGCGGAGGGACGGCTGTTGCGTGCCTGGGACGTCGGAGCGGTTCCCTATGACGTGGTGCTCGTCGGGGGAAAAGCCTATGTGTCCAACTGGGGTGGGCGTCGTCCGGGAGCGGGAGATTTGACCGGCCCGGCCGGACGCGGCACCCGTGTGCGGGTGGACCCGGTGCGGCATATCGCCAGCGAAGGATCGGTGTCCATCGTGGACCTGGCCGGAGCGGCGCCGACTCGGGAAATCCTCACCGGCCTGCATGCTTCGGCCCTGGCGGTTTCGCCTGATGAACGATACGTCGTGGTTGCCAATGCCGGGAGCGACACGCTGTCGGTAATCGACACGCGCCAGGAGAAGATCGTCGAGACCATCTGGGTCCGGCAAAGCCCAACCGACTCGTTTGGAGCCAGTCCCAACGCGCTGGCCTTCGATGCCAAAGGCCGGCGCCTATACGTGTGCAACGGCACGCAAAACGCCGTGGCGGTGGTGCACTTCAAACCCGGGCGCTCCGAGTTGGAAGGCTTGATTCCCACGGGTTGGTTTCCCGGGGCGATTGCCTTCGACGAGGGACGACAGTCGCTTTGTATCGCCAACATCAAGGGCATTGGTTCGGGCAGCCAGATCAAACCGGGTGCGCCGATAAAGTACAATTCGCACCAGCACCAGGGTTCGGTTTCGATCGTGCCGATCCCGGGCGCCCGCCAGCTCAAGGATTATACCCAGGTGGCGCTGCGGAACATGCAATATTCCCGCCTCAAAATGGCGGCGTTAAAGCCGCGGGCGGACCAGCCGGCGCGGCCGGTGCCCGAGAGGGTGGGGGAGCCCAGCGTGTTCAAGCACGTGGTTTATATCATCAAGGAGAACCGCACTTACGACCAGGTGCTGGGGGATATCCCGACGGGCAACGGCGATCCCTCGCTTTGCGTGTTCGGCGAACGGATCACTCCCAACCAGCACAAGCTGGTGCGGGAGTTCGTTCTGCTGGACAATACTTACTGCTCCAGCGTGCTCAGCGCCGATGGTCACCAATGGGCCACCACGGCGTTCGCGACGGATTATATGGAGAAGTCGTTTGCCGGCTTTCCGCGCAGCTACCCTGACGGCATGGAAGATGATGACGTGGATGCCCTGGCCTACTCACCGGGCGGGTTCATTTGGGACAACGCGCTACGACAGGGCAAGACCGTGCGGGATTACGGCGAATTCGCCATCACCGACAAAAGCTGGATCGACCCGACGTGCACGAATGCCATCAAATTCCTCGACCATTGGCGGGATTGGACCAATGGCAGCCCGCTGGTGCGGGTGAGCAGCCGGCCCGCGGTGGAGTCGTTGCGCCCGCACCTGGCCACCAACACCGTGGGCTGGGACATGGACATTCCCGATGTCTTCCGGGCCGCGCAATTCATCGGCGAGCTGCGCGAGTTCGAGCGCCGCGGCGAGTTTCCCCACCTGGTGATCATCTGCCTGCCCAGCGACCACACCTCCGGCACCAAGGTGGGCGCGCCCACGCCGGCGGCGCAAGTGGCGGATAACGACCTGGCCTTCGGCCAAATCCTGGAAGCCCTCAGCCACAGCCGCTTTTGGAAAGAGACTTGCCTCCTGGCGATCGAGGATGACCCGCAGGCCGGCTGGGATCACGTCAGCGGTTACCGCACCACCGCGTATGTGGCCAGCCCCTACACCCGGCGCGGGCAGGTGGTCAGCACCCAGTACAATCACGCCAGCCTGATCCGGACCATGGAGCTGATCCTGGGCCTGCCGCCCATGAACCAGATGGATGCCACCGCGACCCCGATGACCGATTGCTTCACGGCCGTGCCGGACTTCACTCCGTTCATTGCGGTCAGCAACAATGTGCCCCTCGACCAGATGAATCCCGATCCCAAGACCATCAAGCAAGCCCTGCTGCGGCGTCATGCGCAGCAATCTGCCAAATTGCAGTTGGATCGTCCGGATGCCTGTCCCGAGGACACGTTGAATCGGGTGATCTGGCACGCCATGAAGGGAGCGGATGAACCTTACCCGGCGTGGGCGGTGACCCGCGTTCAGGATGATGATTAGAAACTGAAGGGACGTGTTCCACTACGTACGAAGCTTTCTTTCCTCTGCCGGGGGAAGGCAGAACCACGGACCACGCGGACCACGCGAAAAGGGAGCGGGTGATTAATTCTCACCTTCAGTCGGCCGCGACTCCACAAAGATAGGCAGGGCTATCTTTCGCTCGGCTATTGTGGTTTCGATCCAGGCGAGGTGAACAAATAATTTGACCGCACCCTTGGTGGGCGGTTTAGATTCCCGTCATGCGCGAAGCGTCATTGAATTTTCTGCGGACCCTGGTCAACACTCCGAGCCCGGTGGGGCACGAGGTGCGCGGCCAACGGGTGTGGCTGGATTATGTGAAGCAGTATGCCGAAGAGACCTACTCGGATGCCTACGGCAATTGCGTCGCGGTGTTGAACAAAGGCGGTTCGCCGCGTTTGATGCTCGCAGGGCACGCCGACGAGATCGCCATGGCGGTGAACTACATCACCGAGGAAGGTTATATTTACGTGCGCAAGATGGGCGGTGTCGATCCGGCCATTACCAAGGCGCAGCGCGTGATTATCCATACGCGCCAGGGGCCCGTGAAGGGGGTGGTGGGCAACGTGGCTCCGCACCTCATGAAAGAGGAGAAGGACGCCAAGGCGCCGAAGATTCAGGATTTGTTCATCGACATCGGGGTGTTCAGCCGCAAGGACGCGGAACGACTGGTGCGCGTGGGTGATCCCATCACCTTGACGGATGAATTCGATATCCTGCGGGGCGACCTGGTGGTGGCGCGGGCCTTCGATAACCGGGTGGGCACCTTCGCGGTGGCCGAGACCCTGCGATTGCTCAAAGAGGGCAAGGTGAAGCTCAACGCCGAAATCTGCGCGGTTTCCAACGTGCAGGAGGAAGTCGGACTCCTGGGAGCGCGGCAGATCGCTTACTCGTTAAAGCCGGATATAGCGTTGGTGGTGGATGTGACACACGCGACCGATTACCCGACGGTCAGCAAGCATCAGCATGGCGATGTGCGGGTGGGAGCAGGGCCGACGCTGACTCACGGGGGGTGTAATCACCCGTCCGTCGTGGCCCGGTTGGAGCAAATCGCCAAGGCCAAGAAGATCCCGCTCCAACACGAAGCGATGTCCTCGACCAGCGGGACGGATACCGACGCGATTTTCTGGACCCGTGGCGGCATCGCCAGCGCGCTGATCAGCCTGCCGAACCGGTATATGCATTCCCCGGTGGAAGTGGTGAGCCTGACGGATCTCGAGAAGATCCCGGAATTGATGGCCGGATTTGCCGCCGCGCTGGGTCCGCGCGAGGAGTTTAAGGTCAAAATCTAACGCGGCTGGATTTCTTCCGGGGGCACTTCCAGGCACTCGTCGTGGTCTTCCCAGATCACGGCGGGATAGAATTCGAGCAATTGCGGCGCGAGTCTTTGACCTGCCTCGACCAGGAGACGCGCCGCGGTTTTAGCCGCCTGCTCTACGGACTGATTATAATCCTCGCAGCGCGCGCGGCGCGCGTCGTCCCAGTGTGCGACATCATGGATGGGGGCATAGCGTTGTGCCCAAAGCCCGAGCGGTTCCCGGATGGCTTCGGGGATTTCTGTGAACGGCACCAGCGTCTCACCGCAATGTTCGCAAACCAGGCCCTCGTCTTTGACATCGCGCGTGAGCAAGGGCAGCAATGGGGAGCGGCAGCAGGGGCTCTCCGGGTAGGCCTGGGGAGCGGTGGCCAGCCGCCGCAGCCACACCTGGCGATCCTGGCCAATCTGCGCTGCCAGGCGATAAGCCCCCACCAGCGGATGGGACAAACGCCAGACCCGCCCCTCAAACTGGCCCAGCGTCTGCGCCAGCCACCGGGCCAGGGTGAGATCGTCAAAGGCACGAAACACCGTGGCGTATTCCTTCCACAGTCGGTCGTAGGGAGTTTCCTGATGCATGCCCATGCGCCGATTCTCACCGGGTCCGCCGCAATTGTCTAGAACCCATCTTTTGGCCCGGCCTCTTTGACCCAGCGCAGGTCTTTGAACGAGAATTTCACCGCGCTCGATCGCGTGTTGCATCCAAGCTTCATCGCGACAATATGGTCCGGATCGAACCGGCCATTCGGGTCGGGCTTCGACCAACCAGCGCCGATAACAGCACTTTCGAACAAAGCCACAGCATCGATCGTTTCACCGGGTTTCGGCTGGGCGAGCAGGTCCACCACGTAGGTGCTTCCGTTCTCTTCTTCAAAAAGCGCGCGGAAAGTCCCTTCGCCTTCTTCCAACGTCAGCGTAAAGGCGAGTGCGGTCATGCCGTCAGGCGGGCGTTGAGCCGATTTGAGCGGCAGCACCGGATAAACCCATTTGTCCGCACTCTCGGGTTCTGCCTGGACGGAAACCGCGCCAGCTTTCGAAACGATCTTTGAATTGCCACCGGAAATGGTCATTTGCCAGAGGCTGCCATCCTCGGCTCCAGCGATGGGAATGCCCGTCTGGCGCCCGAGCAGGCTTGGTTCCGGGGTGATTCGCAGGGAGAGCACCGGACGCCCGGCGCGGTCGAAGTCCCCGGTCACCCGCACTGTTTCAAGCGAACGAGGTTCGCCGTTGAGGCAATCAAGTTCCAGGCGCAGTTCCGCGCGCGATTGTGGCGCAATTTGGACGGCCTCGAAGGAAGAGGCTCGCCAACCCGGTGGCACCGCCACTTCCAGTCGCCCGGTGACCGGGGTGTCGGAGAAATTGTATACATAGAGGGGCACGGACTCTGGCTTTTTTGAAGAAAGCCGGTAAGCGGAGCGACTGAGGACAATTTTGTCCTCCGGCCACAGCGCTTGGATGACCACTGGGGACGCTTCGCCGGGTGCTCGTGTCGGCGTTCCCGGGGGAGCTTGCAACTCGAGCTGTTGCGCCGATGCTTCCGGCAGCAGGACGAAGATCGGGGCGGGTGAGAGGGTGAGCGCATCGGTAGCCGGTTTAACCCGGCCCAGGTGGTCGAACACCGACGCGACAGGACCGGGCAGCGGGAGCCTGGCCTCGCCTTCGGTGGTCCAGGCCACCAGCACCCGGGATTCGCGGCCATCCGGTCGGGCGCGGAACAGAAACGCACGGACGGTTTCCGGCACGCTTCGCAATCGCCCGAGGGGCTGAGCGTCCGCCAGCAGGTGCCCCACCGCGGCCAGCGCGACGTAGCCGGGACGTGGCGTGAGGTCAGGCCGCAGCAGGCCGAACTGGGTCTGGCCTTCCACATAATGCGGCAGCATGAAATAGAAGGTGGCAGCGGAACCTTGATGCAACGAACAGGCGAAGGTTTTCGCAACCCGTTCCGCCTGGACCCGCAGATCGGCGTCTACTGGTTCCTGGAGCTTTTCGTTCCCCGACCATTTTACCGGCAGAGCGCATTCGGTGACCCAGAGCGGTCGGCCTCCGGAGACGTTGCGAAACGCCTCATACACGCCCGGGTAAGCATCGAAAGTCACGTAATGATGGAGATCAAAGCGGTCGAAGTAGGGCCAGGCCTGGTTTGCGTGCAGGTCAGCGAGTTGGCTGCGGTTCGGCAGGGCAAAGACGTTCAGGCAGGCGATCATGTCCGGATTGCCGGCCTTTAGTCCGAGGTAGGAAGCCTTCTGGAGCGTGGCCATCTCCGAGCCGGTATGGCCGCCGAACATGGGAATATCGGCCTCATTCCAAGGCTCGAACGCGAGCACCTGATCCTTCCAGCGCAGGGCGATTTGGCGGTTGAAACGGTAGGCGTCTCGCAAGTCCAGCGGGAACCGGCTGGTTTTTGGGTTGGCCCACGGCGGTGACAGGTGAATCACCTGCAACACCCGGAGCCCGGCCCTGGTCTGCGCCTCGACTGAGGCGTCGTACTGGTTGAGTTCGGACCATTTCCCCGGCGCGGTTTCCATCTGTCCCCAGGTGAGCCGGTCGCGCACCCAGTTCACGCCTGCCAACGCGCACAGGCTCGAGACGTCGGCCATTTTTTCCCGAGGATAAAACCAGGCCATGGCCACATCGATGGCTACGGGTGAGGAGGCGGGGGTGGGCGCCCGCAGCGCTGACAGCACTGCACAGGAAATCCAGTTGGTGTGCGACGGGCTTTTGAGGCGATAGAAACCCACCGGCAACCGGCCCAGGTCGAGGGTGCCGCCGTGCGCACGGGCTGAAGTCAGTTCCCGTTCGTCATATTCCAACAGCCGCCACGTGGTGGCGTCATCCGCTGGAACCGGTAGCACGACGGATTCACCTTCGAGAAAAACGTTGCCCGGGTGATGCGGCTGGGCCGAAGGCAGAGGCCGTGGCGGTGCCGCGGTGGCGATGGTCCAGGTAGCTGCCGCCAGCAGGCACAGGCCGATCCTCAAGGCGAAGTTCATGCGGTGGTTGTAATGCCTTTGACCGGGCGCGGCAAGCGATCCCAGAGGCTATTTCAATCCAATAAACAAGATCACCAGGTCGATGATGAAGAGGAGGACGATGGTGGTTTCCAGGATCAGCATCCAGCGGTTGGTCTGGTCGTGATTGAGCAATTGGTAGAGATTATCCAGCGTCTGGAGTTTGGAGTCGATGGTGCGATGCCAGTCACCGAGATGGAACCGGGCCGCCAGCGCCTCGTAGATTCGGGCCACGTGCCAATCACCGAAAAATTTGGTGATGTTGGACAACTCATCGCTGAAGCGGGCGAGGTCGATGCGGATTTCGCGCAACTCGCGCAGGATGGCGGTGCGGCCGCGCATGGAGCGGGAAGACAAATCGCGGTAGGCCCGTTCCAGTGCCTGGTCCAGAATGCGATCATAGGCTTCGAGTTCCGCCAGTTGCAGGTTTGCCAACTCCATCACGTAGAGCGTTTCATCGAAGTTCTGCGGGCGATCCACCAACAAGGCCGCGTCCCAATCCACCACCACCAGGTCCTGGTCGTAGTAGCTGAGGAAGCGCCCGGTGGATTCGTCGGATTCCTGTTTGGACAACTGATCGACGGCGGGTTCCTGGGTGAGCAGTGCGGCGACCTGGCGCCGGTTGGTTTTCAGCCAGTTCTCGGCGCGAGGGGGTGAACCGTCCGCCGAGGGCAGCGGGGCCTGGAAGCAAAAGACGGTATAAGCCTCCTCGTCCTCGAGGGTGGGGACGGGGCGCACATAATGGCTCGCCAATTCCCGCCGCACTTCCTCCGCCAGGTGGCACACTTCCTCGTGAATCGATCCGTTGGTGAACTGTAAATCGTGAAATTCCACCAGGTCTTCGACCCGGGCGACGCTGAACGGGACCCGGAAGGTGATGGTGATCGCGCCGACCGGCAGCAGCTTGATGATGCGTTCCACTCGCACCGGACCGTGCGGGCCGATGCGCTCCAACGCCGGCAGCCGCACCATCTGTGGCCGGTAAAAGAAAAGGTGCTTGGGGCTGCGCTTGCTGACATCGATGGAAAACTGCGCCACCGGTTGGCCCAGGAGTTCCCGCACCGGTTGCCGGGTCATCTCGTAGGCCACGTCAAACGCGTAGATGTAAACCACTTCGCCCGAATAATGCAGATTGTCCGGGTTCAATTTTGTGGTCGGGAGGTTCGACTGCTCCGGGGTCGCAATCATGGTGCCTAAATATACTCCCGGCGGGTTTGAAAGTCGAAAGAATGTCAAAGAACTTTAGCCCACCGAATCCTGGGGCTGTGAGGTGCCCTGAGGTGATGGGGTGTAGGGTCGCAGCCGGGTTCAACCGGGCGTCCGGTCCCCAATGGGAAAGCGTGGACAGTGGTTGGGGTGTCTCTGTATCCTGCGGCGCATTCATGAGCACCAGTGCCGCGCCGGAATCCGTCTTCAAGAATTTCGTCAGCTCGTTTTCCGATTTACTGAGGTTGCCGCGAGCGTTTTGGCTGGTGATTTGGGCGTTCGTGATCGACGCCGTGGCTTACTTTGGGATGTTGACCCTGATGACCACCTTTCTCTCGACAGACCTCGGCTGGGGGGACACTAAAGCGGGGATTACCGTCTCCATCTTCACCATGATCGTTACGCTGCTGATGCTTGGGGTGGGCAGCTATGCCGAAGGCTTTGGTTTGAAACGCGCGATTGTGGCGGCCCTGTTGATGGCCTTGGTGGGTCGCATTTTTTACTGCCTCGCTCCGCAATTGGGCGGGGGGATATTCGGCGTGACCATCGTGTTGGGGGCGATCTTCGTGGTGGCCACCGGGGAGGCCATCCTGCAACCGGTCTGTTACTCGGGGGTTAAACAGTACACGGACGCCCGGACCAGTTCGATGGGTTACGGACTGATTTATGCCATCATGAACCTGGGCATCGTGGGGGTTGGGACGCTCTCGGCCTGGTTGCGCCCGGCAGTGCAGGATTTGAAAGACGGCAAGGTCAGCGCCGCGACGTCCGGGAGCGCGGTGAACTTCTTTTCCGGGTTTTCCGGCACCGGGGTTCAGGCGGTCAATTGGGCCTGCACCCTGATCACGGGTTTGACGCTGGTTGTTTTCATGGTGTTCATGACTCGCCGCGTGGTCAGCCAAAAGTTGCGTCCGGACAACTCGGAGGAGCAGCGGCGCGGTCCCAAACCGCCGATGGGCCAGCGCCTGCGGGAATTCTTCGCCGGAGGCCCGTTTTCCAATCCCCGGTTCATCTTCTTTATCTTCATGCTGCTGCCGGTGCGCACCCTTTTTGCCCATCAATGGCTCACCATGCCGCAATACATTCTGCGGGCCTATGACAAGGACGTGGCGGACAAAATGGAATGGCTGGTGAATTGGATCAATCCCGGCATCATTTTCTTCGGGGTGCCGATCGCGACCGCCCTGACCCGCCATGTGAACGTTTACACGATGATGATCATCGGATCGCTGGTTTCGGCGGCGCCCACCTTCCTGCTTTGTTCGGGTCCGAATCTCACCCTCCTGATCACGTATTTTGTCATTTATTCGATTGGCGAGGCGTTGTGGTCCGCGCGATTTCTGGAGTATGCGTCGGAATTGGCTCCTCCGGGTAGAATTGCACAGTACATGGGGTTGGCCAACATCCCCTGGCTGCTGGCCAAAGGCACCACCGGCTTTTACTCGGGCTGGATGCTCTCGCAATATTGCCCGGCCGACACCGCGCCGGCGGCAATGCACACCGGAGTGTTGTGGTTCATCTATGGCTGCATCGCCATGACCTCGCCTATCGGACTGTGGCTGGCCCGCAAATGGGCGATGGCCGGGGTCAAGAGCAGCTATTGACCGGTTGAGTTCGGACCGGTGTCGCCGCGAGGGGCAGGGGCGCGCGAAGGCGCACCCCTGCTTCGAAAGACGAGGCTTACTTGCCCATCAAATGCTCGAGGACCATTTGGTCCAGGGCCGCGTAATTTCGATCCGCGATGAGCGCCTGGGCCTGGCGTTCATTGAAGCTGCGGGCTTTCTCGAGCAGTAGCAGGAAGGTGCGGCGGCTGTTGTCGAGGTGCGCGAGCCAGTGCTCCACTTTCGTGGGCCGGAAGGGGTGAACATCGAAGCAGACGAATTCACCCTTCTTGCCGTAGCCATTGCGTTCGAGGGCGCGGACTTGGTTGAAGGCGACGCGCAGATTGGCGCTGCCGAACGGCTTGTCCTGGTCGAACTTGAGGCCGTTCTGGTCGTTCAGATGCAGCGACCACAACTTGCCGAAGGCCATCGCAAAATCGATTTCATCCGCCGGATCAAGGCCGGCCAGGATGGCGTGCGCGGATTCGATCAGGCAACCCACCCGTTTCGCGTCCCGGGTGAGCTGGGCGATGGCCAGCGCGTGTCCAATTGTCGGGAGGTAGGCGTGATCCATCGGCTCGTTCGGCTTGGGCTCGATCGAGAGCCGGATCTTTTTGTCGTGCGCCAGCATTTTGTCCAGGGCGGCGACGAGCAAATCCACCGAGCGCCGTCCGTTCTTGGCCTCGCGCAGGTAGGTGCCTTCCCGGGCCAGCCACAGCACCACAAGGTCGGTGCCGAGGTAATTGGCGATGTCGATGCAGCGCAGCGAGCGGTCGATGGCGTACTGGCGGCATTTCGGGTCGTTGCTGGTGTAGGCGCCGTCGATGGTGTTGGGGCTGAACCACAACCTCGGGGCCACCATCTCGGGGGCGATGCCGGCGTCGCTCAGCTTCTTTTTGAGTTCTTTGGTTTCCTTGCGCAACTGGGTGTCCGATTTGCCATCGATGTCCGGCACGGCGTCATCGTCGTGGAACATCATGGCGTCGTAACCGAGCGCCTTCATTTGCTCGAGTTTCCAATCAAACGATTGGGCGGGGCGGGTGGTCGGGCCGTAAGGATCCTGGCCTTCGCTCAGGTTCCAGGGGCCGAAACAGAATCGGTATGAATGTGGTTTTGGCATAAAGTCAAGTGACCCTAGCCTTGAAAGGGAAAAAAATAAAACAAAAACCACCGGCGTGGGCCGGAGAGTTTCGTTTCCAAGCGGTCACGGGCGCGGTAGGATGGGAATATGGCGTTGATCCGGATCCTGGTGGATGGCTACAGCCTGTTGCACGACTGGCCCGAGGTGGCGCCGGGCAAGCCCCGCTTTTCCGCGGCGGCGCGGGACGAGTTGATCCAGCGCCTCGCGGCCTACCAGGATGCCACGCACACGCCGATCACGATTTTCTTCGACGGGTCGACCCCACGAGGGCAGACGTCGCGTCCGGCTGAGCCGGCGGCGGTCGAGGTGCTCTACTCTCACCAGGGGCAGACCGCCGACCAGATGATTGAACGGGCCGCATACCGTTTCCGGGAGTATGGAGAAGTCATGGCCGTGACCAACGACGTGGCGGAGCGTGAGACTGTCATCAGCCTGGGTGGGTTGGCCTGTAGTTGCCTGAACTTCATTAATATGGTGGAATACGCGTCGGCGGAAATGCGTGAAGACATCAAGCATCACAATCTCAAAGAACGAAACCGGTTCGCCCGACGCCGATCCTGAAACCGCAATGCCCATGAAGCTTACCCCCAGCTCATTGCGGACGCTCAATACCAGCTCCTCCGGTCACGCGTTTCGCACCGGCTGCGCCAGGTCTTATCGCGCCACGATTTCCAGGGTGGCGGACCTGGTCCGGATGGTGATTTTGCTGGGCTGCCTCTGGAGCCTGGGGATGTCGCATGCGCTGGCTCAAGCCAGGTCTGCGCCCTCGCCGGCAAGCCGTTTCCTGCTCGTCATCGAAACGTCCCAGGCCATGGGTGGCCGGGCGGAAGGACTGTATGCGGCCCTGGAGGCGCTCGCGCAAAATACACTTCCACCGATCATGAGGAAAGGGGACACGCTGGGTGTCTGGGCTTACGACCAGGAGTTGTTGACCGGTGAGTTTGCGCTGCAACGGTGGACGCCGGAGACGGCCAATGCAGTGCGGGACCGGATCCTCAGTTTCGCGCGCTCGCATCGGTATCAGAAGTCCGGACGCCTCGCTGCGGTCCAACCGGCAATGGAACGGCTGATCAAAGATTCACCGTGCTTGACCGTGTTTTTGTTCATCACGAGCGAGACGGATTTGCAGAAATTTATCGCGGCGGAGCAAGTGGACCAGGTGTTCGCCAAATGGCGAAAGGAACAGCAGCGGACGAAGATGCCGTTCATCGTTGTGCTGCGCTACCGGGATGGACAGCCGTACGATCACTCGATCACTCCGGTGCCGTTCTCGGTGGAACTGGCCCCGATTCCGTTGAAAGCAGAGCCCGTCGCCGCCACGCCTGTGCCCGCGCCAGTAGCGACCCCGGAGGCGGCACCTGTCGCAACCAACGCGCCTCCCCCTGCGCCTCCCGTAATCGGTGAGCCGTTGATCGTGATTGGCAAGAAAGGACCGAAACCGGAAGAGGTCCCTCCCGCAGCCGCACCATCCACGGGGGGCGAGCGTGTTCCCGGAACCAACGTTCCTGCAGGTTCGCCGACTCCTCCCCCCGCAGTCCAACCTCAACCGTCGGTGCCAACGGTCACGGCGCCAAAACCCGAATCCGCTCCGGTGGTGGCGGCGAAACCGGCCGCCAATCCCGAGCCTGCGATCAAGGCTACGGCTACTCCTGTTCCTGGCGCGACTCCTGGGGTCGGGACGAATTCGGAGCCCGGGGCGATCGCCAAACCGGTTGCCTCCCCGAATACCGCGTCGAATACGACCGCAGGCGAAATAGCTACCGCCACTCCGGGCAGTGGGCAGAAGTTGATCTGGCTCCTGGCCACCGGTATCGGGCTGGCACTTCTCGCGGTTGCCGCGCGGAGCATGCTTCGCCGCCGCCAATCGTCGCACGCCAGTCTCATCACCCGTTCACTCGAGAAACATCAAGATGATCACACGCCGTAGATTCCTGACTCGCACCACGCAACTGGCTGGAGCCGCCGCCGTTTTGCCTTCGGTGCCCGGGTTGCTCGAGGCCGCTGAGTTGCCCGCCGCCACCGCGAAAAGCCTTCCACGCTGGCGTGGCTTTAATCTGCTCGAGAAATTCACCCGTCGGAAAGAAGGCAACCCGCCCTTTGCGGCGACCGATTTTGAACTCCTGGAGGAGTGGGGCTTCAACTTTGTGCGGTTGCCGATGTCTTACCTGTGCTGGAGCGAACCGGGCGATTGGCTGAAGCTGCGCGAGCCGGAATTGAAACACGTGGATGACGCCGTGGAGTTGGGGCAAAAGCATCACATCCACGTGAATTTGAACTTTCACCGGGCGCCGGGTTACTGCGTGAATCCGCCCAAAGAGCCGCTGGATTTGTGGAAGGACCAGAAGGCGCTGGAGGCTTGTTGCTTTCATTGGGCGCATTTCGCGAAGCGCTACAAAGGCATCGGCAATGACCGGGTTAGTTTCGATTTGTTGAATGAGCCGCCGGATATTCCCGAGGCTGACTACGCCCGGGTCGTCCGGGAGTTGGTGCGGGCGATTCGCGCTGAAGATCCGGGTCGCCTGGTGATCGCCGACGGCTTGCGCTGGGGCCGGGAGCCGCTGTTAAGCTTGGTGGATCTGGGGATTGCCCAGAGCACCCGTGGTTATGAGCCCATGCGCATCAGCCATTACCAGGCAAGCTGGGTTTCTGGTTCAGACAAATGGCCGGAACCGACCTGGCCGCTCAAAGAGGGCGACCGCGTGGTTTTTGACCGCGAGAAATTGCAGCGCGAGCGAATTGCGCCGTGGGTAGCCTTGCGAGAGAAAGGTGTGGGTGTGCACGTTGGGGAATGGGGAGCCTTCAACAAAACCCCGCACGCCGTCACGCTGGCGTGGATGCGGGATTGCCTGGGCTTGTGGAAAGCCGCGGATTTTGGCTGGGCGTTGTGGAATTTCCGCGGAAGTTTTGGCGTGCTGGACAGCCAAAGGGCGGACGTCACCTACGAAAACTTTCGTGGGCATCAGGTCGACCGCAAGATGCTCGAGTTGCTGCAACAGGGATGATTCAACGCCAGCACCGGACCCTGGGCCGAGGCCGCGCGGCCCGGTCGGTATTCCTCCGTCGCGCCGCGAAGAGTGCAAGCGAGCGCCCGCCACGTTTAGGCCAAGGACGCAACGGGTGCGGAGCGTTCACCAATCGGTCGAGCGGTAGTCCTTCAGGAATTTTCCCCAGATGTGGGTGCCGGTGTTGAAGCCGTCGATAATCGGATCAACAATGCGCGCCGCGCCATCCACAATATCCAGCGGCGGATGGAACTGGTGATCGCGCACTTTACGGTGAGCGATCTGCACTGGATCCTCGTCCGTCACCCAGCCGGTGTCCACGCTGTTCATGTGGATTCCGTCCGCCTGATAGTCCGCGGCGGAGGTGCGAGTCATCATGTTCAACGCGGCCTTGGCCATGTTGGTGTGGGGATGCCGCGTGGTTTTGAATTTGCGATAGAATTGGCCTTCCACCGCCGAGACGTTGACGATGTGCTTGTCCCGTTCGTGGGTGCGGAGCAGGAGTGGTTTCAGCCGGGCGTTCAACACGAACGGGGCGATGGCGTTGACCAGTTGAACTTCCCACAACTCGATCGAGGGCACTTCCGCCAGCGTGAAGCGCCAGGAATTGCGATCGCGCAAATCCACTTGCTGCAGGTCTTGGTCCAGCCGGCCGGCGGGAAAAAGGTGGCCTTGCGCGGCGAACTCCTCGGGCAGCAGGGGCACCTGCGAGAGCGCGGCCGCATGGTTCAGGCCGATCCGTTTTGGGTCGTTACGGTCGCGGAGCGCGGGCGTCGCGTCCGCCACCAGGTCGTAGCCGCGCAGGCCTTCGTAAGCTCCCAGCAGGCGGGTGGCCGGCTCGGGCAACACCCGTAGCGGTCCGGTTTCCCTGGCCATCATGTGCTGGTAAAACTCAGGTGGCCGTCGCACGGTTTGGCAGGCGTTATTAATGATGAAATCCAGCCGGTCCCGGGTTTCGAGCAGGTGCTGGCAAAAGGCTTCCACGCTGGGCGTGTGCCGTAAATCCAACCCGAAAATCTCAAGCCGATCGCGCCATTGCTCAAAATCCTCCTCTCGCGAATAGCGTTCGGCGGAATCGCGCGGGAATCGCGTGGTCACGATCAGGCGCGCTCCGGCGCGCAACAGTTTGATGCCCGCCTGGTAGCCGATTTTGACGCGGCCTCCGGTTAGCAGCGCCACGCGCCCCCACAGGTCCGCCGACTCGCCGCGTTTGCGATAATTGAATTCCGCGCAAGCCGGGCAGAGTTGATCGTAGAAGAAATGGACTTCGGTGTAGTCCCGCTTGCAGATGTAACAATTCTGCGGCGTGGGCAGCGACTCCGCCTGGGGCGGGGCTGGCTCTGGGGCTGGTTCCGTCGCCGGGGCGGCAATCGCCGCCGGTGTGAAATCCGTCGGTGGAAAAATATTGGGCGTCGTGAAAACCGGTTTGCTGCGCAGCTTGCGAATGCCGGTTTCGCGCAGGACCTTTTGATTCCCTTCGATGCGCCGCGCGCGTTGTTCGCGCTGCCGCTGTTTCACCAGGCGCCGGCGGGCCGTGGCGTCCGGGCAGAAAATATCGCCGGCGGCCTCCAGCAGGCGCTTGCGCTCCTCCAGCGGCATCTGCGAGAGCAACGTGCGATTCTGGCAAAGCGCCTGCAGGGTTTCGATCGCGGCGTGCACCCGCGATTCCATCTCCGACGGAGCCGGGACGGGTGCCCCGGGCTCAGGATTCGGCCCAGACTGCGGTTTTGTGTGTTTTTGCATTCTCGACACCCTGCGGGTTGACGAGCATGGTCTGGCCCCTCGGAGGTCGCCGCGAAAAATACCTGAGCGCGGGCAAGGGTCAAGCCGAGGTGCAACGAGGTCAATGGGCCAAGCCCTGAGTTGTTTTGAGGAAAGCTATCGGAATCAACACGTTGGACGGGCAGGAGGCGATCGAGCGCTGGGGACGGGAACCAGGAGAATAGTCAGGCCCCGGCGCTTGACCCGGGGTTTGTTAGTGTGCATATTACACTTACAAATGCATGCTGCACCACCCGCTCCCGCTGCACCTCGAGCCGGCCTCGCCTTGCTCACCGACCTCTACCAACTCACCATGGCCTTTGCCTATTGGAAATCGGGCAAAGCGAACTTGGAATCCGTCTTTAACCTCTTTTTTCGCAAGCACCCCTTCCAAGGAGGCTTCACGCTGACAGCGGGATTGGACGATGCAGTCGCTTACCTGCGCGGTTTCCGGTTTGAAGAGTCGGACCTGGCGTATTTGGCGACGCTGAACGGAGCTGACGGGCGGCCGCTCTTCGATTCGGCCTTCCTGGATTACCTCCGAACGTTGCGCTTCGCCTGTGATGTGGACGCGATGCCGGAGGGGACCGTGGCTTTTCCGCATCAACCGTTGTTGCGCGTCCAGGGGCCGATTCTACAGGCGCAACTGGTCGAAACCGCGCTGTTGAACCTGATCAATTTCCAGTCGCTGATCTCCACGAAAGCGGCGCGTGTGTGCCAGGCGGCGCAAGGCGATCCGGTGGTCGAGTTTGGTTTGCGGCGGGCGCAGGGGATTGACGGGGCCCTCTCGGCCACGCGGGCAGCCTACATCGGCGGCTGTAGCGCCACGTCGAACGTGCTGGGAGGAAAGCTTTTCGGGATACCACCCCGGGGCACCCACGCGCACAGTTGGGTATTGTCCTGGGAAAACGAATTGGACGCCTTCGATGCTTACGCGAAAGCCATGCCGAATAACTGCATTTTCCTGGTCGACACTTTTGATTCCTTGGCTGGGGTGCGGCACGCTCTCGAAGTGGGGCGGCGGTTGCGTCAGCGGGGGCACGAGTTGGCGGGGATCCGGTTGGATTCTGGAGACCTGGCTTATCTCAGCATCGAAGCCCGGAAACTGCTGGACGCTGCGGGCTTTGAAGCTGCCGTGATCATGGCCAGCAACGATCTCGATGAGCACCTCATCACGAGCCTCAAACAGCAGGGGGCGAAAATCAATGCCTGGGGAGTTGGCACCCGGTTGGTGACGGCCTTTGATCAACCGGCTTTGGGTGGCGTTTACAAGCTTTCCGCCATCCGTCAACCGGGCGGCGATTGGGAGCCCAGGCTCAAGCTTTCCGAACAGGGGGCCAAGACAACCACCCCCGGCATTCTCCAGGTGCGGCGGTTTCAAAATGCCGGCGAGTTTGTCGGCGATGCGCTGTATGACCTCAATCACCCTCCGCAGGGGCGGGTGGTCATCGTCGATCCGCTGGACAGCACCCGGCGGAAACGTTTCCCCAGGGAATCGAGCAGCGAGGAATTGCTCGTGCCGATCTTGCGCCGGGGCGAACTGGTTGCGCCGCTGCCGGAATTGGAGGCCATTCGGGAACGCGCCCAGCGGCAACTGGCCTCGCTGAACCCCGGCATCCGCCGGTTCTCGAACCCGCACCAGTACCCTGCGGGGCTGGAATCGGGCCTACACGATTTGAAAACGCAATTGGTTCTCCGGGCGCGGGGCGAAGCGGCGCCATCATGACTGCGAAACGGAGTGCAATAGTATAATGGACAGGCAAAAGATATAGGACCAGTAATTTTCTGGACCCGGTAGGGACGACTTTCACGTCGTCCCTAGAATTATTTCCGTCCACTTCTGGCAAGACTTTCCTTGCGCTCCAATACTTCATCCCGCGCGGCTCGGAATATATATGGGGACGACGTGAAAGTCGTCCCTACCGGGCCTCTTTGACTCGAAATACGGTCTGAAAATCAGGTGCTCAAGGGCTTATCCGCAAAGAGGACCATGTTGGTTGGCGGCCATGGCAGAGGTTCGCCCGAGGGGGCATGCAACGTGACGTGGCCTTCGTAACGGTGCTGCACCATCCACGGGTTCGTGTAAACGCGGGAGCCATCCTCGGGGTGGTTCGGGTTTTCGTGGATGCGGAAGCCGGTTTCCTCCAGCACCGCTTTCCACTGAGCAAAATGCCAGAAACAGAACTCTTCGTGCATCTCGGATTTCCAATTGTCGCAGTAATCCTTTTTCGAGAGGAACTCGGCCGCCTGACGCAGGCTAAGCTTGAACACCGGTCGCCCCTCGTGCCGCGTGGCTGTGAGCGGAAAGGGGCGCCGGCCATCGAGGAAATCTGCGGCAAACAACGCCAGTCGGGACCGCGTCGAAAGTTGCCGCAGCCGTTCGGAATCACTCCGGTCAGGTAGGGACGCGTCGGTGGGTGCCAGTTTCTCCCCGTCGCTGTCGGAGCACCAGAGCAGGACCTCCCGGTCCGCATCATCCGGCCCGACGACATCCCGGATTAGCAAACGGCCGCCGGCTCGCAATTGGCGGAACTTTTCGGCGAGATATCCGCGCACCGACTTTTCACCTTCTCCGTAGCTCCACAATTCGTGCAGCGTGCTGTTGCAGATGGTGGTATCGATCGAAGCCGGCTCGAAAATGCGATCGAGCAGGTTGCGGTGGAAGAAATGCACGTAAGCGCCACCGAATTCCCCGGCCCGCTGGCGCTCGTGAAAGCGGCCGGCGAATTCCGCTGATAAATCGATGCCGAAGAGATCCGAGTCGGGGAAGTCACGGCTGATTTCCGCCAGCAAGGCTCCATCCGCGCAGCCTTCATCCACGATCCGCCCCGGCCGGATGCCCGATCGAATGTCGAGATACTTGAGCCGGATGATTCCGTTCAGGCCGCGAGCGTAGGTGCTGTAGTTGCGGGTTTCGGTGAGGCTGCCGTCCTGGTTGGTGAGCGGATCCTGGTAGAGCCGGGCGAGGCGTTGCGGCACTTCGGGGAAGTCTTCGAAGAGGCTAAGGTGGCTCGGAGCCAGTTGGGTGCGAACCAGCGGACCCGCACGCCAATGCTGGCCGCGCACGCCCATCTCGCGGACGAGCGCGATCGGCGTTGCCGGTTTAGGGTCGGGCTCGGCCTGTTCCGCCGGCGCGATGGTGAAGCCGAGCTCCCGGTATAATTGGATCACCTCCGGCGTCGAGCACAGCACGAGACAATTGTCCGGACGCAGGTTCACGGTTTGCTCGGTTTGGTTGGCAATCTCTTTGATGGTGAAGGCGGCGAAATTCTGCGTATGCCCGTAATGAGGGATGCCGATCACGCGGAAGCGAAAGGGAATTTGTTGCCGCAGTTCGCGTGCAAACCGGTCCACGCCCATCGCCCGGACGTGGAACGGCACCGGGTTGAAACGGGAGTTCTCCTGGTTTGCTGAGGTGATGGCGAAAATAATCTCCGTGGGGGAGGCGTCCAGGCGGACAGAGCCATGCAGCAGCTCTGCCAGCTCGGCCGGTGGCGCGGCGAGCAACCGCCGGAGATACTCCGCCTGAAAATGCGTATTGACCACGTGGCGCCCCGGAAAGAGCAGGTAGTTCATGTGTGGCTTTGTTTAATTCCGGCGAAATTCAGGTCGCACCGCTTTGAGGGAGTGGTGAGCGCGCCGGAGTCCTTGCGCGCGTTGCAAATGGTTGCTGGAAGTGAACTCACGCCCGGAAAGCTAGCAAGAAAACCGGCGGAAAACACTTTTTTCAGATCCCCGCTTGACATCGTGTGTATGATACACTATCAATAGAAGGTGTAAGGAATACACGAACATGAACGGCGCGATAGATCAGACACGATGGGATCCGGCAGCAGAACTGCTCTGCGGAATTCACTGATTCACAAATTCATTCATTCACTGACTGCATATGGCACATACCTACCAATACCCCCGAGCGGCGCTGACTGTGGACTGCGTGGTGTTCGGATTCGATGAGGGCGATCTCAAGGTGCTGCTGATTCAGCGCGGCCTGGAGCCATTCAAAGGGCGGTGGGCTTTGCCGGGGGGCTTCGTGAAAGTCGAGGAAACCCTCGACGCCGCAGCCCGGCGGGAACTCGAGGAGGAGGCCGGGTTGACGAACGTCTTTCTCGAACAGCTTTATACGTTTGGCACGGTGGACCGTGATCCCCGAGAGCGTGTGGTGAGCGTCGCTTACTATGCCTTGGTGGAGCTCTCGCGCCATGCTGCGAAGGCGGCGACCGACGCAGCCAATGCGCGGTGGTTCTCAGTTGCCCAGGTGCCGAAGCTGGCTTTTGACCATGCGGACATCCTGGAAACAGCCATTGAAAGGTTGAAAGGGAAAGTGAGGTATCAGCCTATCGGATTTGAACTGCTGCCACCCAAGTTCACGCTGTCCCAGCTACAGCACCTTTACGAGGCGGTGCTGGAGACCAAGCTCGACAAGCGCAATTTCCGGAAGAAGGTCCTGAGCTTTGATCTGCTCGTGCCGCTGAAGGAAACCCAAATGAGCGGTCGGCATCGACCGGCGCAGTTGTTCGAATTCGACACGGAGAAATACGAGAAGCTGAAAGAACGCGGACTGTTGTTTGAATTATAAAACGACCAACGAATCAGTGAATCAATGAATCAGTGAATTAGTGAGTGGAGGAAGGAAGAGAAAATATATGAGCAAGCTCGAGTTTGCGGAACAAATGCAGCATCGGACCAAGGCGTTTGCGGTTCGGGCAATTCGATTTTTCGGGAAGTTGCCTAAAACGGAGGAGGCACGAGTCTTGGGGCGACAACTGCTGCGCTCTGGGACCTCCGTCGCGGCCAACTATCGTGCCGTCTGCCGTTCCAAATCGGATGGTGATTTCATTTCCAAGATGGGCACGGTCGTGGAAGAAACGGATGAAACACTGCTTTGGCTTGAACTCCTTGAGGAGGCAAACGTTTGTTCGTCCGAGGCGGTAAGGCCATTGAAGCAGGAATCCGACGAACTTCTCCGGATGTTCTCAACCTCGCTGAACACGGCTAAACGCAACGCTGGTCGCTAATTCACTGATTCACTAATTCAAACTTCAATCATTTTTTTATGTTTGGCATCAAATTCATCAAGGTCCAACCCACCACTTACTTGTTGCAGTATCGCCGCGGGCGGATCGTCCGCGAAGGATTGGGGCTGTCCTTTTTCTATTATGCGCCGACCACTTCCCTGGTGGCGGTGCCGGTGGCCAGCACGGATACGCCGTTCATTTTCCAGGAAACGACCGCGGACTTTCAATCGGTCACCATCCAGGGGCAAGTGACCTATCGGGTGAGCAACCCGAAGCAACTGGCGTCTCTGCTGAATTACACGCTGGCGGCGGACGGCGAGAAATACGCCGCGGAAGACCCGGACAAACTCCCCGAACGCGTGATCCACCTGGTGAACGTGCTCGCCCGGGCAGCGCTGCAAAAGCTGCCGCTGCGCGAGGCGATCCGGGCTTCGGACGAAGTGGTGCAGACCATCAAAGACGGCCTGGTCGGCGCGCCGGAGATGGTCTCCCTCGGGTTGGAGGTGCTGGGGTTGTCGATCCTGGCCATCAAGCCGACGCCGGAAACGGCGCGGGCGCTGGAGGCCGAGACCCGGGAGACGCTTTTCCGGGAAGCGGACGAGGCCATCTATGCGCGGCGCAATTCGGCCGTGGAACAAGAACGCGCCATTAAGGAGAACGAATTGAACACCGAAATCGCCGTCGAGACCAAGAAGCGACAGATCCGCGAGACCCAAATGGACGCCGAGCGGGCGGTGCAGGAAAAGCAGCACCTGCTCGAGAAAGAAGGGTTGGAGGCCAATATCGGGCTGGAGGATCGGCGGAAAGGCCTCGTGGCCTTGGCGGCTGAAAATGCCAAGGCCGAGGCCGACGCCCGGGCCTATGGAGTTTCGAGCACGATGAAAGCGCTGGGCAGCGCCGATGCGAAAATCCTGCAAGCACTGGCGAGCACCGGCATGAAGCCAGAGCAACTCATCGCCTTTGCATTTCAGGAACTGGCCGGCAAAGCCGACAAGATCGGCCAACTCAACATCTCGCCCGACCTGCTCAGGGAACTGATAGGAACGAAACAATTAGTGAGTAAGTGAATTAGTGAATCAGTGAATTCGACAGTCACTGATTCACTGATTCGGACTTCATCAATTAATTCGCATGGTACGTTTGACGGACAATAAGATCGTCCTGGTGACCCGGCCAACCCGACTGGCGGAGCTGGTCATCCGGTTCAATACCGTGAGCCAGGCCCGGTTCTACGTCGAGCACCAGGGTGCGGACTTTTCGGATTATCTGCGTGAGGACGAGACCTATCACCAGGCCCTGACCGGGACGCAAGCGGTGCTGGGACGCGTCGGCCGTGTGCAACTCGTGGACCGGGGTTTTCTGCCGAATTTCGTCTTCGCGCCGGACGACACGGTGGTGACACTGGGGCAGGATGGCCTGGTGGCCAACACGTTGAAATACCTGGATGGACAGCCGGTGGTGGGGGTTAATCCGGATCCCAAGCGGTGGGACGGTCGCTTGTTGCCGTTCCGGGTGGGCGATCTTCCCCGATTAATGCCGGAGGTTCTGCTGCGGAAGCGGCCCACGCGCTCGGTCACGATGGCCCGGGCCGAGCTGAACAACGGGCAGACGTTGTATGGCGTGAACGACTTATTCATCGGCCCGAAGACGCACAGCTCGGCGCGCTATCTCATTCGCAGCGGCGGGGAAAGTGAAACGCAATCCTCGAGCGGAGTGATCGTGTCGACTGGCATGGGCTCGACTGGGTGGTTGAAGAGCCTGCTTACCGGGGCGGCGGCGATCAACCAGTTGTCAGGTTCGATGTGGCTGGACCAGGAAGCCGAAGAGGAGTATGAACGCTCCGGTTACAGTGAACTTCCTAGCCGTCGGGCGCATCTGAGAGTGCGGACCGAGTTCGCTTGGGATGCCGGCTACCTGCTTTATACCGTGCGTGAGCCTTTCCCCACCCGGACGACGGGCGCCTCGCTGGTGTTCGGACGCGTCACCCCGGAGACGCCGTTGATCCTGGAATCGCGCATGGCGGAGAACGGGGTGATCTTCAGCGACGGCATCGAAAAGGACTTTCTGGAATTTAACTCGGGCACAAAAGCGGTCATCAACATCGCCGAACGGAAAGGCGTGCTGGTCGGATGAAGATTTTATGAAAGCGCTGATACTTGTTGATCTCCAGAATGACTTTTTGCCTGGTGGCGCGCTGGCCGTGCCCGAGGGCCACCAGGTCATCCCGATCGCCAACAAACTGCAAGCGGTGTTCCCGATTGTTGTCGCCACGCAGGATTGGCATCCGGCCAATCACGGCAGCTTTACGGCCAGTCACCCCGGCAAACAGGTGTTCGAGCAGGTGGACCTGAACGGCCTGCCCCAGACTTTGTGGCCGGTGCATTGCGTGCAGGGCACCTGGGGCGCGGAGTTGGCGGCGGCGTTAAACCACGCGGGCATTGCCAAAATCTTCCCCAAGGGCACGGACCCGGGCATCGACAGCTACAGCGGACTGTTTGACAACGGACATCGCAAGTCCACCGGTCTGGGGGAATGGCTCAGGGCGCAAGGCGTCAATGAGGTGTTCCTGTGCGGATTGGCGACAGATTATTGCGTGAAGCACACCGCGCTGGATGCGGCGCAAGTGGGATTCAAGACGCGCTTGATCCAGGATGCCTGTCGGGGGGTGAACTTGCGTCCGGACGATGTGCAAAGCGCAATCGAGGAGATGAAGCGCGCCGGGGTCGTCATCGTCCAAAGCGCTGAGCTCGAGTGAAACGTATGAATCCACCGGTGCGAATGAAAACGTCACGCCAGGACCAGCTCGAATCGGCGTTTTGCGGAGTGTTGATTGGCACCGCGGTCGGCGACGCTTTGGGTCTGCCGGCGGAAAATCTTAGCCCGGCGCGGATTCGCCGTCGCTGGCACGGGGACTGGCGCATGCGCCTGTGCTGTGGTCGGGGAATGATCAGCGATGACACCGAGCACACGCTGTTGGTGGCGCAGGCGCTGCTGGCGCATCCGCGGGATGCTGCAGCGTTTCAACGCACGCTCGGCTGGAAGCTGCGCTGGTGGTTCCTCGCGTTGCCGGGAGGGGTTGGCCTGGCCACGGCGCGGGCGTGCCTGCGGCTTTGGGTGGGATTTCCCGCCCACCGGGCAGGCGTGACCTCCGCCGGCAGCGGTCCTCCGATGCGCAGCGCCATCCTCGGAGCCTGCTTCGCCGATGATCGGGAAAAGCGGCGGGAATTTGTCCTGGCCAGCTCCCGGTTGACTCACCGTGGATGGCAGGCGGAGACGGCGGCCCTGGCCGTTGCCGAAAGCGCCGCGCTGGCAGTGCGCGCTCGCAGCCAGCCGGACTCGGCATCGGTGCTTGAGGAACTTCGGGGTCTGTCCATCGAACCTGAGTGGGTGGGTTTGATGACGGCGATTCAGACCGCCCTGGCCAGTGGACGATCCGTCGCGGAGTTTGTCCAGGGGCTCGGCCTGGAGCGCGGTGTGACGGGCTACGCCCTGCACGTGGTGCCATTGGCTATATATGGTTGGCTCCGGCATCCGGGTGATTTCCGCGCGGCCATGACCTCCGTGCTGGATGCTGGAGGCGACACGGACACGGTGGGGGCGATTCTGGGGGCCTTGGCGGGCGCGAGTGGCGGTGTCGAGGCCATTCCCGCGGAGTGGCGCGACGCCATTTGGGAATGGCCGCGGTCGGTTTCCTTCATGGAACGGGTCGGGAAGCGATTGGCGGAGCAGAGCGTTTGTCCAGAGCCGCTGGGGTCGGTGCGCATGTTCTGGCCCGGCCAACTCGTGAGGAACATGTTATTTCTGGGTATTATCCTGGCGCACGGTTTCAGGCGAGCAGCCCCGCCATATTGACGCAGGGCTGCCATCAGCACCAATACGCTGAGGGTGTGGTGTTAGTGGCGCAATCGCGGGCCTGCTCGCACAAGTCCCGCAGTTCGTCCCTCCCGCCCCGCTCGGGTGGAACCTTCCGGGCTTGAGAGTCCGCCACGCCAACGTTGCCCGCGATTCACGATCGCACCCTGTTTTGGGTGAGGGGCTTGCGCCACCACGTTTACTCGCTTAAGTTCCGCCAAAATCAACTGGCAAATCGCTGATTTATGAGCATCCAATCGGTTATCGCTACGAGGCCTTTTACTGCAAATTTGTCCGGTCTCCTGGTCGTGGCGGTAATTTGTGGTTGGATCTCTTTGCACCAGGCGGCGGCGGCCCCTAAACCACGCTTAACCAACTTAGGTCATCACGCTTTCAGGATCACGACCAAGTCCACCGAGGCACAATTGGCATTCAATCGTGGGTTGACGTGGGCTTATTCGTTTGGCCATTCTGCGGCGGAACAGGAGTTCCGCGCCGCCCTCACCGCCGATCCCGATTGCGCCATGGCGTGGTGGGGCATCGCCCTAGTCAACGGCCCCCACATCAACTTTGCGTCAGTGCCGCCGGATAAAGCGGTGAAGGCATGGGAAGCCATCACCACCGCCCAACGGTTGGCGGAGCATGGTTCACCGCTGGAAAGATCGATGATCGACGCGCTCGCAAAACGCTACGCCAACCCGCAACCAGGCGACCGCGCGCCGCTGGATCAAGCTTACGCCAACGCGATGCGTGATGTTTGGAAAGCGAACCCGCAGAATCCGGACGTTGCGACCCTTTTTGCCGAAGCGGAGATGGATTTGCACCCCTGGAATTATTGGAGTGACGGCCGGCCTCAGCCGTGGACCACGGAAATCGTGGAGACACTGGAAACTGCCTTGCGCCTCAACTCGCGACATCCTGGCGCGAATCATTTCTACATCCATATCATGGAGGCCTCCGCTACCCCGAACCGCGCCTTGGCGGCCGCAAACCGGCTGCGACGGTTGGTTTCAGATTCCAGTCACATGGTTCACATGCCGTCACACATCTATGCCCGTGTCGGTTTGTGGCGGGAGGCAGCCACCGCGAATCAGGCCGCGATCAAGGCCGACCAGCGTTATCGGGCGGCGTTTCCGCGTCCCGGCTTTTATGCCATCTACATGGCGCACAATACCCACTTCCTGGCTTACGTCAGCATGATGCAGGGTCGCAGTGCTGACTCGATCGCCCTCGCCGACCAGGTGGTCTCCGGCATCCCGGAGGATTTTCTTAAGGACTACGCGGCGATTGCCGACGGGTACATGATCTTTCGCGCCGAGGTGCTCATGCGTTTCGGGCGCTGGGGGGACATCTTTAAGGAACCCGAGCCGGCGAAGGAATTTCTCCTGGCCCGGGCGCTCTGGCATTTCACCCGAGGTGTGGCCCTCACCGCGCTAGGCCGGATGGATGAAGCTCGTGCCGAGCGCGCCGCTCTCAAAAACGCCACTGCCGCGGTTCCTGCCGACCGCACCATGGGCAACAACTCCGCGGCCGACCTGCTCGCCGTAGCCGCGTCGGTGCTCGATGGCGAGATGCTGGCGAAGGCAGACAAATGCGATGAGGCCGTCGCAAAATTGCGCGAAGCCGTGCGGTTGGAGGAAAAGTTGATCTATGACGAACCGCCCGATTGGATTCAACCGGTGCGTCACACCTTGGGCGCCGTGCTGATGAGCGCGGGACGTTTTGCGGAGGCTGAGGCGGTATATCGCGAAGACCTCAAAGTTTATCCCGAGAATGGCTGGTCACTGATGGGCCTGCGGGATGCGCTGATGGCGGAGGGCAAAACCGCCGAAGCGGCCGATGTGGGGAGACGATTCCGCACGCAATGGGCCAAGGCCGACATCACGCCGCCTTCCACGTGCTACTGCCAGGTGCTGAAACGGAAATAGCGGCGGGCAGCGTCGCCTGGGTTAAAGCACGCCGACGGCGAGGTGGGCACTCAACCGACGCTAAAGCGTGGACACCAAACGGCAGGGTATTCCAGTCGGGAGGGCACCGTTCAGGGCATTGGCTCAGCTCCCTGTCCGCCTTCAAGGACTGCAAGCTCGCTAGATGCAGTAAGCTGGTACCCCCACCCTGAATTGAACAGGGATCAACGGTTTAGGAAACCGCCGCTCTATCCATTTGAGCTATGGGGGCCCGGATGTGCCGGATCATACCTCGTCTCCCGGCGGCAAGCAACACCGGCGCTGCGAGCTCAAAACCCACTACTGAGCGCGGCTCGGCTATTTTCTAAATTCCGGTTTGAGCAGGCTGTTGCGGGAGGTGAAGCGGACTTTGAACCCGGTGCGAAAGTATTCGAAGTTCCGGAAGAAGGGGTTTTGAGATTCGCCCTCCTGGCGCGGCGCCCACACCGACGGGATCTCCATCGCAGGCACGCCGAGGCGCAAAGGCTTGATCATGCTTTCCAGGTTGAACGGGTGCCGCAGCTCTTCCCACTGGATCGCCTGCACCAGTTTCGTCGGGAAAATGCGATACCCGTAGGTCATGTCAGTGAGCCGGGTAAAGTAGAGCAGCGAAAAGAAGCGCTGGAAAATCCAATTGCAGACGAGCTTGATCGGGGAGTAGCCGGTAAAGGAGCCGCCGCGAATCCAGCGGGAAGTGGTAATCACCCAGCCGGGGTGCTCGCGGGATTTGGCGACGAGCAGGTGAGCCTCGTTGGGATTGGTCTCGAGGTCGCTGCTCATGATGATGACATGGCTGCCCCGGGCGGCGTCGAAGGCGTCGCGCAACGCGCCACCCAGGAAGGGACGCTGTTGCTGGACGATGACCACTATTTCCGGGAGTTGGCGGCGCAGTTCCTCGACCACGGCCAACGCTTCCGGGGTCGTTTTTTTGCAGACCACCACCAGCAACTCGCGGATCTCGGCGCGGGGCAGGTCGCGCAGCACGATTTCGACGCTTTGCCGCAGCGAAAAGGTCTCGTTGATCACCGGCAGGATGATGCTGACCGATTCGAAGCGGGTGGTTTCAGGATAGGCACTCATGCTATTTCAAGATCTTCTGATAAACCTCGAGGTAAGCCCGGGCCACATCGTCCCAGGTCATGGGCCGAGGCGGGGGCGGCAAGTTGGGTGCGGCATCGTAAAACCGGCGCAAAACCGCGGCGGTCGCGTTCGTGCTCGCGCTGGTGGAGCAGTAGGAAGCCTGGGCGCCAAAGGCCGAGCGGGCCCACGGCAAGTCGCCGAGCAGCAGCGGGCATTCGCAAGCGGCGGCTTCCAACGCCGAAAGGCTGAGCGACTCCATGGTGCTGAGCAACACGAAACCCCGGGCGGAGCGGTAGGCCGCCGCCACTTGTTCGCGCTGGTTCAACGAACCTTCGTAGCGAATTTGTTTGGGATGCGCCCGGGCCAGGGCGGTGAATTCCTGGCCGTAAGGATCGTCGGGCTCATACGGTTTGCCGACGACCCAGAGCGGGGTATCGGCGGCCACGGCCGCGCGGGCGGTTTCGAGGACCCGCTTGCGTGGAGTCACGGTGGCGGTGCAAATCAGCCAGGGACCGCGAGGAGCGGGCGGGGAGTTAAAGAACACTTCCTCCACGCCGTTGGGCACCACGTGCACCCGTTCAGCCGGGACGTCATACAAGTAACGAATCAGGAAAGCTTCCCACCCGGTGAGGGCCGTGCAGGCGTTGGCCAGCGGGTAACTTTCCCAGCTTAACGCCAGTTGCATTTGGCGCGGCAGGACTTTACGCACCACGCGCATGACCCAGCGCTGGGTGCGGATGCGCCACATGGGGCGCGAGCCCATGGCGGTCAGCAAATCGGCCATGACCACCCGCATGCCTTTGCTTTGCGCCAATTCCAGCACGTAGGTGGGCATTCGCCCAAAATGTTGCAGGATATCCCCGCGCTGTGCGTCATCCCACCAGCGGAGCGGTTCCACCTCCACCCCTAGCTTTTTCAGGGCGCGACTGGTCTGTTCGATCTGGATCTGGGTGCCCCCGTGCGCCAGGCTGAAGGGCAGGTGGCAGTTGAACAAAATCTTCATCGCTACTGGATCGAACGCTTCGCTTCGGGACGATTCACCAATGCCGGTTCCTCGCGCCGTTGCGGTGAGCACCGGCTAAATTCCAGGACCCTGTCGCGGACATGAGCTGAGGCCGCAAATACATTGGATGAACCCGCATGCGCCGCAGCATACGGCAAAGCCCGGGTCAAAGGCATCTATAAAGTGCAGTCGCACCGCCTGAAACGCCGTGCCGGACGCGGACTTATCGACGCTCGGGTTGTCCGCCGGTATTGGCGCCGGCGGGCAGGTCCAAATGATAGATCTGGATCGTCACCGGACCGGCGGCAGCGGTCGGCGCGGCCGCGGCCGACGACTTCCGCATGATGTTGTGCCAGGCCCAGGCGCGCAGCCGTTCCGCCATCGTTGGGGCGGAGACCGGGAACGAAATCGACACCTCCTCGCGCTTTAGGGATTTCTGGCCCAGCAACGATTCCAGGTCCGTTGCGACGGGCCGGGAGCGTACTTGGAAGTACGCCAGGGAAGCCTGGGAACGCTTCAGGAATTTTGGCAGGTCCGAGATTTGATCCAGGCGGTCGATGCCGAAGTAGATGCGGCGGTCGGACAGAATACCAGTAGCCTTGCCTCCGGGAACGTCGCCCGGACTGAACGGCGATTGGAGCGGGTTAAGATTGGTAAGCACGACTTCGTCTTTCGCGGAATGACGGGCGATGAGCTCCGCCAATTGTCGTGCGACCGGCGAATAGGCTGGGACCGACAGGTAGAGATGTGCGTAGAGCACACCGGGGACCATGCAGGCCGCGAGGATCAAGGTGGTGAATTTCCCCGCGTGCTGGAGAGCCGCGGTGGCGAGAGCGGCCAGCGGAAAGAGGAGCATCACGTAAACGGTGCGCTCCATGTAAAAGTAATTGGGGATAAGCCCGACGAGCAGGGCGAACCCGGCGAAGAACACCAGCACACTGAGCGCCAGCGGATCGCGCCGGGCATTTCGACCCCAGGCTCCGAGCACTGCGCCCAGCAGGAGGGCGGGTCCGGCGAAAACCATCAGGCGCACGCCTATTAAGGCGAACATGTGCGCCTTGGACACGGCGGCACCGGTGGCACCCGATTTAGCCGCCAGCCAGTCCGACAGGTTGCGCATGTCGGGGTGATAGATCACCACTTGCACGGCGAACAAAAGCGCGCTGGCGGTCGCGCCCAGGATCAGCGCCCGGGCTCGGGGATTACGGATCACAGCCTGGAGGCTGGCGCGCCAGGGCACTGACCAATCATGAACCAGGGCGACCAGCCCGGGAATGACGGCTAGAGCCAGCCAATCGACCTGTCCGGCCAGGAAAGCCAGGATGGCGCAGCCCCAGGGTGAGAGTTGCCGTGTGGTGCCGTCCCCGGCCTTTCGCCCCACCAGCAGCCACGCGCCGACAGGCCACAGGAGAGCGCTTTGGGTTACGCATGAATAACCGAGGTCTTCCAGCAGGCCGCAGGGTGCCAGTCCATAGAGCAACGTGCCCAGCCATGCGGCGGAACGGCCAAAGCGAACGTCAAAAGTTTTGAAGGTCAGTATGTAGCCCGCCAGTTTCAGCAAGGTTGTGAACGCGAGAATCCCGTATGGACCCGCGACAGCCAGCAAACCAGTGAGCAGCCAGAAGAACGGGTAAGGATGATGCGTGTAGTTGAAGGCTTCGGGGTTGGGGAGAGTACCGGTGCATTCGGGCGACCATAGGCTGGCCCCGTGCCTTTCAGCGAAGCCGTATTCGAGCAGCTTCCGGGCCTGCTGGATCTCTGTCTCCATGAAAGGCTCAACCATGTGCGCGGCGTACAGTCGCGCCAGGATCCAGATAATTATCAACGACAACAAAGCAGCCCGGTTGGACTGTAGTAAACGCATAGGCATTCCCATCTGCGCCCGAGAGTATGCCCATGCTGGCGCCGCGCAGCCATTGGAAAAATGCGGTTCACGGCGGTGACCCTTCCCGGCGCCACCATCGGCGCGCTTTCCGTGGGGGCAAAACACGTTGACCGTCCGGCGTGATTTCAGCAACCTCCCCGCGATGCGGATATCCATCGTCACGCCCAGCTTTCGCAGCGCCCAATGGCTGCCGCTCTGTATTGCATCGGTGGCGGACCAGGCAGGAGTGGTGATCGAGCACATCATCCAGGATTCCTGCTCGGATGATGGGACGCAGGAAATCCTGGCCCGGGAAAAGCGAGTGCGCGCTTTCGTGGAAAAGGACCAGGGGATGTATGACGCGGTCAACCGCGGGTTGGCGCGCGCCGAAGGCGAAGTGCTGGCATATCTGAACTGCGACGAGCAATTCCTGCCGGGAGCTTTGAAAGCGGTGGCCGATTACTTTCAGGCGCACCCCGAAATCGACGCCGTGGTCTCGGACACCATTGTGACGGACGCGGCGGGAGAGTACCTGTGCCATCGTTGCGCGTTGGTGCCCGGCAAATATCAAATGTGGGTGCGGTTCCCCGTTTTGACTTGTGCTTTGTTTCTGCGCCGGCGGGTGTTTCAGGAGATGGGCATTCACTGCGACACCACCTGGCGCGCGCTCGGGGACTGGGTGTGGGTGATGGAAATGCTCCGGCGCGGGGTCAAATTCGGGTTGCTGCCGGAGATGACTTCAATTTTCACCGATACCGGGGATAACCTGTGCCTGCGCCCCACGGGGGTTCAGGAGCGGGCGCGGAAATGGGCGATGGCGCCTGCCTGGGTGCGGCTGATGAAACACCTGTTTGTGCTGCAGTATCGGCTGCAATTAGCGGCCCGCGGCGCGATGAACCGAAAGCCGTTCGATTACTCGCTGTATACCCTGCAATCGCCCGGGCAGCGAGTCAACCGGCGCGCGCTGCATCCGACCTCCTTCTGGGAACGCCGCCAGCAAACCGCCTGAGGTGGTTGGGAACCACGGAAAACGCGGACCACGCGGAAGGGGCGCCTCAAGAAGAAACGCATGCCCGTTACCCTTGGGGATTCTTTGAGTTCTCTGCGTTCTTTGTTGTAAATGTTTTAGGTAGGTCTTTGTCCGTGTATTTCGTGTAGTCCGTGGTTTGCCTGTCTTCCATCTTTTCCGCCTAATCAGTGGTGCGCTGTCGAGTGGTTGGGTCAGGCGGTAAATGGGGCACGCATGGCGCGCGAGCGCATGCGGTTGGCTTCGGGTTCTCCGACAAACTCCGCCTTGCGCAGATCGAATTTCAGGTTGCGCTGGAGTTTCTCGCAGATGTCGGCAGCCAGGCAGATGCACATCGAGCGGTACATGACTTCCGGGTTCGCCACGGTGGGCCGGCGCGATTTGATGCAGTCGAGGAAATCCCGCACGTGATTCAATGGCCGCTGTGTCCGGGCCGTGTAATCCGCCAGCACTTTTTGGTATTCGAGCAATAAGGTCCTCGAGGAGACATCGGGTTCCGCATAGCCGTCGGCGGCTGCGACCCACCCTTCGGGACCATCGAATCGTTCGCCACAGGCGCCATGCCAAAACTGACACGGTTCCCAAACCGAACCGGAAGTTCGAAACAGCACCAATTTCACGCCGTTGGACAAGCGCGTGATCATCGTCGCATCCGGCCCGGCATACTCGAACTCGATCAGGGACACGTTGGCTAGGTCGAGTCCGGCGAGGGCCTGGGCGACCGAATGCGCGCCCCACATCGCGACATCGGTGGCGAAATCGTAATAATGATACCACCCGCCACCATTCACGTAAGCGCTGTTGTAAGGACGCCAGGGGCAAGGCCCCAGCCAGACATCCCAATCCAGTTCATCCTTGGGCGGCTCAGGCTCGGCGGGCAACCAGTCGTGACGCAGCCCGTCGCGCCAACGACAGTCGGCGTAGGCGGTATGGACTTTGCCCAATCTGCCGGCTCGGGCCATCTCGATGGCGAATACGTGGTTGGGCTCGCTGAGGCGCTGCGCGCCGGTCTGATAGACGCGTCCGTATCGCCGCGCCGTCTCCACGACCATCTGTCCCTGGGCCATGGTGAGACAGGCCGGCTTCTCGCAATAGACATCTTTGCCCGCGCGCATGGCCAGGGTTGAGGCTAGCGCGTGCCAGCGATCGCCGGTCGCAATCAATACGGCATCCAAATCCGTTCGCTCCGCCAGGAGTCGGCGCAGATCCGCATACGCCGCGCAGTCTTTATTGTCATATTTCTTGTTTACCACGTCCCTGGCCGCTTCACGCCGGCTTTTCAGGACGTCACAGACCGCAACCCACTGCACATCCCGCTCGCCCAACATGGCCCCCAAATCATAGGAACCACGGCCCCCGATTCCGATTCCCCCCATGACGATGCGTTCACTGGGCGCAATGAAGCCATCACGGCCCAACGCCGAGGCGGGAATATAATAGGGCAACGCCACCGCGCTGGCCGCAACTGCGCCCCGTTTCAGGAATTGGCGGCGCGTGAGGGTGGTGCGGTGAGGACTATTTGCGGGTTTTATGGTTTGCATCTGGGCACCAGGACTTGAGACGGGATATGCATCGTGACTTTGCTGTGCGTCTTACCTGTTTCAGGACGGAAGAACAGGCTTTTTTACAGAATGATTTCGATGGGTGCGAGAGTATGGTCGCATCGAAGAGCGGTCAAGACCGGAGCCAACCACGAAATATGTTGAAACCGCAGAGGGGGGGAAGACGGGGAGGGAGTAACCACGGAACACGCGGACCACGCGGAAGGGGAGGCCCCAAATTTTAACCACAGAGATCGCGAAGACCGCAGAGGGGGGGCAGACGGGGAAGGAGGAACCACGGAACACGCGGACCACACGGAAGAAAGACTTTAAATTCCGGGGGTCTTTGTCCGTGTATTTCGCGTGTTCCGTGGTTTACCCGCCTTCTTTCTTCTCTGCGGTTTGGTTTGAGCGATCCTATTCGCCGTGGTTATAGCGGCCCCGACCGGAAACAATTCGCTCAATCTGGGCTTTGGGGTAATGCCCAAAGTTGACCAAGAGCCCGAGTGGAAGCCGGGTGGCCTTAAGGTAATTCAGCACCTGCGCGCGATGCTCCTCCGCGAGCTCGCTGACCGCCTTCAATTCCACCACGATTTTATCGTAGCAAACGAAGTCCGGTTGGAATTTTGTCCGCAGTGGGGTGCCTTTATACTCTAAAACCAGGGGCTTCTGGGGAACGAACGGGACTCCCCGCAACCCCAACTCAATTTCCATACACTCCTGGTAGACGGTTTCCACAAAGCCGCAGCCCTTCTCCCGGTAAACCTCGAAGCACGCGCCAAGTATCTCAAAGGATTCTGATTCAAGTATCAGCTTAGTCTGCATAACTGGAGCCTACGGGAACCGAGCAAATCTGTGAACCGCTAATTATGTAGAGACTACGGAGAGGGACAGACGGGGAAGGAGGAACCACGGAACACGCGGACCACACGGAAGGTGAGGTCCCAAATTTTTACCACAAAGAACGCAAAGACCGCAGAGGGGGGGGCAGACAGGGAAAGAGGAACCACGGAACACGCGGACCACACGGAAGAATGAATTTAAAGTTGGGGTTTTGGAGTCGGGTTTTTTTGTCCGCGTATTTCGCGTGTTCCGTGGTTTACCCATCCCCGGCCACGCTGTGGAAGGCTTCGG
>DBMR01000010.1 GCA_002298785.1 Verrucomicrobia subdivision 3 bacterium UBA693
GATAAATCCGGGGCGTGAGGAAAGAGGAGACACCTCTTGAAACATGTCAAAGTTACCCAGTGGGTGAGAGGCATACTCAAGTCCCACCCGACCAAAGGCTAGCCACCGGGTCGGCAGCCGAACCGAAGTGCGACCGCTGAGAGGCGGTGTACGAAGCAGAGGAAAGGCAAGAACACAGGCCGCATTATCGAGCCCCGAAAAATGTATAATGGTGGAAAGCAGATAAGTTCGGACAACCGAACCGAAAGCCGACAGCATGACACGCCTGGAAGGCAGCAGACATATTTGCAATATGGCGAGCAGATAGGTCACCACCGGGGTCTAAGAATGAGGCATGTGGGCAAAAGGGTAACCCGGGAACTCGGGAGAGCCTCCCGTTTCCTTGGGAGCACGAGCCGGAAGAAGGGTGACCGGCATAACCAACACCCCGGCGTCTATCGGACGACGTCACCGATGGATGAACCAACTCCAGTGCGAACTGGGCGGAACACAAAGAACGCGTCACACCAAGGTACCGGAAGGGAGCGGAAAGCGGACCGACCGGGAAGGACGGAGGCAGTCGTAGCAACGCACAGTACCGCGGGGCAGGGGGCAACCTCGGCTCGTAAGCGTGGGGAACCAAGGCCCAAGGGACCCACGATAACACTCACAGGAGCGCGGGAAGGCAATGCCGGGCATGACGTCTGTGCTAAGGAACGACAGGAGGGACTTTGAGCCTACCAACTGTCTCAACAAAACTGGCACGGATTGCGAAACAGTCAGAACAAAATCCGACCATGGTGTTCACCACCCTGGCGCATTTGATGGACGAAGACTTCCTAACGGAAGCCTTTCACCAACTACGCAAAGACGCGGCGGCGGGAATCGACCAGATGACTGCCACCGAATACGGAGTCAACTTGGGGGAACGAATCAAGGATCTGCAGCGGCGGATGGTGCTCGGGGAATACCGGGCGCAACCGGCGAGGCGGGTATGGATCCCCAAGGGAGACGGCGGCCAGCGACCGCTGGCCATACTGGTGCTGGAGGACAAGATAGTGCAACGTGCCGTGGCGATGATACTGGAGGCACTATACGAGCCGCATTTCCATGCGTTCTCGTGTGGTTTCCGGCGTCATTTCAGCGCGCACACTGCAATTATTGAACTGCGGCAGCAGTGTCTTGAGCTGGGCATCAACTGGATTATTGATGCCGACATTCGGAAATTCTTCGACACCATTTCGTGGGAAGAACTGCGCAAGATCCTTCAGAAACGCGTGAATGATGGAGCGCTCCTGAGACTGATCGGGATGTGGCTGCACGTGGGCGTGCTGGAGGAGGGACAAGTGGTGAATCAGGAATTGGGTACTCCGCAGGGAGCCCCGATCTCACCAATTCTGGCGAATATCTTTCTGCATGAAGTGCTGGACGAGTGGTTTCAAGCCGTGGTTCAACCGCGGATGAAGGGGAACTGCTTTCTGGTGCGATATGCGGACGACTTCGTCATGGGGTTCAGCTTGAAAGGAGAGGCGGAGCGGGTATTCAAGGTCCTGCCCAAGCGGTTTGAGCGGTATGGGCTGAGCATTCACCCGGACAAAAGCCGGATGGTGCAGTTCAGCCGGCCGTATTGGAAGCGCGGGAAGGGGCCAGGCAGCTTTGCCTTTCTGGGCTTCACTCATTACTGGGCGAAAACGCTCAAAGGTGGGTGGACCATAAAACGCAAGACGCAGAGCAAGCGGTTAAGCCGTTTCATGAGCGGGATAGGGGAATGGTGCAAAGAGCATAGGCACGAACCAATAGCCGATCAGCATCGAACGTTGAGCTCCAAGCTCCGCGGGCACTATCAGTACTACGGAGTGCGGGGGAACTTTAAGATGCTGGAAGTGGTCTATGAACACACGCGTGAAGCGTGGAAGAAATGGCTGAGCCGACGAAACTCGATGAATCCAATGAGTTGGGACAAGTTCATGGTGGCAGTGGAGCAGCAATTCGTGCTACCCCCGCCACGAATAACTCAGGTGTTCTGATGGGCAGCAATAGTCATGACGCCTTGTGGTCTCGTCCACTGCAAGGTCTTTGGTCCAGACGGACCATCGCTGACGAACCGTATGACCGAATGGGTCACGTACGGGTCCGTGGGGGGCGTCGGGCGAAAAGCCCGGCCCCTACCCGGCAGCCTTGGTTAAAGAGACCAGGCGACTGCCGGCGCGGGATCGGTTCGTGATGTTCCTATCGCCCGACAGCACCATGGAGCCATCCCCATTTCTCGCGTTCATGTTGACGAAATAGCTGAGGTTTCTGTCCGACAGGCCAGGGGCGAAGTTGGTTGCGCAATTCCGTTTCTCATCGTTGGGGCAAAGTGGGATTTTGGGTGTGCTCAGTTCGTTGGACATCACCTGAAAATGCGGGTAAACGTCCCCGGTAGCCACGACTTCCATTGTTCCGCCATTGGCCACGGACACCTGCATTGGGAAATGATCGTTGTTGTCTAAAGACCAGGTGCGAAATGATAGCCCGATTTGTTTCATGCAGTTGGCGCAGTCAATCCGCGAGGAACGCGCCTTTGATCTGGCCAATGCAGGCAGGAAAACCGCGGCCAGCACCGCGATGCAGACGACGGTTAACAGGAGGTCCGCCAGCGCAAAAGCGGTCGCTGGTGGAATCTTGGATGATTTTGGCGGAATGCTCATGACTCCGTGCCGCGCCGCTGGGGCTTGAAACGGTTCTTTAGGGGGTTGAAAACTTCAAACATGGCACTGCTCCGAAACTTGGCGAAAGGCAAACGCACAGGGCAGCGACACCGCGCCGATGACGTCCAATAAGATCCATCGAGGTCTTGCGGCGTCAGTTGACGTGTCGCGTTAAGCGGCGTCAATTGTGCTGAACTCACCTTTGCCATGTAGCGCATTTTCACTGCTGTAACTGAAGGCACCGTCCGAGCGGTAAGTGAGCACTTGGCTGTCCGGACAATACAGCATCCACTGTTCATTCAATTCGTCGTCGTAAGGTGCCGTGGTGAGCTTGCCTCCCAAATCAAAGCTGAACACGCTCTCGCCGCACTTTGGATCAAAGGTGAACTCTGACAGAGCCTGTCCGTGAAGTGCTCGGCATGCGGCAGCAATGGACCCTCCCGATGACTTGAACCCGGCCAGCACCTTCCCGTCCTGCGTGATGCGCCATCCGCAGCAGTAAATCCAGAGATGCCAATCCCCACGGATGGTGACCATCCGGGTCGGGCGGGAACTTTCGCGATTCGGTTCGCGATTGATGACGGGTTCGATCTCCTGGTGGGGCGTGCCAAACTCGAAGGTCAGGAATGAGCTGTAGCCTTGGCGGACATTCCACGACGGGACGCCGTAGAGCTTGGCGAAAGTCTGGCGTATGATGCTCGGAGACATAGCGCTCAGTTAACCATTGACCATCAGGAAACCTTCCCGGCTAGTTCGATCATGACTCATCAACCCAGGGTGAATTCCGACCTTCAATAGCATAGCGCCAATCTATGACCCGGGCTTATCGAAGTCAAGATAATTCTGCCCGGAACGCGGACGCTCCCGCCGGGCACATGACGCACGATGGAAAGCAGGACGCGCGACTCGCGCTTACCGGCTTGCTGTCCGGGCGATTCGCTGGTATTTGAAACGGATTCCGAATTGACCAACTAACACATGACTTTGACAACATTTTCATTTCCGACACCGACCTTGTTCGGCGCCGGCGCGATTGCGGAACTGCCATCGCGCGCGCAACGCCTGGGCATGCGCAAACCGCTCGTCGTGACCGACGCGGGCGTGCTTAAGACCGGCGCGTTCAAACGCCTCGCCGAAGTCCTCGGCGAAGACCGGCTGGGGAAGGATTGGTTCGTCTATTCCGGGGTGCATCCGAACCCGGTGGAGAACGATGTCCGCGAAGCGGCGGCCGCCTTCCTTGAGCATGGTTGTGATGGTGTGATCGCCTTGGGTGGGGGCAGTCCGCTGGACGCGGGGAAAGCCGCGCGCTTGCTGGTGAAGCGGCCCGGGTTCAATTTTGCCAAATTCTATGACGAACCGGATTGGTCCGGCCTGGCGCCGCTGGTGGCGATACCGACGACCGCCGGGACAGGCAGTGAGGTGGGGCGCAGTTCGGTGATCACCCTCGACGCCACGCACCGCAAGGCGGTGCTGTTCCATGCCGAACTTCTCGCCAAACTAGTGATTCTCGATCCGGAGCTGACTACTGTACTACCCCCGAAACTCACTGCGGCGACTGGGGCGGATGCGCTCACGCATTGTATCGAGTCGTTCACCTGCCCGGTGTTTCATCCGATGTGCGACGGCATCGCGCTGGAAGGCATTCGGTTGATTGTCGAGGCGCTGCCGCGGGCCTGCCGCGATGGCAACGATCTCGACGCGAGGGGGAAGATGCTGGTCGCCGCGGCCATGGGGGCGGTGGCGTTTCAGAAGGACCTGGGGGTGGTTCATTCTCTGGCCCATCCGCTTTCGACCGTGTGCGGTTTGCACCACGGCCTGGCCAACGCGCTCTGCCTGGTGGCGAGCATGAAGTTCTGTGCCGCGCGTAAGCACGGGATTTACCGGCGTGTTGGGATCGCCTGCGGGCTGGAGGTTGTGCGGTGCCCGGACGCGGAAGCTGATGCGAAGACGATCGCTTACCTGGCGGATTTCCTGGCCGGGTTGGGTCTGAACACTCGGTTGAGCGCGCACGGGGTGAAGTTGGAACAACTCGAGGCCCTCCTGGACCAGGCGGTGGACGACCCCTGCCACAAGACCAACGTGGTGCTTGTGAGTCGTGAAGATTTCCGCAAATTGTATCTCGAGGTTCTATGACTATTCCCAACCAGATCTTTGTTGATGGCGCGTTTCGCAATGCCTGCGAGGGCAAACGCACATCGCTGACCAACCCGGCTACCGAAGCAGTTTTTGTAGAGGTGGCTTCCGCCGGACCGGCGGATATCAATTCCGCGGTCGAGTCCGCGCAGGCCGCCTGGGAAAACGGTTGGCGCGACCTGCCGCCCGGCAAGCGCGGCGAAATCCTGTTCAACGTCGCCCGGGTGTTGCGCGAGAATCTCGAAGCCTTGGCGCAACTCGAGATGCAGCAGATTGGAAAACCCATCGCCGACGCGCGCGATGAGATTGGCCTGGGCGCCCGGGTGTTCGAGTTTTACGCGGGGGCGGTGACGAAGTTCTACGGTCAGACGATCCCGGTGTCGCGAGGCGGCTTCGATTTTACGCTGCGGCAACCCATGGGAGTGGTGGCCTGCATTGTGCCTTGGAATTTTCCGTTCCCGATTGCCTGCTGGAAAACGGCGCCGGCCCTGGCGGCGGGGAACGCGGTGGTGCTGAAGCCGGCTTCGTTGTCACCGCTCACTGCGTTGGCCTTGGGCGAGTTGGCGCACCGGGCGGGATTGCCGGCCGGAGTGCTCCAGGTGCTACCGGGGGCGGGATCGGCCATGGGCGAAACGCTCGTGACGCATCGTTTGGTGCGGAAGGTTTCCTTTACAGGCTCGACCAGTGTCGGCCAACGCATCATGGAACTGGCTTCACGCGACATCAAACGCGTCTCGCTCGAGCTGGGGGGCAAATCGCCGAACATCGTTTTCGCCGATGCCGATTGGGCGCGGGCGGCCGAAAGCTCACCCATGAGCGTGTTCGCCAACACGGGCCAGGACTGCTGCGCCCGCAGCCGGATGTTTGTCGAGCGCAGTGTTTACGAACCGTTCCTGGAGAAGTTTGTGGCGGCCACACGCAAGCTGGTCGTGGGTGATCCGGCCTCCGATCAAACCCAGATCGGCCCCCTGGTTTCTGCCGGCCAGCGGGCTACGGTCGAGGAATTCCTGGCGGATGCCAAAAAGAAAGGCACGCGGTTCGCCTGTGGCGGTGGCCGTCCTGCAGGCAAAGGTTACTACCTCGAGCCCACGGTACTGGCGGACGTGCCGACCGGTGACCGTTGCTGGCGCGAAGAGATTTTCGGGCCGGTGGTTTGCCTCGTTCCTTTTGATGACGAGGCGGCGATGTTGCGCGAGGTCAACGCTTCGCCCTACGGGCTGAGCGGTTCCATCTGGACCAACGATCTGCGCCGGGCCCTGCGGGTGGCGCGTGCGGTGGAGAGCGGGGTGTTGAGCATCAATTCGCACAGCAGCGTGCATGTGGAGGCTCCGTTCGGCGGATTTAAGCAAAGCGGCGTCGGGCGCGATCTCGGCATGGCCGCCATGGAAGGTTATACGGAGTTGAAAAACGTCTACATTGCGGAGAGCTGATCATGAACTTGCAGGAACTCAAAACCCAGATCCGGTCCGGCGCCATCGATACGGTCGTGGTTGCGCTGCCGGACCCGTTCGGGCGGTTGGTGGGCAAACGATTTCGGGCGGAGGTTTTCCTGCGCAGCGTGCTCGAGCACGGCACGCACGGGTGTAATTACCTACTGACCGTCAACCTGGAGATGGACCCGCTCGATGGCTTCGAGGTGGCCAGTTGGCAGAGCGGCTTCGGGGATTTTACGTTCAAGCCCGACCTGAAGACCCTGCGGATTCTCCCCTGGCAAACCGGCACCGCGCTGGTGCTGTGCGACCATTTAAAGCCGGACGGGTCGCTCGTCGTCGAGGCGCCGAGGTCCGTGTTGCGGCGGCAGCTCGATCGTCTGACCGCGGCCGGACTCACCTGTTACTGCGCCAGCGAACTGGAATTTTACCTGTTCAATCAGAGCTATCATTCCGCGTTCAACGCCGGGTACCGAGACCTCCAGCCCTCGAGCGATTATCGCATCGATTATCATCTGATGCAGCCGACGCGCGACGAGCCGTTGATGCGCGCCATTCGCAATGGCATGACGGCGGCCGGTGTGCCAATCGAAAGCAGCAAAGGCGAGTGGAGTCGCGGCCAGCACGAAATTAATTTCATATACAGCGAGCCGCTGCCGATGGCCGACATGCATGTGCTGTTCAAGCAAGGCATCAAAGAAATTGCCGACCAACATGGGAAAGCGGTTTCGTTCATGGCCAAGTACGCGCCGTCGGAAGCGGGCAACTCCTGCCATATCCATCTTAGTCTTTGGCAAAACGGCAAAAATCTTTTTCCGACCACACCACCCCGGAAAGGCGCGCGTAACGTTGCGATCTCGAACACGCCCGTCGGCTCGAAATTGTTCCGGCAATTTCTGGGCGGGCTGCTCAAGTATTCGCCGGAGTTCTGTCTCTTTTTTGCACCGACGATCAACAGCTACAAGCGATATCAGGCGGGCAGTTGGGCGCCCACGCGCATGGCTTGGGCGACCGATAATCGCACCGTCGGCTATCGGATTGTCGGGCACGGTCCTTCCTTCCGCATCGAGAATCGCATGCCCGGTGCCGACGCCAATCCTTACCTGGCGTTCGCAGCCATGATCGCCGCCGGCATGGCCGGGGTCGAAGAGTATCTGGATTGCGGCGACGAGTACCAGGGAAATGCTTACATCGATCCCAAGCTGGCGCGGTTGCCTTCGAGCCTGCGGCAGGCCGCGGATCTGTTGGCCGGTTCCCGTATGGCCCGCAATGCCTTGGGCGACAGCGTGGTGGATTTTTATGTCCACCATGCGCGGCTGGAAGTGGAGGCTTTCGACAGCGCCGTGACCGATTGGGAGAAAGCCCGTTATTTCGAGCGCATTTGACGGGGGCAATTCCTCGCAGTCTTCCTATTGCTTGTTTCGGGAGCCAAATCGCATAAGCTAAGGTCGGCTGGGCGATGAGGCTGGCTCAGGATGACCCTGAACCATGCTGGCTGATCGATCCGCCAACGATCGAAATGAAACACATTTTATTCACCGTCTGCCTGGTTTTGTTTGCTCAACTGGTGCCGTGCTCTGGCCAAAACTCCACGAAACCAGCCGCCGGGGCTAAGGCCCTGGAATCTGAAGGCCGGTTTTCCGGCAAAGTGCTCGAAACTACCAACACTGCCGGTTACACCTACGTGCTGGTTGATACCGGTGCGAAGAAGCTCTGGGCCGCCGCACCGGCCTTTACGGTGAAAGTCGGCGACACCGCCGCGATTTCGGGCGGAATGCCGATGGCCAATTATCACAGCAAATCTCTGAACCGGGACTTCGACGTGGTTTACTTCACGGGCGGGGTGGTAGTGAACGGCGCGCAGGCGGCAGCAGGTGACAAAGGGGCGGGACTTCCCAAAGACCATCCCCCCATCGGCGGAGAAAAAGCCGCGTTGCCCAAGGATCATCCCGCGATTGGCGGGCAAACCCCCGCCCTGCCTCAGGGGCACCCATCGATTGGCGGGGAGGCCGCCGGATCCGCAAAGGAACATCCTCCCATCGCGAGCGGCGCCGCCCCGACGAAGTCTGATTTGTCCGGCTTGAAAAAGGCGCCCGGAGGGAAAACCGTCGCGGAAATCTTCGCTGGAAAAAGCAAGCTGGGCGGGCAGTCGGTCAAAGTGCGGGGCAAAGTGGTGAAGTTCAACGCGATGATTATGGGGAAGAATTGGCTGCACCTCCAGGACGGCACCGGGAGCCCGGGCAGCAATGACCTGGTTGTGACCACCAGCACCGACGTGAAAGTCGGCGACACGGTCCTCGTTACCGGCAAGGTCACACTTAATAAGGATTTCGGCTCCGGCTACAGCTACGCGGTCATTATCGAGGACGCCAAAGTCGTGGTGGAATAGACGCCCGAAGCGGGGCGGCAGTTCCGGCGGGGATTGCCAAAAGCACGAAAACGGGTTATTAGGAATAGTAGATTCCTGATTAGTGTGTTTAACCCTTTCCCGTGTTATGTATCGCGCTGGGTCGCCGCCAACAATCGCCCTGGAGGTAACGCCGGGGTCCGGCGGTTTATCGACTTCACTTTCGAACTGGTTCCGCGACCAGCCCATCCGTTGCAAGCTGACGCTGCTCATGATGTTAGCCGGGGCGATGGCGCTGCTGGTGATCAGCCTCGGGGCGGTCGGCTATGAGTTGGCGCGCTTCCGGCGCTCGCTGCGGAGCGAGTTGAAGGGGCAGGGAGCGATACTGAGCGCGGCGGCGGCGGCGGGGTTGGAATCACGGGATCGGACGGTAGTGGCTCAGGTATTGTCCGTGCTGAGGACGCAACCGGCGATTGCGTTCGCCGCGATTTTCGATCCGAGCGGCGAGTTATTCACGCAGTATGTCCGGCCGGGGACCGAGACGCTGGAGACGCTCCCGCCGGTGCCGGGCAGGCGAGAAGTCTCCGCGGGTGGGCGACTAGTGAGGTATTACCCGATTCTAAGCCACGAGCGACAAGTGGGTACCTTGGCGCTCGGTGTTGACGCCTACGGGCTGCGGTCGCGATTTCTGGTCGGGGCGGCGATCCTGACCGTCGCCGTTTTGATTTCCATTCTGGCTTCGATTCTTATGGCCTCGCGCCTGCAACGTATTGTGGCCGGTCCCATATTGGCCCTGGCCCAGTTGGCTCGGCGCGTGGCGTCCGAGAAGGATTTTTCCCTGCGCGCCACCAAACAGGGAGCGGACGAGATCGGTTTCCTGGTGGAGCACTTCAACGACATGCTGGCGCAAATCCAGGCACGGGACGCGGCGCTTTCGGAGAGCGAGGAACGTTTCCGCCAGGTTACCGAGTCCATCCAGGAAGTATTTTGGCTATGCGCTCCGGGTAGCCACGAGCTGTTGTACGTCAGTCCGGCCTACGAGGCGGTTTGGGGTCGAACCCGCGCTGGTCTGTACCAGCGCCCGCGGGATTGGCTGGCGGCCGTGCATCCCGAGGATCGTTTGCGCGTGGTGCGGGCCTTGCGCCATCAGCAACGCCCGGGTGGTTATGACGAGGAATACCGCATACTGCGGCCGGATGGCGAGGTGCGGTGGATTCGGGATCGGGCTTTCCCAGTCCGTAACGCCCGGGGTGAGGTTTATCGTGTTGCGGGCGTGGCCGAGGACATAACGGAGCGGCGAAGATTGGAGCGGGAAGTCCTGCAAATCAGCGAGCACGAGCAAGGGCGAATCGGACGGGACTTGCACGACGGATTATGCCAGGTGCTGGTGAACCTGGGTATCAATGCGAGTCTGCTGCGCAAGGATCTGGAGGCGCGCGCGTGGCCCGAGAGCGTGCGAGCCGGGCGCATGGAGCATCGGCTCAAGGACGCTATCCGGGCGGCGCGCCATTTGGCGCATGGGCTGTGCCCGGTGAATTTGCAGGGGGAAAGTCTGGAGGCGGCCTTGCGGGAGTTGGCTCGGGTCACTACCGAAGATGTGGGAGTCGACTGCTGCAGCGAATGTGAAGACCGGTTTGACTGCGTCGACGGCACGGTCGCGACTCATCTTTATCGTATCGCGCAGGAAGCGGTACACAATGCCGTGAAGCACGCTCATCCATCCCACATCCGGTTGCGCCTGGGTGCCGCCGATCATCAGCTTCGGCTGACGATCACCGACGACGGCGTGGGGCTGCCCGCTGCCCGCGGTGTGGGCGACGGGCTGGGACTGCAAATTATGAAATATCGTGCCCGGGCGGCAGGGGGTTCATTCGACCTGCGCCAGGCGTACGGGGGCGGGACGGTGGTATCGTGCACGGTGCCGCAGCTTAACGGTGGGACGCGAGCCATGAAACGATGAGCGCTCGCAAAGACCAACCCTCCGCCGGCGCAGATGGCTCATATCGCATCCTGTTAGTGGACGATCATCCCCTGGTGCGGGAAGGGTTGGCGGAGGTGTTGCAGCGGGAACCTGATTTATGTATTTGCGGGGAAGCGGTGGATTGTCATGGGGCGCTCGAAGCGATTCGGGTCACTCGCCCCGACCTCGCGATCGTGGATTTGGCGTTGAGACAATCCAGCGGCCTGGAGCTCATCAAGGACATTCGCGCGTGCTACTCTCGGGTACGAGTTCTGGTGGTTTCGATGCAGGACGAGATGGTGCAGGCGGAGCGGGCGCTGCGCGCCGGGGCCTGCGGGTATATTACCAAGGAAGAGGCAGCCGCCAGCGTCGTGCAGGCGGTGCGCCAGGCGTTGCGGGGAGAGGTCTACGTGAGCCACCGCGTGGCCGCCCACCTCGCCACTCGATGGTGCGGGCGCCCGGGCACCGGCACCCGTCCCATCCTGGAATCCTTGACCGATCGTGAACTGCAAGTGTTCGAGTTGATTGGTGAGGGCTTCAGCAGACAGCAAATCGCCGCGCGCCTGCACCTGGATGTCAGCACGGTTGAAACGTACCGAGCCCGCCTCAAATGCAAGCTGCAGGTAAAGGATGCGGTGGAGTTGCTGCAATGCGCCATCCGCTCGAATCGCGCCCGCAGCTTCCGTGGATGATCCGCGGGATTCCCCAAACGGTCGATGGGTCGTGCTGGAGCACTACAAGCTCATAGTGGCAAATATTACGTTAGGTTCAACCGCGCGTCTGACAGACACGCCCGGCTATTACGGATACGTTCCTCCATGAATCCACTTTCCACCTTGAAAGCGCCCATGGCGTACATCGGTGAAACGCAACTCGACAATTCGGCAGAGATGGTTCGGGCCTCAGCAACTCGGGGACGACGGCGATGGCGGGGAGCGATTTTGGTCCTCGGGTTGCTCCTGCGGGGAGTAGCCTGGGGGCAGGAGGGCCCCCAGCTTTGGATTCGCGACGATATTAACGACCTGGGCAACGAGCCCAACAACGAAACCACGTACTTTTATATCAGCGATGATATTTGGGTGCGGCGCCAGGCGGATCCGAACTACGATCCGACCCCGTACCCCACCGGGGCCCCGACCTGGGTACCATTACCGCACGAAGGCCCGTGCTATCGTGATCCCAAAACCAGCTCGCCAAATTTCATCTATGTGCGCATTCGGAATCGTGGCAACGCCCCGTCAAGCGGCACGGAGACGCTCCACGTGTATTGGGCGAAGGCCTCGACTGGCCTCGGTTGGTCAGGGGACTGGATCGATCACGTGGAGACCCCCAGTTGTGGCGGTCCCCCCAAGCTCTATGGTTACGAGGTGACCAAGCCCCGCAAGAGCGCCGTCGCGGCTACAGCCGGGGAACAAGCCGATTACGTGACCGCAGTGCAAACCATTAACGCCGCCCCTTACCTGTTCCCGGACGGCATCACGTACTTCAATAAACAAAACAATGTCCATTTCACGCTGTTCAATTTAGGCATTCATAACAGTCTGCGTTTCCTCCCCTGGCACCGGGAGTTCATCAATCGATATGAGGCGTTGCTGCGCGAGGTTAAACCGACGTTAACGTTGCTGTATTGGGATTGGACGACGGATCCCAGCCCGGGAATTATCGGTGCAGGTGGTTTCATGGGAGTGGCGAACGGGGCGGTGGGAGCTCCGTTCGCCGGTTGGGGACTGGCGCGTGCGAAATCGGCCTTGGCCCCAGGCGGATTTGCCGCGGGGTTGGCTCCCGGTTATCAAACCGGCACGCTCATTCCCAGCGGTGATTACCCAACTTTCTGGAGCAATATCGAAGTGCCGTCCCACAACTCCGCGCATCGATACATTGGCTCGACCATGGCCTCGATGAGCGCAGCCAGCGACCCGGTGTTTTTCATGCTGCACGCGAACTGCGATCGGCTCTGGGCCATGTGGCAACGCGCGCTAAGCTCGAGCACCGACCGTTGGAATCCTGCCCGGGCATATAATCCCAGCATGGCCGATCCCGCCATTACCGGTGATTTGCGGCCGTGGGACGGCACCGATGGCATCAGCCCCTGGACCCTGGTAGACGGCTACATCATTCACAAGAAGCCGACGAGTCACTCGATTGTTTATCCGCCGGTTTATGATGACGTGGCGCTGAAAGTGCCGGTGATTCCGGGGGGCTACTCCTGCATCATTGAGCTGCCGTTTTACCCGCCGCCGCTGACCGAGTGCGCCGGGTTCGGCGATCCCGGCCATGTCTGTCTGCTGGCGCGGATCGAACCGGTCAATGTGCCTGAAGGGCCGGACCTGGGCACCAACGTTAAGAACAACCGCAAGATTGCCTGGAAGAATGTGCGGCTGACCGACTGCAATGTGGGTCCGTGGATGGCGCTGGCGGCGGGTCGGGTGGGTGGAATTGGGGAACTGATTCGCAATCCGCTGACCGCCGTCGCCCAGACCACTTTGCGGTTCAATGCCATCCAGACCGGTTTCTTAAGCCCCTTCGATTATGGCCGCGTCCGATTGCGTCTGGAAAAGAACCTGTATGAAGCGTGGATCAAGGGCGGCGTGAAAGGGACGGGAGTGGAGCCAGTCGGAACGAACAATGAAGTTTTCGTGCTCAACAGCGGGGCCACCCTGGCCGGTCTCGTTCTGGGGCCGCGGGAGCTTGGCCATATCGATGCCGCGCTGGAGTTGGATCGCAATTATCAGCCTCCCTTCGGAGATGTGTACTACCTCGATCTGGAACAGTACGACAATCTGCACGGGACGAATGTGGTGGGCGCCCAGCGCTACACCCTGGATTTCAATCTGCTGGGTTTGCTCAATCGGGGATCTGATTGGAAATTTCTCGAAGCCGGCCAGAATCCTGGAGCGGGGATCAACTGGACGACCCTTGGATACGACGACAAGGGCTGGCGGACCGGCAGCGCTCCTTTCGGCTTTGGACGCCCGGATGCTGTGACGTCGCTGATGGGGAGTAATGGGCAACCCACCACGGCTTATTTCCGGCAAACGTTTTACGTCGCCGACCCGACCTTCTACCACAGCCTGCATCTCAACCTGGTGCAGGACGATGGTTTGGTGGTCTATCTAAATGGGAAGGAGGTCACACGCCTCAACCTGCCTGCGGATAACATTAATCCCGACACTCCAGCGCTCACACCGGTGACCGGCGCCGCCGCACACGCCTATCGATCCGTCGACCTTAGCAACTCGCTGAACCTGCTCATCGTCGGTACCAATATCCTGGCGGCTGAGATGCACCCCTTTCCGCAGGATTACGAGGACTATTTCGACCTGGGATTGGACGCCAACGTTCCCATCTATCCTTATCAGCCGCCGGCGGTGGTGATTAACAGCCCGCTGAACGGCGGTTTATACCGGATTGGAGGCAGTGTCCAGGTGCAGGCTGATGCGGTCGACCCGGACGGCGATCTGGCCTCGGTGCGGATTTATTCTGATAACGCCCTGTTAGCCACGCTCACCGCGCCGCCATTCGTCGCAGCGATTCAGCCCAACACCCTGGGCACGCACCGCGTTTCGGTGCAAGCCGTGGATCAGCGCGGGAATCAGACCCGGATGGAAGCGGTCTTTGCCGTATTGTCGAATCTCCCGCCGGTGGTCAGCATGACCGCGCCGCTGAACATGCCGATGTTACCCGCCGGTTCGCCCGTGCAATTGGCAGCGGACGCCCATGATTCGGATGGCGAAATTGTTGAGGTGGCGTTTTATGTGCGGACCCATGGTTTCGGCGACCCGCCGCGACTCGTGAGCGTGAGCAAGACCCCGCCATACACCGCGGTGGCGCAGAATTTGGAATCGGGCCATTACCTGGCGTTTGCCGTGGCGATGGATAACCAGGGAGCCACCGCCAGCGCACTGCCTGTGGACTTCATGATTAACCAGCCACCGGGCACTCCTGATCTGCGACTGCAATTCGCCGACCTTGGCGGCGCTCCAGTGATGACCCTCGAATGGGATGACGAGAGCGCGGTGCTCGAGTACGGCCCGACCGTGGCGGGTCCCTGGACTTCTATCCCGTCTGCCACGCCACCGTACTCGGTTGACCCGCGAAGCATGACCGCGCAGTTCTTCCGTCTGCGGCTGCAATAACGAACAAGCAGTTTATCGCAAAATTCCGGTGTGATTTAGTTGTTCCCCTGAAGTGCGGTGACGGCTAACATCGAGGCACTTTATGGTGCCGAGTGCCACGACCGCCGCAACTCCATCCGAGGGGACAACCCGAATCAATCTTTCCTACCTGGTGCCGATCTGCCTGGTGGCGACTCTCGGCGGGCTATTGTTTGGCTACGACACCGGGGTAATTTCCGGGGCGATCGAAGCGCTGACCGCGAAATTCGGACTCAGCGATCTGATGAAAGGCTGGGCCTCGGGTTGCGTGCTGATTGGTTGCGCGACGGGGGTGCTCCTGGTGGGGCCGATCTCGGACCGGTGGGGCCGCAAACTGGCGATGTACCTGGCGGCGGTGATGTTCCTGACCTCCGCAGTTGGAACCGCGGTGCCTAACAGCATCTGGGTGTTCATTGCCTTCCGTTTCCTCGGCGGGGTGGGGATTGGGATCGCGTCGATTTCCACGCCGATGTATATCGCGGAGATCACCCCGGCACATCTTCGCGGGAGGATGGTGGCGGTGAACCAGATCGCCATTGTGGGAGGGATTGCCGCGACCTCATTCGTTAACTACTTCATCGCCCATTTCCGGGGCGATCCGTCGGACCCAGCGAACCAGGCCTGGCTGACGGAAACCGGGTGGCGGTGGATGTTCGCCACGGGAATTGCGCCTTCTGTGCTCTTTGGACTGCTGTTGTTCCGGCTTCCGGAAAGCCCGCGTTGGTTGCTCGAGCGGCAACGCGGGGAGGAGTCGCGGGCGATTTTGGAAAAGGTCGGCGGGCCGGACTTCGCGGCCCGGGAATACCGCAGCATCGCGGAAAGCCTGGCGCAGGAGAAGGGCAACTGGGGTGAACTTTTCTCGGTCCGGTTGCGCGTTCCGTTGTTGTTGGGGATTTCTCTGGCGATCCTCCAGCAGGTTACCGGCATCAACGTGTTTCTCTATTTTGGCGCGACGATCTTCAAGAACCTGAGCGCCTCGACCGGTGTGGACGCGGGGTTGCTGCAGCAAGTCATCATCAATGGCGCCGGCGTGTTGTTTACGCTGATCGCGATTGCGACTGTTGACCGGTGGGGGCGGAGGCCGCTGATGCTCGTGGGCGCCGCAGGCATGGGTATCAGCCTCCTGGCTATGGGCCTGATGGCGCGGCGTATGACCGATCCCAGTGCCACCAGCGGGTGGATGTTGTTCTTCATCCTCCTGTATATCGCCTGCTTCGGGCTTTCCGTCGGACCGGTGGTCTGGGTGATTTTGTCGGAAATATTCCCCACCGCGGTGCGCGGACGGGCGCTGGGCTTGGCCACTTTCTTTCTCTGGATGGCGGACTATGCGGTGACGCAGACCTTCCCGCTCATGGATGCCAAAGATTCCTGGTTTGTGCGCGAATTCCACCACGCGTTCCCGTTTTACGTTTATGCCGGCTTCTGTGTGATCCTCATCCTGCTCGTCTGGCGGGCGGTGCCTGAAACAAAAGGCCGCTCGCTCGAGGAGATTGAACGATCCTGGATTTCACGAACGAAGTCGTAAACCCCTTACCCTCGTTATGACTGATCTACCCTCGACTGGCCTTACTCCCCGGCAACGCCTGCAGTGCACGCTGTCCCATCGTCAGCCTGATCGGGTGTGCGTCGATTTTGGCGCGACCTTTGTCACCGGCATCCATGTGTCGATTGTTCACCGGTTGCGTCAGCGGTTGCTTGGCGAGAGTGACTACCGTGTCAAAGTCATCGAGCCGTATCAAATGCTGGGTGAGATCGACGACGAATTGCGGAGTGTCCTGGAGATCGACGTGATCGGGGTGCTGCCGCGCAAATCCATTTTCGGCACGGTGCAGACCGATTGGAAACCGTTCACCATGCCGGACGGGACGCCGTGCCTGGTCCCGGAGACGTTTAACGTCACCCCGGCTCCAGATGGCGGCTGGCTGATGTACCCCGAAGGGGACACCAGCGTGAGTCCCAGTGGGCACATGCCAGCCGGCGGCTATTTCTTTGATGCCATCGTTCGGCAGGAGCCGATTGACGAGGCAAAACTGAACCCGGCGGACAACCTCGAGGAATTTGGACCCCTAAGCCCGGAGGACCTCGAATATTTTCGGCAGCGGAAAGCCTGGTTCGAAGAACGAAACGGTTTCGGCTCGATCCTGATCATTCCTGGCTCGGCGCTTGGAGATATTGCGCTCGTGCCGGCGCCGTTTTTGAAGCGGCCCCGGGGCATTCGCGATATCTCGGAATGGTATATCTCGACGAAAACCCGGACCGAATATGTGCTTGCGATCTTCGAAAAGCAGTGCGATTACGCGCTTCAAAATCTCAACAAGCTGATCGATCTTTTTGGCGACACGGTGCAAGTGGCGCTGATCACCGGGACCGATTTTGGCACGCAGCGAGGACCGTTTATTTCAGTGGCCGACTATCGACGCCTTTACCTGCCGTTCCACCGGCAAATCAACGAATTGATCCACCGGCGTTCGTGCTGGAAAACCTTCATCCATTCCTGCGGCTCGGTTTATCGCCTGTTGCCTGAATTCATCGCCGCAGGCTTCGACATCCTGAACCCGGTGCAGTGCTCGGCCGCGGAAATGGAGGCCGTCCGGCTGAAACGCGAGTTTGGCAAGGACCTGGTGTTCTGGGGCGGCGGCGTGGACACGCAAAACACCATGGCCTTCGGCACCCCCAGCCAGGTCTATGAGGAAGTGCGGCAGCGGATCGATATCTTCAACCGCGACGGCGGTTTCGTCTTCGACGCCATCCACAACGTGCAAGGGAACACGCCGATCGAAAATGTCGAGTCCATGTTCCGCGCCCTGCATGACAGCCAGCGTTAGGTTGCAACGGCGCACTCGTGCGCCGGGAAAATACGCGTCATCGTGTCGTCAGCCACGCTGATCCGATTTGGTTGGATCGCGCATACATTAGTGTGGCTTGTTTTGACAATTACAAAGAGTGGTTTAGGGTGCGGTGGTTTCCTTCGAAACCATACACATACATAACCTGAGACAAATCATGATGAACAATTCGCATTTAGTGGTGCCGGCCAGCCGGGGACATAATGGGCGGGGTGCATTGGCCCTGGGTCTCCTGGCGCTTTCGGCGACCCTGGTTTCCGGCGAGGCCGCCGGCAAATTGACCGTGGTCGCCTCCGGCTTGAATAATCCTCGCGGCCTGGCGTATGGGCCGGGCGGAGTCCTCTACGTGGCGGAAGCCGGTTTGGGAGCGGGCAATGGGCATGGTGGTTTTGGTGAGGGCGTGGGTTTCACGGGTTCCATCACCGAGATTCGCAACGTAGGCGCACCCCATCCGCAGGCGCGCCGCGTGGTGTCGAACCTGGCCTCATTGGGAACGACGGAGCGCGGGCCCGAAGTGGTCGGGGCGGACGGCATCTGCAGTGGCAAAGCCGGAAACCTGTATGTCATCATGGCGGAATCGGTGGCGGGGGTGCTGGCTGAATCGCCGACATTGAATCCGGACCAGGTCGGCCAGTTTGGTCATCTCTTGAGCATCCCGGTCATTGGCCATCGCCGTAGCTGGACCGCGGTTGCCGATGTTGGCGATTTTAATTACGCCTGGACCGGGGCGCATCGGAATGATTCCTGGGCTCCGCATAACGCGCCGGCCGCCGGGTCGCCACCGCCGGGCACACCGCAATTTCCCGACGCCAATCCCTACGGGGTTTTGGTGGTGGACGGGCGTCAATTTGTGGTGGATGCCGGCGCCAATACGCTGAATGAAGTCCTTTCCAACGGGATCGTGAGGATCATCGCCTATTTTCCCGATCCCCGGCTGCCGGTATCCGCGACGGTTACCGTGCCGGTGAGCGATGCCGTCCCGACCTGCGTGGCGAAAGGTCCGGATGGTTTCCTGTACGTCGGGACCTTGGCCTTCGGGGCGAATTTCGCCCGGGCTGGGAATCCGCTTTGGAAAGATCTGCCCAAACAATCGAAGATCTATCGCGTCGATCCGAACTCCACGAAGTTCTTTTTGACGGAGGCGGATGTGTGGGCTGCGGATTTGAATCCGATCACCGGCTGTGCTTTCGCGCATAACGGCAAGGCGCTGTATGTCACCGAGTTTCAAACGCAGGAATCCGGCTATACCACGGGGGACCTCGTTCGGATTGCGGTCGTGATTGACGGCACTGCCGGTGCTCGTACCGCGTTAGGGGTGGGAGAACTGCACGAGCCAAACGGTGTCGCCTGCACTCCCAACGGCGCCGTCTACGTGTCCAACCACAGCATCTCCTCCGGGCAGGGTGAAGTGGTGAGGGTGAATCAGTAAAGACCAGTCGGCCGTTGATTCGGCCACTATTCCGCTGCTGCCGGAGGTCTGAAAGTCAGCCAGGCTTGGGGCGCACGCAGGAAGTACTTTTCTGTGTGTGCCCTTTTTTGCGTTCGGGCATGTCGGATAGCCGATCCCCTGCACGGACTACGGACTATTTGAGAGAGATTTTTTGCGAGCCTTCCGCGGCGAGGAGTTCGACCAGTTGAGATTTGCCGCCGGCGGTGACGCGATGCCGGCCAAAGAAAGCCCGCACTTCCGCGCGGCCCTGTTGGTCTGCGGTCCCTTCCCAGCGCGTCCACCATTCCTTGAACACCAGGTCGCGGTACGCTGTGGCGGCCGGCAGTGGCGTCCAATCCCGCCGGTACAGCGACGAAACCGGAATCCAATTGGCGCCCTCCCAGAAGCCCCACATCAGGATCCCCCGCACTTGCGGATACGAGAAGCAGATGCGGTAGTAGTCGGTGATGGCTTTGGCTTTGGCCTGCTCTTCGTCCTCGGTGAGGCGCAGCTTTCGGTTCTCGTAATATTTTGATCGTTGGCCAGGCAGGTTGAATTCAGTCACGCGGATCGGCAGCTTAAATTCTGAGAGTTTATCCAGCGCGTGATGCAGTGCTTTTGGGTCGAACGATTCCGCATGGAGATGCCCTTGGACGCCGATCCCGCCGATGGGCACGCCCTGGGAAAGCAAGGTGCGGATTTGGCGGAGATAATCCTCCAGCCGCACTCCGGTAAGGATGTCGTAGTCGTTGAGGAACAGCACCGCGTCGGGATCGCCTTCGCGCACCCAGGCGGCCATCTGTGCCGTGATGTTGGTACCGAGGCGCTGTTCGTAATAATTCGCGTGAATCATCTCGTTGTTGAGATCGTACTCGGCGAACCGGCCGCGGTAGCGTTTGCCAATATCGAGCCCGCGCTGCTTCAGAGTTTCCCGCAGCTCATCGCCGGGCATCTGTTTCAGCCAATCCTGGACCCGATTGGGAATGCCCCAATAGATATTGTGGCCGCGCAATGGGATTTGGTGCTGGTCAGTCCAGGCCAGGATGGCATCCACCGTGCGGTAATTAATCTGTCCGCGCCGGGATTCCATATCGTGCCATTTCAAGGCGTTTTCCGTGACCGCCGAGTTAAAGTTGGTGAGGAAGACGCGGAGATACTGCTCGCGATCTTCGGGCGCCATTTGGCCGGTGAACACTTGGTTGGCCAGGGCCGCGCCGAACCAGAATTCATGCCGCTGCTGCTCGACCACCACCCTGGCGCCGGGAGTGGTTTGGATGACGAGCGTTCCCTGGCGGTGTCGCGCAATAGACTTATTCAAATCGTCTCCCGACGTTTGGGCAGAAGCCGGACCCGTGGCCGTGAGGAGCAATAAGGTGAGCAGGCAGGTGAGATCTATCGGTTTGGAAAGGACAGAATTAATACGCGCGAACATGCGCCGAGTGTTCTGCAATTTCAGGTACCGCGCAACGCTGGAATGCCGGGGGCGGAAAGGAGCAGGGGAGCAACACTTTGTAAGTATCCATTCAAAGTGCGCTTTGACGGTCTTGGCCGTGGGCCCGAAAGAGAAGAGGTTTGGATGGGCGCTGACTAAGTTGCCGCTCTGATGTCGGTCCTCAGTATTTGTAAACAGCACCAATACGTGCAGGACTGAAATCTTTGCTCAGGCCTTGACCGACTTACCGTACAGGGGTCCAGAAACAACGGCGTCGGAATTTAAACTTGTAATATGCGGATTGGCAGGCATAAGTTTGACCTCACTAAGCCGAGGAATGAAAGATTACGGCCCTCGGCGCCGCGATGACTTTGTCAGCGCTTGCGGATATTGGCCAAAATTGATTTAGCTATGAAGACCATCACTCGAATCCTTCTTTCTCTCTGCCTGGGACATCTCATGGGTGCGGGTGCATTGGCCATGATCCCCGGTCCGCCCGTTATCCGTGAGTGCCCGGGATGTCATCAGGCCTTGGAGCAGCTTACGATCCTCAGTGGCAACCTGAACGGTGCCAAGACGTGGACGGACGGAAAGGTGATGGCGCCAATGCTGCCTGATTTTCCCCTCCTGGCGCCTTGCCCGCATTGCGGTGTGCTGGTGTGGATTTATGAGGCCCGGGAGCTATGGAGAAAAGGGCTGGGTCAACCTGCCACGAGTGAATGGAATGAAGCGTGGGACCATCTTAAGCTCCTGGCCCTTCCCAGTGAGAAAGCCCTGCTCGACTATGCAACTACGAACAAATTGACAACGGAGAAGGAGGTCTATGTTCGCCTGCGGGCCTGGTGGTTGGCCAACGATCCCTATCGCTTTAAGGAAGATGGCGACCGACTTGCCTGGTCCGAAGTCCAGCGAGCGAATCTTGTCGCGTTGGCTTCGCTTTTGGACACCAAGCAAGATCACAACCGGCATCTGAAAGCCGAGATCGCCCGCGAGTTGGGCAATTTCGCAGAGTGCGAGAAGTTGCTCTCAGACGAGTTAAATGAGAAGTGCGAACAGACCGCCAAAATCATCCGGGCATTAGCCGCAAACAAGGAAACGGTGGTCCGCGAGGTCAGGAAAGCGAGTTTGGACCGCTCGGGAGACGCCAAATGAAGCCATGCTCCGGGTCTGCAATTGCCTGAAACGAATGTGGCTGGGCGCTGAGGTTAAGACCGGCATGTCGGCGAGCGTGGGTCGGAAGGTCGAAACTTGAAGTCTGAAACGTGTCCAAATCTCAGGGCCGGGGATGAAACTTCTGGTGCACCTGACGAAGCCGGGGACCGGCGACGTGCGTGTAGATTTCCGTGGTGCTGATGTTGGAATGGCCGAGCAATTCCTGGATGACCCGTAAATCCGCACCGTGTTCGAGCAAATGGGTGGCGAAGCTGTGACGCAGCATATGTGGGGTCACGTTCCGGCTGATGCCAGCGCGCTGGACCCGCTGCTTGATCCTTAGCCAGAGAGTGACCGGGGCGAAGGGTGTGCCGCGCTTTGTCAGAAACACCGCTGCCGGGGATTTGGCGGTGACCAATTTGGGGCGTCCGGCTTCGAGGTAGCGGCGCAACGCCGCGACGGCTTTGGTTCCCAGGGGCACTACGCGCTCCTTGTTGCCCTTGCCGATCACGGTCATGAAGCCGGCATCGAGCTGCAATTGTTCTAGGCGCAAACCGCGCAATTCGGACAGGCGCAATCCCGAGGCGTAAGCCACTTCGAGCACTGCCTGGTCGCAAAGATCGGCCGGCGAATCGCTCAGATCAGGTGTCAGCAGTTTCTCAATCTCCGGTTCCGAGAGCGCTTTGGGAACGCGTTTCCAGCGGCGCGGCAAGGAGAGATTGGCGGCGGGATTTTCCGGCAGGAGCTTTTCGCTTTCGGCGAACCGAAAGAATGAGCGCAGCGCGGCGATTTCGAGATAGAGGGCCGCGCTGCTGAGGCGGCTCGATGCCGGGCGGGCACCTCCCAATGCGCGTTCCCGCTCGTGTTCGAGAAAGCTGGTCAGTTGTGCCTGGCCAATGCTTTCCCAGTTTTCGTAGTGGTGCGCTTTGGCCCAGGTCACGAATTTCCCGAGCAAAGCGGCGTAGGTACGCTGGGTGTGCTCGGCCTGGCCGCGCTCGTGCCGCAGGTACTGCAGGAAATCCTCGACCAGATTCTGCACGGCCGCAGTGGCGAGCTCAGAGGGGCTTACCCGTTAGCCGCTCGTAGGCTTCGAGGTATTTGGCCTGGGTTTTGGCCACTACTTCCGGCGGCAGCGGGGGCGCGGGCGGCGTCTTGTTCCAATCCAGCGTCTCGAGGTAATCCCGCACGAATTGTTTGTCGAAACTGGGCTGGCCTTTCCCGGGCGCGTAGGCGTCTGCCGGCCAAAACCGGGACGAATCCGGCGTCAAAACTTCGTCGATGAGGATCAGCTTTCCGTTCATCATCCCGAATTCGAACTTGGTATCGGCGATGATGATGCCGCGTTTGCGGGCGTAATCGCGGGCGAACTTGTAGATCTGGAGACTGGCCGCCCGGGCCTGGCCAGCGATATCCGCGCCCACGATTTTTTCGGCTTCCGCAAACGAGATATTCTCGTCGTGGCCGGTCTCGGCTTTGGTGGCCGGGGTGAAAATCGGTTCGGGCAGTTCGGACGATTCGACCAGCCCCGGCGGCAGGGAAATGCCGCAAACGGTTTGGCTCTGACGGTATTCCTTCCAGCCTGATCCAGCCAGATAACCGCGCACCACGCATTCAATGGCCAGCGGTTGGGTCTTCTTCACGATCATGCTTCGGCCGGCGAGTTGCGCCGCGAAAGGCTGCAGTTTCGCTGGAAGCGGATCCTGGGATTTGGCGAGTAGATGGTTGGGTTGAAACCCGGCCGTCTGTTCAAACCAAAAATGGGAAATCTGGGTGAGCACCTCGCCTTTGCGCGGGATGCCGTTGGGCATAATGCAATCAAAGGCGGATATTCGGTCCGTAGCGACAAACAACAGGCTGTCGCCAAGGTCAAAGATCTCGCGCACTTTGCCGCTCTTCACTTTTTTGAGGCCGGGCAAATCCAAATTCAGCAAGGGTTCGTATGCCATGGGCGCAAATATGGTCTGGTCGTGCAAAAGGTCAAAGCTGAAATCAAAATTCCTCCCGGGCTCCTGTTTGGGGACCATCGAAGGCCGGTCGGTTGCGTGGTTCTGAGCCTCCATGGAGGATTTGGAAACCGACCGTAATCAGATGTAAAAGGCGGCAAAAAACTCCCTCTCCAGTGGCCAAAAGTATCCGGTGGCGTGGGGGCGGGGTGGAAGGACGCCGGAAGGGGTGCGCGCGGTAAGATGCTTCACTTGTATGTTTTGTGAAGGATTTTTAGGCTTGGCATGGGTGGTGCTTTACGTCCCGCAGAATGAATGTCGCCGAATACATCGAACCACCTGTTGCGGCTGAAAAGCGCAGCAATCGAATCCGCCTGCCCCATGGGCTCTTCGGTTTCGAGGATATCCAGGACTATGAGCTGGTGTCGAACCCCGGCGAAGAGCCATTTCAGTGGCTGCAGGTGCGGCAGGATCCCAGCCTGGCGTTCCTGGTGCTTTCTCCGTACACGGTCATGCCGGATTACCGGCCGGAACTGCCGGAAAGTGAGATTGGGTTCTTGAATTTGAAAGGTCCGGAACAGGCGATGGTGCTGAATATCGTAACGATGCGCGGGACCGGAGAAGCGACACTGAACCTCAAAGGTCCCATCGTTGTCAACAGCGACACGCTGGTGGGCAAGCAAGTCGTCCCCATCAACGCCGCGGAATTTTCGGTGCAGTATCCATTGCCAACCGCAGCGGTCTAACACCAGACTTTATGCTGATTTTATCCCGCAAACTGGGTGAGAGTATCGTGATCGACGGGCGGATAACCGTGCGGATCGTGCGAGTGGACGGGGACACGGTGAAACTAGGGATTGCGGCCCCGGCGGAAGTGCCGGTCCATCGACAGGAAGTTTACCAGGAGATTCAACTTAGCAACCAGGCGGCGCTAACCAAAGGCCGCCGCGTAGTACCCAAGCTTTCGGCGGAACGTCCGGTTCTGCCCACCGCAACCCCTTTGCCGGCAGGATCGCCAGCCTAGATCAGACATGGATTGTCACCTCTAAACCAAAAAGCCAAGAAACTACCATGGTCATTAATACTAACATCCAAGCTCAAATTAACTCCGACAACTTGCAAGCGACGCAAGCGCGGCTGAGCAAATCCCTGGCACGCCTGAGTTCCGGCTCCCGTATCGTTCAACCTGCTGATGACGCGGCGGGATTGGCGGTGGGCACCCGGATCGACGCCCAGATCAATCGCATCCAGGCCGCCAATTACAATGTTGGCAACGCCGTTTCCTTTGTGCAGACCCAGCATGGGTACTTGCAGAAGATCGGCAAGGCTCTGGACCGCATGAGCGAACTCTCCATCCTCGCCCAGGACGGCACCAAGACGGACGCCGATCGCAATCTGTATAACAAGGAGTTCGTCCAACTCCAAAACTACGTCAGTTCGGCCGCCGGCAAAGATTTCAACGGCGTGAGCCTGTTCTCAGCCATGGCCCTCGATGTCGCGATTGATTCCGAAGGCGGACTCTTCTCGATGAACGGCATCAACATGAGTGCCGCCCCTTATTCCGGCATGATGGACTCTGCCGTCTCCAACGTGTCCACGACTTCTGCCGCAGCCGCTGCGCTGACGCAGATCAAGGCTGCGATCAACCAACTCGCCGAAGACCGCGCCACCATCGGCGCTTACCAGACGCGGTTGAATTACACCAGCGAACAGCTCACCGTGAGCAAGGAAAACCTCGCCGCGGCCAGTTCTCGCATCCAGGACACCGATATGGCGTCCGAATCGACCGAATACGCCAAGCAGAATATCCTGGTTCAATCGGGCACTGCGATGCTGGCCCAGGCGAATCAACTTCCGCAAAGCGTGCTGCGCCTCCTGCAGTAAGCGGCGCCGCTCCTCACCTTCTCGAAATGGGATTGGCTGCGCCGTGACCCGGCGCAGGCCAGTATCCCGGCGGAGATCAAGAAGCAAAATCTGGCGAGGCTGTGCGGACCCACCTCTGATTGCGCGCGGCTCAACCAGGAAAGCTGACGACAGCACCCTTCTGTAATTCGAGCGGGCACCCAGCTACTGCCTCAATCAAGCCGGTCTTCTTTCTTCTTGGTTCCTTGCCCTGCCCGACAACTTCACGCGTCCATCAGTTGCAGATTTTCAACGCGTGAACAAAGTGAAGCACTGCGCCAGCGGTGACGCATCGTGCGGGCGAGCGAACCAGCGTGGATCAGTTGGAAAGATTCCTGGTTTGGGCTGCGGCCATATCCTTGAGGGTTTCGAGCCACTCAGGGTGTAATTCCAAAGCCTCGTCCAGCACCAGGTCGGCGAGGGTGTCGTGACCCTGTCGGGTGCAGCATTCCCATCTGCCCAACCAGCCGTCCAGGGCATGCGGCGCGGTTTTGGTCAAAGCCCGGTAATGCTCGGATGCTTCGGCCCAGGCTCCGCGTTGACCCAGTTCTTTGGCCCGCAGCCGAAGCTGCTCAGGCGCCAGGGCCGCCAGGTTCTGTTCGGAAATCCCAGTGGCTGCCGCCGCCGGAGTAGCGGAACGGTGGTAAGCATCTTCGAGCACGCGCAAATACAGCTTCAGTCGGTTCCGCTCCAGGCGCGCCAGCAGGGGATTATTCGCGTAAGGAGCCAGCAAAGCGGCAGCCTGGGAATACCAGGTGGCATCTTTGGAATAGATTACTCCCAAGCCAAATACCGCCGGCACAACGTCAAGCTGCAGATCCGGATGACCGGCGAGGAAGTCTTCGATGGCGGTCAGCACCCCGTTTTTTGGGCCTCCCTCTTGTCGCGCGACCGAACAGATGCGAAAACCCCAAGGGACCATGCCGGGATTGTCGAGAACCACACCTTCCCGGGAAGAAGGATGCCGGTATTCCGCCGGGATCCGTTCCTCGGCGTAATACATGTCCCGCCTGCTGCAAGGCCAGCCCACATCATGTGCGAACACCAGAAAAGGCCGACTTGCCCGGCGCTGCCAGATGAGTTCAAGTTCGTTTCTGACGGTGTAGTAATTGTGGTCGCCATCAAGTAGATAGGCGTCGATCTCGTCGAGTTGGGGTAGAGCCTCCAGGCTGGTGGCTTTGATGAAGCGAAAATGGGGCGCGTTGGAGAGGGTGGCGGCGAACTGCAGCGCGGCGGGCTGCGGCTCGGGATCGATCGTTATCAACTGTCCACCCTGGCGCTGGGCATAGGCGCAGAGATCGTGCGTGAAAGCGCCATACTCGGCTCCGACCTCCACGATGCGGCGAGCTTTAGCCACTTCCAGGACCGGGATAATAAGGTCCCGAAACGTCGACATGGAATACAACAGGAGATCGTCATTCATAACTAAGCAAACTGCCATTGCATAGCACGGGATATGCCAGCGCCGGTGCGGAACGGGCGACCTCCCGCCCCGCTATGTGCCGGAATGTGCGGGGCATGCTTCGTGCTCCCGTCGGGACGTCGGGTCGGCTTGGCCGTGAAGACTTGCGTCCATCCGGCTGGTGAGTGGCTCATGTTACTTATGATTTTTTGTGGTTTTGCTGAAGCATCGTCCTGCGCGCGGTCCGGTTCCCACGCCAGGTGCTCGACCGACCTCGCCCCGGCTCATTCGCGGCGGGGTGAACGAAGCTTTCGCTCCCATGCTTTTCCGCGCCAAATCCCGCAGTCACAAGCGGTTTTAATTGCCGTTTTCACCCACACTTTTGCATGAATCCCTCCGAGACCACTCTGACTATACTTCCGGCGCAGCTTTGGCAGCGGGACCGAACTTTGAAGCGGGCGTCGGAACTTTTGGAGCGACGCGACAACAAAGTCCGCGCCGTTTCCTTCGACTTTTTCGATACGCTGGTATGGCGATTGGTGAACCGGCCGACGGATCTTTTTTACGAGGTCGGGCGACGATTGGCTGAGGCGAATCTGCTTACCCGACGGTGTCGGGCGGAAGATTTTGCCGCTTTACGGCGGATGGCCGAGTTAAATGCCCGCGAGCGACAAGCGCTTAAGGACCGACTCCGAGAGGATGTTACCCTCCCGCAGATTTACGCCGGGCTGGAGACAATTTGCACGGACACGTCCGCCGCAGCGGCAGTGGAGTGCGAGGTGGAGGCTGATTTTTGCTTCGCGAATCCGGTGATGTTCGAGTTCGTCCAGTACGCGAGGTCGCGCGGTTTGAAGGTGCTGGTGCTCTCGGACATGTACCTGTCCAGCGACCAGTTGCGGGCTATTTTGCGGGCCAATGGCTGCGACCCCGAGTGGTTTGAGTTGATTTTGACTTCAAGCGAGACCGGCGTATGCAAGGGTACTGGGAATCTGTACCAGCTTGCGATGCGGAAGCTGGGCTTGAACGCCTCGCACCTGCTGCACATTGGCGACAGTCTGAACGCGGATGTTGGGGGCGCCCGGAAAGCGGGAGTGCGCGGGTGCCATTACACGCAAGAAACGCCGGAATCTTCGGCGATCCTGGAGCGGGAGCATCTGCTCCAGCCGACGGCGCCGGGGCAGTTTAGTGTGAATCATTTGCGGCTCCTGGCCGCGCGCCATTTTGCGGAGGAGAATGAGGTCGGTTGGTTTGGACGGGAAGGTGCCATGTTGCTTGGACCGTTATTGACACGGTTCGCCACCTGGGCTTGCCAGCAATTTGTGGCCGCCGGAGTGCGCCAGGTGGGTGCGTTTATGCGAGAAGGCGAACTGCTGGGCCAGATGCTGCAGCGGGAAGCAGAAGCCACCGCTGCGCCCTTGCGCATTCAACCCCTGTTCATCAACCGTAAATCCACGGACCTTGCCGCCATCGGCAAACTCACCGCGGATAACCTGATCGACTGGCTGGGACGCCGGACCACCTTGACGGTGAAAACCATCCTGGCGGACTTCGGTCTGGCACCGGCGGAAGTGGCGCATTTGCCACTGGCGCTCGAAGCGAAACTGGAAGGAACCGCGGCGATCATGCAGTTGGCCAAATGCCTGTTTACACCGGAGATCGCACGGCGAATTGAAGTGCGGAGCCAGGAGGAGCGGCAGAAAGTGATGGATTATCTTCAGCCCTGGCTGGATTCCGGACCTTTAGGTGTTTGCGATATTGGGTATAATGGTTCGGCCCAAATGCAGTTGCAGCGCATCCTGGACCTGGAAGGCGTCACCACCCCGGTGGTAGGTTGTTACCTGATTACCACTGAAATTGCGGCTCGGCGGGTGTTGGAAGGTCTGGACATCCGCACTTTCCTCGGCGCTTTCGGCGCACCGGAATCGGCCATCAGCGCTTTTATCCGATCCCCCGCATTTATTGAACAGTCCATGGTCGCCCCGATGGGAACCACCCTCGGATATCAGCGGCAGGCGGATGGCAAGGTAACTCCATTGCTGGATCGATTGCCGTTCGGCGAGAATCTGCTGCAATGGCAGTCCAGCTTCAAAGCCGGCATCTTGCATTACCAGGCGCTGTGGCTGAGTTTTCGCCGGGCAAAACCGGCTTTGTTGGACGGGGACAATGCGCTTTCGCGCCGGGTCCTCGCCGATATCGACCACGGCAGCCAGCCGATTCTGGCCCGGGCGGCGGCCTTTCCGCTGCGGAGTGAATTGAGTGGTTTCGGCGCCATCCCATTGGACGACCATTATTATGAGGGTGGCGTGCGGACGATTTGTGGTGAGCGTGACCGCATGCTGGTACAAACCCGCGGCTATGGTCGGGCTTTGCGGGAACCCACGTTGCTCTGGCCTCAGGGTGCCTATCAGATGCACCATGCGCGCGCCAGCATGGAGTTCTTCTCCTACGCCAAAGCGATGCTTTATAATCGCACCGAGCGGGACCTTGATGCGCCCCGGCCGGAACTTTCGGTGATTCTCCGGGTGGGAACGGATCGGGAGCGTCTCCGGGCCTGCCTCCGGAACCTGGCGGTCCGGTCGCGTCGCGATCTGCAATGTGAGGTCGTGCTCGTGTCGCCAGGTGAGACCCAGTGGCTGGAACCGGTCGCCGGAGAGTTTTCCGCGGAAGCCTGGCGGGTCACCATTCTGGCGACGGAGCCACATCAAACCTTGACTCACCTTTTGAACAGGGCGGCCGACCATGCCATGGCTCCGCTGCTGCTGTTCCTCGAGGACAGCATGCTGCTGCCCGCGAACTGGGACATGCCTTTACTGCGGGTCCTTCCGCATACACCCCGGGCTGGAGCGCAGTTGGTGACGTACGCGGATCGGCAGAAGCGGCGAACCGCCTTTTCGCCAGCGCACTGCGTGCTGCTGAAGCGCACCGCCTTCCTGGAAAGCGGTGGCCTGAAGGATAAGCTCTCGATGCCGGCTGCTTTTTGGGATTTATTAATGGAATTGAGGGCTATCGATTGGGAATGGAGCGCGGTGGAAGAACCGTTGCCTTCGTTGCCAACGGGAGACGAGCCGCCGGTGTTAAGCGATGGCGACCGGGATTTTCTCGCCCGCCAATGGGTGAACTTCAAATCGACCTTGGCCAGTTTCCTGGCGCCGATTAACAGCGTGCCAGAGCAAGAAATTACGGTGGCCTGGGAAGGAACTTTCCTCGATTATGGCAGCCTATCCCATGTGAACCGCGAATTGACGCGGCAGTTGGCACGCCAACCGGGGCTGCGGTTAAGCCGTATCGGGAGCCGGGTGCTGGCCAACGGCTATGCGTCTCGCCCTGAATTGCAGGCTTTAGCCCGCGAAATTTTGCCGCAGGCCAGCGGAGGGACCCAGGTCACGGTGCGCCATGCGTGGCCACCGAACTGGAGCCCGGTTAGACACGGGGCTTTAGTGATTATCCAGCCCTGGGAATATGGGTCGTTGCCGGCGGAGTGGGTGGCACAAGCCCGCCAGGTGCACCAATTCTGGGTGCCGTCGGAGCACGTGCGCCAGGTGTATGTCCGCTCGGGAATTCCGGAGTCTAAAGTCAAAGTGGTTCCCAACGGCATCGACGCGGAGCATTTCCGCCCAGAGGCGACTCCCCTGGTGTTGCCGACCCGGAAGGCGTTTAAGTTCCTATTTGTCGGAGGCACGATCCATCGCAAGGGACCGGACATTCTGCTGGAAGCTTATCTGAACTCGTTTACCGCGCAGGATGACGTTTGCCTGGTGATCAAGGATTTTGGAGGGCAGAGTTGCTACGCCGGGCAAACAATGGAGGCGGTGATCCAAGCAGCCCAAAGCCGTCCAAATGCGCCCGAAATCGTTTATCTCAATGACGAGTTGCCGCCGGAGAGTTTACCTGGTCTTTACACAGCGTGTGATTGCCTGGTTCACCCCTATCGAGGGGAAGGATTCGGGTTGCCGGTGCTCGAGGCCATGGCTTGCGGCTTGGCGGTCATTGTTACCGAGGGTGGGGCCGCGGACGATTTTGCCGCTCCGAACCTGGTGTTCCGAGTGCCGTCAAAAATCCGACCTATCGGGGGCAAGGTCGGCACGATCAGCCTGGCCGGGGAAGGCTGGCTATTGGAACCTTCAGTTTCCGACACCGCTTCTCAAATGCGCTACGTATTCGAGCATCGGAGCGAAGCCCGGTCCCGGGGTCAGGCGGCCAGTGAGCGGGTGCGTCAGGGATGGACCTGGGAACGGTCCGCACGGGTGATCCGACAGAATATCGAGGAGTTGAAGCCCCACCTGGCAACCTCCGAGTCGGGAAGCGCGCCCCCTAAACAAGTTGGCAAGCTGACGCTCCCCGCGTGCGCCCTGCTCGGGCATTTGGCCGGCGCCAGGGAAGCGGTGAAGCAAAACCAGTGGCGCCAGGCGTGGGAAGCCACGGTTGCTGCATTGGCCGTGCGTCCCTGTCATCCTGAGGCGTATCTTCTGCTGAGCCAGATTGCCGCGCAAGTCGGCGATGGAGAAACGGCGAGTCGTTGCGCAAACAAAGCCCAGTCCCTGGCACCGGGGTGGAAGGAAGCACGGCGCGTTGCCCGGCAAAAATTCCATCACCGCGGCCGCCCGGATTGGCTGAAGATTCCGCCGGCTTTATCGGCGGAAAAGCTCCGGCTTACGGTTTGCCTGATCACCCGCAATGAAGAAAAATTCTTGGGCGCCTGCCTGGGATCCGTGCGGGGATTGGCCGATGAATTGGTGGTGGTGGATACCGGTTCGACCGATCGCACGGTGCAGATCGCCGAGGAACATGGCGCCAGGGTATCCCACTTTGAGTGGTGCGATGACTTCAGCGCTGCTCGCAATGCCGCGCTGGCTCAGGCTACCGGTGATTGGGTCTTGATGCTGGACGCGGACGAAACGCTGCCGGAAAGCAGCCATGCGGCTTTGCTTAAGTTGTTGGTTAATCCGCAAGTCATGGCGTGGCGCTTGCCGATCGTGGATCACGGCCGCGAGGACCAGGGTTGCAGCTATGTGCCACGCTTATTTCGCAATGCGCCGGCGCTGTTTTATGTGGGCCGAGTTCACGAGCAGGTATTTGGGAGCATCGAGGTGCGCCGGCAGGAATGGGGTTTGGAAAACCGGCTTGCGGACGCCACGCTTTTGCACTTCGGCTACACGGCCGCGGTGATCAAGGACCGTAACAAGATCCAGCGGAACCTGCTGCTCCTGGAGCGGGCGTTGCTCGAAATGCCGGGCGAGCCCAATCTGCTGATGAATTACGGGCTGGAATTAGCTCGTTCAGAACGGTTGCCGGAAGCGCTGGTGCAATATCGCCTCGCCTATCAGCGGATGTCCGCGTTGCCGGACGAGCAATTGGTGCCGGAAACGCGCGAGATGTTACTGGCCCAGATGTGTACTCAATTCCTGGCTGCCAATCGCCTGGAGGAAGTGGTGGAGATTCTGACTTCCCCCCTTGCCCGGCGCGGAGGCTTGAACGCCTCGCTGCACTTTTCCCTCGGGCTTGCTTATCTCCGCTTGCAGCAATTTAAAGAGGCGGAGCAGGAAATGCTGCAGTGCCTGGCCACGAGGCAGCAGCCTTCCCTTTCGCCGGTGAACGCAGAGATTCGCAAAGGCGGTCCGCGTCATTGTCTGGCTCTGTGCCGCGCCGCACTGGGGCGCAAGGATGCCGCGCTCGAGGATTGCCGCCAGGCCGTCGCCGAAGATCCCGGCGCACGCCCCATCCGTTTCGATTACGCCCGGTTGCTGGCCGACGCGGGCCAACTGGCCGAGGCACTGCAAATACTGCATGCCTTGAGCACCGAGGATCCGACGGAGGCTCGAGTCTGGGAATTTGGCGGGCTGATTGCCTTGAGTCATCCCGAGCTGTTGGAGGTGGCGGTCGATTGGACAACGGAAGCGACGTTGCATTTGCCCGGAAACACGACGGTGTGGCATCAGCAGGCACAAGCGTTGTTGCTCTCCGCGCAACCGGAGCGGGCGCTGGCGGTTTGGCGGAAGCTGGGCGACGACTTGTCAATGTCGCATCTTGGGGCGCGAACCCTGTGTGAATTGGCGACCGGCGCTGCCGTCGGCCCGATCCCGACGGATCGTGAAGCGGGGGTGAGCCAGGAGTTTATTCGTTGGTATCAGCGCCTGTTGCAGTATGGCGCCAACGATCTCGTCCTGTGCCTTCACCAGGCGGTCACGCCGCTGGAAGCAGCGCTGCCAACGGCCGCACGCATTCTGACGGCGGCCATGGCCGAAGCGGAAGCGGTGGGCGCTTAATCAGCACGACCGTTACCTGTTGCCCTTTCGCTCGATCTGCCGGGCGCATTTGCTTCCTGCGTTGCCAACACGGAGCGCTTTGCGACCGGGTTGCCCCTTGACATTCACGATGCCGTCCGCACCCTCGGACGACAATTGCGACGCAAACCAATGAGATCCTTACCCTTCGCTTTGCTGCTGGCCCTGCCGTTCCTGGTGGTTGAAATCTGTGGTCGTGACTCCCGGGCTGCGGAAGCCGACCAGCGGCAGGTCATCGCCTTTCCGGATGCGCGCCTGCCGGTCTATGGTCTGCCAGGATTTGTGGAAGACAGCCCGGTATTACGCCGTTTGCCGGCACGTTTGAAAGAGAGCGTCCGACCTGAAGTTTGGGGATTGGCCCAGTGTCCCAGCGGAGGGCGCATTCGGTTCCGCACCGATTCCACGACGGTCGGGATTGTCGCCGAGAACCCGCGTTTCTCGAATATGCATCACATGCCGAGCGTAGGTGAAAACGGATTTGATATTTATGTGGATGGCAAATACCTGGGCAGCACCTGGCCGGATGGAGCCGGTAAGATGGCTCAAACCTGGAAGATCGGCGCGGAACCAAAGCTGCGCGAGGTCACCCTTTATCTCCCGCTGTATAAGGCGGTGAGCATTCAGTCGGTCAGTTTGGATGCGGGCGCCCGGATCGAACCACCCAGACCCTACAAGGTGGCCAAGCCCATCGTCTATTACGGCTCAAGCATCACGCAGGGAGGTTGCGCCTCCAATCCCGGTGGTTCCTGCCAGGCCCTGCTCGAGCGGAAGCTGAACGCGGACTTCGTCAACCTTGGCATGAGTGGCAATGGACTTGGCGAACCGGCATTAGCCGAGGCGATCCGCGAATTGGATGCGTCCTGCATCGTCCTGGATTTCTGGGCCAACCCGGTCCTGGAAAAATACATCGCAGCACTTCCGGTATTTGTCGAACTCCTGCGAGAGAAGCGCCCCAAGATCCCGATCCTTGTGGTCAGCCCCTTTTATTTTCCCAGCGAGGATGCCAATCCCAAAGTCAGGGAGAGCCAGGAAGCCAAGCGGCGGTTTGCGCGGGAATTTGTCGCCAGTCGCCGGAAGCAGGGAGACCGCAAGATCACGTACGTGGACGGTCTGAAGATGTTAAGCCGTGACCAGGCTGCTGGATTGGTGGACGGGGTCCACTGCAACTCACTGGGCTTTTACTTCAATGCCGTGGGATTGGAACCCGCGCTGCGCCAGGCGTTGAAATGACCAGGCCTGCCGTGATGATGATCCGGGCGAAAGCCTGGTGATCGATACTTGTGCCAGCGGCGGGCATCGCAACGATCTCGAGACTTTGCGCCGCTCGGTGCTGTTGTTGCGGAGCGATTACATCCTCGAACCGGTCGGGCAGCAATGCCACACCTACGGCCTGGCTTTCTGGATGCCCTACTACGGCACCGGCACCGGGGCGATGGACTCCTATAATTTCCGCAGCCAAATGTGTCCGCATTTCACCGCGTGCTTCGACATGCGGCGCCAGGATCTGCCGTTCGACGAAGCGCGCCGGCTGGTGAACCAGTGGAAGACCGTGATCGCCCCAAACTATTTCGGCGACTTTTATCCTCTGACCTCGTTCACCACTGGAAACGAAGACTGGATGGCCTGGCAGTTTGATCGGCCGGAAGCCGGGCAGGGCATCGTCCAGGTGTTCCGGCGGGCGAACAGCGTCTACGAGGCGGCGCGGCTCAAGCTTCACGGGTTGGATCCGGCCGGGCGGTATGCCGTTGCTGATATCGATCAGCCCAACCAGGCGCGCGAGCTTGCCGGCAGCGAGCTGGCGGAAAATGGCCTGCTGGTCACCGCCCCGCGCCCGTCCAGCGCCATGGTCTACACCTATCGACTCATCAAGTAGCCCTGGCGCCGGTCCGCGATTATTCGGATTCCGTTTCCAGCCTGCATTCTTAATTTGGAATCTTCGTCGCGTCGGATCAGATCTTTCTTAGGCGATAGAACCGATGGGCGTTGACGTTCGGGATGCTCACGGAATAAGTGCTTGCTCCGCTGGTAACGGTATTCGTGGCGGTGGTCCAGAGGGCGCCCGGTCCAAGATTGTCCGTATACTCCAGCACTGCGTCCGCCACGGTCTTTGGCCAGGTGAAGGTGACGGAGCCGGAGGACGGCGTGGCGGTCAGCTTGATCGGGCCGACAATGATGATGGTGCCGGAATTGGTGGCGGATTTGGAGGCGCCGCTCGTAACGGTGGCGATCACTTTCCAATTATAACTCCCGGGCAGGTCATACGCGTGGGTGGAATATTGGCCGGCGCCGTGGGCGGTGCCGTCGCCAAAGTCCCAATCGTAAGTCACGGTGGCGGTGAGATTGCTCGGAGTTGCGACAGCCCCGAAGGGCGCCGCCCAACCCGCCGGGTAACTGGGCGGCACCTGGGCGGTGGAGGTGATGCCAAAGGTGCCTTGGGCGACGGCGACGGTTCCGGTGCCCAGGTTCGAGTCGGTAGCGCCGTTCCAGGCGGCGAAAGTGAACTGCTCAGTGCCGACAAATCCCGTCGGAGGAAAATAAGTGGCGATGCGATTGGTCAGACCGACCGTGCCACGGGCGGGTTGCGAGATGATCCGCACTGCGAGAGTCTGCACCGGGTTGTTGGTGTCGGTCGCCGCAAGGGTCATGACCACGGGTGTGCCGCTGGTGGTGTTGGTCGAGAGGTTGGTGACCAGGGCCGGGCCGACGGGGTTGGCTGAGCCCGGGTTGCCACTGCCTTTATGGCACAGCCAGCAGCCGACCCGCGCCCCGCGAAAGAGCTTCTTCGGACCGTATTTGCTGCTGGTGATGGTCTCGGTCTTCTGGGCCAGCGAGAGGATGGTCCCGCGTTCATCAGTGCCGTGACACTTTTGGCATACGAGGTAGTCAGGCAGGCCGAGGTGGTTGTTAACCCAGTTGGGGCCGAACTCATGGCCGCCATGGGGCGCAACCCCGCTGTTCGGGATGGTGGTATGGCAGGCGTTGCAGTCGGACAGCATGCCTTCGTGGCTCTGGACCTGAAGGACCCGGAGGTTGTCATTCCGATCGGCCGGGAATTCCGCATGCGGCGAGCCGTGGCACGCGGAGCAGAAAAGTTTGCCGTGATTGGTGGAATAGCGGTAGAGAGAGTAGTTTCCAAAGGCGAGGTTGGTCACCGTGGCAAAAGTGGAATCGATGGCCTGGCGCACCACCCCGTTGGTGAAAGCATCCGTGTAGCGAATCTGGCCGTTGTTGCTGGTGGCGGTCCCGGTGTGGCAGCTCTGGCAATCCGGCAAATCGATCCAGCCGGTGCGATTGATGGCCGCTACATTCGTCATGCCCCCATGGCAGCTCTGGCATTGGATGGCGCGTGCACCGGAGGGAGCTACTGCGTCGCCCATCACTCCCCGCAGCGCATGGGTACTGGCGCCGGGATGGCAGTGGTAGCAGGCGGAACGGTTGGGGCTGTTGCCCAGGGTGATCCCGGTGTCGGGATCAGTGACGGTGGCGTGCAACGAGTGAATAGACACGGTCAGCGGTGGGATCGTGCCCCAGCCGCTCCCGGATTGGATGGTCGATTTATGGCAGCGAACGCAAAGGACCGGTTTGTTGTCGGCCACTACGGTCCGGTATAGGCCCGCGGGGTTATAGCCGTTGCTGGAGAGTATCCCAGGATAGGAGGCGGGGTTGCGCAGGTCATCATGGAGCCGCAAAATATTCAAGCGGTAGTCGTGTTCAGGGTTGGTGTTCCAGGCCCACCCGGCCGCGGGTTGGGCCGCCGCGTCGGTTCCCGAAGCGTGGCAGACCCGGCAGTTCACCTCGTCGGAGATCGCCAGCACGATGTCGTTGGTCGCCAGGGGGGTGGTGTTGGTGCGCAGGACCAGCCGCATCAGGGGGTAGGGATTTTGATTACGGGCGTCGTCGATGGGGGTAATGGGGATGGAATCCGCGGTGAACCAGGCCTGACCCCGGCTGAAGACAAGCGCCTGGTTGGTCGCGTTGGGCATGGGGAAGCCGGTCAGGCCCACATCCACCGGGGGATTCGTGCCATAAAGGGGAAGCACATATTGCCAGAATTCCGTCTTGCCGGCGGAGGTGGAATTGATGGAGCCGTCCGGGTCGGCCACGGCCTGGTAGGTGACCGTAATCCCCGTGCTATTGGTCAGCAGCTTCCCCTGGTAGGTCACCTGGGCATGGATGGTATTGCCGGGCGGCCACAGGGAGAACACCGAATAATCGCGGTCCAGGCGGTCGATGCCGAATTCGTTCCAGCCGATCACCTGGTAATTCGCGGCGGCAGCCGAGGCGGCCAGGAACAGGGCGGGGAGGAGGAGGGCCAGGCCGCGCGCCGGCGGTCGGTGATTCTGTGTGCTCATGATTATGATAAGGCTTGTTTGAGCGTTAAAATACCGGTTTGCGGCTAACAAGCAACAGAAATAATGGTATGTATTAAAATAGCTTGATATTCTTATTTTGTTCTCAGCAGAACAAAATATGGCTAGTGCCGCCGGGCGGCGGCGCGGCGGGTGCCGGGGCCGGGTCGGCGCGTCCCGGTCGCGCCCTCGCCGTTCCGATCTACCGGAACCGGGCTTTTTCCACCCGGCCGTCGAAGTACAAGGCGTTCTTGCCCATGAGGTTTCCCTTGGCGACGTGGAAGGGATTGGCGTCGCCGATGATGGGCGTTTCGTCGCGGCTCCCAAAAAGTTGCTCGACGATTACCCGGGCTTCGTTGGTATAGATAGCGGCCCATTGGGGAGCGGAATACGGAGCGCCGTTAAGCCAGAAGTTCCATTCGTAGCTGGTGGTCTCGACCGGGAACAGGGTGTTATCCGACGGGCATTTGAAGAGCTTGTTCGTCTTCTGATTGCTGAAAAGGGTGACGGTGATGGGAGGCAGGTTGGATTGCTGGCTCGGGAGATATCCGGCGCAGACCGGCAGGCGGTCGTTGTTGTCCTGGACGTACACGTTGAGGGCGATGCCGATTTGATGCAGGTTGCTCACGCAAGCGATCGATTGCGCGCTGGTTTTGGCCTTGGTGATCGCCGGGAGTAACATTCCAGCCAACAGGGCGATGATGGCGATGACGACCAGCAATTCAATCAAGGTGAAAGCGCGGCGGGAACGGGTCGTGGTCACTGGCAAGGCGCCGGAGGATGATGAAAGTCGGGGAGGTCTCATGGATTTTGCAGGCTGTGGATGGTCTGCAACAACTGCGAAATGACGACGGCGGTCTGGCCGCGGTATTGCACGTCCTGCGAGTTGTATTGCGCGGTGGCCCGCCGCAGCATGGCGAGGCCTTCCGGGCTTTGAAACCGGGCCTTGAGCGCTTCGCGTTCCCGCGGGGTGAGCGAGTTGCGATAGTTTTCCACCCACTTTGACGCGGCTTGAATGGTCGCCGGACGTTGCGCCGCCGGACTATGCTGCACCATCAATTGCATGGCCTTGATGTGATCGACGTTGAAGTAGTCCAGGAACACCTTTTCGCGAACGGCCGGATCGGTCAGCGGCCCGTATCGCAGTTCCAGGTATTTGTGCAACCGCTCGTCCGGATCGGCAACCTGCCGCGCGGCGATGCCGGCGCGGAAATCCTTCGCGAATTCCGGCGGAATCCGGCGTCGGATCACGAGCAGCAGCGTGGCGCCTGCCAGCAGCAGGATGACGACCGTGATCCCGGCGGCGCGCCACCAGGACCGGCGTGGTTTATCATTCATAAATTCCGCCTGCGGAGGGCTGCCCGCTGTCGAACCAAACGCGAGCTGGGAGCCTTGCACATACCCGCAGTTTAACTGGAAACGCCGCGAAGGTCATGCACCAAAAGTAATTTAAGACAAGAGGTCGGTCACCGGCTCTCGACAGCCCGGGCCTTACCCGCCACACTGCGGCTCACATGATGACGCGCGCGATGGTGATGCAAACCCACCCACAACCCAACTTCGGCTGGAGATTTTGCGGATGGCAGGCCCTGGTTTTGGGGATGGCGAGCGCTCTTGTCGTCGGTACCGCCGGAGCAGCCTCGCTGGTGGACGCGGTGAATCCGATGGTGGGCGCCAGCACGAGCGTTGAATACGGCGAGGGCAAGACCTTCCCCGGGGCGGCGACTCCCTTTGGCCTGGTGCAGCTCAGCCCGGACACCATCACCGGCGGCGACAATGGCCCGGGATATTCGCACGAACACACGAGCATTGAAGGGTTCAGTTTCACCCACATGAGCGGCATTGGCTGGTATGGGGACCTGGGAAACTTCCTGGTTATGCCGACCACCGGACCTTTAAAGACCGAGCGCGGGGTCCAGAGTGCGCAGGACGGTTACCGTTCGAAATTTCGGCATGAAACAGAAATCGCCCAGGCCGGCTACTACGCGGTGACGCTCGACGATTACCAGGTGCGGGCGGAGGCTACAGTTGCAGCCCACGCCGGGATGTTGCGGTTTACTTTTCCGCAAAGCGACGCCGCGCGGGTGCAGATCGACCTGGCCCGGCGCATCGGCGGCACCTCGACACGCCAGTTTGTAAAAGTCGTCGACGACCGGACGATTCAAGGCTGGATGAAATGCCCACCGGCGGGCGGGGGCTGGGGCAACGGCGACGGCAAAGCCGATTACACGATTTATTTCTACGCGCAATTCAGCAAACCAATTGGCAAATGCGGCGTGTGGTCGGCGGAGATTCCCGCCGGTTGGTCGCGCAAACGCGAGGACATCGAGAGCGCACAGTATCGCAAGGTGGTGGCCGCGGCGCGCGTGCTGGAAGGCTGCCGGGAACAGGAAGGCGACCATCTCGGGTTCTATTCCGAATTCAGCACCACGAACGGCGAGCCGGTGCTGGTCAAGGCCGGGATCTCTTTTGCCAGCCTGGCCGGCGCCAAGGAGAATCTCGAACACGATATCCCCGGCTGGGATTTTGAGGGGGTGCGCGGCGCGGCGCGCGCGCAGTGGGAGCGGGCGTTTGCCGGGGTGGCGGTGAAGGGCGGCAGCGAGGTCCAGCGCGAGGCTTTCGCGACGGCGTTGTATCATGCCATGCTCGATCCGCGGGCGTACTCGGATGTCAACGGCCATTACACCGGCGCGGACGGCAAGCTGCACCAGGCCGCCGGGTTCACTTACCGCACGGTTTTCAGCGGGTGGGACGTCTTCCGCAGCCAATACCCGTTGCTCAGCCTGATTCGACCCGACGTGGTCAACGACACCGTCAATTCGCTGATGCAACAGGCGGAGTTGAGCGGCAACGGCTACCTGGCCCGCTGGGAGATCGTGGCCGCCGAATCCGGCTGCATGATCGGCGACCCGGCGGTGTCGGTTTTCGCCGAGGCGTATCTAAAGGGGATCCGCGGGTACGACGTGGCCAAGGCTTACGAACTGTGCCGGGCGAGCGTTGACCTGGCCAAAGACAACGGCAACCATCGCCCGCAGTACCAGCAACTGGGCTTCGTCCCGGACAGTCTTTCCTGCACGCTGGAGAACGCCTACTTCGATTACTGCGCCGGGCGCCTGGCCGAGGCGCTGGGCAAAGCCAACGACGCCCGCCGCCTGCTGCAGCGGTCGCTTAACTACCGCAATATCTACGATAAATCCGTCGGCAACATGCGCGCGAAACGGGCCGACGGCTCGTGGACGAAATGGGAGGGCGCCACCCGGCACGGCCAGGGCTGCGTGGAAAGCAACCCGTATCAGCAAGGCTGGTTCGTCCCGCAGGATGTGGCGGGCTTGATGGAGTTGATGGGCAAAGACTATTTCGTGTCTTACCTCACCGAGTTCTTCGAGAAGACGCCGCTGACGTTCAAATGGAATGACTATTACAACCACGCGAACGAACCGGTGCATCACGCCGCCTATTTGTTCACCTACGCGGGCCAGCCGTGGCTGTCGCAAAAATGGGCGCGCATCATCATGGACCACGCCTACGGCGCCGGGGTGAAAGGCCTATGCGGCAATGAAGACGTGGGGCAGATGTCCGCCTGGTACATCCTGAGCGCGCTCGGCATTCATCCAGTGTCCCCGGTGGATGGCCTGTACGTCATCGGCAGCCCGTTGTTTGATGAGGCCACGATCGAACTGGACCGCCATTATTACCCAGGGCGTGAGTTCACGGTCCGAAACCGCCGTCCATCGCCCCAGGATCCTTACGTGCAGTCGGCGACGCTTAACGGCAAGCCGCTGACGCGGGCCTGGCTGCGCCACGCGGAAATCGCTGCGGGCGGGACGCTCGAACTGGTCATGGGCCCGCAGCCGAATAAATCCTGGGGATCCGCTCCCAGCGAGTTGCCGCCCCGCAACTTCCCGGCCGCTCCGTAGTGGTATTGGGCCTCTCAGGCCCGTGCCGTAGAGCTTCCACGGGCTTTCCTGGCCCCTGGGGGATAACTCTGGGCACTGTATCCGGGAACGAAGCAGGGCCAGATACACCTTGATCTTGCAGTTTACCTCGTTCCGGTTCTCGATGGCGCCCGTCAACTTTTCACCCGCCATTTTGAGCTTTAGGGTGCGTTCCGGATTTTTGGCTTTGGTCTCGGAGTTGATGGTGGCGAGTTTCCAGGATAAATTCCCTGGTACGGAGCTAGCCGACTCGTTATTCTCGAAATCGAGTATGGGGCGATCTCTCGATGGAGGAGCTGATATCCATGGGTCCCGTCATTTCGCCGGACAACGCCCAGGACCACCCGCCGGATTACCTCTCTGTGCCCGAGGCTCTCCGGATTAAACCTGTGGCCGGTTTCGAGGTGTAGAACGCGCACTTGGCACGCTGGCCAGCATCAATGACCCTCGCACTGTGAAAATCGTTTATAGCCAATCCTAGCGAGATTTGTGGCCTGTGTAGGGACAGGCGACTTGTGAGCAACTACCCTTGGTTTACCGTCACGAGGGGCATATAGTGTGGTCGAATCAATGTAGGATATGAAGTCAGGCCCCTTGAGGCAAAACGTGAAGTTGTTCGACCTATCGTTGCTGGCTGCTGTGACTACTTGACATTATCATTGCCTGATACCTTGTCCTTTCGTAGGGGTCCAGGCAGCAGAAGCATGACGCGCTCACGTTTGATGGCTTGGAGTGTAGCCGTTGCGGCTACGCTCGTTTTCGTCGTTCTCTTTCCGTACCGCCTCACCGAAGGGGACTCCTGCGTTTACGCCGCGTTGGCGCACGACATGGTCGGTGGAGGCTGGCGGGCATGGTTCGCGCCGGTGTGGCACTTCCACGGCGTTTTCGTACCATTCCGCGAGCATCCGCCCGGCGCCTTCTGGCTGTCGGCGCTCTGTGAGGCCGCAGGAGTCCACCCGGCGAACGCGGCGCTTGCGGCGAACGCACTTTGGACGTTCGCGGCAGTTGCGGGCGTTGTCGCCTTGGCCCGGCGCTTCATGTCGGCGACGACGGCCGACCTCGCGGGGCTGGCCTTCCTGCTCCACGCGGGCGTGATGCAGTCGGTTCAGCGCGCGACGCTGGAACTGCCCTTTGCCGCGTGCGCGGCATGGACGCTGGCCGGCGCAGTTCGGCTGCGCGACGCGCGGTTGTGGATCTGGGTGACGGGCATTGCGCTTGCCGGGTGCTTCCTGGTGCGCGGCGTCTTCGGGCTCGTCCCAGCGGCACTGCTCGCGGTCGTGTGGATCGAACCGTCACTACGGCCGCCCGTGTGGAGGCTTGTCGGTGCGGCATCGATCGCGGTGGGGCCGCTGATCGCGTTCGACGCCCTCCACTTCACCGCGACCGGGACGGAGTTTTGGCCGGCGTACCTTCGTCGCCAGGTCTTCTCGTCGCTCACGAAGGGCGGCACGGCGTCCTCCCTAGCCGGCGAATCCTGGAGGCATTACGTCGGCTACGCGTTGGTTTATACGCTGCCGTGGTCGCTCCTGCCCCTGGCGCGAGTCTGCAGCCGACCACGGCCGTTGCCTTCGCCCGCAGCCTGGCGTCTGGCGGTCGTTTGGGTTGTATTGACCGTGTTGGGCGCGTCGCTTTCAAGCCGTGTGGGGTCAAGGTACGTCTTCCAGATCTATATAGCGACGTCGCTCCTCGCCGCGCTCGCAGTGGCGCCAGACCTGCGTCCGGGGATCGCGCGCGCGGTTTCGGTCCTCCTGGTTCTTGCGCTGCCGACGCAGATCGCGTTGAAGTCCTTGGTCCTGCATCAGCAGGACGACGCGTGGATCACGGCGGGAATCCTCGAGTCTCACCGGGATGACCCGTCGCTCGCCGGGCGCACAGTGACTGGCTCCAGCGCGGGCGACTGGCCCAAGCTCGTGCGGTTCCATCTCGGCTTGGCCGTGTCGTCGGCACCTCAGCGCTTGGACCGCGGCCTCCACTGGGTGCCGGGAGCTGGCGCTGACTCCCCAGTCGGCCGCATCGTCCTGGTGACGCCACTCGGAGCGCTCATCGACTACGATGCTCGGTGACCAGCCGGGCGGGACGCCAGCGCGATGAACCTTGCACAGTCAAAATCGTTTATAGCCAATCCTAGCGAGATTTGTGGTCTGTGCAGGGGCAGGTGACTTGTGAGCAACTACGCTTCGTTTACCGTGACGAGGGGCATATAGTGTGGTCAAATCAATATAGGATATGCAGTCAGGCCCCTTGAGGCAAAACGTGAAGTTGTTCGACCTATCGTTGAAAACATCGCGAGGGAGGTTGTCGCTAGCCGCCGTCCTCACTTTGGTTGTGCTTGGGGCGTCCTGCGTTTTTCTGCGCATTTCAAGCCCGCGCGATGTGGAAGCCTTTCTCGGCATGGCTTCTGAGTGTCATCCGGTTTGGAAGCAATTCGCTTTCCGCCGCATTGGGGCTGGCGATCCCGCACAGGAACTTTTCCGTCGATTCCCTCCCACTCGGCGGCAGGAATTTGGAAGATATGGTGTTTACTATTATAGCGTCGGCTCCTCCAACGGCATTCCGTTCACAAGTCTGTCTGTGGTTACGAAGGATGGAAGGCTGATTTCAGCCGGTTCGGGTAGTTGCACCTGGGAGTTCACCTTTTTCAGCGCGAAAGACCCTGAGCTTGAGCGCCAATACGCCGACTTCGTGAAAGAACGTGACCACGGGCTGGAACAACAGCGACTGGAAAGGCTTAAGGTTGACCTTCAAAGGTTTTATGGACAACACACCAGGTGGCCTACAAATGAGTCGGAGTTCGGTTGGTTCGTTACTGGTGAAAAACCGCCCACAGCAGATTCAATTGCCGCAGAGAAAAGATTTAGGTCAAGGCTTGGGATACGGAAGACAACTCCTGAGCTTCCAAATCCACTCGGGATTACCTTCACGTTTCGTAAGGATGGAGCTTTAACGATTGGGTTGAATGGCGAGCCTGACTTGGTGGCGACCGTCTCAAGACCGGTAAAGTGAAGTGGTAACGGTTGGAGCCACGAATGTCCCTTCCCCGTGAATTGGCCAGACATCGGTAGGGTCATGACAGCTATCGAAACTTGCGCTTTCTTGCGGGACTGCGATCGCCTGAACCAGCGACGATTCTTTTGTGGCAGGGGGCGTTTCCGTTACATCGTGTCGTCGCAGTTCCGGAATCTTTCCGTCCTTCGCATCGAATGGCCGTGCTTTTCACTTGCCGCAGAATTTCTTTATTCCATAGTAGGTTTCGTTAATTCTGTGCCGGTAACGGCTCGGACCGATTGGGACTCTGAATTGGGACCGCTGGTGACAAAGACGGGTGGTTCCGCGCTCGTTGCGAATACCCGGGGTGACGAATGGGAAGAGTCAAACGGACTGGTTCGTGGAATTAACTGGGTTGGGCGCTTGGCGCAGTGGTTAGCGCGTCTCGTTTACACCGAGTAGGTCGGGGGTTCGAATCCCTCAGCGCCCACCATTTTTTATTCATCGTTTGTTCTCATATTACTAGTTTTGGGGGCTATCCAAAAACGATGTCTGGTTTTTCCATGAGGCAAAAGCCCTCGCGATTAATAAGAGTGTTGGTCGGTTTGGTGCTGCCTCAAAGAAACCAAGACTTGGCCTGCCTCGTGGGATGAAAGGAGGTCCAAATAGCCTTGAGTGCATCAAGGCTGCTTTGCCTGAATCTCCGGAAGGCTCTTAAGGTAAGCCGTTACTGCCGCGGATGTGATAACCGGGCTGCTACCACCAATTAGAGCTATTGCCGAGGTTACTCGCCAAGGGCATTCATGACCGCGCGCACGGCGGACGTATCCGTCGTTTTCCAGCTAAATTCCGGCGGTCGGAGTGTGCCACCCATGAAGCAGCGCGAGTTGCGATGTTGCATACCGCTTTCCACCGTGTGCCGCGCGCTGAGGTGGATTTCAGAGACTCCGGTGGCGTCCACGACTTTGCGCACATTTCGTGGCGTGAGCCCGCCGCCCGGCATCACGATGATGCGTCCGGCCGCCTGCTTTTGCAGGTCCTTCAGCAAATCCAGCGCCTCCATGCAGGAAGCTTCCTGTCCGGAGGTGAGCACGCGATTTACCCCCAGGGACACGAGATCTTCCAGCGCCTGGTGTGGGTCGCGGCACATGTCGAATGCGCGGTGAAACGTAAAATTCAGGGGGCGCGCCAGCGCAGTCAATTCCCGCGTGCGTTCGCGGTCGATGTTTCCCTGCGCGTCGAGGCAGCCGGCGACGATGCCGTCGGCTCCCAGGGATTTCGCCAGGGCGCTATCTTCGCGCATCACCTCGAACTCCTCGGGTGAATAGAGGAAATCGCCGCCGCGGGGTCGGATGATGACCTGGAGCCCGATTTTGAGGAGGCGGCGTGCGACCTTGATGGCGCCGGCGCTGGGCGTGGTGCCGCCTTCGAGCAGGTTGTCGCACAGTTCCACGCGTTGGGCGCCGCCGCGTTCCGCCGCCAGCGCCCCGGCGGGGGAATCCACACAGATTTCGACTTGGATCATGGTGCAACTGTATCAGGGTGGGCGGAGAAATAAAACGCTGGAAAATTGCTTGTCTGCCGGCCCGGGTTCGGCGAGCGTGGCGGCGTGAATCGCCGAGAGTTTGTAAAAACGGTAGTGGCCGGGGTGGTGGCGGCGCCGATGCTGACCTCCCTGGGATCCGCGGCCTTGCCCAGGCGCACGCTGGGGCGGACCGGTATCGAAGTGCCCATCCTCGGATTTGGTTCCGGGAGCCGGTTCCTGATGTATAAGCAGGAGGAGAAAGCCGTGGCGGCGTTGAATCACGCGATCGATCTCGGGATCACGTATGTGGACACCGCGCATTCCTACGGCGATGGCCAAAGCGAGGAGTGGGTGGGCAAAGTCATGGCCACCCGGCGGAAAGAAGTCACGCTCGCGACCAAGATTGCCGGGCGCACGGCAGACGAGGCCAGGCGTCAGATCGAGCTCAGCCTGAAACGGCTGCACACCGATCATGTGGAGGTGCTGCACATCCACGCGTTGCGCAACCTGAAGGACCTCCAAGCCATCGAAGCTAAAGGCGGAGTGCTCGAGGCCTTTTACGAAGCGCGCGAGCAAAAGATCACGCGCGCCATCGGCATCACGTGTCACGCCGATCCGGTCGCGTTGAAGGCGGCGCTGGAGCACAACGATTTTGACTGCACCCAAATGGCCCTCAACGCCGGCCTGGCGTTCATGGCCGATTTACCCGGTGGCATGAAAGCGACTCCGGCCGGGAACGGTTCGTTCGAGAAACTGGCGCTGCCCGTCGCAGTGCGGAAGAAGATGGGGATCATCGGAATGAAGGTCCTCGGCCAGGAGCAATTATTGGGCGCGGCCCCAGTGGAGCAGTTGATTCGCTACACGTTGTCTCTGCCGGTGAGCCTGGTCAGTGTCGGCATGCCGAAGCCGGAACATATCGAAGCTAACGCGGCGCTCGCGCACTCGTTCAAGTCGCTTTCCGCCCGGCAACGGCGCAAATTGGCGGAATCCATCGAAACTAGCCGTAAACTGGCCATGCACCGCTTCTTCGAGCATCACGAAGACGTGTGCTGAGCGGCGTCAGCTTTTCCCAAGCAACATGAAACTAAAGAACCACTACCTATTGTCCCTGTCCCTGGTGATCGCGCTGCAAAGTGTGTTGCCGGCGGTGCAGGCCGCGGGCACGCGGGAACTGTCGCGTGCGGATTTGACTGATAAAATTCGGGGCGCCTGGGCCGGCCAGATGATCGGCGTCTCTTACGGGGCCACCTCGGAATTTCGGTATAACGCGCGCCTGAACGAGGACCCGATCAAAGCTGAGCCGGTGACGAATGCGATCGACCAGGACGATTTGTATGTGGAGATGACGTTCGCGCGGGTGATGGACACGGTGGGGTTGGAGGCGACGAGCGCGGATTACGGGAAGGCCTTCCGTGATTCGCAGTACATGCTGTGGCATGCCAATGCCGGGGCGCGGCGCAATCTGAGTCGCGGCGTGCTCCCGCCCTGGTCCGGGCATCCGCGCTACAACATTCACGCCGACGACATCGATTTCCAGATCGAGGCGGATTTCATCGGCATCATGTGTCCGGGACTGCCCCGGGTTTCGAATGCCTTTTGCGACCGCGTGGGCCGGGTCATGAATTACGGGGACGGGCTGTATGGCGGGATGTTCATTTGTGGGATGTATACGGCGGCGTATTTCGAGACCGATCCGCGCCGCATCGTGGAAGCTGGCCTGGCCTGTCTGCCGGAAAAGAGCGGCTACGCGGCCATCATTCGCGACCTGCTGAACGGGCACGCCGCCGAGCCGACCGATTGGCGCAAGACCTGGCAAATGCTGGAAAAGAAATGGGACCGGAACGATCCGTGCCCGGATGGCGCGTTTGAGCCGTTCAACATCGACGCGCGGCTGAACGGGGCTTATGTGGCCATGGGCCTGCTCTATGGTGGTGGGGATTTTGACCGCACGATTGAAATTGCGACGCGTTGCGGCCAGGACTCGGACTGCAACCCCTCGAATGCAGGTGGGGTGCTTGGGGCGGTTTTGGGCTATCGTCGGCTGCCGGAGAAATACCGGGTGGATTTGGAAAAGATTGCTGATCGGGAATTTGCCTATACGGAATACTCGTTCAACGATATCACGCGCTCCAGCGAGCTGCGCACGTTGAAGGTGATTCAGCAGGCCGGCGGCAAGGTGACCGAGGCCAGCGTGGTGATCCCGATGCAAAAGCCGAAGGCGCCTAAGTTGGAGCAGTCGAACTTCGGCGTCCCGGTGCGGCTAATCAAGGTGAACGATGCCGCGTGGAGCTGGACCGGTAACTGGAAAGTCGTGGAGAGCGCCAAAGTCGCGCACGGCGCCGGTTCGGAGGCGACGCTGGTGTTCACCGGTTCGGGAGTGGCGCTCCAGGGAGTGCTGGCCCAGGACGGCGGCCGGGCCGAGGTGTATCTCGATGGCAAACGACAGGATTTGATGGCGGATTCATGGATCCCGGAGCGCACTTACGACAACGACCTTTGGCATCTCACCGGGTTGAAGCCCGGGCAACACACGTTGCGTTTGGTGACCACCGACGGCGCGGACAGCCGCTCGACCGGGCGGCGCACTTCGATTGGGAAAGCCGTGATCTACGCCCCGGCGCAAGCCCATCCCTGATCTTGGAGCCTGATTTAGCACAGGTGTCCTCACCTGCGAGTTTTGGCGGCGTCTCGCCGCCAGTTCGGTCAGTGAGCACCGAGACGGTGCTCGCACTCGCAGCCGGGACGGCTACGCTACGTAATCAGACCACGAGGCCGAGGTTGCGGAGGATTTGGCGGATGCTCTCACGCTCCGCCGCGGCAAACGGTTGGAACGGTTCGGCCGGGCGTTCCTCACACAAGCCCAGCAGGCCGCAGGCACATTTCATCCCTTTGACCACAGTGGAAGAGTATTGGCCAAAGGAATAAAGCGGCGAAATCTGGAGCAGTTTCCGCTGCCATTCATCCGCCGTGGCTTGGTCGCCCCGTTGCGCCGCTTCATACAGCTTAACAAAGAGCTCGGGATAAAAATTCGCGCCACCAGCCACGCCGCCGTCTCCGCCGCGCCGGACGCCTTCCAGCAACAAGTGTTCGGGGCCCATGAGCACGATCCAGTCCGGACGTTGCTTTTTGAGTTCGAGGATACGGCTGAAATAGTCGAGGTTGCCCGAGCTGTCTTTAATGCCGAGGATGTGCGGTTCGCGGGCCAGTTCGTGCAGAATTTCGGGTTCGAACTGAACCTTGGTCATCTGCGGCATGTTATAGAGGAACAGGGGGAGCGGGAGCCGGGGCACCAGCCGCTGGACGTAAGTCAGCAGCTCGGGTTGACCCAGTGGGAAATAGTAGGGGGTCGAGAGGACGAGGGCTTCGGCGCCGGCCGCCGCGGCGTGCTCGGCGACGCCCAGCAATTCCGTGAGCGAAGTATCCGTGATGCCGACCAGGACAGGGACTCGGCGCCGGACCTGGTTGCAGACGCGGGTGATCAAATCGCGTCGCAGCCGGTAGCCGAGGCTGGGGCCTTCCCCGCTGGTACCCAAAATGAACAGGCCATGCACGCCGCCCCGTAAAATATGCTCCACCAACCGTTCCATCCCCGCGACATCCAGCCGGTCGAAATCTGATAAGGGGGTGATCATGGGTGGAATAATCCCGCGCCAGGAACGCGCGTTCGCCGCAGAAGTAGTGGGTTGCATCGGCTGAATGTGTACCCTCCGCCGGGATTTGACAATGCTGAGAATTAGTTACGCTTCGGCTCCGGGCACAGGCCACGCTCGGTGAATACTTCGGCGCGGCGAAGAAGGGCCGCGACCCGATCGATTGTGGCTAATTGCGAATTGACGGTTCAGAACTTTTCGCCGCAATCTCTTCTCGAATCCTGAACTGACAGCACCTGCCATGATGAGAGCACTATTATTCGCGTCGTTGTATCTGACCTCGGTGGCCCTGTTCGCCGCCGGCGAACCGGCGAGTCAAACGGCGTCGAACTTTCCGCCGCCGGTTTCCGAACAACGCGTAACGGAGCTGAAGCAACTACGCTTCGGCATGTTTGTGTGCTGGTCGTTCAGCACGTTTTCCGGCAAGGAATGGACGCCTGGGATCACCAACCTGGACCTGTTTCATCCGACCGGCTGCGACGTGGAGCAATGGGTGAAGACCGCCAAAGCGGCCGGGATGGGCTACATCCTTTTTCTGACGAAGCATCACGATGGGTTTTGTCTGTGGGATACGAAAACCACGGAACGCAAGGTCACGCGGAGCGTGCTGGGCCGGGATGTGTTGCGGGAACTGCGTCAGGCTTGTGACCGGGAAGGGATCAAGTTGGCGTTGTATTTTTCCGAAGGGGAATGGGCCTGGGCGGATCCGCCAGGGGGCCAGCGCCGCAATGGCGGAGGCAACAACCGTGAGATGAAGCAGGCGCAGCTTAAAGAACTGCTCACCGGATACGGCCCGATCGAATATATCTGGTTCGATTACGCGGTGGGCGACGGCGGGTTGAGCCATGGCGACACGATACGCTTTGTAAAGGCACTGCAGCCGAACTGTTTCGTGGGATTCAACAACGGGGATCAGGAAGGGGCGGACATTCGCCTGGGCGAGATGGGACGGCCGGGCCCCTTGGAGGACCACGCCGCCGCGGGACCGCACATGGACAAAGGCCCGGCACGCACCTATCGGCTGGCTGAATTCACCTACCCGATTTTGCCGCCGCACGAAGGTGGGGCGATGTGGTTTTATTCCTTGCCCCGGCACGACCAGCTATGTCTTCCCGCCGAGAAGATTTACGAGGATTACCTTGGCGCGGTGAAATTCGGCAACCTGTTCTCGCTCGACGTGGGGCCGAATTACGAGGGACGCCTCCGGGAGATTGATGTCGAGACCTTGAAGAAAGTCGGTCGCTATATCCGGGGCGAATTGAAAACAGCTCCGCATTGATTCGCGCTGACGACCCGCGTAAGTTTTCGCCATGAAAGCTTTGGTCCTAGAGGAATACCGTCACCTGGTCGTTGAGGATTTCCCCGTCCCCACGCTCGAGTCGGGGGAAGTCCTTGTGCGGGTACGGGCGTGCGGGATTTGTGGGAGCGATGTGCATGGCATGGACGGGAGTTCCGGACGGCGAATCCCGCCGATTGTCATGGGTCACGAAGCGGCGGGGGAGATTGCCGAGGTGGGTCGGGGCGTTACCGACTGGAAACCCGGCGACCGGGTTACTTTTGATTCCACGGTGTATTGTGGGGAGTGCTGGTATTGCCGGCGCGGCCAAATCAATCTGTGCGAGCAGCGACGGGTGCTCGGCGTTTCGTGCGGAGATTACCGGCGTCACGGCGCCTTTGCCGAATACGTGGCGGTGCCGCAGCGCATTCTTTATCGACTGCCCGCCGAGCTCAGCTTCGAGCAAGCGGCCATGACCGAGGCGGTGTCCGTCGCGGTGCATGCGGTTAAACGCACGCCGCTGGCGGCCGACGCCACGGTATTGGTGGTGGGGGCGGGGATGATCGGGTTGCTCGTGATCCAGGCGTTGCGGGCCTTCGACTGCCGGCGAATCATCGCTGTGGACCTGGACGAAAGCCGGTTGAGCAAGGCTGAAAAAATGGGCGCAACCCTCACGATCAAAGCAGGCGCTCCGGATTTCCAGGAAGAGGTGCTATCCGCGACCGCAGGCCGGGGCGTAGACGCCGCTTTTGAAGTGGTGGGATTGCCGGAGACCGTGAAAACCGCCATTGGTGCGGTGCGCCAAGGGGGCAGCGTGACGCTGATTGGAAATCTCAAGCCGCAGGTGGAATTGCCGTTGCAGGCGGTGGTGACGCGGGAGTTGACGCTCATCGGCACGTGCGCCTCAGCCGGGGAATACCCGGTTTGTCTCGAACTCATCGCCAGCGGCAAGATCAATGTCACGGATTTCATCAGTGCCGCCGCGCCGCTGGAGGAGGGGCCGCGGTGGTTTGAGCGGTTGTATACGGCCGAAAAAGGGCTGATGAAAGTGGTGCTCAAACCTTAAGAGAAATCCAGGCTATCACCGGGGCGGCCCTGCCGCTCCATACCCAAACGGATTGCGCCATGCGAAAACTGAGAACAGCGCTGGTTGGTTGCGGAAAAGTGGGTCACCTGCACGCCGGCGCCCTGCGGAGCCTGCCGGAGTCGGAGTTCGTGGCCGTGTGCGCGCGCTCGGCGGAGAAGGGCCGGGTGTTTGCGGAGAAATACGGGGTGCCCGCGTTCACGGATGTCGCGGAGATGGTGGCCCATGCAGGGGTGGAGGCGGTGTGTATTTGCACGCCGCACCCGGAGCACGCCGCGCCGACGATCGCGGCCGCTCAAGCTGGTGCCCATGTGCTCGTCGAGAAACCGCTGGCGTCGTCTTTGAAAGATTGCGACGCCATGCTGGCGGCGGCGCGCCAGCATCGGGTCGTCATTGGAACCGTTTGTCAGCGGCGATTTTATCCGCCCTGCCAGCGTATTCACCAGGCCATTCAAGCGGGGAAACTGGGCCGGCCCATCCTCGGTTCCGCCACCATATTCGGCTGGCGCGATGAAGCCTATTACCGCAGCGATCCGTGGCGTGGAAGCTGGCAGCTCGAAGGAGGCGGCGTGCTGGTAAACCAATCCCCGCACCAGCTCGATTTGCTGCTGTGGTATCTGGGCGAGATCGAGGAAGTGTTCGGGTATTGGGCGAATTTGAATCATCCGTACATCGAAGTGGAGGATACGGCGGTGGCGGTGGTCCGGTTTAAAAATGGGGCGCTGGGAAATATCATGGTGAGCAACAGCCAGAATCCAGCCATCAACGCCCGGGTTGCGGTCCACGGCGTGAACGGCGCTTCGGTGGGAGTGCAGACGGACGGCGGCGCGATGTTCATTGCGGGCATGTCGAATATTGTGGAGCCCCCGTTCAATGATATCTGGACCATTCCCGGCGAGGAGCATCGGCTGCCTGAATGGAAGGCGGAAGACGCGCACCTTTTTGCTGAGGTCAACCCGATGGAGCATTTCCATCGCTTGCAGGTGCAGGATTTTCTCCAAGCAGTCGGCCAGGGCAGGGCTCCGTCAGTCACTGGCGAGGATGGGCGTCGGACGGTGGAATTATTCACTGCCATTTACCGGGCTACCCGGGACCAAAGACCGATGCGTTTTCCCCTGGCGGCGGACTGAATGAAGACCGTCCTCGAACCAGGGCGGGCCACCGCTTCGAGCCCGAGCCCGACGGGGGCTCGCTATCGGGTGCTCGCTATGCTGTTCGTTACGGTGGTGATCAACTATCTCGATCGCAGCAACCTGTCCGTGGCGGCGCCGCAACTGGGCCGCGACCTGCAACTGGACCCCTTTCAGCGGGGTCTGTTGTTTTCCGCGTTTGGGTGGGCCTATGCCGCGTTTCAGATTCCCGGCGGTTGGTTGGTGGATCGGGTGCGTCCCCGGTTTTTGTTTGCCGGCATTTGCGGGCTGTGGTCCCTGGCGACGTTACTGCAAGGGTTCGCGGGCACTTTCATATTCCTGTTTTCACTGCGCTGGCTGGTGGGAATGTTCGAGGCCCCAGCCTATCCCATCTGCAACCGGCTGGTGACCACCTGGTTTCCGGAACACGAGCGCGCCGGGGCCATCGGCACCTATACTTCCGGCCAGTTTGTCGGCCTGGCGTTTCTCACCCCGGTGCTGGTGCTGACGCAAAAGCATTTTGGCTGGCAGCAGGTGTTTGTGCTCACTGGGGCGGTGGGCCTCGTTTGGGCGGCGCTCTGGTATGGCTGGTATCGCGACCCTGCCGAATCGCGCACGGTCAACCCGGCGGAAATTCAGCATATCCGGGCCGGTGGCGGATTGGCGGAAATGGGCGGAGAGCCAAGACGTTCTGCGGCGCCTTTCCAGTGGTCGGATTTGGGCATCGTGCTTTCCCGGAGAAAACTTTGGGGCATCTATATTGGCCAGAGCGCGGTGAACTCGACGTTGTGGTTTTTCCTGACGTGGTTCCCCACTTACTTGGTGGATTACCGGCACCTGAACTTCATCAAAGCCGGCTTCCTGGCCTCACTGCCATTCCTCGCGGCGTTTTGCGGTATTCTTTGTTCGGGATTTCTCTCCGACTACCTGGTGAAGCGAGGGTTTTCGGCGACCACCGCCCGGAAGGTGCCGGTGATTTCGGGCCTGTTGCTATGCACGAGCATCGTTGGGGCCAACTACGTGGAGAGTCCGGCCCTGATCATCCTGTTCCTGACCATCGCCGGGTTTGGAAATGGCTTCTCTTCGATCGCCTGGGTATTTGTGTCCCTGCTTGCGCCCCGGCGCTTGTTGGGGCTGACCGGGGGCGTCTTTAATTTCTTCGGAAACCTGTCTTCGATCCTGGTGCCGCTGGTGATCGGGTTGCTGGTGCGGGGAGACAACTTTGCACCGGGCTTGTTCTTCGTCGCCGCCCTCGCCCTGGCAGGCGCGCTATCCTACGTGTTTATCGTGGGCCGGATCGAGCGGGTCGAGTAAGCAATGCCCGTGGTGGCAATTTTAGTTTCAACCCCTGCCATGGGGTCTTAAGATGGAGGTCACACAGATCGAAGACCTATATGCAAGCCAACCAAAGCTCCTATTCCCCGACGCAATTGCGCCTCTTTTTGTTGACGCTGGTATTGTTGAGTTGTTTAGGTGTCACAGGCGCCGCGCGGGCGGAGGAAAAGGCTTACTATCGCGACTTATATCCCGATACCTGGGTGGCGCAAGATGCCCTGGGCCGCAATATGCCCGCCTATGCGGTGGTGGGCCCCGTCAAAAAGGATCAGCGCCGCGTGGTGGGAATTTTTTATATCACCTGGCATAGCGATTCGCTGCACACGCTCAAGAGTCCGTACACCGCGGACGTCAGCCGCGTGCTGGCCGAAGATCCGAAGGCCCGCCTCGACGCCAAACATCCGCTCTGGAAGGAAGGCTCGTATCATTGGGGCGAACCCGAGACGGGCTATTTCCTGAGCAAAGACGAGTATGTGATCCGGAAGGACATGTCGATGCTGGCGGATGCGGGCGTGGATGTGCTGGTGATGGACGTGACGAACGCCGTTCGTTATTGGGACGAGTGGGCGGTGGTTTTTGCGGTGATGGAGAAGATGCGGGCGGAAGGCAACAAGGTGCCTCAGTTCTGCTTTTGGGCCTTCAACGGTCCGGTGATCACCGTGGTGCAGGACCTGTATGACCGAATCTTCAAAGTGGGCAAGCACAAGGATCTCTGGTTCATATGGGATGGCAAACCGCTGCTTTTGTACAACGGCAATCCGACCGTTGACGCCAATGGCAAAGGGGTGCTCAATCCGAACCCGCATTACGAAGCCGCGGCCCGCACGGATGCCAGTCATCCCCATTACGGCGATCCCGACTATATCGAGCAGAACTACAAGGACTACACCCGGGAGGTGAAGAACTTCTTTACGCTGCGCACGATGTGGTGGGGATACCGGGAATGGGCCGGGAAACGCTTTGTGGGCACGGAAGACAATTGGAGTTTCGGGTTGGACCTGGGGGACAAACGGGTGGCGGCGATGAGCCCGGACGAACTCATCTCGACCCATAACGGGCAGAAGGAGGAAGCCGCGGTCACCCCGGGGCAGCATCCGTCGAGCCTGGTGGGCAAATCCTGGACCCGGGAAAACGGCGAGCCGGCTTTGAATCAGTTCGACTTGCCGGAGCCGACTTTGGTGCCGTGGCTGGGGCGCAAAGTGGAGCGGCCGGAAGGTTACGGCATCTATTTCCAGCAGCGTTGGGATGAGGCGATCAAAGGCGATCCGCAGTTCCTCTACATCAACGACTGGAACGAGTGGACGGCCGGCAAATATCCGCCTACGGGCGGCCCCACCACCAAGTTCATGCGCCGCGACAGCACCTATTTCTTCGTGGACCAATACAACGCGGAGTTCAACCGGTGCATTCAGCCGATGAAAGGCGGCTACACCGACAACTACTACATGCAAATGGCCCAGAATATCCGCCGCTATAAAGGGGTCCGTCCGATCCCGGTCCAAACCGGGCTGCACCCGATCAAGATCGACGGGGCGTTTGCGGACTGGGCAGGCGTCGAGGTGGAATACCGGGACACGGTCGGGGACACCTTCCACCGCGACTACAATGGCTACGGCGGATTGCATTACACGAACGACACGGGCCGGAACGACATCATCACCAGCAAAGTGGCGGTGGACCGGGACGTGGTGAATTTCTATGTGCAAACCCAGGAAGCGCTCACTCCACATACCGGCAGCAACTGGATGCTACTGTTGATCGACGCGGACCAGAATCCCAACACCGGCTGGTATGGGTATGATTACCTTATCAATCAGCGGGTGGTGGATGGGAAGACGACCACCATTCGGCGCTATGATCCCAAAGCCACCGGTGATCCCTGGGTGGAGGTGGGACGGTTGAAATATCGCTATGCAGGCAACGCGCTGGAATTGGCGGTGCCGCGCAAGTTGCTGGGGCTCACCGGCGACGCTTTCACGTTCGATTTCCATTGGTGCGACAACCCCACCGACCTGAAAGATCCGATCTCACTCTGCACCAGCGGGGACAGCGCGCCGAACCGTCGGTTCAATTATCGTTGCACCTGGCGGAAAAAGTGAACCAACGAATTACCCAGCAACAGGGCCCTGGTGCATTCAGCCAGAGAGAGCGAAGCCAGCCCAGGGCGCGGAGGTAAAAATTATGAAGACTCTGAGGAGAAAATTTTTTGGACTCAGCATCATGGTGCTGGCGGTCAACCTGTGGCTTTTGGCCGCCGCGCAGGCCGAGGATTTGGTGATCGGTGATTTTCGCGGCACAAATTATGGCGAGTGGCAAAAGACCGGAACGGCCTTTGACCCGGGACCGGCTTTTGGCGAACGCCTGACCAAATTGGAAATCGAGAATGTGCCCGGCGGTGGCGTCGCGAGCAGCGAGGTTGAAGGCGACGGGCCGACCGGGACCCTGACCTCGCCGAAGTTCAAGATCGCCCGGTCTTTCATTGCCTTTCGCATTGGCGGCGGTGATTACGAGCACCGCACTTGTGTGAATCTGGTGATCGGCGGCAAAGTGGTGCGTAGCGCGACGGGTTGGCGCAGCGATCGCCTGGCGCCCGCCAGTTGGGACGTAAACCAGTTCCTCGGTGAAAGCGCGCGCATTCAGATCGTGGACGAGGCGAGCGGGGATTGGGGACATGTCAACGTGGCGCAGATCGTGCAAACGGAAAAGCCGGAACGTTTGCCGGTGGTGACAGAGCCTCTCTACCGCGAGTCGCTGCGGCCGCAGTTCCATTTCACCGCGCGTCAGTGGACCATGGACCGGCTCAATCCCCGTGCCCTGCAGGAAGGCTGGATGAACGATTTGAACGGCCTGATTTATTATGACGGCGAGTATCACCTGTTTGCGCAGCGCTGGTGGAAATGCTGGCTCCACGCCGTGAGCCGGGATTTGATCCACTGGACCGAGTTGGCGCCCGCGTTCGGTGAGGAAAAGAACGGCACCGGCACACAGTCCGGAACGTGTGTGGTGGACTACAAAAACACTTCCGGGCTGTCACCGAACCCGGCGGTGCCGCCGATGGTGGCGTTCTGGTCGCGGAATGACAACCACAGCCAATGCCTTTCCTACAGCCTGGACCACGGGCGCAGCTGGAAACATTACGAGCACAATCCCATCATGGATTTCCCGGAGCGCGATCCCAAAGTCTTCTGGTATGCGCCCGGCCAACACTGGGTCATGATGCTCTACGGCAATGACCAGTACCATATCCTTACCTCGACGAATTTACTGAACTGGAAGGATGAGCGGAAACCGATCAAGGACAGTTTCGAGTGCCCGGATTTCTTCGAATTGCCGGTCGACGGCCAACCGGACCAGCGCAAGTGGGTGCTGATCCAGGGCAGTGGGAAATATTCGGTTGGCAGCTTCAATGGCACCGAGTTCAAGGAGGAGACCGGGCGTTTCCAGTGCGACATCGGAGACTTCTACGCCACGCAAACCTGGGGCAATGTCGAAACCGGAGATGGCCGGAGAATCCAGGCGGCGTGGATGCGTTTTTCCGATTTTCCGGACATGCCATTTAGCCAGCAGGTGACCTTTCCTTGTGAGTTGACGCTGTACCAGACCGCGGAGGGTTTCCGGGTCTTTCGGCAGCCGATCCGCGAAATCGAGCGACTGCATTTAGCGCCTGACCTTTGGACCAATCGCACATTGAACACCGGCCAGGTGTTGCCCCTTGAGCCTGCCGGACAGTTGTTCCATCTGCTGGCGGAAGTCACCATTCCGGAGGGGGCCAAACTGACGTTCCAATTGCGTGGGGTGCCGGTGGTGTTCACTTCCAAGGCCATCGAATCGGGCGGACGCGGCGCTTCGGTGGTGGACCGGGTGAAAGTGATTGAAATCCTGGTGGACCGCGCCTCCGTGGAGACGTTTGTGAATCGGGGTGAAATTTCCTTCACCCGGTTTGTGCTGCCAAAAGAAAGTGGATTGTCGGTCAAGGCGGAGGGTGGCCCCGCCACGCTGCATTCGTTGACGGTGTGGCCGCTCCGTTCAGCCTGGATCACCGGGAGTCGGTATGTGAATGTCCCCGGGGGACCATAGACAGCAACTCAGGTTGACAGGGGGTTGGTGTGCTTTAGGTTCAAAGCATGGTGTTTCGCTTTTGCTGTCTGGCCTTGGTGTTGTTGGGGGCTTGGGCGCAGTCGTTGTCCGGTTGCGATCTTTGTGCGATCTACGCCGCTTCGCGACCGCATGAAGAGCTTGGCCCCGGCCTTTTCCTCGGGGCCGCCGAGCAATTCACCCATTTCGGGCGCTTGCAGTCGGACGGTCATGAAGTTTCAAATCCCGCCGGGCAATATCTGGACAGCTCGATTTCACAGGTGTTTGCAGGTTACAATTTCAGCAGCCGGATTGGAGTGCAGTTCAATGTCCCGGTGATCTACCGGTCCTACCGGCGCACTGATGGCATGGGAGGCATCGATCAGGGAAGCGTATCTGGCATTGGCGACGTCTCTTTGTTGGGTAATTTCCTGCTGTACCAAAAGCTGACCGAGAAGCACACCTTCACTTGGAGCATTCTGGGTGGGGTCAAGTTTCCAACGGGCAACACCGGGCGCCTGAAGGAAGAGTTCAATGAAGTGGAAGATCCGGTTGGGCCACCGAGCGGGGTGCACGGGCATGATTTGACACTGGGCTCGGGATCGTACGATGGGCTCGTCGGTACGAGCGCGTACGCCCGTTGGGGCCGTTGGTTTGGCACGGTGCAAGTCCAGTATGCCATCCGCAGCACCGGCGACTATGACTATCGTTTTGCCGATGACCTGACCTGGCTGGGCGGTCCGGGTTACTACCTGTTCATGAAAGAAAAATGTTCGCTCGGATTACAGGCGGTGGTCTCCGGCGAATACAAAGGTCTGGATCAGTTCCAGGGCGCGGCAGCGGAGGATACCGGTGTCACCGCGGTGTACCTCGGCCCTTATCTCACTTTCGCCTGGGGCCGGAACCTGAGCGCGCAGGCGGGTGTGGATTTCCCGGTCAGCATGGATAATACCTCGCTGCAAATCGTGCCGGACTATCGGGTGCGAGCGGCGTTCACCTGGCATTTCTGAGACCGGATCGATCGGTTGTTGATCCCGGTTGCGGGCGAAGATCAAGACGAGCACCGAAGAGAATCAAGCCTCCCGGCGTGACGGCAACCGGTAGCGTTTCACGACTGCGGTAGTGTGGCGTGACAGGTACCAGTCGTTCTGAACCAGGCTGAGGTTTTGAACCTGGGTCGTCCCGAAGGCTCGCGTTCGGGCGGATTCAAGGCTGGCGGCAAAGTTAGCGCAATCGCGCAAAGGCTCCCGGAAACGGAGCATCGTCATGTGAGCAGTCTCCAACCGGTAACGCTGGTCCAAACCCTCGGCCAGGCCGCGAGCTTTAAGTTCGGCGCGCAAAGTATCGCGCAGGTTATCAATGGTGTTGTCGTCGAAGAAGCCCTGGATCATGACCGAGCCCGGAGAAGCGGTGATCCCCTCAAAATGCAGGCGCAGGGGGCGGGCACCGCTAAGCGCCCGCTTCACCGCCGCGATATATCGCGCTTTTTGAGCAAAAAAGCGGCGATGGTCAATGGTAGCGGTAAATAAAGAGAGCACCGTGACGTGCAACTCTGTGGTGGAGTAATAATACTGGTCAGGCTCGAACTGACGTAATTCTCGCAAAAGAAATCTCACGTTTCGTCGCACCGCCAGGGAAGGGCGCGCCACGAGCGTCAAGCCGCGGCGTTGGTCAGGAACTCGCGCCTGCAGAACGGGATCGCATTCGAATTGTCCGGAGCGGATTTTGCAGATCGCTGCCGACCACAGCGCGTCATAACGCGACCGCAAGCGGTCACGAGCGTCGCTCTCGGGGCTTATCTTCAGGCGAGCCTTCATGGTTTGCTTCGTAAACAGGCTCGAAACCTATATTCAGTCCTCGCATTTTAGTCCAGCCCGCATCCCGGTGGCGGGATGAGTTCGTCCCAGGCATGATTACCACGAGGACCGATGTTACGGCTCACCGCAGTGCTTCGGTTCAGGTCCGCCTCAAGACGTTGACGAGACAATGCAGGCAACCGTAATGGGGATAGACGGCGGTGCAATCCACGAGGCGGACGGAATAGCCCAGATCGATCCAGATTTTCTGGGCTGCGGCGTTCAGCGCCTCAGCACCCCGGTAGTATGGCAGATAAACCACACGCTGCCCGCCCGTTCCTTCCAACAGGACGTTGAGGTAAGTCAGATAAGTTCTGCCATCGCGTCCCGGCACGATGGGCATGCGCACGACATGATATCCGGCAGTTGAGCATTGCGCGGCGACGGCATCGAAAAGCCGCTGGGTGGCTGGCGTGAAGTCCGGCCCGCCGGGAAGATTCATGTAACCAGGGTCCCCGGCTTTTCCCGCATGCCCCCGGACGGTCTCGGGCACATATTCCATCCCCAGCCGCGGATCGCCCACCAGCATGACATTATCGCCGACAGACGCCATGAACATCCCGGCGTGGTGATCCGGCGCTTCGTTCAACAGGATGACCTCGCGTTGGAGTTCGGCCTGGAGCGTGGCCAGGAACACTTCGCGACTGCTGACGGTGCGCTGGAGGTTGCGCTGCAGAACGCGCGGGACGATGAATACCCGTTTGTCATCGGCCAGGAAATCGCCGCCGTCAAAATACAGGTCGCTGCGGTGCGCCCGGACCAAGGGGGCAAGGGCCCAGGCAAGGTCCTGGCCCACCCGTTCGTCGCCGGCCCGCGCCGGCCAGATCTCCTCGGCCACCTCGCCGCGCGGCACCCACAAGGTCGCAGGAGCGGATTTCGACACCGGAGCCAACGCCACCCACCGGTCCCGCGACCAGGTGGTGATGGGATGCCGCGTGAGCATCGGGGAGAACTGGCATTTAGTGGCGCCAAGCAGGGAGCGGAATTCCTCATAGGCAGCGTTGCCGGGACAAACCACGTGAACCACCACATCCCGAGCCAGGGCCCCAAGAAAATCCCGGTAGACCATGGCGACGATGGGTTTCGCGGACGGTTCGTAATGGATCACGAGTTCGCGCAACCGGCCGCCGCATTCCGGGAGAATTGACCCGGACTTTGGTCGTCCTTTCGAAGTGTTTCCCGTCAGTGACAGGATTGCGGAAGCGGCGAGCAAACCGAGAATCACACCCAATACTTTTTGCCAGCCGATCATGAGGTAGACATTGCGTCGGGTGGGGGAGCTTATTACTTACTCCGCTGACCGTGGTACAGCGAGGGATGCCAGGGCGACTACTGGCGGCACCGTCGAGAAGGTCAGACCTTCGATCCCCATGCGGGAGAGGAAAAGCGGTGGCGGGTTCAGAGCCAATCCGGTCCCCTTGTTGGCGGAGTCGGTTGCCGTCGCGGGCGAGTCGACTGCCAGCATGGTGACCGAAAAGACCTTGTTCGCCGGGAGATTGGTCGTGGCGTTGAAGAAAAAGGTTTTGGTCTCATTCGGGCCGAGCACCAAAGCGCGCTCCTCGCGCCAGAGCTCCATCGGTATCACGACCATCCGTGAAAGCGGGCTGGAGGGGGCGACGGCGGTCATGGCGATCCGGACGCGCACCTCGGTGCGTTCAGCGCGGGTATTGACGGCCTGCAGGTCAAACGCCGGCGTTGCGCCAGCTCTAAATTCCCCTTCCGTCGAGCGAGCGAGGGTCATCTTGACCCCACTGGCGACGAGCTCGGGCCGGGCGATCGTTGGGGCCAGCGGGAGGGCGTCGTTTTCGGCTTCGATGGTGGCTCCCAGGAAGATCGTCACGGTTAAGGTGGCCGTGCCCAGGGCTACGGTAGCGACGGTAACAAAATTCTTCGTATTCATGCCGATTCTCTGTGGTCAGTTGTTCTCGTTAAAGACGTTCACAGCAGATTGGACGGTATCCGGGTGGAAATGCTCCGGTGAAGGGATTGCTAAAGATGCCGCTCAACCTGCCTCCGCGGGGAAGAATCGAGCGCGTGAAGAAATCGAAGCGAAAAGTTGTGCGCGAGAGTGGAAGGCGCGATGCTCGAATGACGATGGACCAATGATCAGAGTTGGCGCATGTTTTCCACGATGGCTTTCGAACGTGAACAACTGAAGCTTAAGGCCGAAGGACTTGCGGCGAAGGGGGTATACCTCGGCACGTCATCGTGGAAGTACCCTGGCTGGTGCGGGATGCTTTACGACCGCAGACGGTATGAATATCGGGGCAAATTCGCCGAAAGCCGGTTTAATCGGGACTGCCTCACAGAGTATGCCGAGGTGCTCAAAACGGTCTGCGTGGACGCGGCCTACTACACGTTCCCCAGCAAGCCTTCCTTGGAAACCATGGTCGGTCAGACTCCGGCGGACTTTCGTTTTGGCTTGAAGGTTACCGATGCCATCACGATCAAAAAGTTTCCCCGGCTGGATCGGTTCGGGCCGCAAGCCGGCAAAGCAAACGAGAATTTTCTCAATGCCGGCTTGTTTGCGGAGGCTTTTCTCAAACCGTGTGAAACCGTGCGCCCGGCCATAGGCTTGCTGATGTTCGAGTTTTCCCGGTTTTGGCCCACCGATTACGAGCATGGCCGGGATTTCGTCGCGGACCTGGACCGATTTTTGGGCCAGTTGCCCAAAGGCTGGCCGTACGGGGTGGAAATGCGAAATCGGAACTGGCTAAAACCGGAGTATTTTGAATGCCTGGCCCGGCACCAGGTGACGCACGTGTTTAACTCGTGGGAAGCCATGCCTTCAGTGGGTGAGCAGATGGCCCTGGCTGAAAGCCGGACGAATCCGAACCTGGTGGCCGCCCGATTCCTGCTGAAACCGGGCCGGAAATACGAGGCGGCAGTGGAGGCCTTCAAACCTTACGATCGCGTGAAAGAGGAGAACCCGGAGGCACGGGCTGCCGGCCAGGGGTTGATCGCCGAAGGTCAGGCCGCCGGACCAGATCGCAAGACGTTCATTTTTGTGAACAACCGAATGGAAGGCAACGCGCTCGAAACGATCGGCGCCATGCTCGGAAACCCGGGTTGAACCCGGCCTCAAAGCAACGCGAGCTGCTGCCGGTCTTTCTCCTGGGCGAGTTGTCCGGTAGCGAATTCTTCGAGCACTTCCAGTTCGGACAGGATCACTCCCCGCTCGAACGGCAGCGTGCGTTCGGTAAGCTTCGCGCCCAGCCAAAGAAAGAATTGGGTAGGGTTGCCCCAGAAAAACGTTTCCAGGGCGTTGCGGACCTCTGCCAGGGTCGAACCACAAGGCAGGGTGGTTGAATTCATAAAACGTCCATGGGCCCAGCCGGCCGGAAGACCGGCCACGCTACGGTGGGGATTGATGGCCAGCCACAGTAATCGCGCCAGGGTGCGCTGCAAATGGGGGGCCAGTCCGCCCAGCGGGCCAAAGCGTTGCCATTGCGGTTCCGGGGCTTCGGCAACCGTCATTTCCAGCCGGTCCTCCTGAAAACGCCACACCAGGAACCGCGCTTTGCCCGGCCAGACCCCGGCTCGATTGAACTTCGGCCTCAGGGACCGCAGCAGGGTTGCTTCGCGCGTCAACGCCGCGGATTCGCTCGGACAAAACTGGAATTCGATCCGCTTCACTTCCCGCACCATCCGCAGATGGCGGCGCGGCATTCGGTCGGGGTTGGCCACCCGGTAGTGGTTCAACCGCTGCCGGAGATCCTTGGCTTTGCCGACGTAGACCACGTTTTCCGCCGCGTCTCTCATTAGGTAAACGCCGGGACTGCGGGGTGCTTGATGGAAAAACTCCCGTCCCAGCCGCTGTTCGAGCGGCCGCGCATCAGGGATGAGAAGCAGTTGGGCCACGCGACCGGTTTAATTTAGCTGAGAACCGCGGCGATGCCAGTTTTTGTCCGTTTGCCGGATTGACAGCCGGCGTGGATCGGATACTGTATGTACATACAGCATGACTGGGCTGACGCGAAAACAACAAGAGATTCTGGATTTCATCCAAAACCGGCAACGGGCGGACGGCATGACCCCGACCTACCAGGAGATTGCGGCACAATTTGGGTTCCGCAGTCCCAACGCCGTTACAAGCCATGTGCGGTTGCTGCGGCGGAAAGGCTGTCTGACTTCCGAAACCGGCAAGGCGCGCTCGCTGCGGGTTACTTCCCCCTTGCAGAAGCTGCGGGACCGTGTGGTGGACATTCCCCTGCTGGGGGCCATTCCGGCGGGATTTCCTGAAGCGACCGCACCGGAGGCGGAGGGGTGTGTTTCGGTGGACATCGGCAGCGTCGGGTTTACTCCGACCCGGAATACTTTTGCGGTGCGGGTGCGAGGAGAATCGATGATTGGGCGGCACATTTTGGACGGGGACCTGGTGGTTTTGGAACGGGGTCCCGACCCGCGGCACGGTCAAATTGTGGCCGCGCTGGTGGACGGCGAGCGCACGCTCAAAACGTATGTCGTCAAAAACGGCAAAGCGTATCTGAAAGCGGAGAATCCGAAATACCCCGACCTTATCCCCGCGCAGGAACTGGTGATTCAAGGGGTGTTTAAGGCCTTGATTCGCAAAGCCCGGGATTGAGCCGTGACCTTCCATGTCCCGGACCATTGTGCATTTGGATGCCGATGCTTTCTTTGCGTCGGTGGAGCAGGCGGCGGATCCCCGGTTGCGGGGCAAGCCCGTCGCCGTGGGGGGTGAACGCCGGGGGATCATAGCCTCGGCCTCCTACGAGGCCCGGAAGTTTGGCGTGTACACGCCGATGCCGACGGCCCAGGCGCGCAAGCTGTGCCCCAAGCTCATCGTGCTGCCGGGCCACTACGATCTCTACGAGGATTTCTCCAACGGGATGTTCGCCTACGCCTACGACTTTACGCCGGATGTGGAACGGACCTCCATTGACGAAGGCTACTTTGACCTTACGGCCAACCACAAAAAGCCGGCGGTGGAAATCGCGCTGACGATCAGCCAGGCCATTCAGCGCGCGCTGAAAATCACCGTTAGCGAAGGGGTGGCTTCGAACAAGCTGGTCAGCCAGATCGCCTCCAAATTGAACAAGCCAGCCGCGTTTCAAACCGTGCCGGGCGGGCGTGAAAGGGAGTTTCTGCATCCGCTGCCGAACCGGTGGCTGCCGGGGATCGGTCCGAAGACCAGCGCGCGGTTGAATGCCGCCGGCCTGGCCAAAATCCGACACGTGGCGGCGACGCCGGTCGAGATGTTGGAACTGGTGCTGGGCAAGCAGGCGGCAATGATCCGGCAATTCGCGGATGGCATCGATGAGCGCCCGTTGATCCCGGCGCGGGAACCGCAAAAGTCTTTCAGCCAGCAGGAGACCTTTGCGAGCGATCTGACGGACGAGGAATACCTCGAGGCGGTGCTGCGGCGCATGGCCGATGACCTCTTTGCCAAGGTGCGGGAAGAGCGCCGGACCATCCGGACTCTGACCGTGCTGGTGCGATACAACGACCGGGCCGAGGATCAGGTCAGCGAAAGCCTCCCCGAGCCCACCGATCTCGAAACCGATGTCTATGGCCGGTTGCGGGTCATGCTGAAAAAGGCCTGGAAACGCCGCGTCAGTGTGCGGCTGGTGTCGTTGAAATTGTCCAACCTCTACGACGGACAGTTTCGCAGCGAACTACCCCTGACCGTTCCCAGCCAGCGGTTGGGCGCCGAGGCCAGGCTGGCGGCGGTGGTGGATGAACTGCGCCACGCGCGCGGGCGGTCGGTGATTTTACGCGGCCACGACTTTCGTCTGAGGCAACCGCCGGCGGAGGCGATCACGGCCGAGGCGCGCTGTTGGTCGGCCGCCCGACGGGTCGTTGCTTCCGTGCCTGGGATTGCCGACTATATTCCGCTGCGGACGCACAGCCATTATACTTTTCTCGACTCGACCCTTTCGCCTCAGGCCATTGTGGACCTGGCGCAGCGGCACGGAATGTCCGCTGTGGGGCTTACCGACACCGGCAACCTGCACGCGGCGGTGGAATTCGTGCAAGCCGCCAAATCCGTCGGGATCAAACCGATTCTGGGCGTGGAATTGGCGCTGGGTGAAAAGCCGCTACTCCTGTACGTCGAGACGGCGGCGGGGTATGCCAACCTTTGCCGCCTCCTCTCCCGGCACGCGGAGCGAACCGACCGGCAGGCCGACGAAGCTTCCGTTGCCGGCCAGCAGCGGCGGCCCTGTCACCCCGAGGAACTCGACGGCTGCACCGGCGGTTTGATCGCGGTGAGTGCGGATGAGCGGCTGGCGGAGAGGTTCGATGGCCGCTTTTATCGTTTGGTCACGAGCGCGGCGCCGCCGCAGGATTTTCCGGCGGTGGCGTGTCCGTCGATTCACTATGCCGTTCCCGGCGACTGGCAAAAATACCACATCGTACAAAGCATCCGCACGCTCACGCTGCTGCAGGAGCGGCATCCGGAAAAGCGGATCCAGGGCCGGGGACACTTTCGAACGCCTGAGGAAATGGTCCGGGCGTGCCGGGACCACCCGGCGTGGATCCGGCACACGCAGGAGATCGCGGAGCGCTGTAATTTCGAGTTTCCTTTCGGCAAACCGCAATTTCCGGCATACCGCCCGCCCGATGGTTCGCCTCCCGGCGATTTCCTCCGGCGCCTGGTGTTTCAGGGGTTGGCCGACCGTTATGGCGCCCGCGCCGCCCGGTTCCAAAGCCAGGTTCTGGAGGAGTTGGACATCATCAATGAAGTCGGTTACGAGGAATATTTTCTGATCACCTGGGATATTTTGCAGGAATGTCGGCGGCGCGGCATCGGCTGGATCACACGGGGCAGCGCGGCGGACAGCCTGGTCTGCTATTGCCTCGGCATCAGCGGGGTGTGCCCGATCCGGTTCGATCTTTATTTTCGCCGTTTCCTCAACAAGGAACGGATGGCGCTGCACAAGCTTCCGGACATCGACATTGATTTTGCGCATGACGCCAAGGACGACGTGGTCAAAATCATTTTTGAAAAATACGGCCTGGGTCATTGCGCGGTGGTGGGCGGTTTTTCCACGTTCCAGGCGCGCAGCGCGTTTGCGGAAGTGGCGAAGGTATTGGGAGTGGCCGAGCGGGAGGTGCGCAAGTTCACCGAACATTTTCCGTGGGGCTTTGGCGGCGGCTGGGTGCCGGACGGCCCCGCGCCCAAGGGCGGGTCGGGGCTGATTGAACTGTTGCGTGCCAGTCCCGAAACCCGCCAGTTGCCGCTCGATGAGGAACCTTATAAGACCGCCATTCACATGGCGGAGTTTTTGGACGGCGTGCCCCGTTACCCGAAAATGCATCCGTGCGGTTTGGTGCTGTCGCGCCAGCCCCTGCACGAGCTGACCCCCACGTTTATCGCCAACAAAGGCTACGCCACCGCGCACTTTGACATGGATTCCGTCGAGGCGATCGGCCTGGTCAAAATGGACATCCTGGCCCAGGGCGGCCTGGCGGTCATGCGGGACGTAAAGGCCGGGCTGGACGCGCGTGGCTTGGCCATCGATTTGGAACGCTGCGTGGCGCGGCGAAAAGCGGACGGCCAACTGCTGCTGGGGGATCCGGAGGCGCCGGAGCCGTGGTGCGACCCGGAAGTCTGGGAAATGATCGCCGGCGGCAACGGTCGCGCCGTGCATCATATCGAGAGTCCCGCCATGATCAGCCTGTGCCGCATGTGCAACGTCAGCGAGATCGACGGGTTGGTGGCCATCGTCAGTGTCATTCGGCCCGGCGCGGCCAATGAAGGCAAGAAACTGGCGTTTACGCGGCGGTATCAGGGGCTGGAGCCGGTGGAATATCCACATCCTACGCTCGCCGCGTGTCTGCGCAGCACCTATGGCCTGGTGGTGTATGAGGAGCACATCCTGCAAATTTGCGAAGCGTTTGCCGGGCTGCCACCGGGCCGCGCCGATCTGCTGCGGCGGGCGTTGAACAAACAGAAACGAGGTGTCATTGCCGAGATCCAGGGGGAATTTGTGGCGTCCGCGGCGCGGCGGGGACATGCGCCGGAGAAAATTGCGGAGGTTTGGGGGCTGGTCACCGGGTTTGCGGGCTACGCCTTTTGCAAGGCCCACAGCACGGCTTACGGTGTAGAGGCGTATCAATCGGCCTGGCTCAAGCGCTATTACCCAGCGGAGTTTATGGCGGCCGTGCTCACCAACGGCAAGGGTTTCTATCATCCGCTGGTCTATGTGCTCGAAAGCCATCGCCTGGGAGTGAAATTCCTGCCGCCCTCCGTGAATGAACCCGGTCCCGCCTTCCAGCCGCAGGGCAACTGCATTCGCGTGCCGGTAACCCGGGTAAAGGGTCTCACCACCCGCACCAGCGATGCCATCGTCGCGGCGCGCGCGCGCGGAACGTTCACCTCGCTGTCCAATTTCTTCCATCGGGTTGCGCCGGTGGCGGAGGAGTTCGAGGCGATGATTCGTGTCGGTGCGTTCGATGAATTTGGCGACACCCGCACCCGGCAGTTCTGGCAGGCGCAGCACCTGCTTCGGACCTATGGCGAAAGCGCTGAACCCAACCAGGGATGGCTCATCGCGCCGCCCGGTCTCGAACGGCTGGTGTCGGTCCCGCTCGAGGAACCCACGCGACCGGAAAAGCTCCTGGCGGAAACCGATTTGCTCGGCTTCGCGGTCAGCGGCCATCCGCTGGAATTGTTTCCGGACGTGGCCTGGGATACCTACTGCCCGGTGAACCGGCTGGGGGAATTCATTGGTGAAACCGTCACGACCTGCGGGTTGGTCGTCGAGCAGCGCACGCACCATCAGATCACCGGTGAGCCGATGAAATTTCTTTCACTGGCCGACTGGACGGGCATCGTCGAAACGGAGTTGTTCGCGCAAACCTACAAAAGTTACGGACTCGCCACCATTCGTTATCCGGTGCTGGAGGTGGAGGCGCGGGTCGAGCCTTACGAGAATGGCCGGGGGTTCTCGCTGCGGGTGCTCCGTGCGGGGCCGCCACGCACCGGCAAAGGCCGGAGCTGACGGCGGGAACGGGGTCCCTTACACCCTACCCCTCCCTGTTCCCCACCGCACCTCCCAGCCGGCAAACGCCGTGTTCCTTGAACTAACGCGCCCATCCTAAGGGACCGGGTATGACAAAGGCCGACACACCCGGTTACAACTTGTTCACATTTTTGTAGGCGGATGCGAATTGACACCCGCCCCGCCAGGCCGCAAAACATGGCGGCGAAACTCGCCGGAAGTGAATTATGCCAAAGGTCCAGCGCCAGATGTGTGCCCGTCCGCCCTGGGAGCGGATGATGCGATTCCATAATCTCACCCGCAACGGGGAGTATCCCAATTGCTCGACGCTGGCGCGGGAGTTCGAAGTCTCGGTACGCACCATCATGCGCGACGTGGATTTCATGAAGTGCCGGCTTAACCTGCCGATCGAATTCGACAGCGAACGCAACGGGTATTACTACACCGAGCCGGTGGAACAGTTTCCGCAGATGCCGATCAGCGAAGCGGAAGTGTTTGCTTTACTGGTGGCACACAAAGCCATCGCCCAGTATCACGGCACGCCCTTTGAGCGGCCGCTCGAGATGGCCTTTCGCAAGCTGACCGGCCAACTGGACTGCACTGCGCGCTTTTCCCTGAGCCACCTCGAGGACTCGCTTTCCTTCCGTCCTTTCGCCCCGGAAGACGCCGACCTGGAATCCTTCCAAATCCTCACACGCGCCTTGCAGGAGCGCCGGGAAATCCGGTTTCTTTACCGCAACCTCGGCACCGATAAATCCCAGCGGCGGCAGGCGCACCCGTATCACATCGCGTGCATCGATAATCACTGGTATTTGTTTGCCTTTGACGTGAAGCGCTCCGCCATGCGCACCTTTGCGCTGACGCGGCTGAGCGCGCCTGAGATCACCCAAAAACGGTTCGTCATCGCCCGAAAATTCGACCTGGGAGAATATTTGCGGGGGAGCTTCAACGTGTTCAAGGGAGGTGACGACTACGAGGTGGTCGTTGATTTTGACGCCTGGGCGGCGGACCTCGTGCGCGGGCGGCGGTGGCATCACAGCCAGGAAGTGACCGAATTGCCCGGACGCCAGATTCGGCTGCGTTTGCGGCTGAACAGCATCGAGGAGGCGGAACGATGGGTGTTGAGCTGGGGTATGCATGCAACCGTGGTCCGTCCGCGCGCTCTCGTCACGCGTATTTGCGACACCGTAGTCAAGCTGCGCGCGCGCTACCCAGAGTCCGCGGTTTCAGACGGATTGGCCGCAGAAACTCCGCTCGCCAGGGCGGATTCGCTTAACTTTCACAGCCACGGCGGCCAACGGAGGGTGGGGTCAACATAGTCGCTTGCTTGTCACGATTGGTTGCGGCAACAATCTCGGCGTCTTCATGAAGTGCAAAATGCCCAGTTGCCGTCGATGGATCTGGCTCTGTTTGTTCCTTCCGAGCCTGGCGCTGGCGGCCGTCGGCGGTTCTGAGCCTCGGCGGGTGTTATTGCTGCATTCGTTCGGGCCGGATTTCGAGCCGTTCAGATCCTTCTCTATAGACTTTCGCGCCGAGCTGGGGCAGCAATTCGCCGAGCCGTTGGAGTTTCATGAGGTGGCGTTGGAAAGTGCCCGCTTCGAGAGTGAAGCGGCGGAAGGTCCACTCGTTGACTACCTCACGGCCCTTTTTGCGCCGCGCGGATTGGATCTTGTAGTGGCGATCGGCGGACCGTCGGCGCGGTTTACTCAGAAATACCGCGGGAGACTCTTCCCATCCACTCCATTGCTTTATGCTGCGTTAGACCAGCGGCATGTCCAGCCCGCGAATCTCACGACAAATGACGCCGTCGTGGCCGTAGCCCACGCTCCGGCGCAAATCGTCAGCAACATGTTACAGGTGCTCCCCGGGCTGAGCAATGTGGTTGTGTTGCTGGGCAACTCGCCAGTGGAGAAATTTTGGTTTAAGGAATTACGCCGCGAGTTTCAACCCTTCACCAACCAACTCAGATTTATCTGGTTTAACGATTTGTCATTTGTGGAAATACAGCGGCGCGCCGCGACCCTGCCGCCCCGATCCGCCATATTTTACAGCATTTTTTCCGTGGATGCGAAAGGTGTGCCCCAGGAGGAAGACCGCGTCTTGAGGAAGCTCCACGACGTGGCCAATGCCCCCATTTTTGGGCCTTATCAGACTCAGCTGGGCTTAGGCATCGTGGGCGGACGGTTGTTGGTGATTGAGGACCTGGCCCGGACCAGCGCGAAGGTGGCCGTGCGCATACTGCAAGGGGAACTGGCGGGCAATATCAAAACTCCGGTGCAGGTTCCGGGACCGGCGATGTATGACTGGCGCGAATTGAAGCGCTGGGGCGTCAGTGCGTCGCGATTGCCCGCAGGCAGTCTCATCTGCTATCGGGAATCCACCACCTGGGACCTCTACAAATGGCGAATCATTGGCGTGGGCGCCGTTTGCCTGGTGGAGGCGGTGCTGATCGTGGGGTTGTTGGCGAACCTGGCGAGGCGACGAAGAGCGGAACGGTCGCTGCGCGAGAGCGAGGAGCGGTTTACCGTGGCGGCCGCGGCTGCAAAGGTGGGGGTTTGGGTGTGGGACATCAGGCTGAATGCGCTTTGGGCGACCGCCGATTGGCGTCGGATGTTTGGTTATACGGACGGTGCTCCCATTGATTTCGAGGGTGTGATGCTGCAGATCCACGGCAGCGACCGGGCCACTGTAAATGCTGCAGTGCGGCAAGCCGTCGAGCTGGGAAGCGATTACGAGGGGGAATTTCGGGTCGTATTGCCGAATGGTATGGTGCGCTGGATCGCCGCGCGCGGCCGCACCGAGTCGGCGCCAGACGCAAAACCGTCTCGCTTCTTTGGAGCCACGGTGGATATCACCGAGCGCAAGCTCATGGAGGAAGCCGCGCGCGATCTGAGTGGCCGGCTTATCGGGGCCCAGGAAGCCGAGCGAGCCAGGTTGGCTGCCGAACTGCATGATGGAATAAACCAGAGCCTGGCGCTGTTGGCCGTTGAGTTGGAGATGTTTAGCCAACGGCTCCCGGAGAACTCCGAACAGATCCAGAGTCGCCTGGAGTGCTTCTCCACACAAACTAAAGCCTTGTCAGCGGAGGTGCATCGGATTTCGCACGGGCTGCATCCGGTTAAGCTGAAGCAATTGGGCTTGGAAGTGGCCTTGAGGGGATTTTGTCGTGAGGTGGAGGCGGCACATCCCTTGGTGGTTCGTTTTGCGGCGAGGGACGTGCCCAGGGAGTTGCCGGAAAAGATTGCGCTGTGCCTTTACCGGGTAACGCAGGAGGCTATTCAGAACGTGGTGAGGCATAGCGGCGCGAAAAGCGCGACGGTGGATTTGCAGTTCCGGGAGCCGTCGATCGAACTTAAGGTGGTGGATGATGGCAAGGGCTTCGAGGTCATCAGCGACCGGCAGACCAGTGCTATCGGTTTGGTGAGTATGCAGGAACGAGCGCGCCAGGTGGAGGGAGTGATCACGGTCAAATCAAAGCCTGGCAAGGGCACGCAAGTTGAGGTGCGGGTGCCGCTGCGGACCTAGACATTAACCTGAGTCCGTTTCTGAAAAGGACATTGTTCACCGACCTGTAGGCCTGCTGCAATTCAGGCCCCACCTGTTACTTTTACCAGTAGGCCGCTCCGGGCTACGTGGCTTATAAGTTCCCTCATACATGAAGTGCAGGGCTGAATATCCAGGTAATGACCAACCCGTAGCGGCGCGATGGTATGTTGCGCTCCATCCGCCCGGAGGAGACCTCGGCAAATGACTCTCAAGCTTGCTTTCGAATTCCTCGTCCTGATCGGAGCCCTGTTCATGGGCGCGCGCGCCGGGGGCGTTTCGCTCGGCTTGTGGGGCGCCGTCGGTCTGCTGGTGCTCGTGGTTGGCTTTGGGGTACCTCCGGGGGCGATTCCCGGGGAAGTGTTGATCATTGTGCTAACGGTGATCATGGCCGCTTCGGCCATGGAGGTGGCTGGTGGGGTGGATTTTCTGGTACGCCTGGCGGAGCGGATCATCCGCAAGAATCCGAACCAGGTGACGATCGTGGCCCCGCTGGTAACCTACGGATTCACCTTCGCCTCGGGGACCGGTCATATCGTTTATCCGCTGCTCCCGGTGATTTACGAAGTCGCTCACGAAAGCGGCATCCGCCCGGAGCGACCGATGGCCATCGCGACCATCGCGTCGCAGCAGGCGATTACCGCGAGCCCGGTTTCCGCCGCGACCGCAGCAATGATCGGTTTGCTGGCCAGTCATCACTTCGGGTTGATCCAGATTTTACTGATTTGTGTTCCCTCGACCCTGGTGGCGGTGGTCATTGCCGCGTTCGTCCAGCTTCGGGTGGGGAAGGAACTAAAAGACGATCCGGAGTATCAACGGCGGTTGCAGGCCGGGGAACTCCAGCCACCATCGAGGAAGGGCGCCGGTTTGACCGAGGCACCCGCGCTCAAGCGTGGAGCGAAAGCCAGCGCGCTGATATTTTTCGGGGGAGTGGCGTTGGTGGTGTTGGCCGGCATCTTCCCCGCGCTGCGAACCGTACCGGGGAAGGCGACGGAGCCGGTCCTGGTGGGCATGCCGGTGGCCATTGCGATCGTCATGCTGGCGGTGGCCGCGCTTATCCTGACCGTAACCAGCGCTCCGGTGGCCGAAGTGCCGAAATGCAAGACCTGCCAGTCGGGGGTCACGGCGATTATCGGGATTCTGGGGCTGGCCTGGCTAGGGGATACCTTTATCGCAGCGAACCAGGAAGTGATCATCGGCGGGCTGAGCAACATGGCCAAGGCGGCGCCGTGGACGTTTGCCCTCGGCCTGTTTGTGGCGTCGATGCTCCTGTACAGCCAGGCCGCCACTGCCCGCGCCCTGATGCCGCTGGGAATTTCCCTTGGTATTCCGGCGGCATCCCTAGTCGGCATGTTTCCGGCCGTGAATGGCTATTTCTTCATTCCGAATTACGGGACCATTATCGCCGCGGTGCAGTTTGACCGCAGCGGCACGACCCGGATTGGGAAGTATTTGCTCAACCACTCTTTCATGCTGCCCGGCCTGATCACTACCGTCGGCGGTGTGGGGTTTGGGCTGCTGATCGCCAAATTGTTCTTCTGATAACTCCAATAAACCAAATGTTATGAAAATGGACCCCACGACCATAGAAAACGCTGCGCAACGCATGGGCATCAAGCCGGAGGAATTGACCGCGGTCTTGCAGCGCGGAGCAGCGGTGACTTACCAGGCAGGCGATTATCTCTTTCATGAATCCACGCCGCGCCAATGGCTGGGCGTGGTGCTTGAGGGAGAGATCGACCTGGTGCGAGGGCAGCATGGCCAGACCGTGCTGATCGGGGTGGCGCAAGCCGGGGCCATGCTGGCTGAAGGCGTCATTCTGGATGATACGCCGCACGGCACCTCCGCCGTGACCCATCAAGGGGCCAAGGTGTGGCAGATTAACCGTGCTGAGTTGGAAGCGGTTCGGGCGGAGCAGCCAGAAGTGTTCTATCGCCTCGTTGGTGTGATTGCGCGGCGTTTGAGCGAACGCCTGCGCCTGGCCTCGGAGCGTCTGGCGAAGGAAAGCGGCGTCGCGACCCTTACGGACGTCCGGCGCGAACATGATTCGTTGGGCGAACGGGATGTGCCAAACCATGCGTATTACGGGGTGCAAACCCTGCGCGCCGTTGAGAATTTTCCCTTCTCTGGAATCCACGTCAGCCATTACGAGCATTTCGTGCGGGCCTTCGCCTGTGTGAAGAAGGCGGCTGCCCTGGCGAACGCGGAGTTGGGGGTGTTGGACGGCAAAATCGCCGACGCGATCGGCAAAGCTTGCGACGAATTGCTGGCCGGGAAATGGCACGACCAGTTCGTAGTGGATATGATCCAGGGCGGGGCGGGCACCTCCACGAACATGTGCGCCAACGAAGTCATCGCCAACCGCGCGCTGGAACTGCTCGGTCACCGGAAGGGGGAGTATCAACATTGCCATCCAAACGATCACGTGAACTGTTCGCAGTCCACGAACGATGCGTATCCGACGGCGATCAAGCTCGGGGTATGGTTCACGCTGCGCGAGACGCTGTCGGGCTTGCGCGAGTTGAAGCGGGCGTTGGAGGCGAAGGCCGAGGAATTTGCGGACGTGATCAAAATGGGGCGCACAGAGAACCAGGACGCCGTGCCGATGACGCTCGGGCAGGAATTCAGCGCTTACGCGGTGATGATTGCGGACGGCTTGCGTCACTTGGAACATGCTGGCGAGGAGTTGCTCGAGACCAACATGGGGGCCACCGCGATTGGCACGGGATTGAACAGTCCGGCCGGATACGCGCCGCTGTGCACCAAGAAGCTCGGGGAAATCTCTGGAGCGCCCGTGCGCCTGGCGGAGAACCTGGTCGAGGCGACGCAGGATTCCGGCGAATTCGCGCTCATGAGCGGCGCCATGCGGACCGCCGCGGTTCAATTGTCGAAAATCTGCAACGATTTGCGCTGGCTCTCTTCGGGTCCGCGTTGCGGCCTGTATGAAATCCGGTTGCCGGCGATGCAGCCGGGTTCCTCGATCATGCCGGGCAAGGTGAATCCGGTGGTGCCCGAGGTGGTGAGCCAGATTTGCTTCCAGATCATTGGCAACGATGTGACGGTGGCGATGGCCTCGGAGGCGAGCGAATTGGAACTGAACATGGCTGAGCCGATCATCGCTTTTAACCTATTCTTTGGGCTGACGTTGCTCCGGAGCGCGGCGATCGTGCTTGCCTCCCGCTGTATTGCTGGCATCGAGCCGAACCGCGAACGTTGCCGGGAATACGTCCAGAACTCGATTGGGCTGGTCACGGCCTTGAACCCGGTCCTGGGATATGAAAAGTCGGCAGCCATCGCCAAGGAGGCGCTAAAAACCGGAGGGAGCGTGTATGACCTGGTCATTGCCAAAGGCTGGCTGACCAAGGACAAGCTCGATGAACTCCTCAAGCCTGAGAATATGACGCATCCCAGATTAGTCCGTTAAACACTCAACCACATTGAAACCATGAAAATCCAAATTCAGAGAAAACTGTTGCTGGCCGCCGCATTGACGGTGGCACTGGGGTTCACCCCGGTTTCCTGGGCTCTACCAAAAATCAAAGTACTTGCCACCGGCGGCACGATCGCCGGGGCGCAGGCCACGCAAGCTGATGCCGGATATAAATCTGGCACCTTCTCGGTGGACGACCTGATCAAGGCCGTGCCGCAGTTGACGAATATCGCCGTGATGAGCGGTGAACAGGTCGCCAATATCGGCAGCCAGACCATGAATCACGAGGTGTGGCTCAAGCTCGCGGCGCGGGTCAATGAAGTGCTGAAGAGCGATGACGTGGACGGTGTGGTGATCACGCACGGGACCGATACCATGGAGGAGACGGGGTATTTCCTGAGCCTGGTGGTCAAAAGCGACAAGCCTGTGGTGCTGGTCGGATCCATGAGGCCGGCAACGGCCATCAGCGCTGATGGTCCCATCAATCTCTACAATGCCGTGGCGCTGGCAGGCAACGCGGAAGCCCGTGGGCGTGGCCCGCTGGTGGTGCTGAATGACACCGTCCATTACGCGCGCGAGGCTCAGAAAATGCACTCCACGCGCATGGACACGTTCTCCTCTCCGAACCGCGGCATCGCCGCCATGATGAACACCGGTAAGACGTTCTTCTACTCCGCCAACACCGTGCGCCACACCACCAAGAGCGAATTCTCCGTGGACGGCCTCACAGTGGCGAATTTGCCGCGGGTGGAGGTCGTTTATTCCTATGCCAATCTCGGCGGCGACATCATCGATGTGTTAGTCGAGAAGGGGGTCAAGGGCATCGTGCTGGCAGGCGTTGGGGACGGCAATTCCACGGACGCGGCGATCGCTGCGCTCGAGAAGGCGGCCAAGAAGGGTGTGGCTGTGGTGCGTTGCTCACGCACGGGCAGTGGGGTCGTAGACCGTAACGTGGAGGTCAACGACGATAAACTCGGCTTTATCGCGGGAATGGAGTTGAACGCTCAAAAAGCCCGGATCCTGCTGATGCTTAGTCTAACCAAGACTTCCGACACCCACAAACTGCAGGAGTACTTCAACCAATACTGAACCGGAACCGGATTTCACCGTCCCATGAATTGGACGAGCCAAATACTCCAGGCGGCGCCGGAAACGGCGTTGTTCGCCGCCTTGGCGTTGGGGCACGCGCTGGGGCGGGTGAAATTCGGCACCTTCAGCCTGGGCGGGGTGGCTGGATCCCTCATTGTCGCACTGGCCATCGGACAATTCACCGGGGTAGTGCTTCCGGAGGCGCTTAAAGCGGTATGCTTCGCATTGTTCATTTACGCCGTTGGTTTCAAGAGCGGTCCGGAGTTTTTCGGCGGATTGAATCGCGCTTCGTTGAAGCTGGTCTGCTCCTCGGTTATTCAATGCGTCGTGGCACTGCTCGTCGTGATCGTCGTCGCCCGGGTGTGCGGTTTCGGCAAAGGCTATGCCGCCGGTGTGGGCGCCGGGGCGCTCACCCAAACCGCCATGCTGGGCACTGCAGCCGACGCCGTGACGCGGTTGGGCCTGGGCGCGGACGAAGCCACTCGTATGAACAGTCAGATGGCGGTCGGGTTCGCCATTACATACATCTTCGGCACCGTCGGGGTCATTCTGTTCCTGCGGATGGTTGCGCCGCGATGGTTGGGAGTCGATGTCAAGCTGGCCGCAAAGCAACTCGAATCCGAGTTGGCCGGCAGTGAGGCGGCGACGGAGTCCGGCATGCTGACGCCCTTTGTGTCTGTGACGACGCGGGCGTTCGAGATTGAAATGGCCGCGGGTCAAACCGTCGGCGAATTGACGAAGCGTTTTGAGCACGTATCCATTGAACGCATTCTGCGCGATGGAACGGTCTTGGAACCAGAGGTGGAGGCGGTGCTCAAGGAAGGTGATGTCGTCGGTGTGGCTGGACGATTGGCGGCGGTGCTCAAAGCGGGAAAACTCCTCGGGGCGGAAGTAGAAAGTCGCGAGGCACTCTCCTTTGAAGTGAAGGCGGCGACGGTGGTATTCACCGATCCCCGCGTGGTGGGAAAGACGCTGGATCGAGTACGAAACCTTCTAGGAGAGGCCAATTTGCAGGGGGTGCACCTTTCCAGTCTGCGACGACAAGGACTGGCGTTGCCGATCCTGCGTGGAACCGTGTTGCGGCGGGGTGATGTAGCGGAATTAGTCGGGCGCCCCGACCAAGTGGAACGGGTGGCCGCCCTGATCGGCGCGGTGGAAATGACAGGAGGGAAAAGCGACCTGCCGTACCACGCCCTGGCCATGTTACTGGGGACGCTGCTGGGGTTGGGAGCGGTCACGGTTGGAGGCATCCCCGTGACGCTGGGCGTAGGCGGAGGGGTGCTGGTGGCGGGGTTGGGTTTTGGCTGGCTGCATGCCCGTTACCCGGTGTTCGGCGCGCTGCCGGGACCGGCGCAATGGATTCTTTCCGAATTCGGCCTGAGCGCCTTCGCAGCCGCGGTGGGGTTGACGGCCGGGCCGCGAGCCCTGGCGGCGATCCAGGAGCAAGGTGTCGCACTGCTGCTGGCGGGGGTGGCGGTCACGATGATTCCTCTGATCGCGGCGCTATTGGTCGGGCGCTTTCTGCTCAAGCTGCACCCGGTCGTTTTGTTGGGCGCAATTTGTGGCGGACAGACCGTCGCGGCCGCGCTTAATGCGGTAAATGAGGAGACCGACAGCTCCACGCCGGTGCTGGGTTTTACGGTCACTTACGCAATTTCAAACGTTTTGCTGGCCGTGTGGGGCCCAGTAATAGTCGCTTTTTGCTGATGCCTGAAATCACCAAAAACATGAGACTCACGCTGTAGATACAAAATCACCATCGGCAAACAACATTCGTAAATGAAGAACACTATGCTAAAATCCAGACGCATTGACCGGACCCAATGGGGCGGTGTTTTGTTAAGTTTCTTCTTCGCTGTGCAGCTTCCCGCCGCGTTCGCCCAGACGGCATTGCCCTCCGTCGAGACGCTTGAAAAGGTGGCCCAGGAGGCGTACGCCAAATTCAAAACGGACCAGAGTGGTAAGAATGCCGATTACATCCCCGCGCTCGCGAAGGTGTCCAGCAACCTGTTCGGCATCACCATTGTCACGCGGGAGGGCAAGATCATCAATGTCGGGGATGTGGACTATTCCTTCTCGATCCAATCGTGCTCGAAGGTGTTCACGATGTGCTTGGTCATGCAGGAATCGGGAGACAAAGCCATCTACGAGAAAGTGAATGTCGAACCAACTGGCGAGGCCTTCAATTCAATCCGCGCGATCGAGGAGGGGGACGGTCGGGCGGATAATCCCTTCGTCAATCCCGGCGCGATTGCCACGGTCAGCCTGGTCAAAGCCGCCAACGCACAGGAACGCTGGGACAAAATCATCGGGTGCTATAACCAATTTGCGGGTGAGAAATTGACGGTGCTCGACGAAATCTATAAATCCGAGGCCGCGACCAATTATCGCAACCGGGGTATTGCGCACATCCTTTTTAACTCGGGCCATCTTTATGCCGAACCATTGGAATGCACTGATGTTTATACGAAGCAATGTTCGGTTGGGGTCACCTGCAAACAACTGGCCGTCATGGGCGCCACCCTGGCCAATCATGGCGTCAATCCGATTACGAAAGAACGCTGTCTGGATTCGAAATACGTGCCAAGGGTGCTGTCGGTGATGACGATGGACGGTTTTTATGACGGGTCCGGGGCCTGGGCATGGAATGCCGGGCTTCCCGCCAAGACCGGTGTGGGCGGAGGCGTAGTGGCCGTGGTGCCGGGGCAGATGGCCATCGTGGGGTTCGCGCCGCCACTGGATAAATTGGGGAACAGCGTACGTGCACAGGAAGCCATTCGATTTATTGCCGAGCAGTTGGATTTGAACATTTTCGGCTCGGCCAGGTAAACCGCAACCACAACATCAACTGGAGAAACATGAAACCAAAATTGGATAACCACAATCGAACCCGGCGCGCGCTGGCTACGGCCCTGGCGGTGACCGCGTTGACGGCGCCGTGCGCTCAGGCGCAAACGGCGGAAGAGTTCAAACAGCTCAAATCGATGGTCGAGCAGTTGCAGAAAACCATCGAAGCCCAAAGCGCGCGCATTGCTGAACTGGAGAAGGGCAAGACCCCGGCGGCGCCAGCGGTGGCAGCCGTGCCTGGAGTCACAGCAGAAACCTCCCCGTCATTGCGCACGATGGAGAAGGTGGCTGCCGGTGAGCCGGTGGGACAACAAAGTCCGATCACCTACCGCGGAGCGTTGAACGACCAGCAGGAAGCAGCGTCACGTCCCCAGGATTATACGTTGGACCCGAAATATCAGGGCTTCATCCCGATCCCGAATACGCCGGCCTTGATTAAATTCAATGCCAAACCGCACTTGGACATGACGTCGGACAATAAGAACGCGGGTAACCAGAATCGGTTTGTGCCGGCGATGTTTCCGCTGCAGGGAGACGCCAACTACGGCGGCGGTCAGCAGTTCCATGCCAACGCCAATGCGACGCAACTGCGGTTGGATGTTCGCGCGCCGGAGATGGGGGGCAACTTCCGCTTCTATTACCAAAACGACTTCTTCGGCTCGGGTTCGGACACCGGTGATATGAAATATCGGGTCCAGCATCTATACGGTCAATTCTACGGCTTCAAGGCCGGGTTCACTTACGGCGTTTGGGAAGATCCGGATAGCTGGCCGGATACGGTGGATTATGAAGGTCCGAACGCCGTCATCTTCTCGCGTCGGCCGGTGGCGCAATATACCCACTCCTGGAACGAGAACTGGAACACCACGTTCGGGGTGGAAAAGCCGGACATATATGTGGACGTGAACTCCGGTCCGAATGCCGGGGGCTCGATGCTGACCCAAATGCCGGACCTGGGTTTCAATACGCGGTATGAGAAAGCCGGGTTTGGTCATCTGCAATTCAGCACGATGTTCCGCGACTTGGGGGCTAAAGATGCACTGGGGAATGATCACCATGTGTTCGGCTGGGGGGTCAACTTAAGCGCCGGCCTGGACGTGACGAAAAAGGACTCGGTGCAACTGCTGGGCGTTTACGGCGAAGGTGTTGGTGGCATGGGCAATGACACCAGCTTCCTGAACAGTGATGCCGCCTTTAACAGCGACGGCGCCCTAAAGGCGCTGCCGTACTGGAGCGTGGCTGGGGGATATACGCATCGTTGGAATGACAAATTCCGTTCCACGATCACTTACGGTTACGTGAACCTCGATAACTCCTCGGGACAGGACGGCAGTTTTTATCACACCAGCCAGTACGCAAGCGCCAACTTGGTTTGGCAATTGCGCAAGCGGCTGAGTGTCGGCCTGGAGGGGTTATACGGCATCAAGGAAGCCGCCAACGGAGTTGACAGCGGCGACCATTGGCGCATCCAGATCGGAATGGTTTACTCGCTCTTTGACTGAACTCTCAGGTAATGGGAGTGGTTCGGTCGGTTCTCGGCGGACGTAACGAAAACGACATGTTGAGGGAGCGTTGAAGTGCTCCACTCTCCCTCAACTGTCAGTTTTGCCAGTAGGAGTCGCAACCGGCTTTAGTTTAATAATGGTGACGAAAGATAGCTCGTGGGTAATACGACGGTAAATCGAGCGGCAATTTTGCTGGCGGATGATCATCCGGGGGCGTTGGCTCAGACGGAGCGGTTACTGGCGCAGGACTACCGCATCGTCGGCACCGTATCCAACGGGGTGGAGTTGTTGGAAGCGGTGCCCCGGCTCAATCCGGACGTCGTCGTCCTGGATATCTCGATGCCCGAGATGCACGGATTCGAGGCGGCGCGGCAACTCCGGCGGGCGGGTTGCCTGACGAAGCTGGTGTTTCTAACGATGTGGGAAGACGACGATTTCGCGCGGGAAGCGCTGCGATTGGGAGCACAGGGTTACGTGGTCAAGTCGCGGTTGGTGTCGGACCTCCCAGCCGCGATCAACGCAGTGTTGGCCGGGCAAAGGTATGTTTCGCCAATCCTGCGGGTGCATGATGAAAATAGCGTTAACAGTTAGAATCGAACTCGACGTGGTGGTGGGAATGCGGTTGGTCGGAAGAGTCAAAGCGATAGCATGAAAAAATTGACGTATTTGTTGGTTTCGATGTCAGTCCTGGTCTTTGTGGGTTGTTCCACGGTGAAGACCAAAGTGTCCACCGGGCCGATCGCCGCCCGGACCTTTTCCTTCCTGAATCCGGGCGCCAAGGCGGCCCCGGCGGCGGCCGATAAGCGGTCGCAGGTGCATGCGGCGATCCAGGAAGCGATCACGCGAAACCTCGCGGGCAAAGGGTTGAGTTTAAGCGCGGCTGGCGGAGAGGTGACTGTGGCTTACCTGGTTATTGCCGGCAATAATGTGACAACCACCTCGTTGAACGAGTACTTCGGTTACGCCTCGGATTCGAGTGAGTTGGTAGACAAAGTGCATACCGAGCAGGCGGTAAAGGGCGCGAATCGCGAGTATATTGAAGCTGGCACGCTGGTGATTGACCTCCTCGACCCGAAAACCTCGAAACTGCTGAAGCGGTCGAGCATTAGCGCCCCGATCCTGAGGGATTTGCCGCTGGATTCCCGGCGTTCCCGGTTGCAGTCCATTGTCGATCAGGCTCTCAGCGATCTTAGGGTTGTCAATCCGCAGCCTCCCAAGTAGGATAGTGCAACATTTTCCAACCAAATATTAATTCAAAAAAACGATAACAAAATGAAAATCAAACTCACACAGTTAATCTTGCCCTCGGCCGTGGTGGCGTTGTCGGTGATGTTTCTCACCGCCTGCGGTACGACCTCCGGCTATAAACAAGCCGACAAGACGGGGGCCGGTATCGCCGAGTGCCGCGACGAGGTCGTCTCTGGCAAGAAGGCGATTGACGCCACCATGAAATCGCTCGGAGATGTGGCCGCGGCGGCCACCACTAATCCGCGAAAACCTTTTGAACAGTTCACCAAAGACGTGGCGAACCTGGACTCGACCGCCCAGAAGATTCGGAAGCGCGCCCAGAGCATGAAGGAGCAAGGCCAGGCTTACTTTAAACAGTGGGAACAACAGCTAGCGCAGGTCAACAATCCCGAAATCCGGGCCCTGGCGGAGCAGCGCAAGCTGAAGCTGCAAGAGGCTTTCGATAGCATCCGGAAATACACCGAACCGCTCAAACTGCAGTTCGATCCGTGGATGTCAGATCTGAAGGATCTGCAAAAGTATCTCAGCCAGGATTTGACCATTGCCGGGGTGGACGCCGCCAAAGGATTGTTCAGCAAGACTTTGGGCGAAGGTCAGGAAGTTCAGAAATCCATGGACGCGCTGGTGGCGGAGTTGAACACGATTGCCGCGACACTCACGCCCGCCAAAGTGGAAAAGAAGTAATTTGCCGTTTCACGAGCGGCGCCCCGGCGGCGGTAAAGGCACTATCGCCGTCGGGGTGAAGAGACCGATATAACCATTGCATTTCGACCCTACAATTATGAAGGAAAAACAGATCACGATGGCGGGCGGGCCAGCCCGCCGAATGCCGATAGGTTTCCCGGTGGTGAGATTTTTGTCGCTGCTTTCATTGTTGGCGATGGTCGTGGGCCTGTGCGGCTGCAAGAAGGCGGCGGCGCCGCAGATGCCGCCGCCAACGGTCGAAGTACTGACGGTCGCGGCGACCAACGTGCCGCTCTCCGCCGAGTTTATTGGCCAGCTCGATTCGCCGCAGAACGTCGAAGTGCGTGCGCGCATCGAAGCGTTTGTCGACAAGGTTCTGTTCATTGAAGGCCGTGAAGTGAAAGAGGGGGACCCGCTCTTTGCCCTCGATCCGAAGCCGTTTCAGGAACGCCTGGCGGCGGCGAACGGGGTGCTGGGCGAAGCCAAAGCCTCTTTGAATAAATCCAAGAAGGACGTGGCCCGCCTCGAGCCGTTGGCGCAGAAAAAGGCGATTCCGCTGCAGGATCTGGACAATGCCGTGGCCGCAGTCCAGGTCGGTGAGGCTGCGGTGGTATCCGCGGAGGCGCAAGTCGAATCCGCCCGGATCGATCTGGGCTATTGCGACGTGCGGGCGCCAGTGACGGGGCTCATTGGGGCCAAGCAGGTATCTGTGGGCAGCCTGGTCGGCAAGGGGCAACCTACTTTGCTGGCAACCATCTCGACTCTCGACCCGATCTGGTTTTACTGCTCGATCAGTGAAGTCGATTACCTGCGCGCCGAGCGGAAGCTCCAGGAAACCGGGCGTCGGTTGGGTGATGTGCCGGTGAGTCTGATTTTGGCGGACGGATCCGAATTGACCGATAAGGGCAAATGGGTGTTTCTGGATCGCGCGGTGGACGTGACGACCGGCACCCTGCGGGCCCGGGCCGAATTTCCCAATGTTAGAAAAGTGCTGCGTCCGGGCATGTTTGCCCGGGTGCGTATCCCCCTGAAGAACGAAAAGGACGGCATCCTGGTGCCGCAGCGGGCGGTGCAGGAGTTGCAGGGCAAAAGTTTCGTGTGGGTGGTTGCAGACAATAAAGCCAGCCAGCGGCCTGTCCAGGTCGGGGCGCAGGTCGGCGAGGGGGTCCAGGTGCTGGAAGGTCTTAAGACTGGCGATACGATCATCGTGGAAGGCGTGCAGAAGGTCCGGCAGGACTCGGTGGTGAAGCCAATGACCGCTGCGCAATTGGCGGAAGCTGCCGCGCAGGCCGCCAAACAAGCTGAAGCCAATCCGGCAAAAGCAGGCGAAGCCAAGCACGGCAAGGAGTAACCGTTATGGCTGACTTTTTCATACGCCGTCCCATCGTGGCGATGGTGATTGCCATCCTGACGGTGATCGTAGGGGCGATCACCCTCAAGCGGTTGCCCATCTCCGAATACCCGCCGGTCAGCCCCACGATGATTCAGGTCACCACGACCTATCGTGGTGCCGCGGCTGAGGCGGTCATGGAATCCGTGGCCACGCCGATTGAATCCAAGGTTAACGGCGTCGACAAGCTGCTCTACATGCAGTCTTACAATGCCAACGACGGCAAACTGACACTCAACGTTTACTTCGATGTCGGCACGGATGTGGACATCATGCAGGTCAATACGCAAAACCGTGTTGGCCAGGCCGAGGCCCAATTGCCGGACGCGGTCAAGAAGGAAGGCGTGGTGGTCAACCGCTCGAGCCCCGACATCCTGATGGTGGTCGCCCTTAATTCACCGAGCAACACGTATGACGCGGTGTTCCTGGGGAATTACCTGGACATCAACCTCGTCGATGCGATTAAGCGCGTGAAAGGCGTCGGCGACGTGAAAAACTTCACTTCCCAGGATTACACGATGCGCATCTGGCTGCAGCCGGACAAGCTCGCGTCCCTGGGGATTACCCCCAGCGATATCCAGAATGCGCTTAAGGAACAAAACGCCCAGTCTCCAGCCGGCCGCATTGGTGCTGAACCGGCGCCGCCGGGGCAGGAAAGCCAGTTCAATGTCCGGGCCCTCGGGTTGCTGAAAGAACCAAAAGAGTTCGAAGAGGTGATCATCCGGTCAATGACCAACGGTTCCCAGGTTAAGATCAAGGACGTAGCCCGGGTGGAGTTAGGTGCCCAGACCTATGACTTGCGGGCACGGTTGAACCGTTCCCCATCGGGAGCCATCGGCATCTACCTGGCGCCCGGGGCCAATGCGCTCGATACTGCCGACAACGTGAAGAAAATCCTGGAGGAGGCCAAAGCGAAATTCCCGCCTGACATGGCCTATGACATAGCGCTCGATACTACTTTGCCAATTAAGGCCTCACTGGAGGAAATCGTGAGCACTCTGGAGGAGGCGGTTGTGCTGGTCTTGTTGGTGGTTTATATCTTCCTGCAAAGCTTTCGCGCCACGATTATTCCGATGTGTACTGTGCCGGTATCGCTCCTGGGCGCTTTCATCATGTTCCCGGTGCTGGGTTTCGGGGTCAACGTGCTGACGATGCTGGGGTTGGTGTTGGCCATTGGTATCGTGGTGGATGACGCCATTGTCGTCGTGGAGGCGGTGCAACACCACTTGGAGCATGGCAAGGAGCCAGTCGAGGCTACGAAACTGGCGATGAAGGAAGTATCGGGGCCGGTCGTGGCCATCGGATTGGTGCTGTGCGCCGTGTTCGTGCCCGTGGCGTTCATGGGCGGTGTGACCGGTCAGCTTTACAGTCAATTCGCGCTCACCATCGCGGTGGCGGTGGTTTTTTCGGTGATCAATGCCTTAACGCTCAGTCCCGCTCTGTCGGCACTGCTGCTCAAGAAGCCGACACCTGGTCGGGGTCCGATCGCACAGTTTTTCAAGATGTTCAACAACGGCTTCGATTGGTTGAGCCATCGCTACGGAAATATCGTGGGCGGCCTGGCCCGCAAAGCCACCCGTTCGATGCTGCTCCTCGTGATCGTGGTCGGCGGCGTACTGGTGCTCGGAAAGATTGTGCCCGGCGGTTTCATTCCCGACGAGGATAAAGGGTATTTGTTCGTGGCGGTTGAATTACCCGAAGGCGCTTCGTTGCAGCGCACGGATGTAATTCTCAAGGAGGTGGAAAAGATTGTTTGCACCACGCCAGGAGTGAAATCAGCGGTTGCGCTCGCCGGGATGAACATCCTCAACTCGCTGAACTTTCCCAATGCTGCGCTCATGTTTGTCGGGCTTGAGCCGTGGGAAGAACGCAAAGCGCCCGAACTGCATGCGAGCGCTTTGGCGCGAGAGTGGACCCGTAAGTTTGCGGCGATCCCCGGCGCGCGCGCCTTTGCCTTCGGCCCGCCGCCCTTGCCGGGCTACGGCAATGTCTCGGGCTTCACGATGCAATTGCAGGACCGCTCGGGCGGGAGTGTCGCTCAACTGGCAGAATACGTAAAACAGCTGACCGGGGCGGCGTCCAAACGCCCGGAAATCGGCCGCATCAGCACCACCTTCAATCCGGCTACACCCCAGGTAAAAGTCGAACTCGATCGTGAGAAGGCCCGCACCCTCGGCGTGCCGGTGGACAGTATCTTTGCCACGCTGCAATCTTATCTCAGCGGGCTTTATGTCAACGATTTTGTCCGCTTTGGCCGCGTCTACAAGGTGTTCCTGCAGGCGGAATCAAAATTCACCAGCAAGCCGGAAGACATAGGACAATTCTACGTGCGCAATAACGGCGGCGAGATGGTGCCGTTAAGCACGTTGGTGAAGGTCAGTAAGATGTCGGGGCCAAACGTCGTCACCCGGTTTAACCTCTATAATGCGGCAGAAATCATCGGGGCCGCGGCGCCCGGCTACAGTTCCGGCCAGGCGATGAAGGCCATCGAGGAGGTCATGGCAACCATGCCGAGCGAGACCGGTTATCAATGGTCTGGCTTAACGCTGCAAGAGAAAAAGTCCGAAGGCCAGGCGCCGATCATCTTTGGCATGGCGGTGCTGTTTGTCTTCCTGTTGCTGGCCGCCCAGTATGAAAGCTGGGGATTGCCGTTTGCAGTGCTGTTGGCCACACCGACGGTCATCCTGGGCACGATGATTGGCATGTGGGCGCGGCAATTCGATCTCAACGTTTACGCACAGATTGGGTTGGTCATGCTCATTGGTCTGGCGGCCAAGAACGCCATCTTGATTGTCGAGTTCGCGAAAATGAAGCGCGAAGAGGGCGTCGAAATCCTCGACGCTGCGGTTCAGGGTTCGAAACTCCGTTTGAGACCGATTCTAATGACGTCTTTTGCATTCATTCTTGGCAGCATCCCACTGCTGTTGGCGACCGGTTCCGGCGCCGCCGCCCGGAGCACGATGGGTACCGGCGTCGTCTTCGGCATGACCGTTGCGACCGCGGTCGGATTGTTTATCATCCCGGTTTGCTACGTATTTGTGCAGCGGATCGTGGAGCGTGGCGGAAAACCCAAACCTGCAGCTCCCTCGGTCACCGCCCCTACCGCGGAGAAAGGAGGAGCGCACTGATGAAAACGATGTTCAAAAGTCTGACGACCGCTGGGTATCTCGCGTGCGCTGTGGTGCTGGGATTGGCCGGTTGTGCGGTGGGTCCGGACTACTACCGTCCTTACGTGGATACCCCCACGGGCTTTCGCCGTGCCGCCACCGATACCAACGCTATATCCGGCACCAACTCGCTGGCCGACCTGGGCTGGCGGGACGTGTTCCGTGACCCGCAACTCAGCGCCTATATCAGCGAAGCCCTGACCAATAGTTGGGACATCAAGATTGCCGCCGCGCGGGTGCTACAGGCTGAAGCGGTAGCGCGCATCACGCGTTCCCAGTTCTTCCCGACGATCAGTGCCGGGGGAGATGTTATGACCACTCGGTCGTCCGAGAAGGGCCCGGCCACGATTCCCCCGGGAGTTGATCCTCAAAAGGGGTATGGCGATGCGTATGTCTCGATGAACGGTTACGAGGTGGATCTCTGGGGGCGTATCCGCCGGGCGAACGAGGCTGCCCGCGCCAAGTTGCTGGGCACGATTGAGGCGGAAAAGGCCGTGCGCCAGACGCTGGTTGCCAGCGTGGCCACGGCCTACCTGGAGTTGCTGGAATTCGACCTGGAACTCCAGATCGCCCAAAACACCTATGGCGCGCGCACCAATTCTTACGAGTTAACCCGCTCGCGCCAGGAGGGAGGCGTCGCTTCGATGCAGGACGTCTACCAGGCCCGCATTTTGGTCGCCACCGCGGAAGCGGCGATCGCCGACACCCATCGACGCGTGGAGCAGCAGGAGAATCTTCTGAACCTATTGCTGGGTCGTAATCCTGGTCCTGTCGAACGTGGCATCCCACTCGTTTCGAAGACTCCGCAGGCAAACATTCCGGCGGGGCTGCCCTCTTCGTTGCTGGAACGTCGGCCGGACATTCGTGTGGCGGAACAACAATTGATCGCCGCCAACGCGGACATTGGCCAGGCCAAGGCCGCTTTTTATCCTCAGCTCAAGCTCACGGGCTTTTATGGTTATCAGTCCGTATCCCTTTCCGATCTGTTCACTTCGCCCTCGCGTACCTGGCAATTTGGGCCCTCGTTAACCGTGCCCTTATTCACCGGCGGACAGTTGCGGGGCAACCTCAAATTGGCTCAAGCCGTTTTCCAGGAGTCGGTGGCGACTTACCAGAAGACTGTGCAAGCCGCTTTCAAGGACGTATCCGATTCCCTGATCGCTTACCAGCGGACCCGTGAGTATCGCGCTCGGCAGGAGGAAAACACGCAAGCGCACCGCGACGCGACGGAAACCGCCAACATTCGCTACGAAGGCGGCGTAACTAGCTACCTGGAAGTCCTTTATAACGAGCAGGAATTGTTCAGTTCGGAACTGGCGCTCGCGCAGGCTCGACGTAATGAGCTGCTTAGCGTGGTCCAGCTTTACCGCTCGCTGGGCGGTGGTTGGGAACAGGAAAATCCGGAACTCCAGACTAAAGCCGATACTCAGGCGAGGTAAGACGATTAGCTACCCGGCACATAGTGGAGTAAACTTGTGGGGGCAGATCGTAACAGGAGAGATTAAGCATGAAAAAGCACCAAGAGGCTGACGAAACAAAAAAGTTGAAGACCAAGAAGTATGAGAAGGAGTTGCGCAAACTTCAGGCCGAATTGTGCAAGCTCCAGGATTGGGTGAAACACAAAGGGCTGCGGGTGATCGTGGTCTTCGAAGGGCGCGATGGCGCGGGCAAGGGAGGCACCATCCGGGCGATCACCGAGCGATTAAGCCCACGGGTCTTCCGCGTCGTGGCGCTGCCGGCGCCGTCTGACCGGGAAAAGAGCCAAATGTATATTCAACGTTACATGGCACATTTTCCGGCGGCGGGCGAGGTGGTAATCTTTGACCGGAGTTGGTACAACCGCGCCGGTGTGGAGTATGTGATGGGCTTTTGCTCTAAAGAACAGCACCGCGCTTTCCTCGAACTGTGCCCGGTGGTGGAGAAGTACATCGTCGACGGTGGGATCATCCTGGTGAAGTTCTGGCTCGAGGTGAGCGATAAAGAGCAGAAGCGCCGGTTTGAGGCGCGGATTACCGATCCGGTGCGTCAATGGAAACTCAGCCCGATGGACCTGCCTTCCCGCACCAAATGGTTCGAGTATTCGCGGGCGCGCGACATCATGCTCAAGGCAACGGATACCAAATGGGCGCCCTGGCACATCCTGCGGTCCGACGACAAAAAGCGCGCCCGGCTTAACTGCATTCATCATTTGTTGAAGTTGATTCCTTACAAGAAAGTGCCGCGGCCGGACATTGCATTGCCGAAACGCTCCAACAAAGGGGAGTATGACGACCAGGCTTCGCTCAAGGGCAGGAACTTCGTTCCCGAAAAGTACTGAATGTTGGCGAAATGATTTTCAACCTATTCGTCAGTAAACCACAAAATTAAGAAAACCTAAATTAATATGAAAAAGAAGATACTGTTAGTGATTGGAATGGCAGCCTTGCTCATCACGGGTGCTCAGGCGAGCCAGGAGCAACTTGCCCAGAGCATTCGCGACGCGCACATCGAAACGACGCGCACGGCCGAGCAGCTCAAGTCGACGCTCATCGCGCTCAATGCCCTAACCAAGCAGACCAAGGGCGATCTGCGTCCGGCTTATACCAACTTCTGTGCTGAAATCAGCCGGACCGAAGCCGCCGCCGCCACGACTCGCACTCGCGTGCAATGGATGGCCAGCGACGGTCGGAAGTATTTCAAGGACTGGCAGGACACGGTGAACGGCATCTCCAATGAGTCCTTGAAGAAGCAATCCCTCAAACGGCTGAACAAGGTGCAGGCCGGCTTCGACAAGGTGGAAGCGCAGCTCGTTCAAGCAAATAGCAAGTTCGCGCCCTTCCTCTCGGATTTGACCGACATCCAAAAGAGCCTGGCTGCGGACGTCACCGCCGGTGGCGTGAAAGCCATCAAGGGCACGGTGAGCAGTGCCAATTGGGATCACCAGTTTGTCACCCGGGCGATTAACTCGGCACTCAATGAAATGGGCAAGCTGCAGAAAGCGCTGTCTTCGGATGCGCAATAAGATTGGCGAGTAAAGCGTCGCGGTTTTTGTGGAGGCCGCGACGCTTTCGCAGTGGAGTAAACCAGGAGTGGTTCGAGGATGCTTTTGCCCTGCGCGTCGCAGAGACGTTATGAATATGCAACCTGAGAGTGTTTTGAGGATGTTCCGGAATGGCTGCGCCTGGTGGCGAGCCACGGCTGCAATTGTGCTGTGCACCGGTCAGGTGCTCGCGGCCGACGGGCCGAAGCTGCCACCATTGACCACCATCTCGGGCGACCCGCGGCTGCCCGGCAAATTTGTCTGGGCCGACCTGGTGACCGACGATGTGCCGGCGGCTCTGAACTTCTACCGGCGGATGTTTGGCTGGACCTTTCAGGACATGGGAGGTTACCTCATCGGTGCCAATGAAGACCGGCCTTTGTGCGGCATGTTCCAGCGGCCCCGGCCCAAAGACCAGGCGGTCCAGCCGCGGTGGTTTGGGTACTTCTCAGTCGCAAATGTCGGCGCGGCCGAGCGTGCTATCACCAAAGCCGGAGGGAAAGTGCTGGCAGCGCCAAAGAAGTTCCCGAAACGGGGCGAGCAGGCGATTTTTGCTGACCCGGAAGGAGCGCTCTTCGGCGTCGTCAAATCCAGCTCCGGCGATCCGCAGGATTTCAAGCCCGATCCGGGTGATTGGATTTGGATTCAAATGTTAAGCCGCGATGGTGCCCGTGCGGCAGATTTTTATCGCAAAGCCGGCGGTTATGAGATTGTGGAGAACACGGCCGGCAATCGGTTGAGCGATTACGTTTTGACCAGTGGCGGTTATGCGCGCGCCACGATTCGAACCATTCCTAAAGCTCAAGACCAGGTGACCCCCAACTGGCTGTTGTTCGTGCGGGTGAAGAGTGTGAGCGACTCGGTGGCGAAAGCGGTCGATTTGGGGGGCAAGGTGTTGCTGGCGCCGAAACCCGATCTCCTGCAGGGGACGGTGGCGGTCGTGGCCGATCCCACGGGGGCAGCCATCGGTCTGCTGGAATGGAGCGAGGCCTTGCTGAAAGGAGGGCAATAATCATGATCGCGAACCATTTTTCATCGCGGCTCTCGATGACCCTGGCGTTGACCTGCCTGTGCCTTGTAGGATGTTCGAGCACCGATAGCGGCAGTTCGGACGTCGGCGGGAGCGTTTACTATGGCACAGGTCTTTATGACCCTTGGTATCACGGTGCTTATTATTATCCTCCCTCGGTGATTGTCACCCCTCCGGCCGCACCGCCGCACGTGGAGCAGCCAATCGCTCGACCGCCGGTGGCGCGTCCGATGCCCTCCATTCCGGCCGCGCCAAGGCCGGCGATGCGTCGCTGAGTCGTGGCGACCCGTTTTGGCCTATGAACCCGTTCCGATCCAAATTCGAGCAAAACCTCGGATGGATCGCGTTGGGCTTGTTGCTGGCCGGTTGCCTGCTGGTGATGCTGCCTTTTTTCTCGGCGGTGCTGTGGGCGGCGGTGCTGAGCTTCTCCGTCTGGCCGCTGCACTCCCGGTTGCTCAAGCTCCTGCGCGGACGCGACACGGTCGCGGCGCTCATCATGGCGCTCGGCATGATTTGTGTGATCCTGCTCCCGTTCGTGGTGGTGGGGTTGAACCTGGGCGACAGCGCTAAGGAACTAACAAACGCCACGCGGCGCTGGCTGGACGAGGGCCTGCCGTCCGCACCCGCCTGGCTGGCCAAGATCCCCGTCGTGGGACGGACCGCTGTGGAAAAGTGGGAGACGCTTGCCGGGGACAGCGCGGAGTTGCTGCAAGCCGCAAAAAAGTTGATTGAACCGGCGGGTGGTTTGCTGGTCAAGGCGGGCATCAAGCTCGGCAGCGGACTGCTGGAATTGACCCTGAGTATCCTCATCACCTTCTTCATGCTGCGGCATGGAATGGCGGCCGCGGAGCGACTGAAAACGGGGGTGGGTCGAATTACCGGCGAAAAGGGTCAGCGGTTGCTCGAACTCGCCGGCAACACGGTACGGGGGGTGGTTTACGGGATTCTGGGCACCGCCTTGGTGCAGGCGGTTATCGCGGGGATCGGCTTTGTCATTGCGGGAGTGCCCGGGGCCGGCGTGCTGACGCTGCTGACCTTCTTCCTCTCGGTGGTGCCCATGGGACCACCCCTGGTCTGGCTGCCCGCCGCGATTTGGCTTTTCCATCAAGGCTCAAACGGGTGGGGCATTTTTATGCTGATCTGGGGCACGGGCGTTAGCACCGTGGATAATTTTGTCAAACCGTGGTTGATCAGCCAGGGCAGCGACATGCCGTTTCTCCTGATTTTTTTCGGAGTTTTGGGCGGGGCCATCGCGTTCGGCTTCATTGGAGTGTTCATTGGCCCCACGTTGTTGGCAGTGGGCTACCGGATGGCGGAGGAGTGGATGTCGGCCGGTGCCTCCAAAAGCGCGGGTGAGGGTTCGCCCGGCGAAAGCGGCAAACCTGTTGACGCCCCGGCAGGCGAAACCAATTAGATCGTATGAATCAGACCTCCGTTATGGAGACGGATGATGTCGGCCTTCGCCAGCGCTTGCGCTCGGCAGTGCCAGCCCTGGTTTGGTTGCGCGGCTACTCGGCGGATTGGATGCGCGGCGACATCGTGGCCGGGATTACGCTGGCAGCCTATCTGGTGCCTGCCGCCCTGGGTGATGCGTCGCTGGCCAACCTGCCTCCGCAGGCGGGCCTCTATGCCTGCCTGTTTTCGGGATTGGTGTTCTGGCTTTTTTGCAGCTCCCGCCACACGGTGATGACGATCACCTCGGCCATCTCGTTGCTCATCGGCGCGTCCCTCGGTCAGATTGCCGGTGGAGACATCACGAAGTTCGGTGCGTTGGCCGCTGGCACGGCACTCCTGGTGGCCTTCATCGCTTTTGTCGCCTGGCTCGTCAAGGCGGGCGCGATCGTGAATTTCATCTCGGAAAGCGTGATGGTCGGGTTCAAATGCGGTGTGGCGCTTTGCCTGGCCAGCACCCAGTTGCCAAAATTGTTCGGAATCCACGGCAAGCATGGGGATTTTTGGGAAAACAGCGCCTACTTCCTGAAGCATCTCAACGAAACCAACACGACGTCACTCAGCATCGGGTTGACCGCGCTGATAATCCTGGTGTTGGGCAAGGTATTCCTGAAGAACAAGCCGGTGGCTTTGTTTGTGGTGGTGGGTGGCATTCTGGCCTCCTCATGGCTGGATCTGGGCGCGCGCGGGGTGGCGTTATTGGGAGAGGTGCCGAAAGGCCTCCCGGCGCTGGGCTTGCCCGCGATACAATGGGCCGATCTTAACGAACTGCTCCCGCTGGCTTTTGCGTGCTTCCTCCTGGGGGCGGTGGAGACCGCGGCTATTGGTCGCATGTTTGCTGCCAAACACGGTGGTCGATTCGACGCGAATCAGGAGTTTCTTTCCCTGGCCGCGGGAAACCTGGCTGCGGGTTTGGGCCGCGGTTTTCCCGTCAGCGGCGGACTCTCGCAATCGCTGGTAAATGAAGGTGGCGGGGCGCGCACGCCGGTCTCGGGAGCCGTTGCCACCGGCCTGGTTCTAATGGTCGTCCTATTCTTCACGGACCTTTTGCGGGCGTTGCCCCAACCGGTGCTGGCGGCGGTGGTGCTGGTGGCAGTGGCCGGCCTTTTCAAACTCTCCACCCTCAGGCAGCTTTGGCGCGGTGATCGTCCGGAATTCGTCGTGGCGATGGCCGCGATTATCGGGGTGCTCGGCTCTGGGTTGCTGCGCGGGGTCATGATTGGGGCAATTATTTCCATCGTGCAGTTAATCCGCAGGGCTTCACGTCCGCATGTCGCGATTCTGGGACGAATCCCCGGGACGCAGCGGTTTTCCGATTTCGAGCGGCACCCTGACAACGAGCAGTTTGCCGGGGTCCTGATTTTCCGCCCCGAGTCCGGGCTGGTTTATTTCAACATCGATCACGTGCGTGATACGATCGCCGCGCGGGTCCGCGCCGAGGCCAAGCCGCCGAAGTTAGTGATCTTCGACCTGTCTGCAGCCCCCTTCGTGGACCTGCAAGGCGCTCACGCGCTGGCGGAACTCGCGGACGAGTTAACGGCGTCCGGTCTGCGGGTGCAGGTGGTGGAAGCCCGGTCCGGGGTTCGGGAACGCCTGCGCCGCGAGGGTTTGGACAAGCGGTTGGGCGGCATTGATCGGTTTACTTCAGTTGCCGACGCCCTGGGAGGGGTGCAACATTGATTATGACCACGGATTTCCTCCAGCTCGGTATTTCAACTCAAAACCATTCGATACTATGAAGCTCTCTGCGATAGTGACGGGGTTGACGGTTTGCGGCCTAAGCAGCTTGCTGGCCCAGCAGGCACCGAATTACGTGGCGCCACCCGCGGCGCCGGCCATGGTCGCCCAGGCAGCGCCGGCTTACAAGGCCTCGGCACCGGCGCCCGCGACGACTACAGCCACGGCTCCAGCTCCAACCCCGGCCCCGCCGCCATCCACGGCGGCGAAGCTCGGTGCCGCCGAGCTTGAAAAGCTCGCGATGCCCATTGCCCTCCACCCGGACTCGCTGCTCGCCATTTTGTTGCCGGCGGCTGTGTATCCGGTTGAGGTGGTGCAGGCGGCGCGGTTCGTGAAGGACACCAACAACATTCCCAGAGTGGATAGCCAGCCCTGGGATGACAATGTGAAGGCGGCGGCGAAAATCCCGGCGTTGATCGCGCAAATGGATGCTGATCTCGATTGGACCATCCGGTTGGGCAAGGCGTTTTTGGATCAACCCAAAGAACTGATGGACGCGATCCAAGCGTTGCGCGCGAAAGCGCAAAAGGCCGGCACGCTGCAAAATTCCTCGCAGCAAGTGGTGGTCGTCACCAACGTGGTGGTGGAAAAGGTGGTCGAAAAGCAGGTGGTGGTGGTGACCAACACCGTGATTGAAATCCAGTCGTCCAATCCACAAGTCGTGTATGTCCCCAGCTATCCGACGACGGTCTATTATCCGCCGCCGGGGTATGTCTATAACCCTTATGCGCCGCTGGTAACCTTTGGCGTGGGCATCGCGGTGGGGGCGATTATTGCCAATAACTGCGACTGGCATGGCGGTGGCATTTATGTCGGACACCACGGCGTGGCGGTCTGGGGTGGCGGAGGCTATCACAGCGACGTGGATATCGACATCGATCGGGATGTGAATCGCGAACGGAACGTTAACCGGGGCGAGCGTCCGACGCCGCAATCCGGAAACCGGGCCGGTACCACCGGGGCTCAGGCCACCCAGCAGAAGTGGCAACCGGACCAAAGCCGGATGCGGTCCAGTGGTGCAGCGAACGCCTCGATAAGCTCGATGGAGTCGCGTGGATGGAGTTCAGGTGCGACGCGGCCCTCCACCCAGCCGGCCACGGGAGCACGTCCGTCCACTGGAGCGGTAGGTGCAGGACGACCCTCCACCGGTAACTTGGGGTCGGGGCAACCCGGCGCCGGTAATTTGGGCTCTCGGCCGACAACGTCGCCGAGCGTCAACCGGCCAAGTCCATCACAAAGCGCCGCGCGGTCCACCCCCGCGTCTTCCAACTATCGCTCATCGAGCGGTTCGGGTAACAGCGCGTTTAGCGGAGTAAGCAGTGGTTCAAACACCCGCAGTTACAGCAATCGAGGCGCTTCCAGCCGGAGCAGCGGAGGAGGATTCCGCGGTGGTGGTGGCGGACGCGGAGGGCGGGGCCGTTAAGCTGATCCTTAACGCGGTTCAGAAATTCACATGAAACCATTTGAAACAGATTCTGCCATGAAAACTCTGCTCCACACTTTTTACCGAATGACGGCCGGTTCCGTGCCGCAAAATCTCCGGAAGCACTTCATCCTGCTGGCGGCAGTCGCTATGCCTTGGGCTGCTGCCGCTGCTGATGCTCCAAGGACCTTTGCCTCCCCGGAAGAGGCGGTTACTGCTCTGGATGCCGCGGTGAAGGCCAAGGACAGCGAGGCGCTGCGGGCGATTTTCGGTTCTGCGGCAAAGAACTTTGAGAATCCTGATCGTGTCCAGGCCACGAATGAGTTCAATACGTTTGCCACCGCCATGGCGGAGACGAACCACCTGGTTTGGGAATCTCCGACCAAGGTGGTGCTCGAAGTGGGAAACGATGGCTGGCCCTTCCCGATCCCCATGGTCAAACAGGGGGCTCAGTGGCTGTTCGATACCCAGGCGGGCAAAGAAGAGATTCTGAACCGGCGGATCGGAAAAAACGAGTTGCGAACGCTGGAGGTGGTGCGGACCTACGTGGAGGCGCAGCGCGAATATGCGAGCGTTGATCGGAATGGCGATCAGGTCCTCGAATACGCGCAGAAGCTCTTGAGCTCCGAAGGTTTGAAGGACGGTCTTTACTGGCCGCCGGAACTCGATGGCGAGATTAGCCCGTTCGGCCCTTTGGTGGCCGATGCACAGGACCAGGGCTACAGCCCGGGACGGAAAGCCGGGAAATCGGCGCCGGCGCCGTTCCACGGGTATTACTTCAAGGTCTTAAAACGCCAGGGACGCAACGCGCCTGGCGGCAAGTACGACTACGTGATCAATGGTCGGATGATTGCCGGATTTGCCCTGGTGGCCTGGCCGGCCGAGTGGGGGCAGTCCGGGGTGATGACGTTTATTGTGAACCAGCAGGGACGAGTCTATCAAAAGGATTTGGGTCCGCAAACCTCGCGGCTGGCAGAACGGATGAAGACGTATGATCCCGATCCCACCTGGCACTTGTCACCGAATTAATCCACTGGGAACACATTCTAATCATGAAGCGTAAAACCAAACCTGACCGGACTGCCGCTAAGCAAAAACCGCTAGACAACTGGGAACACAGTTGGCAGGAGCATTGGAGCAAAGTCGGGCTGCCCGGTTACGAGTTGCCGGTCGGCGGACCAGGCGGCGAGGAGCGGGAATTCCTGGGCAGTGCCCGGACATTTGCCGGTGAACAGAAACGGTTGCGTCGCATCAGCGACGAGTTTTCCCAAGCCTTCAAGGCGCTTTATCCTGTTGGTCCTGCGGTGACGGTGTTCGGTTCGGCCCGGTTCAAGGAAAACCATCCCTATTACAAACTGGCGCGTGCGGTTGGCGTGGAGTTGGCCAAAGCCGGTTTTGCGACGCTCACCGGCGGAGGTCCCGGGATCATGGAAGCCGCCAATCGTGGCGCTCACGAAGGCGGCGGCGCCAGCTATGGACTAAATATCATCCTGCCGCATGAGCAGTCGGCCAATCCGTATGTGGATAAGAGCATCGAGTTTCGTTACTTCTTCACGCGCAAGGTCTGCCTGGTAAAATACTCCTGTGCCTTCATCGTAATGCCTGGCGGGTTGGGCACGTTGGACGAGCTGTTCGAAGCGGCCACGCTGATCCAGTGTCAGAAGATTGGGCCTTTTCCCATTGTCCTGATGGGCGAGAAGTTCTGGGATGGGATGAGGAAATGGGGCCAGTTCATGATCAAGCAAGGTGTGTTCGCGCAGGAAGAAATCGGTTTCGGCCGCATCACTGACTCGCCCAAAGAGGCGGTCGACCTGATCGTGCGCAGCTTGCCGTCCGAGGTGAAGAACCGCCTGCAACCTTCCCCGGCATGAGCCTTGGCTGGCGGTATGGCAGCCTGCGGTTATTCCAAACCCCCAGAGCGCTCAAGCGTTGGGCAGTTGCGGCTGCCTGGCCGCCGGGCAAGAAGCCCGGCCGTTAAAGTATGAAATCATCCAAACGTGTGCTCGAGCCTAACGAGCGGATTTCGGAGGTGCTGTTCGCCTTGATCATGGTCCTGACCTTCACCGGTTCTTTGAGTGTGGCGGAGGCCGGCCGGGAGGACATTCGGATTATGCTCCTGGGCGCACTCGGCTGCAACCTGGCCTGGGGCATTATTGACGGCGTGCTGTATTTGATGGGTTGCCTCGCGGAGAAGGGAAAACTGTCCGCCACTCTCCGTAGCGTGAGAAACACCGCTGACCCCAGTCGAGTGCAGCGCATGATTTCCCAGCTTCTGCCGGAACCGGTCGCCAACGTGCTCCGTGCTGAGGAACTAACCTCGATTGGACAGCGGTTGAAGGAATTGCCAGAGCCGCCCGAGAAGTTTCGGCTGACGAGACAGGATTGGATGGGAGCGCTGGCAGTATTTCTCCTGGTGTTTCTTTGCACCTTCCCGGTCGTGATGCCGTTTGTCTTCATGCAGAATGCCCGGCTGGCGCTTCGGATTTCCAACGGCATCGCCATTGCCATGCTCTTTGTGACAGGTATGGCTTATGGACGGAGTATCGGCCGCGGCTCCTGGGGTATGGGTATCTTTATGGTCGTGCTCGGGGCGATCCTGGTGGCTATCACCATTCTTTTAGGAGGTTAATGTGGAGTGGTTTGTTCGAAGAGTTCTCGTTGCGCTTTGTATAATTGTTTCGGCTTGCGGCAGCCTGACTGTCAGCGCCAATGAGTTGAGCGCGACGAATGGCCCCTCTGGGACGCCCTCGGCAGACGACGGTTGGCCGGACGCCAGCGCATTTCTGGAGAAGAAGTACGGCTTTCTTCCGATAATAATCCCAATTACTGAACCTGCGGTCGGTTATGGCGCCGCCGGCGGGCTCCTGTTTCTAAGCAAACCACTGTCCAGCGCCGAGGCCGGATTGGGCCGCCCCGACATGACAATGGTCGGTGGTTTGGGCACCGAGAATGGGACCTGGGCGACAGCGGTGGGGGACGTGCGCCACTGGTTTGACGACCGTGTGCAAACCGTGGCTGGTCTGGTGTATGCCTCGGCGAATCTGGACTTTTATGGTGTCGGCAAGGATTTAGGGCTGGAGGCGCATCCACTGCATTATAATCTTCGGCCGGCGGGAGGGATGCTTCAGGGAAAATACCGAATTGGCAATTCCAGGGTCTGGGCGGGGATGAGCTATGCCTTCGCCGCCACGCAGGTGGAGTTCAGCGCGCCGGAGGGCACTGCCGGGATACCCGACTTCCAGAGACACTCGAATGTTGGGGGCGTCACTCCGTCGTTCACTTACGACACCCGGGACAACATCTTCACACCATTGTCGGGCACCTATGTCGAGGCGACGGTTGGGCTCTTCAGCGAGGCCCTGGGTGGGGATGATGAGTTTCAAAGAGCAAGAGTTATCTTGATGCAGTATATCCCGCTATTCCCCCGGATTTACCTCGGGGTTCGGGTGGAGGGGGCGGCTAGCTTTGGGAACGAACCGTTTTACCTTCGTCCGTATATCAGCCTCCGTGGGGCCCCGGTGATGCGTTACCAGGGCGAGGAGGTCGCCCAGTTGGAGGCTGAGTTGCGGTGGCAGTTTTGGAAACGACTCAGCCTGGTAGGATTTGTCGGCGGTGGTGCGGCCTGGAATCATTTCGAGCGCTTTGATAGCACGCAGACCATTGTGACTGGCGGCACGGGAGTTCGCTACGAGTTAGCGCGGGCCTACGGCATCCACGTGGGAGTGGACCTGGCGTTCGCACCTGATAACACCGCCGTTTATATCCAGGTGGGCAGCGCCTGGGCACGACCATGATGTCAGGTTTGCCCATGCACAGCAGACCATCCTCGCCAGCCGTTACTGACGGCTCGTTAGCGAACGCGCGAGGGGTTAGCTCGGGCAGTGTTTTCGATCCTGCCATTCTTTGTTTCGTAGTCGTGATATGATTACCCGGCCCGCAGACCTTCGTCTTTTAGACCTCATCGCTCCCGTTATGATGTTGCTCCTGCTGGGGCAGGGTGGGGGATCGGCGTTCGCGCAAGATCCTGCCGCCAGCGTCTCGACGGTGAGCACGAATCAGCCGACCGAAAAGGCAGAAACGCCGACTGAAAAGAGTTGGGCCTTTTCGACTTCGATATACGGCTACCTCGTGCCTGACAGCCGTGATTATGCCCAACCCACCGTGACAGCGGATCGCGGAGCGTTGCACCTCGAAGCGCGTTACAATTATGAGAACCTGGATACCGGCTCGATCTGGGTCGGCTACAACTTGAGTGGCGGCGAAAAGCTGGCTTGGGAAATCACCCCCATGCTGGGGGGCGTGATTGGCAACATGACCGGCGTCGCTCCGGGTTACAAAGGCTCGTTGAGTTGGTGGAAGCTCGAACTCTACAGCGAAGGGGAGTACGTCGCGGACGCCGGAGATTCGACCAAAAACTTTTTCTACAACTGGTCCGAGCTGACCATCTCGCCGCTGGACTGGTTCCGGGTTGGGATGGTGACTCAGCGTACGCGCGCGTACAGCTCTGACCGCGAGATTCAGCGGGGATTCCTGGTGGGCTTTTCTTATCGCAAAGTAAATTTCACGACGTATGTGTTCAATCCAGACGATAGCCGGCCAATCATCGTGCTTGCCGCCGGTGCCGAGTTTTAGCTAATGACAGTAATTCCCAGTGTGGTCCTCGGCCGTCCGAGGCGGGATGACTGCCAGGTGAAAACATTTGAGCTCATATCATGAAGCGACATCGCTACCGACTATCCAAGCAGGCGAATTGGTACCTGCCGCTGGCCTACGTTTTGGTGACGCTACTGCTGGGGATGGTTCTGCCCAGGCTGGAGCACCATTTTCTGCCCGGCTCGGTTTCCACGATGAGTGCGGCGGCGGCGATGTCGGTCTGCGCTTCGATTGCCTCGGGGATGCTGGCGCTCACTGGCATCGTGTTTTCTTTGGCGTTTGTCATGGTGCAATTCAGCGCCACGGCCTATTCGCCGCGGTTGGTGTTGTGGGTGGCTCGTGATCCTGTGGTGTCGCACGCGCTCGGGGTTTTCAGTGCGACCTTTCTGTATTCACTCCTGTTCCTGGCCTGGGTGGATCGGGAAGGCGCAAGCCGGGTGCCACTGCTGAGCGGGTGGCTGGTGTTTGGGTTGCTCCTCGCCAGCCTGGGTTTGTTCATTGCTTTGATCGAGCGGATTGGCGGCCTGCAAGTCAATCGCATGTTGAGCTTTACGGGAGATCGAGGCCGCGACGCGATTGAAGAGTTGTACCCCGACCTGGGTTTGGCGGCAGACAAACTGCCCCCGGCGGTCGATCATGGATTGCCGTGCACGCAAACCCTGGTTCACCGTGGCGCGCCCCAGGCGATTCAGGCGATCAACTTCAATGCATTGGTGCAGCTTGCAGAAAAATCCGGGGCGGTGCTGGAAATGGGCGTGGCCGTCGGTGACACCGTCCTGGAGCGGACGCAGTTGGTGCGGGTTTGCGGTGCCAGCCAACCGCTGGACGAAGCGGCACTGAGGTTCGCCATCAAGATTGGTGAGGAACGCACCTTCGAACAGGATCCCAAATACGCGATTCGGTTGGTGGTGGACATCGCGATCAAAGCGCTTTCTCCGGCCATCAATGATCCGACCACGGCCGTGCAGGCCTTGGATCAAATTGAAGACTTGCTGCTGCGCCTGGGTTCGCGCCGTTTGGAGTCCGGGGTCTATTCGGACTCCACTGGAAAGGTTCGATTGATCGTGCCTTCCCCGACCTGGGAAGATTATTTGCGGCTGGCATTGGATGAAATTCGGGCTTACGGCGCCGATAGCGTGCAAGTCATGCGGAGAATGACGGCGCTCATCAAGAACCTGGCTGCCGTCCTGCCCGAACCGCGCCGCGCGGCGCTCCGGCATTGGGAAAAGCGTGTGGAAGGCTCGATCGCCAGAACATTTGAGGATCTCGACGAGAAACGGGACGCTTCCGTCGCGGATCGCCAGGGACTGGGAGTCGGGCAAGCCAACACCGAGGAGCGCCGGAGTAAATGAACCTCCGAGCTGAAAATTGGGAACTTTCGAGCGATGCTGACGGATCGACGACGTGTCAAGGTTGTGTTGCCATTGAAGTATGAACTCTGAACCAAAGCTGCCCGCTTCGGAGACGGATGCGCTTTTGCGGCAAATTCTGAAAGCGGTCGAGCCCGCAAAGTCCAGGAGCCTGTTTGAAATCGCCTGCGCCATTATCCTGGCGCTGGCCACCACGGCGTCAGCCTGGTGCGCCTACCAGTCGAAGCTCTGGGGCGGCGCCCAGATGGCACGCGGCAACGCGGCCGTTCGCGCCAGTCGTGAGGAGGCCGTAGCCTCGCTGGCAGCCATGCAAGCGCGCGCCTTTGACGCCACGATGTTCATCAGTTACATGCAAGCTCGTTTTGAACAGAACCAGGCGATGGAGAACTTCCTCCGGCAACGTTTTCGCCCTGAAATGAAAACGGCCGTGGAGGCGTGGCTCAACCAGGGGGCGACCACTAATCTTTCGGCGCCGCCGTCCCCCCTGCACCTGGCTGAGTATGTTCAGAAGGAAATTACGGAGATCAACCGATTGGAGGCCATTGCCGGAGAAGCGCAGGGCAGGGCGCAACAGGCCCGACAAGCCTCTGATAATTACGTTTTGCTCACCGTGCTGTTCGCTTCCGTGCTGTTCTTTGGCGGCATCGCTCGCGCTTTTGATGCGCGGTCGGTGCGCACGGTGCTCACGATCCTGGCCGTGCTCTTATTCCTGGGGACGTTGTGCGGATTGCTCACCATGCCGATCTGTCACGAATGAGGAACTTCACCGCCGCGCGTCGCCGTCGCGACATTTTTGAATGCACGGTTGTAAGTGCGTGAGTGCTTTTGGAAAGTTCGGGTTGCCTATCGTTCCGGTGCCGCGGGCGAGGTGTGTTTGAGAAATCGGTTGGCCCAGGCGATGAAGTATTTCATGTTCGAGCGGTCCTCGTGGCCGCCATCATGCTGGCGCCAGGCCAGTTCCCCGTCGACCAAGCCGGTATTCACCGGGGGCATGAGTGCGACGCGATAATCCTCCTTCACACCCAGGTCGCGCGCGCCGAGCAATCGGAATACCGGGCCGGCCGCCACGGTGGCCATGAAACTCCCCTGCTGATCCAGCCACTGGGCATCGCCTCGTGCCGGAATGCCATAACTGATGAAAGTAAGCCGGGGAGCGCACAAGGCGATTAGTTGGTGAGCATCCACCTGCAGGTCGCCGGCGTTCTTGCTGCCAAAAGAAGCTTCTGCCGCGCCGAACTTCAGAAAATTTCCTGCCATCCAATGATATTCGCCGGAGCCGGTGAGGTTTTCCACCGCCTCCCCGAAATTGCGGCGGTGCAACTTCGCGCCGCCTTCGCCGGAAGAGCCCACCAGTGCCATGGCGAATCGCGGTTCAAAAGCCATGGTCACCAGGGCGGCCTTGCCGTAGCGTGACACGCCTTCGATCCCGACTTTCTTGGCATCCACGGCGGGATCGGTCTCCAGATAATCGAGGCCGCGAGCGGCTCCCCAGGCCCAGGCGCGTAACGCACCCCAATCCTCGGGTTTGCGGGGTTGGCCCTGGTTGACGAGACCAATGATGCCTTTGGTCAGGCCCGCTCCAGTATCTGCTTGGACGCTGCCCGGAACGATGGTGGCGTAGCCCCAACCGGCGGCCAGCAGTTGTTCCGTTGAGGGTGGGTCCTTGTAGGGGCCGCCAAACTCGGGAAAGCGGGCGGTCGGTACAGGCGTGCCGGCCGGGCGCGGCATTCCGCTACCACCAAATCCACCAAACATCATGAGCACGGGCACTGGACCTTTCGCCGGTTCAGGCACCACCAAGGTCATCCGAACTTCCACCGAGATCGATGGACAGGCTGAGTTGTCCACCCGTCCAACGAGTTGTTTGCCACTGGCCGAAAGGTTGCCGACCAAGCCAGCCGTGATGTTCGAGACGACGCTCCAGGTTACCTTCGGAATGTGCCTGGGCACGCGTCCGACGATTTCTCGTTCGAATTCCTCGACGATCTCCGGGCGGCGTTGTTGCCACCATTGCTCGGCGGTGGTGACTTGCTTTCCGTTTTTGAGGGTCAGGACCTCCGGTAGGTCGGGAAAGGGATTGGCCTTCGCGGGATCGTAATTTGCCGAGTTGGTCGCCCCCGGCTGCCCGCTGGGTCCGGGGCGCAGCCTTGTGATACCCAACTGGGCCATCATGTTTTGATGATCCTGTTGAGCGGTCCATTCCAAGGGCGCAGGAACATTGCCGGGTGCTGTGACCACCGCGTTGGTCGCCTGGCCATGCAGTAACCAAGGCGCCAGCAAAAGGGAGAGAAAGCAGAACATCAAACCGGAGCGAACCAGCGCGCGCGCGGAGGTTTTCATAGTTACTTTTGCAGGATGTCGTTGATTGGCCCGAGTACCAACACTAAATCATGGAGCTGTGTCGCGGTTTCAGCCGCTTGCTGGGATTTCTAAAATCTGTCATGGCTTGCTGGAGGTTGGCCGTCCATTCGGTGTCTTCACCAATACCAGTCGTTCCACATAAATGGCGTCCTTTTCGCCGGGTCGGGCATGCGGAAAACGCGGTCCCTCAAATTTGATCCGCGCCCAAACCTCAAACTGCTGCTCCGGATTGGTTGGCTCGAAAGCGTTGTCCACCTCGACTTGAATGATCCAGCTCCAGAAGAAGTAGGCGTAGTATCCTGGCGCAATCGGGAAGGTGCCCATCTGGTACCAGTGGTAACCTGGTCCGGTGATTTCCTCGGCCTTGATGGAAGCGCCGGCCAGAGACTTTTTATCCACGGTGCCATAGAGCCCCCAGGGCATCGGTATCACGTATTTCTCGGCGCTCTCCACGTAGTCCGCCGACAAGTCGAGCTTGTTGGCAATCCCGCTCTCCGCTTCGGGGTCTTTGATGACTTTGACGACATCCGCCCAATTCCTGGTCATTGTCGCGAGGTAGTCGTGGACGCTCCCTTTGGGTAAGGCCCGGAATTTTTCCGGTAACGCGACCGAGGTTGGCACCGCGCTGTAACGGCGCATTTCCGCTTCCGCATGTTGGCGTTCGGACGCCTGCTCCGACTCGGGGAGTCGCAGCCGGGCTTGCGTGAGCCAGGTGTCGAGCACTCGTTGGGCGGTGGACTCACGGTTCGGCGGAGCCAGCGACGCCGGCTTGCCCTGCGCCAGCCAATCCGACATCAACCGCGGAAAGAGGATAACACTCGCCCGATCGAGCGATAGGCGCGCGTGGCGCACGCGACGCTGCAAGGTCGCGTCGCCTTGCACCGCGCGTTCCGCGCGATCGAACAGGCGCTGTGCTCGTCCGATGAATCCCAGGTTAAGATAGGTAAGCGACTGCGGCGTCGAGTTCCAATCGCAGTGCGTGTGGACCTTTGCAACTTCCTCTTCCAGTTCTGCCAGGTATTGTCGAAGATATTTGCCCGCCCGGCCGTAAAAGCCGTCAGTGAAAATCCGCACCAGGCTCTGATAATCGGCCTCTGGATTCTCCAGTTGCTTCATCATTATCCAGACTTTGAAGTCCCGCATGTCTGCCAGGATTTCGAACTCCAGCTCGGTAAAGACACCCTCGACATGGTGCGTCGCGTAAAAGTGGTAGTCGGGTCCGAAGGTTTGCGCGGTGGGCATCGGCATGCCGACAGGGCTCGCGTAGGTCACGGCGTAATCCCACACCCGCAAATTCCGGGCCTGCTGCGCCCAACGAGTGAGATGTTGTCGAAATGCCGCATTTGCCGCCGCAGTGATGGGTTGGGTAGGGTCCGACTCGGTGTCGCAGAGTCGGACTATCACGTTGTCCCGTGGGCGAATGGTTTTCGGGGCGGTCTGGGTGTATTGGTAGGCCAGGGTGTCGAGGTAGACCTCGGGGTATTTCTCGCGGATTCCATCAGCCAGGTAATTCACGAAATCGAGCAACGGTCCGCATTCGGACTCCTCCGCGCGCGCGATGGCCTGGCAATTGGTGCATTGGCATGGGTTGAGGCAGTCGTTCTGCGAAACGCTAAAGACCAGCGGTGGCGGTGTTCCGGCAGCTTTCGCCGCCGCTTCGGAGGCTTCGATGTGTTGGAGCAATTTGTTCAGAAAACCCCGGCGCAATTCGGGTTGCGTGAGGCAAAGCTGGCTGCCTTCGGCCACACGCTTTCCATCCAGCAGAGAGTACCACTCGGGATGGGATGCGAAGAACTCTTTCGGCGGAAAGTAGAGATTGAACGTGTGAACGTGGTAGGGCGGACCATAATCCCGGCACCCGCCATATTGCCCCTCGATGCGAGCGTCACCATCGCGGTTAAGTCGATTGCGCGCCGCGAATCGGCCACCATCGCGGCCATATAACATATAAATGTCTCGGTATTGAAGTCGAGGTTGGCCACGAAGATTCAGGTTGCCCACGCGCACGGTTTTGAGCCGCGGCACATTTTCTTCAAACGGATTCCACCAGTGCGCCCCGAGCACGTCCTCCAGAAAGTGATAAACGCCGTAGGTAGTTCCGCGCGGTTGACCGCCCAGAATCATCAGGTCATCGCCGTCAGTGCGGATGATCCACTCCTCCGATCCCAGCGCCTCGGCTTTCAGGTTGTGATCGCGGGCAAATTCGGTCGAGCCCACAAATACCCTGGTCTGGCTAGCAGATGCCTGGGCCTCGGTGCGGATCTCGAATTCCGCGCCGCTGATTTTGCCCAGGTAACTGGCCAATTCGGAAGCGGCGGTGCGCTCAGCGACTGAGGCGTTGGTTGAAATGACGATGGTGGCGCGAGCTTTGCCGCGATTCGCCAAGGTCAGTGCAGTGGCCGTTGGGAGATTGAACATTGCTGCTACCAGCAGAAGAAAAATGCTTATCCCGAAAACTGGCTTGGTTCGCAATCCGGAAAGTCCAGACTTTGATCGCTTTTGCTGGAGATGAATGTCGGTGGAGCAGGGGGTCATAAAGGCAGGAGGATTATGCCTTACGCGATTCACCTAAGCCAAGGTCAATGAATGCGGTGCGGCGTTGGACGCGGCTGCTACGGTTACACTTGGTGGGCCGATCGGCTACCTGGGTGCGTATACCCGGATTTCGGCGCTTTGAGTTCCGTGGACCGGCACAGCCAGGTAAAGTCGGTCCAGCTCGGTGCTAAAGTAACCAGTGCGGGCACCTGGTGACGTGGCAATTTTGGCCCGCTGCTCATACTTGTCCGGCGAAAGCTGCGAGATGATGTCCACGAACCCTTCGCCGCAAGTGAGATAGATTTGTTTGCGCTTACCATTGAGAAAGAGATCGTCGACATCGCCGGAGATTGCGAGATCGGTGACCGCTTTTCCCGTACGGCTATCCAGAACGACCAGGCGCGCGGGTTGACGACAGCCGATGAACAGCCGGTGATTCGGCTCGTCGAGTGCCATCGGAAAGTTAGCCCGGAATTTCTCCATGGGCCAAGTCTCGATGACAGCATGTTTTTCCCGGTCAATCACCGCAATCTTCGTGGCATCCGGCAAGTTTACGTAGAGGCGCCGGCTGGATGCTTCCAGCTGGAAGGATTCCGGGTGTGCCGGGAGCTTGACGGTAGCGACGAGGCTAACGTTGGCTGGTTCAATGATGGCCAGGGCGCCTTCGCCGTAGCCGAGCCAGGCGAGTTTGGTTTTCGGATCGATCCGTAAATTATCAGCATCGGCCAGCGCGGCCAGGTTTTGGTGCAATTTGAAATCGGTACCGGACAGAATCTTGAGGGTGCCATCGTCGCCGTTGGCAACGAGGAGTTGATTTGACTCACGCAAATAGAGGACCCCAGTGGGTTTGGCCATGCCGGAAAGGCTGCGAATCCGCTGGCCAGTCGTGAGATCCACCACTTCCAGCGTATTATTACCGAGCGCGGCGACGAAAAGGCGGTTACCGGCGGCATCGATGGCGAAATGATCGAAGCGCCCTTGGACGCCCGTGAGTGGGATGGTCTGTATGAGGTTAAGTGGCGGGTCAGCGGCTTGAACCGACAGCGTCAACATCACAAAGAGCAGAAGAACCGGGAGTTGCATGGATTACTGGCCTCCGTAACTGAAATCATCGAATAACGTCACACTGTCAGCCTTGGTCCAAACTCCCACCTTTCCGGCATCGGAGAAGCTGTCGTCCGTGGCTTCAATGACCTTCCTGCCATCGAAGATCACCGCAAACTTGTTGTCCTGAAATTCCACGCGCAAGGTATGCCAGGCGCCGGGCGCTACTTTGGTGTCGACGTTCTTGAATGAGACGCGCTTGCCTTTGATCGTGTGGTAAATAGTCACGTTGTCCTCGAGGGCATTGGCGCGGGCAATGTAGTAATTCTCGGCATCCTGACAGCGCCAGATGACTCCGCCGGCCTGGTCCACTTTGCCGGACACAGGTCTGAATTTCACCGCCACAAAGCCGTCCTTGATGCTGGTATCGTTCTTGAAACAGATCGGGTAAGTCGCTTCGCCGGATTGTCTTAGCACATTCGGTTTGCTGGGAGCCGAAGTGTCAGAGATAACCGTCCATTCCGGCTGGCCCTGGCCCGTTTTGGTGGCCGTCCAACCTGGAGGTGGCGCGCCCGCTTTAAGGTCGTCAAAGGTGTTGGTGACCGCGCCGCAGGCCGTGTTCGACAACAGGGCTGCGGCGAATAGGACGGAGAATCCTCGCTTCATGTCGGTTTCCTTTGTCGTGCTATGGTTTAGTCGTGTAGCGCTGGCGCCGTGGCCGTTAATCCAGCCCGAGGGCCGGCGTCTGAACCACCGAGCGGGCACGCCGTCCTTCAACTATACCACTACTTCCTGACGGCTAGAGCTTCCTTGCCGTTGGAATGGTGCTTCAGAAAGAGGGCGAGGTGTTCCGGGTGCTTCTCCCAGAACTTGACCAACTGGGCGAACAACGCCAGCGTGCGTGGCTTAAGGTGGTGCTCAATGCCTTCCACCTCCGCCTGAATGGTCTCGCCGTCCAACCCCATCAGTTCCAACAGCCGGGTCAGGGTTTCGTGCCGCGTCTTGATATGCTCGGCCACCTTCCGGCCGGAAGGGGTGAGGCTGAATCCGCGATAGCGCTCGTAATTGACATAACCGCGGGCGGCGAGCCGGCGCACCATGTTGGACACGGTCGAGCGGCTGAGACGCAGCGCGGCGGCGATATCCGTCACGCGGGCATACCCCTTGCTGTCCACCAGTTCCTGAATGCGCTCCAGGTGATCCTCGGTGGACTCCGACCGGTCGGCCAACCTCCGGGCCGCACAGGTGTGCTGCTGGCTTTTCACCGCCCCGGTTTTAGCAGCGCGCGGCGCGCAAGGGAAGTCCATTTTGCCCGCACATTGTTTTTAGCCTAAAACAATTTATTTGCCTTAACAAACAAGTTGGGCTATGAGTAACCATGAGTTTGGGTTTATGAAGATGAACGGCGGAGTGGAGACGGAATTTTTCGGGGCCACCGGCTGGCGCCGGCCGGCGACCCGTCCCTCGCTGCCGGAGTCGTTCAGCTCGGTGTCCGTGCCGGGTCCCACGGCTTCCTTCTGGCGTAAGTTCCTGGCGTTCTCGGGTCCGGGCTACTTGGTGGCCGTTGGCTATATGGATCCTGGCAACTGGGCCACCAGTCTCGCGGGCGGCTCCGCCTTCGGTTACACGCTGCTGTGCGTCATCCTGCTTTCGAACCTCATGGCGATCCTGTTTCAGCGCCTGGCACTGAAACTTGGCGTCGCCGCCGAACGGGATCTGGCCCAGGCCTGCCGCGACCACTTTTCTCCCCCGGCGAATTACGCGCTGTGGATTGCCTGCGAAATCGCCATTGCGGCGTGTGACCTGGCGGAGGTGATCGGCTCAGCCATCGCCCTCAACCTGTTGTTCGGCATTCCCATTGTGCTGGGCGTCTGCATTACGGCGGTGGATGTGCTGGTGATCATGTTCCTGCAGCACCGGGGTTTTCGCTATCTCGAAGCGCTCGTCGTGACCCTGATCGCCACGATCGCCGGTTGTTTCCTGCTCGAAATAATCTTCTCGCGGCCTGATTTTCGCCAACTCCTCGGTGGGTTCATCCCCTCGCCGCAGGTGATTCAAAATCCCGGAATGCTGTTTCTCGCGATTGGAATTTTGGGAGCCACGGTGATGCCGCATAACCTCTATCTCCATTCCGCGATTGTCCAAACCCGCAACTATCCGAGGACTCTGGAAGGGAAGCGGGATGCCATTCGCTTCGGCACACTCGACTCGACGGTGGCGCTTATGGGCGCGCTGTTCATTAATGGCGCGATCCTGGTGGTGGCCGCCTCTGTATTCCACACGGCGGGCAAGACAGATGTAGCCGAGATTCAGGACGCCCACAAACTGTTATCACCCATGCTGGGAGTGGGCGCCGCCGGCACACTGTTCGCCGTGGCGCTGCTGGCTTCGGGGCAGAATTCGACCCTCACCGGCACGCTAGCCGGCCAGATCGTGATGGAAGGATTTCTCAACCTGCGCCTGCGCCCGTGGCTGCGCCGCGCCATCACCCGCGGAATCGCAATTATCCCGGCGGTAATCGCCAGCGCTCTTTATGGCGAAAGCGGCACGGCCAAGCTCCTGATTTGGAGCCAGGTTATTCTGTGCCTGCAACTTCCTTTCGCTGTGGTGCCGTTGGTTGCCTTTACCAGCAGCAAAGCCAAGATGGGCGAATTTGCGAACCACCGGCTGACGCGGATCGCCGCCTGGTCGTGCGCTCTGCTGATTTGCCTGCTCAACGCCAAGCTTCTTTGGGACCTCCTCTTTGGCGGTACCGGCCATTAGGGCCCGGTCGAGGCAGAATCTGGCCTGCGGCCCGGCAAGGGCGCTAACAAACTCAGTTGTTACATCACCCGGTCCCGGAGCGGTTTGCCATCTACGTACCGTTTGAAGTTGTCCAGGAAATGCCGCACGAGGGTAATGGTTTCATTGGCATGTCCCCCGGCGGTGTGCGGGGTGATATAGCAACGCGATTCGGCCCACAACGGATGATTATCCGGCAGTGGTTCGGGTTCGGTGACATCCAGCCACGCCGCGCCCAGGCGACCAGACCGCAGGGCTCCCACAAGCGCGTCCTGGTCGACCGTCACCCCACGGCCGATGTTATAAAAGATCGCGCCCTTCTTGGCGGCGGCAAACCGATCGGTATCGAAGAAGCGCCGCGTTTGCGGACTGTCGGGCAGGATATTTACGATGTGATCGGAGCTGGCGAGAGCTGTGTTTAGCTGGCTGGCGTCGATCACCGGCACCCCCTCATCCCCCCGAGGGTGCCGGCGGAACGCCAGGATTTTAACCTCAAAGGGGCGCAGTAGTTCCGTCAGGCGGCTGGCAATTGCCCCGTACCCGAGAATCAATACTGTCTGGCCCCGCAGGGGCACGCAGGACGCACGTAATGCATGCCAGGTGTCGGTGCCATTGGCGGTGCGCGTCCTAAGGGCCAACCCCAGGTTCCGGCTTTGCGCCACCATGAAGCTGAGGGCATGTTCCGCGCAAGCCTCCTGGTAAACGGTCGCACTATTGGTTACCAGGATCCCACGACTTTCCATCTGGGCGCGAAATTCCGGGGTGTCGTAACGGGTGATGCCGGAAGAACTGACATGGATCCAGCGGAGCCGCTGCGCTTCCTGGATCGACTGCAAATCCGGTTGCCCGAACGCCACGTCTACTGACCCGAATTGCGGGTCGGGCTCCGCTTTAGCCAGCACGGAAGTGACCGGCTTTTTCGGAAACACCAATTCATGACCTGCCGTTCCCTCACGCAGCAGGGTCAATACGTCGGGTGGTGTGGCAAAATCGACAAAAACTCTAAGTGAACTCATGACAACTCGCGCCCAGTCTCAGTTCGCGGTTGCGGGGCGTCAATACGTTTCCCAAGGATCGAAGCTTCATCAACTCAGGCGCGATTTCGACCATTGCCGCCGGCAATTCCAGGCGGGGGAATTTCGCGCCCGGGAGCCTGGTGCTTCTGGTGGCTATTTCAAATGCCAACGAATGGTGTAGCGCCAGTTATCTTCTGGTTTAAAGGCCTGGGATCCTTTTTCGCTGGTAGTAAATTCACCGGTACTGCGATTGTCCACTTCGTCCGTGCAGACATCCTCATCAACATCATCCAACTGCATTTTGAAAGTGCATTTCTGACCGGCCTTTACCTTCGGCAGTTCCAGGGCCAAAGGGATGGTGACCTGGTTCTTGTCGTAACCTTTGCCTTCGATGCGGTAGCGGCTGGTAACGTCGTCAACCTTCGCTTCAAAGCACAAATACCAGGTGGCGCTTTGGGGAGTGTCTTCCATGGCGATTTCATCAATCACCAGAGTGGTGGCGGCGCTCGTGGCTTTTACGCGCTGGTAATTATCCAGGCCGGGCTTCATTTGCTCGCGGACCTTGTCGAAATTGGCCGCCATTATCCACGAATCACCCTCGAGCCGGTAAATCGCGGTGTATTCATCATCCACATCCCTCATGTTTGAAGCCGAACCGCCCGCACGCAGATTGACGAAATGGGCCGTCGGGAACGGACCGAGTTTGTCCAGTTTCAAATCGCCTTCAACGTGGATAATGACCCGGTCTTCGGCCCCAAGGATTTCGAAGACGAATTTGTCTTTGGTGACGGTGATGGCCTGACTGTAATCCTGCCCCTGGTCGTTGACTTTTTTTACCGACCACTTGCCGGCCAGTGCTTCCAGGTCACCCGCCGCAACGACGGTCTGAGTGATCAGTGATGCGGCCACAGCGAAGCAGCAAAGAATTGGACGATTGCTCATGCGATAGAATTGGTTTAGACCGACACTCCTACGCGGGACGAGCGATGTCAACCGACACTAAAGCAAATTAACGGGCAGCTCGTTTTCGGTTTCAGCTAGCGGTTCGGGCGGTTGTCGTTCGGAAAGTGTTGTGGCCACCTTGCCGGAATCTCTTTGCGCGGAAGTGGCGTCGAACCGGCCACGGCTGGCACCGGTCGCCAATGCGGTCTCGAGCCTGGAAAGTGCGGATGTCAGTTGCTCCAATTCATCGGCCGAGGCTGCTTGTGATAGGATTTCCAGGACTGTTAACTCTGGACTGCGGGCTCCGCGCATGATCGACTTACCGGCTTCCGTGATCCCGAACAGAGGCGAGCGTTTATGCGACGGGTTCTGCTGGGCGGCGATCCAGCCACCGGTTCGCAGTTGATCGACAATAACTTGTATATTCTGACGAGAGCTGGATCGATTGCGGGCGATCTGTGGAACTGAAGCCGCCCCTGATTCCTCCAAATACTCCAAAACCTGCCATCCCAAGACCGAAACCTGGTCGGTCGCCGCATTGCGGAGGACTCGGCGCATCTGGGAAGAGAACGAAAGAGCAATGGAAAGAAAGCGCGCTGCAGCACCGGATTGACCGTTAACAAATGTTTGCATGACAATAAATTGTAATAATGGGTGATGGTTGTCAACTGGAACCAGTCCATTAAATGGTCCGGCCATCGAGCCTCGCCGCATCGGAGAGGCTTTGACGAACCACCCGTTGCGGCTTAGAGCTATGGAACCACCTTTATGAGTACCATCCTCGAGGTTGCTATCGGGCTCGTATTTGTCTTCCTATTGTTCAGTCTCCTGGCCAGTGCCATCAATGAGGCGATTTTCGGCCACTTGACCCATCTTCGGTCCCGGGTGCTGGAAGACAGTCTGCACGCGATTCTTTCCGGCAAATCGAAAGGGTTTTCGGCCTTCGCCTGGGTTCGGAATGGAATCCAGAGTCTTTGTTCGCCCAAAAACAAATCAGGCGGGACAGTAGTTCCCAGCTTCTCTGACAGCTTGCTCAAGCATCCGCTGGTCGAGGGCTTGGCCGTCAGCGGAAGGGGATGTCCGAGTTATCTCCCGGCGGAGACTTTTGTGGACGCGGCGCTGGGCACCATTCTGAAGCAGGCCGCGGAAAAGTCCAAATCGAGCGCAGTGCTGGAGTTGGACAAGATCACCGCTACCGAGCTTGGGAATGCGCTGAAGAGCCTGGAGGACCCGCATGCGCAGGAGATCTTCAGCAGCGTGCTGGTGGGTGCCACCAGTCTCAAGGAAGCACGCAGTCGTCTCGAAACCTGGTTCAACAGTTCCATGGAGCGGGTGAGTGGGGCGTATCGTCGATATTCGCAATTTTGGCTGTATGTGTGGGCGGCGTTGATCGTGGTTTGGCTGAACGTGGACACGATTGAGATCGCCCGTCGTCTGCTGTCGGACGCGCAGTTTCGGGGCGCGGTGGCCGCCAGTGCGACGGATTATCTGGCACAAGCGCACGGGACGAACTTGGTTAGTGCCGCTGGTGATACCAACTCCACCTTGGGGAATTTGTCACCGGCAGAGTTATTGCGGGAGATCAACCAGCTCAATCTGCCGATTGGCTGGGGTGCCTGCACCCGCAGCGCCACCACGAACTCGGCCATCGGTTGGGTCCTGTCCCGGTTGCCGCGGTTCGAGCAGAGCGGAGCGATGACCAATTCGGCAATTCCTGGCTTGGTCAATGGGGTGCTAACCGCGGGAGCCACATGCCCGGCCACGCCTGAAGGCTGGCGACTTAAACTTCTGGGTTTGATCATCACGATCGCCGCGATTTCTCAAGGAGCTCCCTTCTGGTTTGATTTGCTGAATCGAGTGACGAATATCCGCGCGAGCGGCCGACCACCGACACGCAAGAATGGGAGCGGGTAGGGCCGAGGTGGAGCGCGAGGCCGCGAACGGCGGGTGAAAGGTCAATAGTAGTAAGTCGTCACGCCATCCGGGCCGCCGAGGGCGCGCGGCTTCAACAGCGTCTTTTTGCGGACGACCACGCTGCCATCGGCTTGTCCCACCGGTTGGTCCGGGGTGATTGACCAGCCGAAGCCAGCGCTGCTGCCCAGGGACGTGGCATCGAAGCGTCCCATGTGGCCGACATCCCAAAACTTGGACCCCGGCGTTTTGCTGACGCGGTGGGTGATGAATGCCCTGCGGCTGTCGCACTCCATGGTTTTGGTAGGCCACGGCGGTTCATTCATTTCCGGATTCTGGGTATTCACTTTGCCCGAAGGATCCACGTATTGCAGCACCGGGGTGAGATTGGCGAGCCACATGTAAGGTGTGAAAACATACGCCGCGGTAGTGTCCCAGCCGCCGTAATCGGTGGTCGAGGCATCGGCAAACTTGGCCATGCTTTCGTAGTTCCACCAGGTCCGGCCGAAGTTCATCCGCGTGATCGGGCAGATCAGGATGCTGGAGTTGGGCACATAGGTCTTGCGCATCAAATCCACGATGCTGCTCCCTACGTTGCCGGCGGTCCGATGGTAATCCGGCGACACATCATCATGCCGGGCAAATTTACCGTTGTTATCATCCGCATAAGTTATCTGCGGCAGGTATTGCTGGCGAATGTTGCTGATGCAGGCGGTTCGCATCCCCGAATATTTGGCCCGCGCCAGCGAGGTCATCAACATGGCGGCGAGAATGGCGATGATGGCGATAACGACCAACAACTCGATCAGGGTGAACCCGGGAACGCCTTTGGCCGTCAAAGCCGGCACGGCTGGCTTGGTGTTCCGTGGATTCATACACTCACTTTACCCGATTTGAGGGGAACTGCAAATTGGCGCCCCCTCCGATCGCGTCCAGGAGGGACGACTATCGATGAGAGTGCGGTATTTATTTTATCATGGAGATGGGGCGGCGGACGGCGAAGTGCCTGGGGCTACGGCTTCTTGTCGGCGTGCCTTGCCAGAGGCGTGGCGGGACCCAGGGTGCGCAGTTCGATTTTCAGACCGGCGCCGTCAGGCGTTCGGTGGCCAACAGTGAATTGTTGAGTTCCGGTCCCGATTTGGGCCGCCGAGCCAAGCACCGGGAGGCGGGCGACTTCTTTCCAAGCTGAATCACAAATCGTGGCTTCCGATCCCCCGGCATATTTCAGGCTACCTCCAGGCGGTAGGCCGCGGTCCTCCAGCGCCAGGACCGATTGTCCATTTATCTTTACGGTAACTCCAGTCAGAGGTTGTTTGCCCGTGGAACGCAATGACCAACGCAGCCGCTGCGGGCCAAAGGGATTTTGAAATGCGCATGGCGCGGGCTCGGCTTTGCTGCCGTCGTCCGTGAAGCGTTCGGTATGTGCTTCATAGAGGTTCCAGCCCTGGCTGGAGGCGGCTTCGAGCTGGAACTCGCGGGTGTTGTCGCGCAAGGTCGCTTTGACTGCCGGGGGGAAAGCGCCACACATCCGCGCGGTTTCCCATTGTTTCACGGCTTCCAGAATGGCCAGTGAGGCACCGAACTGCCGGGTGGCGGCGACGGAATTGGGGTCGGCTTCGAGTTGCGCGGTGCTGGCCAGGCTGGCGGCGAGGGCAAAGCCGGCGTCGAACCCGGCGGCGCGGGCCAGGAGCCACTCAGCGTCCTCGATGCTGGTGTCGGGGCGGAGCGCGAACCAACCAAGCATGTGCGGCATCAGGTTGCGTTCGAAATGCAACTGGTTCTTGAAACGATACAGCGTCTGACTTTCGCGGAAGCCGGCATACCAGGGTTCGCCCCAGTTCATTCTGGTGTAAATGTGCCAATTAAAATGGCCCGGGTTGCTGGCGTCGTTGATCTGACCGCGCAACTCCGGCGCCAGCGCATTATACCAGGCTTCAGTGAAGAGGGTTCGGCCGTACTGGCCCATGCCAGTGGACCAGTTTCCTTCCAGGCCATCGAGCGAGATCTGGAGCGTGCCTGCATGATTGCATAGCTTTGCGATGTTGCGCGCGACTTCCTGCGAGAGCGCGGCATCGGTCAGGAAGACCTTATAATCATGGTCCATGAGCTTCGCCACGGGGAGGCGTTCGGCATGTGCCGTCGGGGTGGTGCCCCAACTGCCGCGCTGGCATCCAAGCAACCTCCAGGGAGCCGCGGTCGAGACCGATCCGTAACGGATGAGTTCATCTCCAATGACCACTGTGTTCAGCGCCGTCGCTTTCCGGAACACCTCGGGCGCTGCGACCGGGATTTCGGTTTGGGCAGCGTCCACGGCGGCGGTTAGCTCGCAGGAGCCGATTCTGGCCAGACCACGATGAGGTGTGGGAGTGACGTAGGAGTCGTTCGGAGTGATGAAATTGGAAAGCGTGTGAAAGCCGATGCGCACACCGGCCTGGCGGGCCCGTTGCACGCACTGGCGCAGTCCGTCCCAGCCCGATGGGAACAGGTTGGTCTTGAGGAGGAAATGCCCCCAGGTCTCGAACGGTGAGCTGTGATACAGATATTTCAGGCCCGCGCGACGCGTCATCTCCACGGCGCGATCGATCGTCGCCTCGCTGAAGTCCACGATGAGATAAGAACAATTGGCGTTGGTCGCGATCTTGGCCCAGGTCCCATCCAGCATCGGATGGGGCAGGCCTTCCGCCAATTCGATGGCGCCGATTGTCTCCAGGGCTTTTGCCGACGGGCAGGCGAACAGGGCGATTTTACTGCCAATAACGCCGCCGTCATTGAAGGCTGGGGCCAGGTAACTTTCGTGCCCCCAGTTGGCAATGATGCGGTCGGTGGCGCGATTGCGGCAAAAGGCCTGTAACACACTGCCGAACTCGGTGCGCCGGGCGGTATCGCCTCGAAACAGTTGCTCCTTGCTTAATTCCGGAGGGGATTGTGCATAGTGGCCCGGATCATCCGCTCCGTAATCGGCTTCGATGTCATTCTCTCGGGTCGGGTAGCCACCCAAAGTCTTGGCGTTCAGAGCCTGGATACCGACGGCAAAGTTGGCATCACGCACTACTCCCACCACTTCGCCGATCACGTCACCGATTGTCGTGGGGTAGGGACCCCAGAGCACGAGTTCGACGCGGTTGGCCGGATTTAGTTCGAGCAACTCAAAGACAACATGGGTAGGCTTCTCGGTCACCCTTAGAATTGCGGTGACGTCCACCGGGGAGAAGCGCAGGGATAGTCTGCCGGAGGAGGCATCCCAGGTGGCCTGGTCGGGGGCTTGGAGTTTGCCGTTGACGCGCACGCTTAAGAGCGGCGACGGTTGCTGAGGGGCGAGAAAATCGCGGCCATCGGAATTTCGGGAGATTGCAGCCAGCGATCCACTGCTGGCGATGCTGAAAGTGACGTCGCGGGTGCGCAGCTTGACCAACGGTGTTTCCGTTCCCGCAGGCGCAGCCCACGCCAGGCTCAGAGACCAAACCAGTATGGCGATGTGGTGCCACCGATTGACGGAGTGATGGAAGGTTGAAATTCGCATAGCATCATCGAGTTAAAACACGAACTTTTCTGCTGCCGCCAGCGGGCGTTAGCCGGGCGCCAAAGCGCGGCCGAATTCGCGGGTGACAGACGAGTGTTGGCTTAAGCTTGATCGACTGGCGCGATCTGGCCAGCCAAAAATCAGGAAACTATTCCATGCCGACACCTGGCGATCGCGGCGGTGCGGAAGTGGACGTTGGTTGGATTGGTAGTTTGTTTTGCGTCCGAGCGTCAAAACCATTACAAACCAAGGACTGATTCGGCCGTGGTGGTCAAACGGCTCATACGCACATGAACACACGATTCAAACAAAACTTCTTCCGCCCCGTGTTACTGCTCATGACTTTGCTGGCTTGTGGCAGTTTGCCGGCGGCCGAGGGATACCGACTGGACGGTCAATCACGACTTTATGAAGTTCCCGCTGGCAAAGCTCTCGACCTGACGGACGAAGTCACCCTCGAGGCGTGGGTCAAGGCGGACAAGATGAGGGAGGGCGGTGGGCGGATCATGGATAAATCCGCACCCGGCACGCAGCTTGGTTACATGCTCGACACGTTCCCTGGAAATTCGCTGCGCTTTCTCAACGTTAAAGGCATGTGCAGCTTCAAAGCCAATCTGTCGGCAGACCGCTGGAGCCATGTCGTGGGAGTCTATAGCGCCTCGAAACAGATCATGAAGGTCTATTGCGACGGAAAGGAAGTTGCAAGTCTTGGGGGAGATAATTGGCCGCGCTTGAGCTCAAGCCGCGTGCCGCTGCGAATTGGCTGCGATCCGAGCGGAGGCAACCGCTTTCAAGGTGGCATTCTGCGCGCCGCAATCTACGGGCGCGCGCTCACGGCCGAGGAAATCGCCAAGCGCGCTGAAACGACCGGGCGGGAGTCGCTCCCCGGGGTGCTGGGAGAATGGGCATTCGTCGAAAAGCCGGGCCAGACGATTCAACCTGCTGCCGGCAACCTGGCGTTGAGAATGGCGAGGCCCGGCAACGGTTCCGGCAATGTCGGGATCGAAGAGTTCACCGGCGAGTTTGCCGGTGAAGCCTCAGCGCCCGAGGAACCGCTCAGTCTGTGGTATCGCCGGCCCGCGCGGCAATGGGTCGAAGCGCTCGCCATTGGCAGCGGGCGTCTGGGGGCGATGGTATTCGGCGGTATCAATGAGGAGCGGTTGCAGCTTAATGAAGATACGCTGTGGGGCGGCGGTCCGTATGACCAGAATAATCCGGAAGCGCTCGGGGCGTTGCCGGAGGCGCGGCGCTTGATTTTTGAGGGCAAATACCGCGAGGCGGACCGGTTGGTGAACCAAAAGATGATTGCCATTCCACGCGGCCAGATGCCCTACCAAACCGTGGGAGATCTCTTGCTGAATTTTGATCGGGTGGAAAGCGTAACGGATTATCGCCGTGACCTGAACCTCGACACCGCCATCACGCGAGTTACTTACACCGCCGGCGGCGTGAAGTTTACGCGCGAGATTTTCGCCAGCCCCGCGGACCAGGTGATCGTCATGCGCATCACGGCGGATCGACCGGGGCGGATCACCTTTTCGACCGGCTTTAACACGCCGCAGAAGGCTTTGGTGACCAACTTGGGCGCCGACACGCTGGTGCTCACCGGGGTCAACGCCAAGGCAGACGGCATTGAAGGAGCGCTGAAGTTTCAGGCCCGTGTCCGCATGCTCGGTTCCGGCGGTACGACCAGTTCGGACGGCGAGCACCTTCAAGTGAAACAGGCCGATGCCGTGACCCTGCTCATCGCGGCCGCCACCAGTTATCGGAGTTTCAAGGATGTAAGCGGTGATCCCAACGCCCTGGCCACGCAGTATCTCACGGCTGCCGGCCGGAAGTCGTTTGAGGAATTGCGCCGGGCGCACGTTGCCGAGCATCAACGGTTGTTCCGGCGGGTGAAACTGGACCTCGGCACGACTGCGGCCGCGAAACAGCCCACCGACGAGCGGATCAAGAACTTCGACCGGGGCTCCGACCCACAACTGGCCGCGTTATATTTCCAATTTGGCCGCTACTTGCTGATCTCCTGCTCCCGCCCAGGTGGCCAGCCGGCGAATTTGCAGGGGCTTTGGGCGGAGGGATTGAACCCGCCCTGGGGAGGTAAATATACCATTAACATCAATACTGAGATGAACTATTGGCCGGCGGATACGTGCAATCTCGGCGAGTGCGTCGCGCCGTTGATGTCGATGGTGAACGATCTCACTGAAACCGGGGCGCGGGCGGCGAAAATGCATTGGGGCGCTGGTGGCTGGGTCGCCCATCATAACACCGATTTGTGGCGTGCCGCTTCACCGATTGATGGGCCCTGGGGTCACTGGCCGACCGGCGGGGCCTGGCTCTGCCAGAATCTTTGGGAGCATTATTTGTTCACAGGCGACCGCGGTTTTCTCAAGGGCCTTTACCCGGCAATGAAAGGGGCGGCGCAGTTTTTCCTCGATTCCCTGGTCGAGGAACCGAGTCACAAATGGCTCGTGACTTGCCCATCAGCCTCACCGGAGAATGGTCATCCGCAGGGCACCAGCATTTGTGCCGGACCGACCATGGACAACCAGATCATCCGCGACTTATTCGACAATTGTATTGCGGCTTCGAAGGAGTTGGGTGTGGATGAGGATTTTCGGCAGCGGCTCATCACCACCCGGGCCCGGCTGGCTCCCAATCAAATCGGCAAAGCCGGCCAACTCCAGGAATGGCTGGAGGATTGGGACATGGAAGTCGGCGATCGCCATCACCGCCATGTGTCGCACCTATACGGCCTTTATCCGAGCGCCCAGATATCTTTGCGTGGTACCCCGGAACTGGCGGCTGCGGCGAGGAGATCATTGGAGCTTCGTGGTGATGACGCGACTGGTTGGGCCATCGCCTGGCGGCTGTGCCTTTGGGCACGGTTGCAGGATGCCGAGCATACTTACAAGATCCTGGCCCTCCTGTTGCGGCCTGACCGCACTTACCCGAACATGTTTGACGCGCACCCGCCCTTCCAGATCGACGGCAACTTTGGTGGCACAGCCGGGATTGCCGAAATGTTGCTGCAAAGCCATGCGGGTGAAATCGAATTGCTGCCCGCGCTGCCTCAGGCCTGGCCCGCCGGTTCCGTCAAGGGCTTGCGCGCCCGCGGCGGTATCACGGTGGATCTCGAATGGAAAGCCGGCAAAGTCGTCCAGTATCGTCTCGCGTCAGATTCGCCCCGGGAGGTGAAACTCCGCATGAACGGCGCAACCAGGACTGTGAAGACGGAAAAACTCTGAACCGAGAGGCGAAACGCTTCAGCTCAAGTCGATGGCATGACCGGCGCCAGGGCGGTGCGCAATTGTTGTCTGGCCCGGTAAATGCGAGTTTCCACTGCCTTCACCGAACAATTTAAGATGGCAGCGATTTCGGCCTGGGGCAGTTCCTGGTAGACAGCCAATATCAGCGGTTGGCTCAATTCTTCGGGGAGAGCGCCAATCGCACGACGTACGGCTTCAGCGCGTTCCTCGGCTTGCAGGATCTGATCGGGGAGCGGTTCGACGGCGGCGAGCGTCGCTTGGAGATTGGTTTCAGAAGGTCCGGTCTCGGCGTCGAGCGAGACTTGTTGGTGCCGTGTGCGCCAGCGGTAACGGTCCCGCACCAGGTTGCTGGCGATGGCGTAAAGCCAGGTGGTGAATTTTCTTCCCGGTTCATAGTTTGCGCGATGGTGGTAAACCCGGGCGAAGGTTTCCTGGGCCAGATCGGCGGCATCCGATTCATCCTGCAGCGCGCGAACCAGGTAATGGAACAACTTCTCGGCGTGGCGTTCCATGAGGTCGTTGAGGGCAGCGTCGTGGCCATTGGCCAGTCGCGACATATCCTGCGCATCCTGCTCCTCGACGGTGAAGGCATTCATCGGTGGCAGGCTACATCGAGTGATGATGCGCCGAATGATCGGTCGGTTCGGTGCGATGCCGTTCCTCCATGGCCTGGCCGCGCAGGAAGGTTTGTTTCTCGACCCAGTCGAGGTAGCGGCGGCCTTGCTCCGGAGGCATTGTCCGGCTGACCGCCATAAAATGCTTCATCATCTCGGCTTCGCATTCACCCCGCATCTTTGCGCGCTCCACGAGCAGGCTTTCGATCTCCGGCGTGACTGCGGCGGCCTGGGCGAACAGCACCTTGAGTTTCTGGCTTTGCTCCTCGATCCGCTGGCAGCGCGCGGCGCATTGGGGCAGGTAGGCGGCGTGTAATTGGGAGATCCGGGTGAATTCGGCGTCGCTAAGCTTGAACTCCTTCTTCAGCCACGCCAATTCCGGCTGTGGCCCGCGAAGCATGTCTCGATACGAGGCCGTTCCCAGGTAGTAGAACCCGGCGAAGCCCAGGGCGCCGAGGAGCAAACCCAGCAGCAGGATGACGGTGCCTCTCTTCACGGGTGCGGGCTATCGGCTCGATACGGGTCAATGGCCTGGACGTAGCGCAGGCTGAGCTCTGAATCCAGCCGTGTGGTTTTGACTTGAGCCGCCCACGCGCCAGCGGCTACGCCGATGGTCATCAGCACCGCCAGGTAGGCATAAGCAATGCGGGGCCGCCGCACCACACCCTCGATCATGCGCCACAACCCGGACAAGGTCGCGGCTTCGGACCGCTGATCGGTTTTGGCGATTCGCTGCCAAACCTGTTCCTGAAAGCGGGGCGGGACCGGCGCGGCTACGGTCCATTGCCGGAGCACTTTGTCCAGGGCTTCCTCACCCGGAGGTGTCATATTTGCATTCATTTCACAGACGACTTCAGGACCATATCAGCTTGGCCGCATCTGCGTAAGCTTCCTGATTGGAATCATTGCTGCCAAACTGTTTCAAAGGCGTATCTCGAATTCGATGATGGATCAACCATCATCTGCCTGCTTACCTAACTACGTTACGCACGAGCGAATCCCTTGCATAATCTGAACCTGACCTGGAGCAGTGGTGCCGCCGTGGCCTCAGGCAGGGACTGGTTTCGGATCGGTTGGGTCCGGACTGGAATCCTCCGGTGGTAACTGCTTAAGGCTGCACGACCGCCATAAGTAATAGATCGCGGGATAGACGAGCAACTCCATGATCGTCGAGGTGATCACGCCGCCGATCATCGGCGTGGCGATGCGTTTCATCACGTCCGCACCGCTGCCGTGGCTCCAGAGGATCGGGGCCAGGCCGGCGATGATGACGCAGGCCGTCATGGCTTTGGGCCGCACCCGCTTGACGGCGCCGTGATAGATCGCATCGCGCAAGCCCGCCAGATTTCGCATCAACCCCCGTTTCTTCCAATCTTCATAAGCCAGGTCCAGGTAGAGCAGCATCACCACCCCGGTCTCAGCATCGAGGCCGGCTAGTGCGATGATCCCGACCCACACCGCCACACTCAGGTTGTAGTTCAACAGCGCCAGGATCCCGATGGCTCCGACCAAAGAAAACGGCACCGCCAGCATTACGATGGCAGTTTTAACCGCCGAGCGGGTGTTCAGATAAATAATCAGGACTATCAGGAGGAGCGTGAGCGGCACCACGATCATCAGTCGTTGCTGCGCGCGCAGCATGTATTCGTACTGGCCGCTCCAGAAGATGTTGTAACCGCTGGGCAATTTGATGGTGCCGTTGGCGACAGCCTCGTTCACGGCGCGCATGGCCATTTGCACATAGGTGCCGATATCCACCCCTTTGACATCGACGTAAATCCAGGCATTGGGCACGGCGGCCTCGCTCTTGACTCCCATGGGGGCATGCACCGTCTCGATTTTCGCCAATTGCCCCAAAGGCACCTGTGCGCCCGTGGGGGTGGGGACCACGATTTCACGCAAGGCCCCGAGGTTCTCCCGGAAATCCCGGCTGTAGCGGAGATTGATGCCGTAGCGCTCCAAACCCTCGACCGTGGTCGTCAAGGGCATGCCGCCCAAGGCGACTTCGAGGACGTCCTGAACGTCGGCGATTTTAAGCCCATAACGGGCGATGGCCTGGCGGTCGATCTTGAACTGAATGTAATTGCCGCCCATCGTGCGTTCGGCGAAAGCGCTCAGCGTCCCGGGCACGCCCTTAACTACCGCCTCGATTTCCGCAGCGATGCTCTCCAGTTGCGCCAGGTCCGGCCCGGCGACTTTGATCCCGACGGGGGTCTTGATGCCGGTAGCCAGCATGTCGATCCGGGTCTTGATCGGCATGGTCCAGGCGTTGTTCAGGCCGGGAATCTGGACCGCGGCATTCAGAGCGTCCACGAGTTCGTCCGAGGTGCGGCGGCGATGGGCCAGGATTTTGCCGTCCGCATCTTTGATGTCCACGGCCGGCCATTCCGCTTCGGGCTTGAGCATGATGGTGGTTTCGATCATGTCGAACGGGGCGGGGTCGGTGGCACTTTCGGCCCGCCCAACTTTTCCGAAAACGTGATGCACTTCCGGAAAGCGGCGGATGAGCTTGTCTGTGGTTTGCAGTACTTCCCGGGCTTTAGTGGGGGAGATACCCGGAAAGGTGGTGGGCATGTAAAGGAGGTCCCCTTCATAAAGGGGAGGCATAAACTCCGAGCCGAGGTTCTGGTAGGGAAAGAATTTGCCGGCTTTGAAAGCCCATTCTTTCGCCGGACCATCCGGCAGCAGGCGTGCGGCGAGAAAGTTCCAGGGGAAGAACACCCAAATGATAAGGCCGCCGGCGGCGAACACGACTGGCCAGCGCCATTTAATTACAAAATCAATCACCGGATGGTACAGCCAGATCAACAGGCGATTGATGGGGTTCTTCTCCTCTGGCGGGATTTTCCCACGAATGAAGAAACCCATCAGGACCGGGGCCAGGGTGATCGACAGGATGGCTGCGGCGGCCATTGAATAGGTCTTGGTGAAGGCCAGCGGTTTAAACATCCGGCCTTCCTGCGCCTGCAAGGTGAAAACCGGCAGGAAGGAGACTGTGATCACCAGCAGAGAGTAAAACAGGGTCGGACCCACTTCGATCGAGGCGTCGCGGATGATGTCCCAATGAGGTTTCTTGCCCTGGTCATGCTCCATGTGTTTATGGGCGTTTTCGATCATGATGATGACCGCGTCCACCATGGCACCAATGGCAATGGCGATGCCGCCGAGGGACATGATATTCGAGCTGATGCCCTGGCCGAACATCACCAGGAAGGACATCAGCACCGCGATCGGGAGGATCAGGATCGCAACCAGCGCGCTGCGCAGGTGCATCAGGAACGCGAGGCAAACCAGGGCCACGACGATGCTTTCTTCGATCAACTTTTCCTCGAGGGTTTTGACGGCGCGATCAATCAACGTGCTGCGGTCGTAAACGACGGTGTATTTCACGTCCTCCGGCAGGCCTTTGATAGCCACCTCGAGCTTCTTTTTGACATCCATGATGACCTGCCGGGCATTGGCTCCATACCGCACCACGACCACGCCTCCCACGGTTTCTCCTTCACCGTTCAGTTCGGCGATACCGCGGCGCATATCGGGTCCGAATTCCACGTTCGCCACCTGGCGCAGCAGGATGGGCACGCCCTTCTCCTCGACCCCCACCGCCACGTCGCGCAGGTCCTCCAGGCGCTCGACGTAGCCCAGCACCCGGATCATGAACTCCTTTTCCGACAATTCGATGGAACGTCCGCCCACTTCGCCGTTGCTGCGCTGCACCGCCATCGCCACCTCGGAGATCGACAGGTTGTAGGCTCGCAGCTTGGCGGGATCCACAGTCACCTGATACTGCTTTACGAAGCCGCCGACGGAAGCGACTTCGGAGACGCCTTCCACCGAGGCTAGTTGGTAACGCAGGTACCAATCCTGCATCGAGCGTAACTCCGCCAGGTCGCGATTGGTGGAGTTGATGGAATACATGAACGCCCAACCAACACCGGTGGCGTCGGGACCCAGCGTGGGGGTGACATTCCTCGGCAATTGCGAACTCAGCCCGCTTAAATACTCCAGGACGCGACTGCGCGCCCAATACGGGTCCGTTCCGTCTTCAAAAATCACGTAAACAAAAGAGAAACCGTAAAACGAATAACCGCGCACCACTTTAGCCTTCGGGACCGAGAGCATTTTTGTCGTGATGGGGTAAGTGACCTGGTCCTGGACGATTTGTGGGGCCTGGCCCTGCCATTCCGTGTAGACGATAACCTGGACGTCCGAAAGGTCAGGGATTGCGTCGAGAGGTATGTTCTTGAGTGCATAAACACCTCCGAGCACCAGCGCGATCGTCCCCAAAAGGACGACGAACTTGTTCCTTAACGAAAAATCGATGATGCCTTTGAGCATGTGGCGGCGGGATCAGTGTTGGTGTTGAGGAGCAGAGTTTGCGGCGCCCGGGTGCTGCTTGCGCCAGTTGGCCTCCGCTACCTTACCGTGGGAAACGGTGCTGGTCGGCACCAACTCCATCTCGCATTCGGGACATTTGCCTGGTTTATCCGACACCACCCGGGCATGCGAAGCCATGGGGCAGGTATAAAGCACCGCGGGCGACGCCGAGTCGTTTTCGGACTCGGTTGGCGCGGATGGCAACCGGGGAGGTTGCATCACCGGGATCAATGTCATGTCGCATTTCGGACATTTCCCGGGTTTGTTCGAGCGGACGTCCGCGTGCTCGGGCATCGGGCAGGTGTAATAGAGCAATTGTCCGCCCGGCTGTAGTTTCATCAGGGCAGCCTCCGTCACCGGCACCAGGGTCATGCCGCAAATGGTGCATTTCCCGGGATGATCGTATTGGATGGAAACGTGCTCGGGCATTGGACAGAGGTATTTGACGCCGGCGGTTTCCGAGCCGGTTGGGGGCGCGGGTCCGCGCTCAGCCACACTGTGCTCGTGCGCGGTCGCAGCGGCGGGTGCTGTCGTTCCTGCCGAATTCGGCGCGACCATCTTCTGAATCGCCTCGCGGAGCTGGCTTTCCGAATCAAGCATGAATTGGCCCGAGGTAACGACCCGTTCGCCCTCAGTCAAACCGGAGATGACCTGGTACATGTCGTTCTCGGCTTGGGGACCCAACACGATGGTGCGCGGCTCAAACTTGCCCGCTTCCAGCGCGACAAAGACCGTATTCTTTTCTCCGCTCCGCAGGATCGCCATATCCGGGACCAACACCACCGAAGGCTCCAACTCGGAGGCGACCCGGACCGTCGCGAACATTCCGGGTTTCAGGTAATAGCCAGGATTGTGGAACTCCATTCTTACGCGGGCGGTGCGGGTCTTCTCGTCCACGTTAGGATAGATATAGGTCACCCGACCACGGAACTCGCGATCCGGCAGATACGAAAGCGTCACCGTTGCTTCCTGTCCCAGCTTCACATAAGCCAGATCCTGCTCGTAGATCTGGGCCTGCACCCAAACGAGGCCCAAATCAGCCAGGCGATAGGTTTTCATTCCAGGGTCCACCATCTGACCTTGCACGATCATTTTTTCGGTCACGAATCCATCCATGGGAGCGAGAATGCGAAGGGTTTTCGTGGGCTGCCCGGTGCGCTCCAGTTCCTCGATTTGTCCGGCGGAAATGTCGAAAAACTTCAGCTTGGTCAGCGCGCTGTTCTTTAATGACTTGTCCCCCCCGGCTTGGGCGCTCTCCTGCACGGCTAGCAGGTACTCGCGTTGGGCACTGTAAAGCTCCGGCGAATAGATTTCGAAGAGCGGGTCTCCGCGATGCACCTGCTGGCCGGTGGCATCGACATAGAGCTTTTCAATCCAGCCTTTGATCTTGGTGGTCACCTCTTGCAGCGCTGTCTCGTTGTAATCAATCGCACCGACAGTGCGAATGATCCGACGCAGCGGTCCGCGGGTCACCACCGCGGTGCGGATCCCCATGTTCTGGGTGGTCACCGGATCGATCGCGATGGCCTGCGCATCGGTGCCCATGGCCGCGCTGCCAGTCGTTCCGTCGGATTTGCGAACGGGAGTGAGCTTCATGCCGCAGATGGGGCAGTTGCCTGGTCGATCCTGGACCACCTGCGGATGCATCCCGCAGGTGTAGAGCGTCTTGGCGCCGCTTTCATTAGCTGTCGGGGTATGATCGTGCCCACATCCCGTCAGCAGCAGGCCGGACCCGAGGGCGAGGAACAGTACGAGTGCGCCTGCGAGCATCGACTTTGGCACAGAGAAATTGGATTTCATAAAAATTGCGGAGGATCAAAGCCTACATGCCGCCGTTCATTTTCTTAGGCGTGGCGGTTCCACCCCGGGGCATGCCGACGGCTTTTGTACCCATGGCTCCGTTGGCGGGTGACATGCCTTGAATGATCAAAGACAATTCTGCCAATACCACTTCGCGTTGCGCTGCCGCTTCCACTCGGTCCAGTTGAAATCCGAGCAGAGTTCGCTGAGCGTCGGTGAGATTGAAGAAATCGATCTGCCCGGCGAGGTAACCGCTCCGGGCGACTTCCAGAGATTGGCGGGCTTTGGGTAGGAGCCTCTCTTCGAGGAGGGCCAGGTTACGGGTCGCTTCACGATACAGGTAGGATCTGCCGGCGAAGTCTACCGCCAGCGCGATTTGCTCGCTGGACAATTGCGCCTCGGCGGCACCCTTTCGCGCCTGTGCCTCGGCGATTTGAGCGGCGATTTTGTCGCGCCAAATCGGCAGCGACACCGTGCCCAGTGGTCGGTAAAGCGTGGGGTCCATCTTCACGTCCGCCATCAGGCCGAGACTGAAATCCGGCAGTCGGTTCTTTCTGGCCAGCGTGATGCTGGCCTCAGCCGCGCGGACCTCGGCCTCCATCGCTTTGAGTCGCGCGTTCTGCGCGAGCGCCGTTTCCAAAAGTTTGTCGGCGGACAAATCCAGAGGCGTGGATTCAAATCGGTCAGGAACCGGTGGCGCCGGGGCTTCGGCGCCCAAACCCAAAGCCGCTTTGAACTGTGCCAGGAGCGAGCTGCGGGAATCTTCAAGATTTGCGTTTTCAGTCTTCAGCCGGTCCTGCTCGATTTGCGCGCGCAGCACGTCCTGAAGCGTAACTTTACCCACTTCGTTCTGCGATCGCGCCAGGTTCTCCAGGTCCGCCAACAATCTCAGGGTTTCCCGATTGACCCGAATCTTCTCCTTCAGGAAATAGAGCTGGTAATAGGTGCGCTTTACTTCAAACGCACTCTCCAGGGCCGCGGATTGGAAGGCGAAGTATTTGGACTGGCTTTCGGCCGTAGCAATCTGGGCTCCAGCCCGTAATTTTTCCGGCCACGGGATCGAGCCCATCAATCCCGGCATGATCGAGGTGACCACGTTCTGGATGTCCATTTGGAACGTGAATTGAGGATCCGGCAGCGACCGCGCCTGGGTGATCCGCTCCACGGACGCCAGCCAATCGTAGTAGGCAGCCGCCACCTTGGGTTGATTCAAGAGGGCGTAGGCGAGGTAATTACTCAAGCTCGATGCTGCGGTTAGTTCCGGCAAAACCGGCTTTTGTCCGCCGGGGCGGAACGTGGCCGTTGTCGTCTGGACCTGGCTGCGGGCTTCCTTCTCCCCGCTGGTGGGGATTCCTTTGCAGCCGCCCAGCAAAAACGCCAGGCACAGCAGCAGCGCCATAAGGGAAGGACGCGTTGGTCTAAATCGCAGCATGATGTTCAAATCGGCTCATCGTTGTCTTCAGGTGCTTTATACGCCACAAAATGGATTTTCACTCGGACTATTTACAGAGGGAAATCGGCTGCCAATCAGCAGAGCGCGCCGGCGAGCCGCCGGGAGGTGTGGTGGGGGAACCTCGGAGGAGGCGACTCGCCGTGCGCGACAAGGAGCGTGGAAAACAGGCTCCGGGCAAATGCCGCGGTCAGCGCGGGAGTTAAGCGGCTAACCGCTTAACGCTGGTGCTCGCTGTGATCATGCGCCTGTGGAGCCGGGGCACTCTTGCTGGCGTCTTTTTTCGCATCCGCCAGCTTTTTCAGGTATTTGGCGGGGGCCTTGTTGAAGTCCTTCAGGCAGTCCTTGCAGCAAAGCTTGATCTCCTGGCCTTCGTGCACAAACACGTAGGGCTTGCCCATGTCGCCGTCGAGTTTCTCGCCCGAGACGATGCAGGTTTTCAGTGGGTACGGTTTCGCCGCCTTGCTATCCGCGGGTTTAGCCTGGTCTACCGCCAGGGCCAGCGTCGGAGCGGCCAACATGCCGCACAGAATCGCGGCGCCGGTAATGGTTTTGAGAGCTTTGATATTCATAAAGTTTTAACTTCAGAGATTATTACGCCGCAGCCTGAAGAATCCCTCACGCTTAATGACGCCCGGTGATGGATTGTTCCAAGTGCTTGCCGGTGCGGGGGTTGTCATCAAATGATAAGATCTTCAACATGAGGTCAGTAAATTGCAGGGCCAAGGCGTGGCCCGAATCCGTGGGCGGCTGGGGCTCGAGGGCCGGGGCTGGAGCGGGTGCATCTTTGTTGGTTGAAATTAATAGTGGTGTTAAGTAGGACTTAAAATTTGCCGGGAGCGTTGGCTTGCGCTAAGTTGCGGCGCATTTCACCCGCTTTTATGAGAGCACTCGCATGCTTTGCTGTTTTCGTGGCTGCCGCCTGCAGCGGCTATGGCGCCACGCTGGCCTGGCCGATGTTCCACGGTGCGAACGGTTCAGGCGCTTCCAGCGAGGCCAAACCGCCGGTCCAGATCAGTCCGACCAATTCGGTGTTATGGAAGATCGACGTGCCGTGGTCGCCGTCCTCACCGGCGATCTGGGACGAGCGGCTGTTTCTGACGACCTTTGCCGATGACGAACTGCAGACGCGTTGTTATTCGCGCGGGGACGGCAAGCTGGCTTGGTCCCGGGGAGTGAAGCCCGATCGCCTTGAGGTCTATCACAAAACTGAGAGCAGTCCGGCTGCTTCCACGCCGGCGACCGACGGGCGGTGTGTGGTGAGTTATTTTGGGTCGTTCGGCCTGATCTGCTACGACCTGGAGGGGCGGGAGCTGTGGCGGCACCCGTTGCCGGTCGCGCTGAGCCTCGGGGGCTACGGCACCGCGACCTCGCCGCTGATCGCGGGCGGCAAGGTGGTAGTGGTTCGAGATCGTGATGAGGGTTCGTCGCTGTTGGCATTGGATTTGGCAACTGGGAAGCGCGTGTGGGAGACGCCACGGCCGGATGCCTATGGCAGTTTTGGCACTCCGATCATCTGGACCAATGCCGGCGTGGAGGAAGTTGTCGTGCCCGGATCGCTCCGTCTGAAAGCTTACGCGCTGGCGACGGGGAAGGAGGATTGGGTCATTAACGGGGTCACCGCGTTCGCCTGTACCACGCCAGTGGCGGGTGAAGGCATGCTGTACTTTGCGGCCTGGTCCGACGGCAAGGCGGATGCGCCCTGGCCGAGTTGGGAGAAGTTTCTCGAGGAGCACGACAAGAACAGGGACGGCGTGATCACCTTTGATGAGTTCGACGACGCGAGCCGGGAATACTATCGCGGGCTGGACGTCAACCGGAACGGAAAGGTGGACAAGGAAGACTACGACCAACTCCTGGCGTCGATTGCCAAAGGCGAAAATGTGCTGCTGGCCGTGAAGCCCGGCGGGCGAGGCGATATCACGCAGACGCATGTTGCCTGGAAAGCGACGCGCGGCCTGCCGTATGTGGCCTCCCCGGTGCTTTACGACGGTCGGGTTTATTGCATCAAAAATGGCGGCATGCTGTCTTCGTTCGACGCCAAAACCGGCAAGAGCCACTACCTGCAGGAACGGTTGGAAGCCGGGGGATCCTATTATTCATCGCCGGTGGCTGCGGATGGCCATATTTACCTCGCCTCATTGAATGGCAAGGTCACCGTCATCAAGGCGGGCGGTGATCGGCCCGAGATCCTGCACGAAGCAAATTTCGGGGAGCGCATTTACGCCTCGCCGGCCGTGGTGGGAAACAGGTTTTACCTTCGCACCCGGACGGCGCTTTACGCTTTTGGTACTCCGGCGGTGCCCTGAACGGGGGATGGGATCGACCAAGTCTCCGGTGATCGACGCACCTCCTTTTTCTCCGTCTGGCCCAATCAAAAAAGCGGAGCGCAGGATTTTCCGATGCCGTGAACGAAATCGTCCACCCACAGGAGTGGGCAGTGCCTCCGATATCGTGGCCGGTGGTCCATGCCTGCGCCCCTAGTCATTCCAACCTAACTGCGCCTACTCTAGCACACTAATCATTAAGAGAAGATGAACCGGCGTCGGTTTTACCACTTGACCGAAAAGCTGCGGCAAGGAAAATACGCGCACACTGCATGCTTGAATCGAACCAGGCCGGTCGGCCCTTGCGCTCCGCGCAGCTCCAGGTTTTCTGGCTGCTGTGGGGCGCTTACGCTTCCTATTATTTGTGCCGGGTCAATTTCGCGGTGGCGCAGCCACAGATTCTTCACGATTTTCCGGGCTGGACCAGCGCCGATATTGGCACTATCCCCTCGACCTATGCCGCGGTCTATGCCGTAGGTCAGATTGTGAATGGCACGCTGGGCCAGCGCTACGGAGCGCGGCGCATGATGACGATCGCCCTCCTGATCGCCTCAGCCACCAACCTTCTGTTCGCCTTCGCCTCGTCGCTGAATGTCATGAGGCTGTTGTGGGCGATCAACGGTTGGGGACAATCCGCAGGCTGGTCTTTGATGGTGCACACGCTGTCCAACTGGAACACGTCTTCGCGGCGCGGGACGCTGATTGGTCGGCTCTCGACCTGTTACACGGTGGGGAATGTGATCTCATGGCTGCTCGCCGGGTTCCTGTGCGACGCCCTGGGTTGGCGCTCGGCCTTCCTGGTGCCCGGCCTGGTGCTCATTCCGATGGCGGTGGTGTTCTTTGCCTTCCTGCGCAATTCGCCGACCGAGGCGGGTTATGCGCCGGTGCGTGATGACGTGATCCCGGAACACGACGAGGGGCCCGGGGCACCCGTTGAAGGGCAATGGGATTCCACCTGGCGCATTTTGCGGCTGACCTTGTCAAATCGCATCCTCTGGATCCTGGCCATCGGCTTTTTTGTGATGAATTCGGTACGGTACAGCTTCATGAATTGGAGCGTGCAGTACATGGCGGATTACCACGGGCGCAGCATTAAGAATAGCGCGCTAACGGCGGTGATGATCCCGTTGATCGGTTCGCTCGGTGCGATGTCGGCGGGTTGGGCCTCGGATGCCTTATTCGGCAAGCGGCGCGCGCCGGTCTGCGTGATCATGCTGCTCGGCCTGGCTGCGGTCTGCGGCACCATGACAATCGTGCCGAAAGGTGATTGGGTCATGGCGACGATGGTATTGAGCCTTGCCGGCTTTATGATCTACGGTCCGGACATGTTGATGAGCGGTGCCGCCACGGTCGATTTGAGCCATCCCAAAGCCGCCTCCATGGCGACAGGTTTGACCATGAGCCTGGGCGCGTTGGGCGCGATCTTCTCGGGTGCGGGCATCGGGTATCTGAAGGATCTGGCGCACGGGAATTGGAACCTGGTCTTCTGGGTGCTGGCGGTCATGCCGTTGATCCCGGCGGCGTTGCTGATCCCAATCTGGAACGCCCGACCAAAAGGCAAATCATGAAAATCAACCGGAAAAACCAGGGAAACAGCCAGCCACCGCAGCTGCGTGGGGCGGGTTGGACACCGGGCGCCAGGGCGGCACTCGAACGGTTGATTCGTGCAGGCGCGGGGCAGGGACTGCCAGTGGTCTTCGATTTTGACAACACCGTCGTGTCGGGGGATATCGGCGAAGCGGTCCTGGCGCAGTTAGTCAAGACTGGGCGGTTAAAGACTGCGAATATTCCAGCTACAATCGCCCCCGCGTTTCGGCAGGCTGACGGCAAGCGCGTTCGGCTGCGACAGTGTGTGGATGTTACGGAGTATTACGAAAGATTCCTGTCGCCCACCGCTCACGGGATCAGCGATTCATCACCTCTGGCAAATGGTTATGTCTGGGCCGTGGAAATCCTCGAAGGGTTGACTCCATGGGAAATTGTCCAGGCCACCAAAAACGCGTTTGCGGCCTCGAGTCCCGGCCAGCGAAAATTGATTGAGGCGACCCCCGGCAGGACGGCCTATGCCGCCCCATTTTTTTACCCGGAAATGGTGGAGTTAATTGCCACGCTATTGCAGCAGGGATTCGATTTCTGGGTCGTTTCCGCTTCCAACGTGTGGAGTGTCCGCTGGATGTTGCTTGAGGCGTTGAATCCATTGTTGCGGGAATACGGTGTAACTGCCGGGGTTCGGCCCGACCGAATCGTCGGGGTTTCCACTTTACTGACCGATAAATCGGGGCAGCTCTACAAGGATCCGTTGCTGGCGAAGGAGTTGCCTGGCTACACCACGCTCGAACCACAGGTGTTGAAGCGGTTTCGATTGACGAGCCGCCTGCATTTTCCCGTGCCTTCCTATTCAGGCAAAGTCGCCTGTATCTTCGATTCTATCGGAGTCGCGCCCTATCTGTGTGCGGGAGACAGTCCTGGAGATTTGCCGATGCTTGCGTTCAGCCACCACCGGTTGTGGATGGCGCGCATGGAGAAGACGGCTTACCAACAGGCCCGAGCCAACCTGCCCCCGGCGGTGCTGCGGCGCGGTTGGATTGTGCAGCCTATTCGGGTGGGTGAGAAACCGGGGCTAATCACTGAGCCCATACGCTCCGAGCCGAGCCCCAAAGCCAGAGGGAACACCTCCTCAGCCTAGGCAATTCCCAATTCCCATTTCTCCGATGAGTGACACGAATAGATTCGAGCCGGCGCCGACGCGCAAAGCCAGAATTAGCGAAGACTGGCTGGCGCTCTGGCTTGGGCTGGCGGTTTTCTTGCTCTCGCTGGGTGTGTTCCTGGGCACCAACCTGCTGGGGTTTGGTGCCAAGGTCGGAACCTGGACGGATATTTCCAAAGCAATCACGCCGGTCTCGGGAGCGTTTAAGTGGATGCCTGGCTGGCTGGCGGTGGTGGCGACCTACCTGTTCATGGGACTGCTGGTGGGTGCCGGTAATTGGCTGCTTGGTGGCAGCACCGGGATATTCATTAGGGCTTTTACCCTCGTGTTTGGCATCAGCTTCGCCTGTTGGGTCCTGGGGAACCATGCTCACATCGCCGCCACCACGCCGGCGGAATTCCAAAAGTTCGGCATTGATTGGTCGCTCAAGCTGACCGGTGAAGCTGGTTTCGTGCTCGCGCTGCTGGCGGGATTGGTAATTGGGAATTTCTTCCCCAAACTCGCCGGAGCACTGGCGGAGGCCATCAAGCCGGAATTATTCGTAAAGGCGGCGATTGTGCTCATGGGCGCGGGGGTCGGGGTGAAGGCGCTGGAAAATTCCAGCCTGGCCTGGGGTATCATGTTCCGCGGACTCTGCGCCATCATCGAGGCGTATTTGATTTACTGGGCGGTGATTTACTTTATCGCTCGGAAGTTTTTTAAGTTCAGCCGGGAATGGGCCGCGCCATTGGCATCCGGGATTTCGATTTGCGGGGTATCCGCAGCGATTGCGACTGGCGGCGCCATCCGGGCCCGGCCAATCGTGCCCATCATGGTTTCCTCGTTGGTTGTGATATTTGCGGTGGTGGAGTTGCTGCTGCTCCCGTTTCTGGCGCAGACGTACTTGTGGCAGGAACCCCTGGTGGCTGGCGCCTGGATGGGGCTGGCGGTGAAGACCGACGGCGCGGCGACTGCGGCCGGCGCGGTCACGGATGCCCTGATCCTGGCCAAAGCTTCGGCAAACGGTGTGTTCTACGAGAAGGACTGGATCCTCAACACCGCGACGAGCATCAAGGTTTTCATCGATATTTTCATCGGTATCTGGGCCTTCGTGCTGGCCTACATCTGGGCGCGTCACATTGAAAAGCGCGAAGGGGACAAAGTCCGCGTGGGCGAAATCTGGCAGCGATTTCCGAAGTTCATTATCGGTTATGTGCTCACCTTTGGCTTGTTCCTGGCGCTCGGCGTGGCATTCCCCTCAATCATTCGTACGGAATCTACCGTCCCTGTCACCCGTGAGGTCAAGGTGACAGATCCCGGGACCGGCAAAGAACGTTTGGAACGAGTGCCGGTGACGAAGCGGGTGGCCACTGTTGACCCCGTCACCGGTCAATCGGGCTTCACCGAAGTCCCGGAAACAAAGCGGGAATTCAAGCCTGGTCCCGCCAAGAACTCCACGGAACAGGCCAATATTTTCCGGGTTCTGTTTTTTTGCCTGACCTTTTTCACGATCGGCGTGGTTTCGAATTTCAAGAAGCTTTGGGAGGAAGGCATCGGCCGGCTGGCGGCCGTTTATGTGGTCGGTTTGTTTGGTTTCATTATCTGGTTCGGCCTGGTGATCTCCTGGGTGTTTTTTGGTGGGGTGCACCCGCCGCTCGCTCATCCTTAAGCCGCGCCGTCACTCTATTCTAAAAGCAAAACTCAAAGGACCAGCCATGGCCGAAGCGCCGAAAATCGGAGAGGAACTGAAAAAAATGCAGCAGGAATATGAGCCGCTGCTGCCGGTGGAAAAGAAGTTGATTGCCTGGAGCCTGGGTATCGGCCTGACGCTGCTCGTGGTGCTCTATGGGGTCAGTAAACTATTGCCCGACGCCCATCGACCGCTGTAAACAGGTCAGGTCCAATACGCCTTGAGTTATTTCGAATAATTCCGCCAGGCTTTCATGGACTCGGCGAGGTGATCGTGAGCGTCGCCGGGAATGCCAAAGCACTGTAGGCCGATCGGTCCGGTAAAACCAAGTTCCTGCAAGGTTTTCAAGAACGCCTTCATATCAAACGAACCTCGGCCCAAAGGCTGGATGTAATGCGCCCAGCCGGGTTGATCATCAAACTCATCCGCACCGTTGAGCGAGACAGCCCAGAGCCGTGGCATCGCCTTGGTTAACCGGGATCGGTAGTCGCGATCCTTGCTGACGCGCAACCAATGGCACAGATTGAACATCACACCCACGTTCGGGCGGTCCACTTTGTCCGCGACGCGGACGGCGTCCTCGATTCGCTCGAGCCAATCATTGGTGTGCGGATAGAGCAGGATTTGGGCTCCAGCCTCCTTGGCCAGGGCGGCGATTTCACGCACGCAGGCCAGCTTCATGGCTTCGGTGATCTTGGTGGCGCCGCAGTCCAGCGCGCCACGGAAGATGTAGGGGAAGCACAGGACGTTGTTGACCTGGTTNNCAGGGCGGCGATTTCACGCACGATTTCGACCGCACGCGGGTCCCCGGCGGGGTCAGAGGATTTGAGTCCACCCATCAGTAGCACGAACTGCACGCCGCGTCCTTTTAGCAGGGGCATGATCTCTTTCAATCGCGGATCGTAGGCGGGTTTGTCCGGCGCCAGGTTCACGGTAATGGTGATCTGGAACAGCTTTAGGCCGGCGGCGTCGAGCGTCTTCAGCCGTTCGGGAATGTTGTCGAGCCACAAATGTCCGACCCCGTCGTAGCCCAGCTCTTTGAGCATGGCGGCTTGCTGCTCGAGGTTGCGCTTCTTGGCATCGTGCGTGTCCATGCAGAAGGCAAAAAACGCGTTGGTCAGGGCGCCCGGAGCGGCTGCCTGCGCTGTCACGCGTGGGAACAGTGCGAGGAGCAACGCGAAAATCGTAATGCTGTTCAGCCATTTTGAGCGGCCGGTTCGTAGGTTCATATAATACAGGCGGAGTTATAATCGCGGGCCAATTTGGTCCAAAGTTCTTCCAAGGTAACGGTGGTGGGGTTTAAGCAATCCAGAGACGCTCGCGCTCGCGGGTCCGGCTCAACGCTTCGGTGGCGAGTTTGACGTCATCCGCGATTTCGTAGTCGAACATTCCCGCCAGCACGAAATCAGCTCCGTGCAGGAAGGAGTAACGGAAAGCTGTCTGAGGCGGAATGGCACCAGCCGCCATGGTCTTGAAGGCGATCCAGGGCTTGTTCACGGTCTTCATGAACTCGGCGGTGGCCTCCGGGTGGCTGCACCAATAGCCGGGGAATTCTTTGTAGGGCTCTTTCACTTCTTCCGGTTTCGGCGCGGTTGGATAGTTATGGGAATGAAATGTCTTGATGTAGAAATCGGTCTTTACACCCTGGGCTTCGCAGGCTTTGACGACGTCGAGAGAGTGGCAGCCTACCCCGGAAGGCACGCCGTATTCTTTGGGTAATTCGACCGCTTTGGCCACCAGGTCGAGTTTGCCCTGGGCCACGAGCGAATCCGCATGCACACCCCACAAATAAATGGCCTCACAACCATCCTTGATCAGGTCTTCGACGTGTTGCCGGTATTTGAGCATGTCCGGCTCCACTGGTGCAGTCGGGCAGATGATCCACTGGATTTTGCCACCCCGTTCCTTGCGGTAGCGGCGGAGCAGCGAGATGGGGTGTTCCGGGTTGTGCATGGAGACGGTGTTGATGCCGGCGGCCTCGGCGGTGGCCAGCGTCTCCAAAATCTTCTCGTCGGTGTTGTAATGCGCGGCGAGGGTGGTTACGTATTTCAGGTCGCGACTGTGGGTGTAGTGCGTGAGCAGGTTTCCGCCCAGGATCAGTCGGCTCACGTCCAGTTTGCCGATTTTGCCCTTGGGCAGGCTGGCGGGTGTAGCGGCGGGCGGTGACGGGTCCGCGCCGCTGGATGGCAATGCGAGCGCCAGGCCGGCGGAAGTTAGCAGGGTTTCTTTAACGAAGGTGCGGCGACTGAGGTGCGTGCGCATAGGTTCTGTTTTCGGTTCCGGTGTCCTGCGGTCGGTCGAGCCGGGCAATCCCATGCAGCTTGATCTTCCCGGCGGCGCCGCGGTTCGGCTCAAGTTAAGGCGATAGTAAGCGCCGCCCATCGAATGGCGAGGCAAAAGTTGCCCTGCCCCAGCCGTCGGGTAAGGGCCGCGATCGGACGCTGCATTTTGCCTGGACGACCAGTCAGGGCCCAAACCCTTCGATATTCCTTCCAGGCGAGGCTCACGGAAACGACAACCACGGAAACCGGGATAAAAAAGTGGCCGTCGAGACCTCACCGGGGAGGTCACCCACGGCCACTTATAGTCCTGTCCGGTTTCTGCGGGTTGCCGCGATTCAGGTTGCCGTCCTAAGGCTCAAACCTGCGAGTAACTGGCGGCAATCAGCGGCAGATTGGTGATATTGCTCAGGATCGCCTTGTCGGCGTATTCGGCCATGCCGCTAAGCCGTTTCCATTCCGGGTGCGCAATGAATTTCTTCCAGGCTTCCTTTTGCTCATCCATGCTCTTAAACGCCAGCATGTAAGTGAGGTTGGGCATTTTGGTGCCGACAATGGTCTGGCCGAAAAAGACGGGGTTCAGCCCGGTTTCGCGGAAAAGTTTGATTTCGCCGGCATCATTGAACATCTCAATCTTCTTGAGGCCGGTCACCACGCTGGGGCTTTCATAGATGCGCAATTGGAAAACCCGGCCCGGCGAGAGCACTGGAGTTTCCATCTTGGTCATTCCCTCGAAAGCTACCATCAGCGAGCTTTCCATTCGTTTGAAGGCGGGCGCGCTAGCCGGTGCACTAAGAAATTCCGAGGCGGTCGAAACGAATTCGCCATCCTCCGCCAGACGGGAATTGAGCGTGGCCACATCGTTGAGGGACGAAAAGCGGAGCAGCAGATAGATCGGGCTCAGGCCCTCGCTCGGATAGAACACGCCGACCGGTTTCATGCCCAGTCGATTGACGGCGGGGATGAGGGCGTCCTTGAGAAACCCATCCACCTGCTTTTTCTGTTCCGCCGTGTCCAGCAGAACTTGGTACAGTTGGTAGACATCGCGGCCCGAACCGGATTCGGCGGCGGAGATGCTGGTGGTGGGGGTGGCAACGGCTGCCAAACCGGCAGCCCCGGAGATAGAGAGGAATTGTCGGCGATTCATGATATGTGGCGGTGATATTACCAGATCTGCAATCGCGTGTCACCGATTCATGTGCAGGTTTTCTGGTGGGTGGGGTCAACAAAGTCGAAAAGAAGTGGGCTGAAATGAAATCCGACGCTGGCGAAGGCCGATAAATTTAGGAAATTTCGGGCTGGATGAAGTTCACCCAACCCCATCCCCCCTCCTTGGCGCAACAAGCAATTATTCGGAAACGTGCTAAAGGGCACCTTTAAGTGCCGTCGGATTTTAGCAGTCCTGCCGGGTCGCGCTAGTCGGCAAAAGTCTGATCCAGATATCAGAAAAATCTGACAAGGGAGTGGCGGAATAAGCGAGGGATCGATATGAGACCGGGTTCGGAGATCAGATTAACCGTTCACGAACAGCGTACTGCACCAATTCCGCGGTGCTGCCGAGTTGCAGTTTTTTGAGCACACGCACACGGTAAGTGCTGATCGTCTTCTCGCTGAGCCCCAGTTCTTCGGCGGCGGCTTTGCCGGATTTTCCTTCGGCGACGAGCCGCAGTACTTGGAACTCGCGCCGGGAGAGCGCCTCATGGGGCAGGGAAGTTCCGCCTTGTTGCCGCATCCCGAGTAAGCGCTGGCTCATGGCGCGGCTTAGGTAGGTGCCGCTCCCGAGGATTTGGCGCACCGCCTGGCAGAGTTCCTCCGGTGCCCGTTCCTTGGTGAGGTAGCCGGCAGCGCCCGCGCGCAAGGTATGCAGGGCAAACTCTTCCTCGCGATGCGCACTGTAGACCAGCACCGGCAGTTGCGCCTGCCTTCGTTTGACCTCCCGCAGCACTTCCAGTCCACTCCGGTCCGGTAGCGAGATATCCAAAATCAGCAGGTCCCACTGCTGTTGATCCAGCCGGGTCAAAGTCTCTGCGGCATCACCCGCCTCTCCGAAGCGCAGCAAAGGAAAACCTTCCTTCAGGATTTGTTTGATTCCCAGACGCGTGCTGGCGTGATCTTCCGTGATCAAGATGCGCAGGGTGTCGGATTTTTGTGGTTTCTTCGGCACGTTAATCCTGTTTTACCGGCTGCGCCATCGGCAGGCGCACCCGCGCGGTGGTGCCGCGGTTGCTGAGTCCTTGAATTTCCAAGCCACCTCCCAGGCTGGCGGCGCGTTCGCGAATGCCCAGTAACCCGAGCGAAGCGGGGTCGCCAGCAGCCGCATCCGTGATACCGCAGCCGTCGTCCCGCACCAGCAGTTCGATCCAGCCATCCCGCACCTCCAGGCTGATGTTGACCGATTGTGCCCGGGAATGGCGCGCCACATTGGTCAGCAGCTCCTGCGCTATGCGGAAAATGGCGATGGACTGCGGCGCGGCGAACACCAGCGCGGGCGGCGGCACCGTCACGTGGCACCGGATGCCTCCCCGGGACTGCATCTCGCGCGCCAGCCATTCAATGGCGGCCGACAGCCCCAGCGTGTCGAGCAACGCGGGACGCAAAGCGCTGGCAATGCGCCGCACCGATTCCATCTCGGCTTCGGCCCGTCGGGCCATCGCGGAGAGCCGTCGCTGAATGGCTGTCCGCCCGTCGAGTCCCGCCTCGGCCAGCCGACGTTCCAGCCAGGCGAAGTCGAACCGCCAATCCGTCAGCGCATGGCCAAATGTGTCGTGGATATCACGGGCGAGCTTCTGGCGTTCCTGCTCGCGCACCGCCTCCATTCGCGCCGATAACGAGCGCAGGGCCTGCTGTGAGGCCTCAAGATCGGCAGTCACCCGCTTAAGATTGGTGATGTCTCGACCGACGGATTGAGTTTCGATTAGCCGGCCCGCCGGATCAAAAAAACCGCGATTGACGAACTGCATCCAGTGCACCTCGCCGGTGCTGGAACAAACCCGGTTTTCAATCACGACGACCTGATTGACCGGGGACATCGAGCGGAGTTTCTCTGAGATCATGGGCACATCCTCGGGCAGTGCCCGGGGGTGCCACTTGCTCCCCAGTAGTTCCCGTCGGGTCTTGCCAAAAAAACGGCAATACACCTCGTTGACAAAAGTCAGTGTGCCATCCTCGGTGAAGCGGCTGATGATCTCGGTCTGATCCTCCACCACCGACATGTAACGCCGCTCCATCTCGCGGGCGGTGGATGGGCGGGCGCGCCGCTTCCGGGGCGTCGCAGGCGTGACGCGTCTGGCCTCGGCGCCCGGATGCCTCCGGGGCCGCACCGGCGTGCCGGAGCGCGAGGCGGGGGTTCCCGCCCGCATGTTTTGTTCTTTGTTTTGCATGGACGCCGTTTCGCCCGCAGCTCCTCTCCCCATTCGCTGACCTCAATTCGTGCCGGCCGCAAGTGGTCGATTATTGCCGAAGCCAGAATAATACGTCTCTAGCCGGGTTGTCCACCATCACCGAGTCGTTTCTGGTAAAACCGATGTTTGGGTTCTTGACCTCGCTGGCGTTAGTAGCTACTTTGTAGAGCCGTGAAGACCGCCGTTCAACGCTGGGGCAATAGTCTGGCCTTGCGCATCCCTCGCGCATTCGCCACCGAAACCCGGATTTCCGAGGGGTCCGCAGTGGAGCTTACGCTGAAGGCAGGGTCGCTGGTGGTTTGCCCCCTGCAGCGCCGGCGGCATTCCTTGGCGAAGCTGCTCGAGCGTGTCAACGCCTCCAACCGGCATGATTCAGTGCCAACCGGCGCTGCGGTTGGACGGGAGGTTTGGTGACAGCCAGCTACGTGCCCTCACGTGGGGATTTGGTTTGGTTGAGTTTCGATCCCCAGGCTGGTCACGAGCAAGCGGGACGCCGACCCGCATTTGTATTGTCACCCGAATCCTACAATCGGAAAACCGGTTTGCTCCTGGCATGCCCGTTGACAGCCAAAGTGAAGGGTTATCCGTTTGAAGTGGCGTTGCCTGAAGGTATGCCGATCAGCGGAGTGGTTCTTGCCGATCAAATCAAGAGTTTGGATTGGAAGGCGCGGAAGGCGGAGTTTATCGCCCGAGCTTCCGTTTCGGTGATTGAAGATGTGCAGGCGCTGGTCCTGGTGTTGATCGGTGAAGAAGCCTGACTCGATGGGGTGCTACTGCACCTGGGCATAGTCCTTTTCGTTCCCGCCCTCGCGGTTTCGGACTTCTGGGGACTTGCGTTAGCGTCCGTTCGAACGGCAAAATGTCTCCCCATGAAAAGGAACCCCAATCGAACGAAACCGAAACTTCGGGGAGGTTGTTCCTGTGGCGCCGTGCGTTACCAACTTTTGACGGCACCTATCCGGGTGCATTGTTGCCACTGCACGGACTGTCAGCGGCATACGGGCAGCGCGTTCGTCATCAACGCGATCATCGAGACCTCCGCGATCCGGATCATCCGCGGCGAGTTGGAAGCGGTGCCGATGCGCCGCGCCTATGGTCCGCACGACATCTATCGTTGCCCCAAGTGCAAGGTGGCGGTGTGGAGTGATTACGGGCGCCGCCCCCAGATCCGCTTCGTCCGGGTCGGCACGCTCGACGATCCGAGCGCCCTGCGACCGCATATTCACATCTATACTCGCAGTAAGTTGCCGTGGCTCAAGCTCCCCAAAGGCACGCCGGCTTTTCGGGATTATTATGATCCCAAAAAAGTCTGGCCAAAGACGATCCTGCGGCGATGGGCGACCGCCATGGCCGCGAATGACCGCTGAGTACAAGCGATGAAGTTATGAGCAAATTACACATACTTCCATGCCTTGATTCCGAAGCGATGGCTGCTTCGAGGAAGGAGGAGTTGGACTTTTCCAGAGACGTGGCTACCGCTCTTGGCCATACGGCCGTGGAGGCGGCCCGCGCCGGCTTTTATACGACCCGCAGCGGCCAACGAGTTGATTGGCGTGCGGCGGTGCAAAAGGCGTGCGCTGCTCGGGTTAGTCTTCCCCCGGAGGCTCCGTTGCCCGAAAGACCGCTTGCCGCGGTCACTGAAACGCGAGTCCAGGTCACCAATGAGACGACGCTCGGAGCTTCCTGGCGTTTCTCACAGCAGGGATTGAAACCCTTGGCGTTGAATTTCGCCAACGGAATTCACCCTGGCGGGGGCTTTCTAAGTGGGTCCAAAGCCCAGGAGGAAGTGCTCTGCCGGTCCAGCGCGCTTTATCAAACCCTCGTCGGCGACCCAATGTATGCGGCGCACCGGAAGCGGCGGTTGCCGGATTCGACGGATTGGGCCATCTACTCACCTGACGTCCCGGTGTTTCGGTCTGATGACGGCACCGAGCTTTCGCAACCTTGGTGCCTGAGCGTTATTACCTGTGCGGCGCCTTACGTGCCTGGCGTTGGCCAGCCTCAATCCGGAATTCTCCTGAAGCAGCGCATTCATCGCGTGCTCGCCATTGCCCGGTCGTATGGATATCGCGCGCTGGTTCTCGGCGCCTGGGGTTGCGGCGCTTTTGCGAACGATCCCCATCGCACGGCCACGGATTTTCGACAGGCCTTGGAGAAGGACTTTGGCGGCGCGTTTACGGACGTTGTTTTCGCCATCACGGACTGGTCGCCGGAGCGAAAGTTCCTGGGACCCTTCCGAGAGGTTTTCGCCGCGACTGCCAACGGATGACAATGTTCGGCGCTCAGGCGCGTTTCAGATTTCACCCGGACGGTCAGCAAGGAACGCGTTGCCGGATTCAAGGATTGAAGAAGATCGACTTTAAGGATTGTTGACCCAGGTCTCCTGGTGCGGTTGGTGATCGAGATTCCAGCGTTGCCGGGCGCGGTCACTCTTTTGGAGCCAGACGGTTTTCTTCCCGTATTCGACATGGGCGTCGCAAAAGGCGGCGTTGAAACCCTCGTGATGACGGGGAGCCGTCAACTCAACCAGGAGGTTCAAGGGCATGTCGTCCGCGTCACGATCGCCACCGACTGGCGCGGATTTTGCATCGCAGATCGCAATCATGTCGCTGGGTGCTCTGACCCCGGTCTCGGCCACGTAAAGGCCGCCGCCATCCAGCCCCAGCGAGACTGGGTTGCGGATGTTGAAGCGGGCGGTGCCGGCCATGTTATAATCGTAGCTGGGGTTAACCTGGGGCAGGGCGGGGTTATTGGTCCACGGAGCCGATGCCCGGTTTCCCGGACACTGGAACAGGTTGCGGTTATTGGACGCCAGCGGCAGCAGCATGGTGTCCCAAAAGGTCACCCCGCTCAACCACAGCGGGTATTTCCGGAAATCGGAGGTGTACATGCTCAGCGCCAGGCCCATTTGATGCAGATTGCTCCGGCACGCCACCGAGATGCCGGCGGATTTGGCGCGGGACAAAGCGGGCAACAGGAGGCTCGCCAGGATGGCGATGATGGCGATCACCACCAGCAATTCAATGAGGGTAAAAGCGGTCCTCATGCGCTGTTGTATCCGGAGGGTCACAAACAAGAGCTTATCATAATAAGTAGAACAGGTAAAGGTTGACTGCGCGGCGTACGAAATGCCGCCAGCCTTTTTGCCCGCGAATGACGGCTGAATTTTCCATCGTCCATTTGGATCGGTAGCGGTTGGAGGATCGGGCTCTGCTGAACCCGGGTAACCCGGGTTCGAAAGATAAGAAATCAGGCAAGGATTTGATTTTAATCCAATATAAAGCGATCAACAAAGTCGTGGTTAAACAAATTTCGATTTATTTTTTGTTGAAGGAAAGCCACTTACGCATAGTCATAATTAACTCTATTGACTTACTTGAGTTAAGCATTATAGGTTGCGTGGCATAGTTGAACAACAATGAATGCGCAATTTGACAAGCAGGCAATTGAGCCAGGTTGGATCGGGGTCCTGAAGGCCCAGGTCGAGTCGTTGAAATTCGGCACGGTCCAGGTAGTGGTGCATGAATCGCGCGTCGTTCAGATTGAAAAGACGGAGAAATTACGGTTGGACAAACAAACAGGACCAGGTGAATTCCGAAGGCCGGTCACTCATTTAGGAACTTAATAAACCAAAGCAGAGAGGATCACGTATGCCAGTATATCCCGACATTATCAGCACGATTGGAAGAACCCCCTTAATCAAGCTCAACCGGGTCAGTCAGGGCGCCCCGGCGGTAATCGCGCTCAAGGGTGAATTCTTCAATCCCCTCGGCAGTGTGAAAGACCGGATTGGGCAGGCCATGATCCTGGCCGCAGAGCGGGATGGCGTGCTGAAGCCGAGCACCACCATCATTGAACCCACCTCGGGAAACACCGGGATCGCTTTGGCGTTTGTGGCGGCCACCCGTGGATACAAACTGGTCCTGACCATGCCGGAGAGCATGAGCCTTGAACGCCGCACGCTGTTGGCGCTGCTGGGCGCCCGGCTGGTGTTAACCCCGGCCACCGAAGGAATGAAGGGGGCGATTAAGAGGGCCGAGGACCTAAACCGGGAAATTCCCGATTCCTGGATTCCACAGCAATTCAGCAATCCGGCTAATCCAGAAGTTCATCGTCGGACCACGGCGGAGGAGATTTGGACGGATACTGATGGCAAGGCGGACATTCTGGTGTCGGCAGTCGGTACCGGCGGCACGATCACCGGGGTGAGCGAGGTGATCAAGTCGCGGCGCAAAAGCTTTCAGTCCATCGCGGTCGAGCCCAAGGACTCACCCGTGATCACCCAGACTCGAGCCGGGCAGCCGCTCAAACCAGGTTCGCACAAAATCCAGGGCACCGGCGCGGGCTTCGTTCCCAAAAACCTCAACCTGGGGGTTTTGGACGACGTAATCACTGTCAGTAACGACGACGCGCTGACGACGGCGCGAAGACTGGCCCTCGAGGAAGGAATTCTGGCCGGCATTTCCACTGGGGCGAATGTTTGGGCGGCGTTGCAGGTGGCCAATCGTCCCGAGAACAAGGGCAAACTGATCGTAACGGTCGGCTGCAGCACGGGCGAGCGTTACCTGAGCACCGCCCTGGCAGAACCAGCTCGAAACCAGGTTTCCGCTTAGCCGGGAACGATCCTCGGAGCGAGATTTGCAGCCGACCATAATCCTGGAGGCTGTCAGACATTGAAAATTACCTAAGAACCAAATACTGACCGGACAACCGGAGGTCTTGTTCGCAAGCAATAAGACCTAATGAAAAATAATCGTCAGAACGGAACACATTATCAGCACTCGATAGGCCATTGGAAATACAGCGTTTTGATCGCGGCGGCGGTATGGGCCGCGCCTGCTGCGGTCCTGGCAGCCGACCAGGGGACCAACGCGCCGGCGGGAGAAATTGAGAAAAAGGCGGAAAAAGGGCCACCGCTTCCGCTGCACCAGATCGAAGGGAACGGTGGAATTTTCTCCACCCTCTCGGCGTATATTGTCAACCCGCCCCGTGATGGGGAAGTGGTGGGAAGGCCCGCCGCCGGTTTCGCTTACGTCAACCTCGGGCACGGCCAGGACCTCTACGCGCTGACGGTGACGGAATCTCCCTGGAAGCGACTGGAGTTAGGGTTTGGCTACAACAATCTCAACCTGGGCGATCTGCCCACGGATATACTCAAGGCGACCGGAGTCCAGATTTCCGATCAGAGTGTGGGCTTGTATAACGGCAATGCCCGGCTGCAACTACTGGCCGAGAATGAGTTCAGGCAGAAGTGGATCCCGGCCCTGACCTTCGGCACCCACTTCAAGTTTAACGACACCTACGGCACCATCAATCACGAGTTGGGTGGAGCGTTGGCGCAGATTGGCGTGACGCACAACACGGACGTTGATTTCACCCTTTATGCTTCAAAGCTCCTTACGTTCCTGCCACGGCCGGTCCTCGTGGAGCTCGGCGGCCGTGCCACTCGGGGAGTGTGGAACGGATTGCTGGGGTTTACGCCCGATTACCAGTTCCTATTCGAGGGGAATATCGGGGTCTTCATTACCGACAACTTCATCCTGGCCGCGGAATACAAGCAACAGGCTAGTGATTACCAACCCATCAACGGGCTGATTGGAAAGGCCAGCGATTGGTGGACGATTGACGCCGCTTACATCGTCAACAAGCACCTTACCGTAGCCGCCGGCTACGGCCATTTCGGAACGGTCCTCAATCACGAAGCGAATGGAGTGTGGGGGATCACCACGAAATACGAGTTTTGAAGGATAACCTGAATGGGGGTTGGTTCGGAAGCCGGGGGCGGGCGGCAGGCGTATGGGGTCGCCTCCGCCCGCAGGGTTCCGCGACCACCATTCATGACACGATTTTCATTTAACTTATTATGAGCATACCAACACAAAGTCTTAGCACTCTCGCCTTGCACGCTGGGCAAGTTCCTGACCCGACCACCGGCGCTCGCGCCGTGCCAATTTACCAAACCACCTCGTATGTCTTTAAGAGCACGGATCACGCCGCAAATTTGTTCGCGCTCAAGGAATTCGGGAACATCTACACCCGGCTGATGAATCCCACCACCGATGTGTTCGAGCAACGCATCGCGGCCATTGAAGGGGGGACGGGAGCCCTGGCAGTCAGTTCCGGCCAGGCGGCAACCACCTTCGCTTTGTTGGCCATCACCCAGGTGGGTGACGAGATCGTTTCCGCCAATAATCTCTACGGCGGCACCTACCAACTGTTCCACTACACGCTGCCAAAGCTTGGCCGCACCGTCAAATTCGTGGACTCGGGCAATCCGGAGGCTTTCCGGCGCGCGATCACCTCTCGGACCCGGGCGATTTACGCGGAGACCATCGGCAACCCGAAGCTGGATGTGCCGGACTTTGAAGCGCTCGCCAAAATCGCGCATGAAGCGGGAATTCCACTGGTGGTGGACAACACCATTGGGGTCGGCTTGGTGAAACCCATCGATTACGGCGTCGATATCGTGGTGGCTTCGGCCACCAAGTACATCGGCGGGCATGGAACCTCGATCGGTGGGGTGATCGTCGATTCCGGTGAATTCGCGTGGAACAATGGGAAATTCCCGGAGTTCACCGAGCCCGATCCAAGCTATCATGGACTGAAGTTTTGGGACGTATTCGGGAGCTTTCCGGGTTTGGGAAATGTGGCCTTTATTATCAAGGTTCGTGTCCAGCTCCTGCGAGACCTCGGAGCGGCGCTGAGCCCCTTCAATTCCTTCCTGTTCCTGCAGGGTTTGGAGACCTTGCCGTTGCGCCAGCGCCAGCATTCAGAAAACGCCCTGGCAGTGGCGCGCTGGCTCAAAGCGCACCCCCTGGTTTCCTGGGTCACCTATCCGGGGTTGACCGAAGATCCGAACAACCGGCTGGCGGCCAAGTACTTGAAGCAAGGCTTCGGTGGCATCCTGGGCTTCGGCATCAAAGGGGGGCTGCCCGCGGGCCGCAAATTCATTAACGCGGTAAAGCTGTTCTCTCACCTGGCCAATATTGGCGACTCCAAAAGCCTGGTCATTCACCCGGCTTCGACCACGCACCAGCAGCTCACCCCGGAAGAGCAAACCGCCACCGGAGTGACCCCCGACTATGTGAGGCTCTCGATCGGCATCGAGGACGTGGAAGATATCAAGGCTGATATCGACCAGGCGCTGAAAGCGTCGCAATGAGCTTCCGGGGGGCGGTATCTGATTCACCCAAATAGCCAAAGGAACACCATGACCCACTCCATCAAGCCAGCGCCGAAGGACGGCGATGAGACTCCGGCCTGGCTTGAATTCGTGCGCAAACAAGTCTCCTCGCTGCGTTACGGCGTAGTGCAAATCGTGGTGCACGAAGGAGCGGTGACCCAGATCGAAACAACCGAGCGGGTGAGAATCGAAGCCACACCGACAGAGCCACGCCGAAAGACAGCCGGTTGAAGACGAGCCAAGGCATGATTACACGCAGCCAAATCACCAAGCTGGAAAGGGTTGGTAGGGGAGCCTTGCGGAGCCTTCTTTCAATGTTCCTGTTGTGGGGGAGCGGGAGCAGCCCTGGCTCCCCACCTGCCATCCAGGCTGCCGAGGTGAGTCTCTTGAACGTTTCATACGATGTCACCCGGGAATTCTATCGCGAGTTCAACATCCTCTTCGCCGCTCATTGGAAAGAGAAAACCGGAGAGGCACTCTCGATCAACCAATCCAATGGCGGTTCGAGCTAACAAGTCCGGAGCGTGCTGGATGGGCTCGAGGCGGACGTGGTGACGATGAATCAAAGGCTGGACCTGGATCTCCTGTACGAAAAGCGGCAACTGATCCCGAAGGATTGGTCATCACGGCTCCCATTTAATAGTGTGCCGTACACGTCCACGATTTTGTTTCTGGTCCGAAAGGGCAACCCCAAGGGCATCCAGGATTGGCCTGATCTGATCAAGCCCGGCGTGTCGGTGGTCGTCCCCAACCCGAAGACTTCCGGCAACGGACGCTACAGTTACCTGGCCGCTTGGGGATATGCCATGAAGCAGCCAGGGGGGAATCAGGCGAGCGCAGCCGAGTTCGTCGGCAAATTGTTCGCCGCCGTTCCAGTGCTCGATGCGGGAGGCCGTGCCGCTACCACTACCTTTGCCCAACGCCAGATCGGCGATGTACTGCTAACGTTCGAGAACGAAGTTGAATTGGTCCGGAAAGAGTTCGGCGCCGGCCTGTTCGAGGTTGTGGTTCCATCGATCAGCGTCCTTGCCGAAGCGCCCGTGGTGTGGGTCGACCAGGTCGTGAACAAGCGCGGCACGGCCAGGGTGGCGCAGGCTTACCTGAACTATCTCTTTAGTGATGCCGGCCAGGAGTTGGCGGCCAAACACTATTTCCGACCGCAGAACAAAGAAATCCTGGCCCGTTACCGCCAACAATTCCAGCCGCTGGAGCTTTTCACGATCGATCAAGTCTTTGGAAGTTGGGCTGAGGCCCAGAAGGTCCACTTCCAGGAAGGCGGATTATACGACCAAATCTACAGGAAGGGGAAATGAGCCAAACCGTTACCAGGCGACACCACCTCGTTTCGACCAACTCCGACGAGTTCGGGGCGTGGCCAACCACCGATTACCTCAGAGCAATTGTGCGAACCGCTTTTGCCCAATCGCCCTCATGAAAAGCACCGAATCATCAGCCAGGTCCCGAGCCGTCGCCGTCATGCAGGCACTAGGCTTGGCTGCGATCCTGGCATCAGCTCCTGGATGCGGCTCCAAAGCGGGCCGGAATTCCGACGCGGGTTCCGGCGAGGCTGCTCCGGGAGCTGGAGGCACGAACCGGGCAGCCGTGGGGACCCCGGTGGATTTCGAGGTGCGACTGGCAGCGCTGACCAACCAATTAGCGACGGCTCAACTGACGCAATCGGAAGTCATTTCCAACCTGCTTGCCCGGATCAACCAACTGGAGCGGAGAGACGCCGAGCGGGTGGCGACAATTGAAGCGACCCAGAAAGCGAGCGCGGGCGAGTTGCTTGTGTATAAGGAGCAGTCGCAGAAGCTTAATCTGCAGGTTGCGGAACTCAAACAACAGGTTGGTTTGCTGGAAGCGGGGCGCGTGTTGCCCGAGATCAAGATTACGCCGGACGATGGACCGACCACCCGGGAATTGGATCAACAGCTCCGCATAGCCGAACGCAAGAATGAGCTGGCGGCAGAAGCGGCCGAAGCGCGCGCGAAAGAGCAGCCTCAACTCAGCATTGGCGAGGGCGGCATCGCTCTCCGGTCGGCGGACACCAACTTCGTCCTGAGATTGAGAGGAGAACTGCAACTCGATACCCGCCTCTTCGCGGACGACAACCCGCATTCCGAGGGGAATGACACTTTCTTGTTGCGCCGGGCGCGACCGATCATGGAAGGCACGTTGTTTCGGGATTTCAGTTTTGCCTTCGTACCTGATTTTGGCGGATCCAGCGTGCAAATCTTCGATGCCTGGCTCAATTACAAATACAACCCCGCCTTGCAGTTGAAAGCCGGCAAATTCAAGGGGCCGGTCGGACTGGAGCAATTGCAGGCCGACACGACGCTCCCGTTCAATGAGCGCGGTTTGCCCTCGGACCTCGTTCCCATTCGCAACGTGGGTGTGTCCTTGTGGGGAGAGGTGGGGCAGGGGGTGCTCAGCTATGCCGTCGGCGCCTTCAATGTCACCGGGGACTCGCGGAATTCCGCGAACGCTGATTTCGGCGATGACAAGGAGTTTTCCGCGCGTCTGTTTGTGAGTCCATTCAAGACCACCGAGTTGACGGCATTACAGGGCCTGGGCTTTGGTCTGGGGGGCAGCTACAGCCAGGTGAATTCGAACGCCAGCGCGCTTCCCAGCACGATCGGCGGCAAGCTCCCCGGTTACTTCACCTCGGCGCAGCAGCAATTCTTCGCCTACAATCCCGTCAACGGCACAGTGGTTGCCGATGGCGCTCAATGGCGGCTCTCTCCTCAGTTGTCTTACCTGATCGGGCCTTTTGGGTTGCTCGGGGAATACACGATCTCACATCAATCGGTGGTCAACAGTTTCACCACGCACGCGGCGGCCCTGGAACATTCGGCCTGGCAATTGTCCGCCCAGTGGGTGCTCACCGGTGAAAAGGCCTCGTTTACCGGCATTACTCCGCTCCGCAATTTTAATCCCAGGAACGGTGGCTGGGGCGCCTGGCAGTTGGTTGGGCGTTTGGGAGGACTCAGCCTGGACGATAAGACCTTTCCGGAGTTCTCGAACCCGGATTTCTCGGCCCACAGCGCGACAGCCTGGTCGGTCGGCATCAACTGGTGGTTGAACAAGAACGTCCGGGTGTTGACGAGTTTCTCGCGCACCAGTTTCAGTGGCGGGGGCGCCTCCAACCCTCTGGACGCCAATTCATACAACGCTCCAGCCACGGTCACCGCCCAAAACGAAAACGTGTTCTTCACCCGCCTGCAATTGGCGTTTTGAAAATGTTACCCGGCGCATGAATCAATTTGCAAAATTCCCCGGACGGGGAGTCCTCGTTTCTCCAAACCATCAATCAATACCAAACCAACAACGATCTTAAGCAATGAAAGCCTTCAAAATTCTCCGCCCGCAAGGTGCCGCCACCGTGGTGAGCGGGCTTGTCTTATCCTTCGGCGTGGCCCAGGCCGCCCCGTTTCTCTATGCGCCCGGTGACCTGGTGCTGTCGTTTCGCCAGGTCGGCGGGGCCTCGGATTATGTGGTCAATATTGGCAAAGCCGCCTACTTCTCAACCCTGGCCGCCGGTGCGACGATTACGATCAGCAACCTCTCCGTCGCCCAGTTGAATTCGGCCTTTCCGACGCTGAACGGGCTGCAATGGTCGGTGGCCGGAGCGAACCGCCCGCCGCTGGCGCCCGGGTTCCCCTTGCAGACGATTTGGGTGGTGGCCCCGCGGCTGGATCCTGCGGTGCGAAGTTCAGGCTGGTTGCGGAAGGGGCAGTATGTCCAGGGCACTGCCGCCGGGCAGATCGATGCCATCGGGTTCAACGCCGCCACCGCCAGCAGCACTTTGACCGCTGGACCGGATAACACCGCCACCGGCGTGGTCATCCCGACGACGACCGCTTACGCGCTCAGCCCGGTGCTTGGCGACGCAGGAAACTACGCGGGCACTTTTCAGGGAAATGTGGAAAGTGCGACCGCCGTTGATTTCGATGCGAGTGCCGGAAACCTTTCCCGAGCCGACCTCTACGAGCTAATTCCGGGCCTGGCCGCGGATGGAACAGCCAACACGCCGGGGCGTTACCTGGGTTATTTCGAACTCAAGCCCGACGGTTTGCTGACTTTCAACACCGGCATATCGCTCCCTCCCGCACCGAGCATCACCGCGATCGCATACGACCAAAACGTGGCCACGGTCTCGTTTACCACGTCAGGCACCGGCAACTACAGTCTTCGGGCTTCCAACGCTCTCGGTGCGCCGGTCAGTTCCTGGCCAGTGGTGAGTGGGCCGGTGGCCGGCACCGGCGCCCTGGTTTCCTTGCAAGACACCAACGCGGCCAGCGCTCGCTTCTATGCGGTTGAAGTTCAACCCTAGACCAACACTAGGAACACCAGGCCAGACCTATTTATCAACATCGCTCCAACTCAAAATTCTCAACATTAAATGAAAACACTGACACTTCCTTCCATGATCACCGCCGGCCTGCTGCTCTCGAGCAGCGCCTGGGCGCAAATTCAAATCAACATCTCGGGGGCGGTAGCCTTCCGCGACACTTCGTATCGAGCTATCCGGAGCCTGTATGGCGCGAATCTGTCCTCGCAAAACCCGGCGGATGCCCCTGGCACTGAGAACCAGCTTAAGGTCACTTGGGCCGGCACGATTCCCACCTTGTTCGGCGCGCAAACCGTTACGATCCGCGCCTACTATAATGGCGCCAACGCCGGCATTCAGGATCTGACTCAAAACCGCAATGTCAGTTATCTGACGGCCTCCACGCCAGGGGATACCAATACGGTGAATCTACAGTCGGACGTCGCCTATTCCTCGGTCTTCCAGCAATCGACAGCGTTCCTTACCCCGGTATTGGACGATATTCGATTTGGGGTGACGCCGGTCCACTTTGTGAAGAGCACCACCGCACCCGCGGGTCTGACGAATATCACCTCGCAGCAGTTTCGGACTCTGGCCGCAAACGGGGCCCTGCCGGGTTGGTTCTTTACCGGCAACACCAATGACACCGGTCTCATCTATTACGTCAGTCGAGATCCCAGCGCGGGGCAGCGGACAATCGTCCAGAAAGAGAATGGCTTTACGGCGAACCCGATATTCTACACCTGGGTGACCAATGCCGGTCTGCCTCAGTTTGTGGTGGATTCGACCGGTCGCACTTCGACCCAGATCCGCGACCTGTTGAATGTGGCAGGGCCCGCGATCAGTTATCTCACCGGAGTCGACGCGATCAACGTGAACGGTGGGGCGAATATCCTCAGCTTCAACGGGGTCAAAGCGTTCCTCGGCGCGTATAACTCGATCAGCAATAACCCGCTACCGGTGGTTGCCGGCCAGTACAGCCAGTGGGGCTACGAGCATCTGTTCATCCGCACCACTGCTTCTCAAAACATTCGCAACTTCCGCAACGCGCTCCTGGCAAAGATTCAAATCGATTTGCAGACCTCCGCCTACTCGGTTCCGATCAACAAGGTCTTGGTTGAACGCACGGCCGAAGGCGGCCCGGTTTCACCGCAGTAATCAGCAGTGAGTCGGGGTTGACCGGGCACAGCGGCTGGATCTGTGCCCGGTCTTTAATCATCCCGTCGACAAATACCACCCATCTGAAATACCACGGCTTTTGCGGCGAGAATTCACGACCATACCAATGGAGTGCTTAAGGCTTTTCAAATTGACGGGTGAGTCGTCCGTGCTCCGAGTGGCCTTCCGTTGCTGGCAGCCGGCCGTGACTCGTCTGTCGCTGCTGGTGCTGGCGGCTGCTTTGTTCGCTCCGATAAGGCTCGGCGCCGAGGCAGTGGCTCCCGACAAAGCGAACCAGAGCTTGAACGAATCCAATCGGGTGAGCCTCTCGTCATCCGGTACGGCATTCTGCATTACGGGTTTCGAGGTGTCAGGCAGCCAGGCTATCACGCCGGACGAGATCAATCGCCTCATGCAGCCTGCCACGGGCACCAACGTGAGCCTCGCGGCAATCCGCCGAGCCCTGGTCGCGCTGCAGGAAACCTATCGCGAGCGTGGCTACCGTCAGGTAACCGTGACGCTCCCGCGTCAGACTTTGGACCATGGAGTGGTGCGGATTTCAATTGTCGAAGGTCCGGGGGGCCCGCATGAGCCGTCTCCGGCGGCGAACTCAGTCCCAAAAGGCCAGCTCGGAGAGGTGCCGTCATATCCCATGCGTCACTTCGAGGTACGCGGCAACACCGCGCTAACCGCGGAGGAGTTGGATGGAATCATCGGCCCTCTGGTCGGTCCCTCAGTGACGGAGACGGCGGTTCGCGATGCCTTATCCGATTTGCGGAAGGCATATGATGCCCGTGGGTTCACCGGTGTCACGGTGGCGGTTCCCGAGCAAGTGCTCCTGGATGGGACGGTGGTGATCAATGTTCAGGAGGGGGGAAATCGGAACGTTGCAAACGACCGCGACTCCGCCGTCAAGAACGTCGAGCCGAGCGTGGCGCCCGTCCGCTCGTTCGAGGTTCGCCATTATGAAGTGCAGGGCAATACCTTGCTCTCTCCGGAGATCGTGTCTGGGATTTTCACGAATTCCGTGGGAACAAACGTGACCCTGGCCCAAATCCAAAAGGCTTTGGGTGAATTGCAGTTGGCCTACCGTGAGCGCGGGTTTGCCACGGTGTCGGTGGGCTTGCCAGAGCAGCGGCTCACCAACGCCGTCGTCTATGTGGAAGTCACCGAGGGGCGCCTGGTGGACATCAACATCATCGGGAATCGCTATTTCAGCTCGAACAATATCTCCCGCGCGCTGCCGAGTTTGCGGACCAATTCACTGCTTAATAGCCGGGTGCTTCAGCGCGAACTCGATATCGCCAATCAGAATTCGGACCGACAGATCTACCCGACGATTGGGCCCGGTCCCGATCCCGGCACCAGTGCCTTGGCGTTGCGGGTCAAAGACCGGCTGCCGCTTCATGGCCGGGCGGACGTCAATAATTACAACACCCCCGGCACGCCCGATTGGCGCATCAACACGTCGTTGAGTTACGCCAATCTCTGGCAGCGTGAACATCAGCTCGGAGTTTCCTATGGCTTTAGCCCCGAAGAATTCAAATCTGCCGGGTTGATGTCGGATTATCTATTGAACCGTCCGCTGATCGCAAACTATGGCGGCTACTACCGAATGCCGTTTGGAACCGCGGCGGCGCTCGCCGAGCAAATTGGGGCGTCGGCTGGTCGCTTCGGGTACGACGAAGCCACGCGGCAGTACCGGTTGCCACCCGCGGGTGCCCGGCCGGATCTCACTTTTTACGCGAGCGGCTCATCCAGCGATACCGGCGTGAAATATGGACCGCTGACGGTCATCACCAACACGCCGTTGCTCACGATGGCTTCCCAGGATTCAGGCCAAAACCTGACCTTGAATAACAGTGCCGGCATGCGCCTAAACGTGCCGCTGACACTTGACGAGAACCATCGCTTCAGCTTCTCGGGAGGGCTGGATGCGAAGTACTACTCGCTCGACAGCTACAATACGAACAACTTCATCATCACGACGGTAGTTACAAATTCTCAAGGCTCTCAGACGTTGCGCAGCGTGGTGCCGTTTGCGCAGCCGAAGCACAGCGTGCAGCTTGCCTACCTCCCGCTCGCTCTTGGTGCCGATTACTTTCAGTCGGATAAGGCGGGAAGCTTCTCGGCCAGCCTAGGTGTCAGCGTGAACTTCCTCGGCCAGCAAAAGGATTCTGCCGCCGCGGCCTACTCCACCAACGCCAGCCCAACTTATGCCAAAGTGAACCTCTCCCTCACGCGGGAGCAGCGGCTGTACCAGCAATGGTCGTTGCTGGTGCGTGCAAACGGCCAGGCAGCTTCACAGCCCCTGATCAGCAACGAGCAGTTTGCCCTCGGGGGCGTGGGAAGCGTGCGGGGTTACTATGAGGGCGACGAATACGGCGACAGCGGTTGGTTTGGCAGTCTGGAACTCCGCACGCCGTTCGTGAGCACCCAGGTCCCAATTTGGTCCGGCTCGGTTCCGGCCTGGTTGCGCGGGTCGATTTTCTTCGATGGCGGCCAAAGATTTCTGCTAGATAACGCGCCCGGATCGGATTCCAACCGCACCATGTTTGGCACTGGGCTCAGCCTGTCCGCCAACATTAATAACCATGTGGACACGAGGATCACGGTGGCATGGCCGTTGCGTAATTCCCCCAATACCGCTGCCTTCGAACCGCGCGTCTATTTTTCGCTGGGAGGTCAATTCTGATGAAGAGAGGACGATTTAGCTTCCGATTGGTGGGCGGGTGGCTGTGGGGCTTTTTGCCTGGGGTGCTGCTTAACTCACTGACCGCTGACGCCGGCCCGGTCGGCATGACAGTACAACAAGGGACCGCCACGCTCGCGGCCAGCGGCAACCAACTCAATGTCAGTGTCTCTCAGAATGCGTTGCTTAATTGGCAGTCCTTCAATATCGCGCCGGGAGAGACCACCCGATTCATCCAGCCTTCGGCACAATCGATTGTGTGGAACCGGATCCTGGATGCGAATCCCTCGCAGATTTACGGGAATCTCCAGGCCAACGGGGTGGTGGTGCTGATCAACAAATCCGGCTTTTACTTTGGGCCGAACGCATCGGTTGACGCCGCGGGTTTTGTCGCTTCCACCGCGGCGGTCACCCCCATCGAGACCGGCGCGGGCTTGTTCTGGCAGTTCAGTGGCCCACCGCCTCAGGCTCGGATTGTCAATTATGGCCGAATCAACGCGGGGGCAGGTGGCTCGCTTTTCCTGATCGGACAAAATATCGAGAATCGCGGCACGCTAAGCGCTCCTGGCGGCAACATCGGGCTGCTGGCGGGAAACGAAGTGTTGCTCAGTACACGGCCGGACGGCCGGGCGCTCAGCGCCGCGGTTCGCTTGCCTTCGGGATCGGTGGACAATTCCGGTCAAATTCTCGCCGATGCCGGAACCATCGCGCTGCACGCGCGCGTGGTCAACCAGGATGGCCTCATCCAGGCCAATTCCGTTCGCGAACACAACGGGCAGATCGAATTGGTCGCGGCCGAGTCGATTACGCTTGGGGGAAGTTCAGTCCTTTCGGCACGAGGGGACTCCAGCGGGCCGAGTGATTCCGGCAAAGTCACAATTCTGTCCAGCGGCGGCTTCAAGGATGAATCGACTTCCCGAATTGATGTTCAGGGCGGATTGCAGGGCGGGGCTGGTGGGGTGGTGGAAGTCTCGGCGCCGCTGATGGAGTCCATAAAATCGGAAATTGATGGCCGCGCCTTTCACGGGAGTCGCGGAGGTCGGCTCTTCATCGACCCGCTAAATATCAATCTGGGAAACAGCGGCAGCGGCAGCTCAGGCAGCGGGCAGGTCGGGGCCACAGACCCGCCCGCGGCCGGGACTCTCAATCTCGATGTTAATTCGGCGTTTCTTGGATTTTCAACGCTACGGTTGCAGGCGATCAACAATATCACACTCCTCGGAGGGGTGACGTGGGATCTGGCGGCCAGCACCGGTCTGAGGGAACCTGGCAGCCTGCTTCAGCTCGAAGCGGGCAACAACATCAACTTCTCAAGCGGCGCCGGTATTGTTGCAGGTGAGAACTGGTCGGTGAGTTTGCAGGCGGGACGCGATTTCAGCGCGGCCGATCGCGTGCGGTCGGGCATTGGCAGGATTGTGTTCTCGGGTAACGCCTCCTTGGAATCGCAGAACGGCGACATCCGTTTGCTGGCAGGCAACAATATTACCGTGGGGAGCGGATTCATTCGCACCATGGGAGGCGGCAGTATCAATGCCCAGGCTCTTTCCGGAAGCATCACCACTGGGACTCGGCCGGGTGGCTTCCGGTTTCTGCCCACCGGCTACATGGTGGATGGCGATCTGGGCGGCGTTAGCACGGGCAACGGCGGGGATGTCACCCTTGCAGCCGGACAGGATGTGATCAGCTTTCTGCCGGTGTCGGGCGGCCCCCAGGGTGATGGTGGCAGCGGCGCGTTTGGGGCGGCGGCTGGCAATGTAAACATTACTGCCGGGAGGGATGTGCAAGGGCATTTCGTATTGCGGAATGGTATTGGCACCATCTCTGCCGGTCGGGATGCCGGCACTGCGGCCAGGCTGCTGGCCTTAAGCCTGGTGGATGGCGGATGGAACGTCGAAGCGACTCACGACATTCTGCTCCAGGAAATCCGGAACCCAAACGGCACGTTCAACAACCTGGGAGGTTCCTCGTCCGCCTGGCACCATCTCTTCGACTATTCCGCCGCTGCCTTCGCGAAGCTCACGGCCGGGAATTCGGTACAGTTGCGAGGAACGGCTCTGCCCCGGAACAGCGACACGTTTGAACAAGGCATCCCGTCGATTTACCCGGGGCGCCTCGAAATTTCCGCAGGCTCCGGCGGGGTCGTGCTCGGAAACGATGTCCTGCTGTTTCCTTCACCGGCAGGCAACCTCGCACTCACGACGACGGATGGCGGATCGTTGAGCGGTACTCGAGCGGATGGTCTTACCCAGTTGATCGTCTCTGACAGTGGCAAAAAGCAATATCGGGAGTTTGGTGATTTCGGCGTCTCAGACCACGCCGCGACTCCAATCCATGCCGCGGATACAGAACCGGTGCGCCTCTCGATTGATGGCGACCTGAATGGAATTTCTCTGGGGGTGCCAAAGCTGGCGGCAATCAGCGTGGGTGGGAATATGGTGAACAGCCGTTTCGATGGGCAAAACCTGTCGCCGAAAGATGTGACCAGCATCCATGTGGCCGGAGATATAATCAACCGCAACGAGTTCACCACCGTCGGTTCGGCCTCGGCTCCGGACTTCTCCGTATTCGACACGATATACCCCCCGTTGACCGGTAACGCTGCCGGGCTGCAGAACCTTTTCTACTACAATCCCACCACGAAGGAGCTCACGTTCCAGGGGCGAATGACCGGGGACCAGTTGCAGGCTTTGCTGAGCCTTAGGGTTCGCGTATACGATAAGAGTGGTTTTCCTGTGGTGGACGCCAGCGGTGAGCCGGTCACCCGCCCGGCCGAATTCGTCAGTGCCGAAGTGCTGAACCAGCTTTATTCGAACAGCCAGGACGTTCCCGTGAATCCCGATACGGGTTACCGGATTGGCGGGGGCGGGGTTTTCGAGATTCGGGCGCGAAGTCTGGATCTGGGGGCGACGATCGGGATCGTTTCCCAGGGGCCCCGTGCCAATCCAGCTTTGGCACAGCTTTTCACTCGTGGAGCCGATATCAACCTCGCATTGGATGGGGACCTGAACATGTTCTCCACCAAGATCGCTTCCCTCAATGGTGGCAACATCAGCATCAACGCCGGCGGCGTATTGAATGTCGGCTCCCGAACGTTCAATCCGAGTGCCGCCGATGCCCGGGGCATTTTCACCACCGACCGCAGCGACATTTCGGTCGTTGCTCGAGGGAATATCAATGTGAACGGCTCGCGCATCGCCGCATACGATGGCGGAAACGTCCTGGTGCGCTCGCTCGAGGGTAATGTTGACGCCGGCACCGGTGGTAATGGTGCCGCAGCCGTCGAGAAGATTTATGTGAACCCGGAAACACGACAAATCCTCACCTACGTTCCGACCATTCCCGGCAGCGGAATCCTGGCGACGACTTTCCCGCCCTCGCTGGATCCGTCCTTTCCTGCCTCCCGCAACACGGTTGGCGACATCCTGATTGAAACCCCGCGCGGAAACATCTCGGCCAATGCCGGCGGGGTGGTGCAAATACCTTTGAATGGCGCCGGCTCGACCGCGGGGACCGTTATTTTGCGCGCGGGCACGAAGGATGCCAACGGCAACGTCGTTTATGTCGGCAACATCAATGCCGGCGGTTCGGGTGTGATTGGCAGCAACGTAAAACTCGAGGCTACCGGTGATATCAAGGGGATTATTTTGGCCCGGGGCAATTTGGACCTGAATGCCCGAAACGACGTCGCCGTCACAGCCGTCGCTGGCGGCACAGCTCAAGTCAGCGGGGGCGGATCGATTTCAGGCACGATCGCTGGCGTGGGCAGTGTGAATGTCAGCGGCGCCACCGTGGATGCCGCCTTGTTGTCGCAAAACGTCAATGCGAGCGGGAACCTGGGGTCCTCGCAGGTTGGCTTTGGTCAGGGTAATGCCGCCACCAGCACCAGCCAGAGCGTGAATGCTGAGGACCAGGGCAAGGGGGTCGCGAGTAAGCCGACAGACGACGACCAGCAACTCAAGCGCAAGACCCGCGATTTGCCGGCGCTCTCACGCACCGTCGGGCGCGTCACGGTAATCCTGCCAAACCAGAACTGAACCGTACCAATTATCATTTATGACTGAACCCTTTACTCCCATGCTCGCTTCCGGAGCGCTCCAATTCGCTTTCGAAAAGGCCACGACCGAAGGAAAACTGACCATCGTCGTCCTGCTGATCCTGTCTTTATTCAGTTGGACGATTATCCTGACCAAGTTCCGCCAGCTTTACCTGGCCCGAAAGTGGGCCCGGCGGTTCTTTGCCGCTTACGCTTCCACGCGCGATCCGCTGGATATCAAGCGCAAGGGAGACGTATTTGCGGGAGCGCCTGCTTACCAGCTTTACCGCAGCGGCGCCGAAGAGGTCGAATACCATTTGCAGCACAACCCGAAGCCATCCAAAGGAGAGCTGCGCATCAGCAGTGCCGCGTTCGAGGCGGTAAAGGTCACGGTGGAGGAAGCCGCCTCGGCCCAGGCCATGGCCCTCGAAAAGGGGATGATCGTGCTCTCGACCGCGGTCGCCGGGGGCCCGTTCATCGGACTGCTCGGGACCGTCTGGGGCGTGATGGAGACTTTTTCGGGCATCGCGAAGGCCAACGCGGCGAGCCTGACGGCCATGGCCCCGGGGGTTGCCGGCGCACTGATCGCGACTGTGATTGGCCTGCTGGTCGCCATCCCGGCGATGTTCGCCTACAATTTCATGGTCACCACCATTCGATCGATTACCCAGGAACTCGACGGATTTGCCAGCCGTTTCGCCACTCAGATCGATCATGTCTATGTCGAGAACCGGAACCTGGAGGAAAAAATCGCCGATGCCTTGACGCGTGCCGGGTTGGGCACGGAAGGCAACCGGGACTCCGCGTCGGACGCCAACGCTCTGAGCGCATGAAGAAGTGTTCTCGTTCCGCCCATGAAACGCTGACGGAGTTGAATATCACTCCGTTGCTGGACCTGGCTTTCGTGCTCCTGGTGATTTTCATCATCACCACCACCCCGGTCGTTAATGACTTGGACCTGACCTTGCCCACGGCGGCGAAGCGCCAAAAGGATCCGCCGCGCAAAGCCAATTACATCACCGTGGCGGCGAACGGCACCCTGCATCTGAACCAGAAGCAGGTCGAGTGGTCTGAACTCCACCCGGCGCTCGTCGGCCTGCGCCTGGAGGATCCTGACCTAAGCGTTATTGTGCGAGGGGATGCGAAAACAAAGTATCGGCAAATCCGCACCGTTTTGGACCTCTGCCAGCAGGCGAACGTGGTAAAGGTGGATCTCGCCACCGAACCCCTCAAGTAAGACGTCCCATGCTGCCGCAATCCAAAAGCCCGGAAGCGATGAATTCATCGAAAACCATGCTCCTGGTTTCCTTTGTCTTTCATGCCGCCATCGTGTTGGCGCTGGTGTATTTTGCCGCGCGCGAAGGCTTTCTCGGCAAGGAACTGAAGAAGATTGCCGTCGAGATGGTGAAGGAAAAGCCTCCGGAAAAGCCCAAAGAACCCGAGAAACCCAAGAACGAACCGCCCAAGACGGAGACGCCGAAAGTCGAGCCGGCCGCTGCGGCATCTGTCCCCAAGGTCGAGGCTCCCAAAGTTGCCGCGCCATCTGCTGCCGGGCCGGTTGCGGCCCCGCCCCCAGTTGCGCCCCCGCCGGCTGACGTCGCCGCCTTCACCTTCGAGGGTGGCAAAGCCGTGGAATCGGTCTCGAATCCCATTCAGCTCTATAAGGGTTTTGTCGAATATTCACTGCGTTCAAAATGGAACCGGCCAACGGACCTCGCGGACCGTGATTTTGTGGCCGAGGTTGAGGTGGCCATCGACAAATCGGGACGGATCAGCCGGCCGGAATGGAAGCGCGGCTCCGGGAACCAGCGCTGGGATGACTCCGTCCGGGACGCCCTGGCGGCCACTCCAGTTTTACAGCGTCCACCGCCCACCAACTATCCGCCACGTTTCCTGGTGCGGTTTGACGTCCAGGAAGTCACCGAGGTGCTGGCAAAATGAGCCTTAAGAAAGCAACTAGACACGGGCACGGCACACTCAAGGAGCTGAACATCACGCCGCTCCTCGATCTCGTGTTTGTGTTGTTGGTGATCTTTATCATCACGACGCCCCAGCTCATGAATAACCTCGAGATGTTTCTCCCTTCCGGCAAACCGCCCCCGGTGCAGCCGGATCAAGCCAAACCCAAGGTCCAGCGGATTCTCGTGGATGATCGGGGGCGGCTCTTTCTCAACGACCAATTGGTGAGCCTCAGCACCTTGCAGGAAGCCCTGGCGCAGTTGAAAACCGTTGAGCCTGAGCTCGCGATCGTGGTCAAAGGTGCGGACGAAGTCGACTACCAGAATGTCATCAACGTGCTGGATGTGCTCCAGACGCTGGAGATCACCAAGGTCGGGCTGGCAACGGTGGAACCGGGCAATGTCCCGTGAGTATGTCGAAGCTCCGGACCGCACGTGGAGAATCGAAACCGAGCCTGTCCGCGATGGTGAATGCAAGTCAGAGTAGCTTATCTTTACCTGGCCAAGCGGTGGGGCGTCTACACCCGGGCGGGCTTTCCCGGGCGCCTGGCCATTTGACAATCCGCCGGCCGGTGCTAGGGGTTTCTTCAGTATGAAACTGCAATATTTTACCGCTGTTTTTGCGCTTATGACCACGCTTTCGCTGCACGCTGAATCGCTTTACCAGGTCCCGTTGAAGGATATCGATGGCAAAGCCACCACCCTGGAGACGTATAAAGGAAAAGTGATGCTGATCGTCAATGTCGCCTCCAAATGCGGTCTGACGCCCCAATATCAAACCCTGGAATCCACCTACCAGAAGTACAAGGACAAAGGGTTGGTCGTCCTCGGGTTTCCCTGCAACCAGTTCGCCGGCCAGGAGCCCGGGTCCAATGACGAAATCAAACAGTTCTGCTCCACCAAATACAATGTGACGTTTCCGCTCTTCGACAAGCTCGAGGTGAACGGCGCTAACCGGCATCCGCTCTACATTCAACTGGCCGGCAAAGACTCTCCTTTCCCGGGCGACATCAAATGGAACTTCGGCAAGTTCCTGGTCGGACGCGATGGGAAGATCCTCAAGCGGTTCGAACCCAAGACCACGCCTGATGCGCCCGAGGTAATCAAGGCCATCGAGGACGCGCTCAAATCCTGATGGCCCACTGGGCCTTTCCGGTCGATCCCCGAGCCGTCCCGGAACCCCTCCCCGCATCATGGATAACTTTTTAGAGCCTGTTTGAAAAATAGAGCGTCGCCGCTTTAGGAGCAGGGATGACGTGTTTGGGGTGCACGCTTTAGCGTGTTTTCGGCTCCCGGACACGCTAAAGCGTGGACAGCAAACGGGATTTGCAAACAGGCTCTTGGACATTACCAAACGTTACTAAAGGTTACCAGACGTTACCGAAAATGGAATTTTCGCCAGGATTCATCAAAAGCCGGCCAGTTTTACGACGTGAATCTCCCGGGGTTTGCTGGCCACGAGATAGCGGAGGGCATCTGCGGGGTCATCTCCGCCGATGCCATCTTCGTCGGGGTCCACTTTGAGCACGTCCTCGGGATGGTTGGGATCATTTTGGAGGGAGGGCAGACAATCCAGGAGTCGGGTGCAGCGGCGGTGGATGAAGAGCCTGGGTTTGATGGTGGAGGTCTGAGGCGCGGGTTGGCTGTAGGCTTTTTTCAGGGCCGCGGCAAGTTCGAGCTGGAGGGGTGCGAGGGAGGGTTCCTCGGGGCCGGGATTGCCGCTGAGGGCCAGGCGAGCCATGCGAGAAGAAATTTGGAGGGCGCGGGAGACCTGGGCGAGGGTCATTTTCTCGACCTCGCGGTCGCCGAAGCTTTCGAGGAAGCAGTGAGCGGCGTCGAGGAGTTTTTGGGATGCCGCCCATTCCCGCTCGCGCTGCTCGCTGGTGCGGCGAGTCCAATCGGCGGCCTGTTGCCGGCGCCAGGCGGCCTCGGCTTCGGCGTGTTGCTGGAGGAGGCCGGAGTTAAAGGTCAGAATCCGATCGGCCCAATGGTATCGGCTGGACCAATTCTTGACCGTGGCGGGGTTTTCACCGAGTTGATCGGCGACAGCCGGGAGGGAGCGCCCGTGTCCGAGCTGGAAGAAGAGCATGAAGGCGCTGTAGGCCCGCGGGGTTTCGCCGGGAGCGCGGGGGAAGGCGGCAGTTTGAGAACTCCGAGTTGAGGTTGGGCGCGGGCCGCACGGGTCCGGCGGGGGCGAACCCGGCAGGGGCTCTGCAGGGAGGGTGGCGGCGTCCGGGGCGGGGGTTGGGAGCGCCTGGGTTCCGGCGAGGTCCGGGCTGAGGGTTTCAGAGCTGGTAGTCGTCTGCATTTGTTCCTTTCTTTTTACCGGGCCGAGCATAACACACATTCTGGGTGAACCGGCGTCCGGCAACGAGAAAGGGACTGGACCGGTTTCCAGATATGCGCCGGGACACGCACGGAAGCGCAGCGAGGCGCAACAACGCGCAAGTTGAGATCACAAAAAAAGTTCAAGAAAGTGTTGACGAGAGTATAGAAGTTGCGCTGCCTGTCGGCCCGGCTAAGCACGCGGTAAATCGGCCCAGGATATTGCGCGTGCGGTGGACCCGGTATAGCCTCAAGCGTTTCCGCCGCTTTGAACTTAACCCCATAATTTCTGCTTTTGCCTTGGGAACAGTCACACCGATTTTCCGCAGCAGCCCCCACCCACCGCCACGCCACCAGCGCCACCCGCCGCCAATTTTCCTGGAAGAATTTGTTAACGGCTCTCGAGTTCTCCCCGCTTGGCGCCAAGTCAGGGGCTTTTCCAACCGGCCTGACAAGGAACATGCCACTCGAGAGGGCGTCGAAAAGGTGATTGACCCGTGCATGCCCGACCGCATACCCAAGCTGACCGAGACCGTGCG
>DBMR01000037.1 GCA_002298785.1 Verrucomicrobia subdivision 3 bacterium UBA693
GGCGCCGCCGGTGCCGGAACCGCAGCGGGGGCAGCGGCCGGAGCCGGCTTCGCGCCGCCATTGTTCACGGGAGTTTCGGGGCCAGTAGGATTCATGATCAAAATTCTTGGCGGATTCCGCTCCGGCGACCTGCCGGCTCAAGTGGGTTTCACAACCGGCCAGCGTCGTTTGCCGGTCAGTTTCTCTTCCAGCTTTAGAATGCCTTCAATCAGGGCCTCGGGGCGCGGGGGACAGCCCGGGATGAACACATCCACCGGGAACAGTTTGTCCACGCCTTCCACCACCGCATACTGGCCGGGAAAAACAAACGGCCCGCCCGAGATGGCGCAATTGCCCATCGCAATGACCCATTTGGGCTCCGGCATTTGGTCGTAGAGCGTCTTGACGGCGGGGGCCATCTTGCGATTGATCGTGCCGGCGACAATCATGACGTCCGCCTGTCGCGGCGAAGGACGGAAAACCTCGGCCCCAAAGCGGGCGAGATCGAAGCGGGAAGCGCCGGCGGCCATCATCTCGATGGCGCAGCAAGCCAGCCCGAAAGTGAGCGGCCAGAGGGAATTCGCCCGGCCCAGCGCCAGCATGTCATCCAACACGGCGAAGTGGATGATCGGCGCGCACTCCTTTACGAGTTTGCTGATATCTTCTTTCGTTTCCATTCGAAAATTCCTTTCTTCCACGCATACACGATCACCAGGGACAGAATGCCCACAAAAATGAGCATTTCCACAAAGTCCCGAATCGCAAACTCCGCCACCCGGTTATACACCAGGGCCACGGGGATGAGGAAAAGCACGTCCACCGCAAACGCCACAAACACCAGCGCATACAGGTAATACACCGCGCTGTAACGAATCCACGCGTCACCGATCGGTTCCATGCCGCACTCGATGTATTGGTCCGTCTTGTTGGCCGTTTGCCGCGTCGAACGCGCCTGGAGCAAATGCACCACCACGAACGGCCCGGCGGCAAAGACCAGCCCCGCCAGAAAAAACGCGAAGACGTAAATTAAATCGCCAAACAGGACATCTTCCATACCAGGGAATCATCAAAAAAGGGGCCCGGACAGGCAACACAAATGGTGCCAAAACCTTACCCTTTTTTGTCATTACCCGGGCATATGAAGGTAGCTCCCACACCCCCATTCCATAAACCGCGCCTTATCCGAATCTCCCGATCCATCATTGCCGCTCCCCATCACGATTTTTCCAACGACTCCTTAACTTCTCGTAAAATATTCTGCGACAGCAACTAAGAAGCTGTAAAAAGTCTCAAGCCCACCTGTTTTCCCGATTTTCCAGATAGGCAAAGGAACAACGAGACCGCTTATGAAAAAATCGATGAAATGGAAATGGATGTTGAGCTTGCTGACCGGGACGGCGCTGCTGTGCGGCTGCCAAAGCCTGAAATACCTCGGACCAAACGGTGAACGCCTGAGCCGGTTTGCCCTGGGCACGAAAACCACCATCTCCGACCTGGCCCTGGAAACGGGGACCAACGGCATCCGGCGCCTGCACTTGCGCGGGTATCAGTCGGATTCAACCCAGGCGATGGGTGTCGTCACCGAGGCCGCGGTCCGGGCTGCCCTCCAGGGACGTTGACCCCATCCAAAACCCACCCCGGAGAACACCTCACAATGAATACCAAGGAAGCATTGCAGGAACGGGCGCAATTGGTGCGCATCCACGAGGCGAACTGCAAAATCGATTTCCCCACGCCGGAAGAAGCCGCTTTTCGGCTCGCGATTATGAAAAAGCTGGGGCTCGACCTCGGCTTGAAGGAAATCCGGTCGGCGCAGATTGAAACCGCGGCCAACCCGCGCCGGGCGGACTGACCACAACCTTTAACCCCCTCCCGAGATGCGAGCAATCGTCGTTGCCATACACGGAATCCTGACGCGCCAGACGGACGCCAGTTGGCCGGACCGGCTGGATGCCTGGCTCTTTGCGCGCGACCCGCAAGTGCGGGTGCTCAAGAAAGAGTATGCCGCCGGGCCGTGGCCCATCTGGAATTGCCTGGTGAAAGACCGGCGATTGGCGGCCGGCCTAGCCAACGAATTGGAGTTGTTCGTCAAATCGGGAGGGAACGATTTACCCCCGATCTGGGTGGTTGCGCACAGCAACGGCGCCGTCATCGCGCTGCTGACCATACAAAGGCTGATCGCGCGCCGCGTCTGGATCGGTGGGTTGATTTTCGCCGGGGCGGCCTGCGAGTCGGACCTGGGCCGCAACGGCGTCGACGCCTGGCTGCGGGCCGGCCAATTGGGATGCGCCGTGGCTTTCAGCTCGCGGGAAGACTGGGTGCTCTCGGGCGACGCTCGCGTGTCCGAGCACTGGTTTACGCGCTGGCGGGACTGGCTTTGGGGCAAGTTGATCTGGCCCTACGGCTGCCTCGGACGCACCGGTTGGACGGGAAGGCCGGCTTCGGAAACGCGCGCCCGGACCGTTTGGTTCACGGGCGGTCACAGCGTCTACTTCGCACCCGCACACCGCGAGGACACCTTTCTCCGCATTTACGAGATCCTCCGCCGCCCCTTGGAAGGCGGGGAGCGCGGCGTTTCGGACGCGGCGACCAGGGACAATACCCGCCCATCCTCACCATCAGAACCAGGGAGGGCTTCATGAAATCCCACCGAGGAGATTGTCACCTGGCGTTGGCGTCCGAAACGCCCGGGGCAGTGGCTCAGCCCGCCTCGACGGAAGGCCGTTACGCCTTGCGCCGCGGGTTGGGTTGCTGGGAGCTCATCTTTGACGGACGCCGCGCCGTGCTGAAAGACCAGGTCGGCCTGGAATATGTCGCGTGGTTGCTGCGTCATCCCCACGCCGACCCGATCCATGGCGTGATGCTGACCGCAGCGGTCCGACATCGGGCGCCCGGCACTGAGACTGCACCCGTGCTGATGGAACGCAGCCTGGGTCAGGACCAGTTGCGCCAATGGCGTGTCTGGCGCGGCCGTCAAAAAGCCCTCGAACACCTGCTCGATGATCCGGATGAACCTGCGCCAGTTAAAGCCGAGGCCGAGCAGGAACTCGAACGGGTGCGGCTGTTGCTCCAACAGGGCTGCCGCCAATCCGAAGACGCAGCGGGCCGCATGTCGCGGGCCGTAAGAAAAGCGCTCACCCGCCTGGTGGCGGATTTGGAGAGGGCGCAAAACAGTGCGGGCGATCCGCACCTGGCCTTGCGCGGTTTCGGCAGCCACCTGCGCCGCCATCTGCTCGAAGCCTCCACCCGCTATCGCGGACCGGGCTCCAGCCAGGGGCCGGACGGGTTGGCGGGGAAATTTTGCTACGAACCGCTGGCCGAAATTCATTGGCAATTTTAGACGTCACCAAATCACCAGGAACCTCGCCAAACGATCACGTAAAATGAACCATACCCGAGGAGGATAATCATGATCATGTCAGTTTTATCTCAAATCCCCACTCCCGCGCCCGGCAGCGTCGAGAGCTGGCTCATCTCCGCCACCGCGGTGGTTTCCATGGCGCTGCTGTTCAAGAAATTTCTCGGACGCAGTCCCGGACCCGAGTCGACCGCACCCGGCTGGAGCGATTTGAAAGAGCACCGGGAAGAATGGCGCGAAGAAGCGCGACAACTCCGGGACAGCGTGGAAACGCGGATCAATGCGGTACACGGCAAGCTCGACGCGATGAAGAGCGAATTGCTGGCGGCGGGGGAACGGCGCTGCGACTCGATCCACCGGCGGATCAACGAACTCGAGGCCGGCCTCGCCCGGGTGGATGAACGCACTCTCCGGCGGGAAGGCCGCGGCCATGAAGCCGAAAAATAGCACCCCGCGACTTCGCCGGGCGAAACCGAAATCGCGCGCGCGCGATCCCGAGGCGCGCGAGGACCAGCGCTGCCTGGAATTGGTGCGGCGCTGTCTGCGCCTGGCCACACAATTACCGGGTACTGACCGGACCGACGATTTGCGCGCGGCCACGGAACAAATGCTGCTTGCCAGCATGGTCTCGCTGACCGCGGCTACCGCCGCCGTCGAGTGGCGCAAGCGGCTCTTGAAGGATCCGCGATTGCTGGCCACGGTGCTGAACGCGCTCACCCGGCTCCACGCCGAAGTGGGCAAATCCCGGACCACCTCCGGCGAACCGCGCGAAATCCTCACTCTCGAGGGTAACAACCAGCTCACCAAAAAATTGAACCTGATGTGACCCCTGGCGGTCGGACGAACAGAACGCGAAGCCCCAACCGGCAATGGTTGCCGCTTGACAGTCGGCGCTGTCTCTGCAAACTTATGATCGTTATAAGTTGGTTGTTGTATTCGATCACCCGTTGTTTTCGGCGGTGGTAAACCTGACATATTTTCCTGCGTCTAAAGGCCTTGCTTCCCAACCCGCAACTTGCCGTCACGATTGCCCCCTCGAACTGAATGAAAATCACCGATGCCTTGGCCACTGAACACGCGGTTTTTCTCCGGGTATTCGACCAGATTGAGAAGGTGTTGCCCCGCGTCACCACGTTGCGGGAAGCCACCACGATCGCCCAATTGATCGAGGGGTTGCTGGCGGGGCACGCGGATACGGAACGGCACCTCGCTTTCCTGGCGCTGGATCACGTGTTGGCGGATCGGCACGAATTGGATTCCCTGCACCAGGATCATGAGGAAATCGACCGCAGATTCGGCCAGGTGGCCACCGCCAACGACTGCACCGAAGCCTGCCGGTTGTTGAAAGCGGGCCTCCAGGCGACTCGCAAGCATTTCCGGTATGAAGAACGCACCGTGTTCCCGATCCTGGAACGGTGTCTGCAGGAGCAAACCCTGAGAGAACTCGGGGATCACTGGCGCCGGCAATCGACCGGCGCGCATTTGCCCGGGAGACCGATGACGCAAGTCTAATGCACGCGAGTCTAATGCACTTTACATTGACCGGTCAGTGAGCTAACCAGTGGTTCGCGTGACCCCGATCGCCGAACCCCAACCGGTGCGAACTCCACTCCTTCGGAGTGAACTGTTGGCCCAGGCGGGCCAGGTGTTCATCATTTCCATGCGGTGCGGTCGATTGGCGAACCGGCTCAACATCTACGCCAATTTCATCGGGTTCGCGGCGGAATACGGTCATCGCGTGGTCAATTGCACCTTCCACTCCTACGCCGGTGATTTTTCGGCCACGCGCAGCGATATTTACTGCCGCTATCCCCTGCCCAGCCGGCGGAGCGTGCTCGACCTGGTGCCCGGCCTGCCCTCGCTGTTGCGCCGCAGCCGGCTGCTATATCACCTGACGCGCGCGGTGAGCGTGCAGAATGGGAAACATCCGCTGCTGGCGCCGCGGGTGGTGACCATTCGCGAACGCGCGGACCGGGATGTCGAGGACCTGTCCGGCGCGGAAATCCAGGCGCAGATCGGGAAGGCCCGGGTGGTTTTTGTTTACGGTTGGAACTACCGCGCGCCAGACTGCGTGGAGCGGCAAGCGGATAAAATCCGGGCCCACCTCCACCCCCGGGAGCCGTTGATCGCCAACGTCCGCCAGGAAGTTCAACGACTCCGCGACCGCGCGGAGGTTCTCGCCGGAGTGCACATCCGCCGCGGGGATTACCGCCGCTGGAAACAAGGGAAGTATTTCTATAGCCTGGAGCGATATACGGCCTGGATGCGGGAATTTGCCGCGCAATTTCCCGGTCGCCGGGTGGCTTTCCTGGTGTGCAGCGACGAGCCCAGATCGCCGGAGGAATTTCCCGGCTGCGACGTCGCCATCACGGCCGACACCCCGGTGGCGGACCTGTTCGGCCTGTCGCAATGCGACTTCCTCATGGGGCCGGTGAGCAGCTTCTCGCAATGGGCTTCTTTCTTCGGCGGCAAACCGCTGCTGCAATTCCGAACCCCCGAAGATCCCATTCGCCTCGACAAATTCCGGGTGTCCTACCTGGGTGAAATCCCGCGCTGAGTTGCGAGGGCGCACCCCTCGAGCCGGCCTACCCCATCCCGGCGTATTCTTCGTCGCTCTTGAGTTGGAGTCCCATCAGGACATAGTCATGAGTGACGGCTTGCATGTCTTTAACGTAATCCTCGAGGCGCACCAGGTTGCTGAAGCCCAGGAGCGCGAACATCCGGATGGCCGCCTCCTGCTCGCCAATGAACTCGGCCTCGACCTTTTCCAGGCCCAGGTTTCGCGCCAGGCCCACCACGTCGCCCACCAGGGCGCGGGCCAACCCGAGTCCCCGATGTTTCGGCAGCACCAGCACGCTGACCCGCCCAATGTGCCGCTTCCATCCGCCCAGTTGTTGGTGCAGGGTCGCCACGCCCACGATCTTGCCCTGCAGGATCGCCACCAGCGGCAGATTGCGCCCGTAATCCAGGTTGCGGCACCAGTCGCGAATCACTTCCGGCTCGGTCACCCGATGCTTGATGAACATCCGCTCCTCCGCCGGCAAGGCGAGGAAGAGTCCATGAAAGTCCTTCTCATCCTCTTTCCGCAATGGGCGCAAGGAACACTTCGAGCCGTCCTTAAGCGAAATTTCTTTCGGGTATTGCTGCAGTTCAAGTTCCAGTGACATAGGGTATTGGCGGCAATCTCGCTCAAAGCCACTCGTGATGCAAGCGGGGACCAGGACGACCTCCGGCTAGGGCTTTCTCAACCGGTAGAAAGACGCGGGGCTGGTCATGGCATTGGTCAGGACCAGGCGGTTGCCCGAGCTGGCAACACCGTTGGTTAGCGGACTCCAGGAGCCTGCCGGAAATAAGGTGGCGCTGGTTTCCAAAATATAATTCCCCGCCTCCTGCGGCCACGAGAGCACCAACTGCCCGCTTGAAAAGACGACTTCCAGACCCGGAGCTGTCGCCAGCACGGGAGTGCCCTTGCGAATCGTATGATTGCCCCAGTCCGTGATGTATATGTTGCCGGCGGCGTCCACGCCGATATCCCAGGGATGATAAAAGCGAGTGTCGGCACCGGCCCCATCGGCTGTCCCCCTTACCAGCGGTCCGCCGGCGATAGTGGTCACCGTCCAATCACCAGCGACGGACGTCACGCGTCGAATCAGATCGTTGGACTGGTCTGCCACCAGGAGGGTGTTCGTTCCAGCCACGGTCAGTCCGGCGGGAGAATTTAGCTGCGCGGCCACCCCCGGGCCATCGTTGGTTCCTTTGAACCCAGTCCCTGCAATGGTGGTTACCACCCAGTTCGGACCCGAAGGTGTGATCTGTCGAATGGCGTGGTTGCCAGAATCCGCTACGTAGAGATTCCCAACGGCGTCCACAGTGATCCCGTAAGGGAAATTGAAGGCGGCCGCGGAATTAATGCCGTCCAGGAAATCGAAGTTCAGCGGCGTGCCGACGATGGTGCTGACCATCCAGTTGGTCCCGGAACCCACCAATTCACGCACCGTGAAGTTGGCCATATCCACCACGAACAAATTGGTATTGGCGTCCACGGCGATCCCCCAGGGGCTCCAAAACCGCGCCTCGCTGCCTGGTCCATCCCCGCTGCCGTGGACACCGGCTAACCCGGCGAGAGTGGTCACCACCCAATTGGAACCCACGGGCGTGATCTGACGGATGAGGTAGTTCGCGTAGTCAGCCACATAGAGAATTCCCGCCCGATCCACCGCAAGCCCATGCGGCAAACTAAATCGAGCCTGCGCATTAGTGCCGTCATTGCTGCCGCGCACACCCGCCTGGCCGGCGATGGTGGTCACGACCCAATTAGTCCCCACTGGCGTTATCTTTCTGATCGTGTGATTGTTCAGGTCGGAAACAAAAATATTTCCCGCGGGATCAACGACCAGGTTGCTCGGGAACTTGAAGCGCGCATCGCTGTTGGTCCCATCCGCGCTGCCCGAAACGCCGGCCAACCCCGCAATGGTGGTGAAATTGTACGTCTGCGATTGCGCCGGGAGGCTTGAGCCAAGCCATAGGGCCCAGGCCAGGAATACCGAAATCAGGCTGGATTTCATGAGATAAGGATTTGCCCGACCACCGTATGAAATGCGGCGCGATGCGTCAAAAACCATATTCTCACCTTGCCCCGCTCGCGCTCCACACAAGCACCCGTGCCGCTCCCCGCGGGCGCAGAAGTAGAAAAGCGGTTGAGGTCATCCCCAACCGCTTCCAATCCCACCTCCAAGAGCGATTGCTCGTAAAGTCACTTAACCAACCGCAAAGTCAGCGGATAGCGGTAACAATTTCCTTCCGAAGCTTTGATCGCGGCGATGACCGCCAGCACCAGCGAGCTCAGTCCGATCAGGATCAAGAGCGGCACACCGATGAGGATAAACGCCAGGGGTATGCAACAAAGCACGTACAGGATCACGGAAATGTGAAAATTCAGAGCTTCCTTGGCGTTGGCGGCGACGTATTCCGACTCGTGTCGCATGGCCAGATAGACGACCAGCGGCAGAATGATACCAACTCCCAACAAAGCCGAAAGATGACTCAGCATGCTCCAAATCTTGTCAGTGCCGGTCGGAGCCAGCGGCGCGTAAACGGGTGAACCAGTTTCCATATATTGCCTTTCTGTTACTATTCCCCTTTTACCACAGACCCCACGCGCTGCTATTACAAAAGGGAAGTCTGCTTGTAGTGCGGTCACAGGCTCCCGTTAAGGTTGGGATGCAATGACCTCGCTACCGCCTGAGTCACAGCGAACCGCAGTCCAGCAATGTCGTGCCTATGCCTTCAGACCTTTCGAATCAAACTCCCACTTTTCGTTCTGCTTCAGCATATCGTCCCACGTCACCTCGGTGCGCCGATAGGCCGCGGCCCGGCCCAGGATCGTGGTCAAATTGCTGCGGACGCTGGGCGCGACGGTCGGATTGGTCCAATCGCCCCGGACAATGTTTTGATGGAAGGTCGCGATGTTTTTCTCGACGCCCACCAGGTAGATATTGTCGGTTTCGCCGGAGAAGGTTTCCTCCTGGCTGCGCAGCCAGCATTTGCCCCCGTAATTGGTCTCAGCCGTCCCCTTGGTGCCGAAGGCGCGCACGAGAATATCATCGAATCCAAACCCGACCTGCTTCGCGGTAAAGGTGACCGTGAGGTCCTCGGGAAACTGGTAGAGAACGGAGAAATGATCCCAGCAATCGCCCAAAAACGGCCGGGCCCGGCCACCGGAACCGATGGCTTTGACCGGGTTGGCGTTGACGATCCAGGTCGCGACGTCCAGCGCATGAATATTCTGTTCGGTGATCACGTCGCCGGAAAGCACCCGGTCGATGCCCCAACTGCGCAGGCGAACTTCGGGGTTGTTCGGCGCCTGGCGCAATTGCCGGTCGCGCTCTTCAAACATCAGGCTCGTTTGATATTCGGCATACACGTTGACGAGTTTGCCGATCTCACCTCGATGCACCCGCGCCAGCACTTCCTGGTAGGACGGCATGGCCCGTGTTTGAAAATCGACCTGGAAAGCCAGCTTTTTGCTCGTGGCCTGTTGGCCGGATTCGGCGATCGATTGGCACCCGGGAACATCCACCGCCACCGGCTTGGCAAGATACACATGTTTCCCAGCGCTTACCGCCGCCGCCGCCTGCGCCGGATGAAAATAAGGCGGCGTCTCAATCGCCACCGCGTCGAGCTTTTCCTCGAGCAACCGCAGGTAGCCGGAGAGTCCGGTGAATCGTTTGGCGGCCGGAATGTTCAACTTCTGACCAACGGCATCGACCCGGTCCGAAAAGTAATCCGCGATCGCCACGACATTATAATTGCCGTTCTTGGCGAAAAGCTCGGCGATCCAGCCACCCCGCCCCCCACAGCCAATCACTCCAATATTAATCCGCGAATTGGCGTCCGCCGCCCCGACCAAAGCCGGTTTGAGGATCGTCATGCCCAGCGTGGCGACACCGGCGGTGGCGAGGAACTTCCGGCGCGTGATATCGGGGCTGCCACCGGCAGGTTGCGGAAAACTCGGGGAGGGTGAGCTGTTTGAAGATCGCGATTTCATGCCAGGAGATAACGCCCCGGCGGTCCCGATGTCAATGCCCGGAAACAACCCGACCACAACACCTCGACACGACGATCGCTGGCTCCCTCACCGCCGCTACGGAACTCAAATCCCGGCGCCACCGCGAGTGGACCGCGGTTTAATGGCTGATTGACTCCGCCCGCTTTTCGAGTATGCAGTGGGCATGCGAGCGATTCCTTTGATGATTCTCACCACCATGGCCACCGCTTGCGCCTTGTGGGCGCAGTCACCCGCACCGGGAAAGCAAGTGGAACAACAGCTCACCCTGAAAAACGGCGGAACAGTTCCGTACCTCCTCTACCTGCCCCAGGATTATGAGACGAAAACCGGCAAGGTGCCGCTAATGCTGTTCCTGCATGGACGCGGCGAAAGCGACGGGCCCTTGAGCGTCGTGAAGAAGTGGGGACCACCGCGCCTGGTGGAACACGGCGAAAACCTCCCTTACATCCTCGTTTCGCCGCAATGCCCGCGGTCCGATTCCTGGGACAAACCCACGCAACAGGCGGCGCTGCTCGAATTGTTGCAGCACGTGTCCGACCAATTTCGCGTGGATACGGATCGAATCTACCTGACGGGACTGAGCATGGGCGGGTACGGTTCCTGGCGGCTGGCGGCCGATCATGCGGACAAGTTCGCCGCGGTGGTGCCAGTTTGCGGCGGAGGAAATCCGGCCGACGCCCCGAAGCTCAAGTGGCTGCCGATTTGGGTCTGGCACGGCACCGAAGACAAGGCCGTTCCGTTCCGTCGTTCCACCGAGATGGTGGAAGCCATTCAACAGGCCGGCAGCACCACCATTCGGCTAACGACCCTGGAATGGATCGGACACAACTCCTGGGAAGCCGCTTATGCCACACCGGAACTTTTCCAATGGCTGAATGGTCAATCCGCGAGCAAGAACCGTGAAAAGGCCGCAGCGGGCGGACCGAAGTAAGTTTCCGGCGAATCCCCTTAACTAAACAGCCGGAAGGAACGAGTCCTTCCGGCTGGGTAATCCTTGTTCAGACGCTGAATCGCTTACTTCGCCGGCGTCGTCACTTTCTTGGCTTCCCAATCGCGGGACTGGGTCTCGCCTTGACGTTCATAGGTGTTCTTACCTTTGATACCTTCAGCCGTAACCTTGCCGGTGTACTTCGAGGTCATCTTGTTATTGTTGAACTCGCGGGTAACCGAGAAGCTGATTTCATCGCCCTTGATCTTGCCGTCGTCGATCTTGGTTTCGACCGGGTCGCCACCTTGACGTCCCGGGGAGACGATCGCGCCGGTCAGCTTTTCGCCTTCGGCTTTGAGTTTGAGCGTCATTTTGCGTTCGGGACCCCCGTTGCGGCCGGGCACAGTCCACGAATAGGTGCCGTCCACCTTCTTATCTTGGGCCTGGGCTTGTACCAGGAACCCGAGCGCCAACACGGCGCAAACCGCCAGCTTCATCAGATTTGATATGTAGTTCATAGTGTTTTGCAGGTTTCTATTTGTATTTTCGGGGCGTCCCTTGGCGCTGATTCATGCTCCAATGAGACTCGATTATCCATTGGACGCTGCCCGGGCACAGAAGGTTACACCGTCTGCCCGTTTACGCTGGCAAATCCGCCACCCACCGCCCAAATAGCTGTAGCTATAATGCTTTATACCTGCAAACCCTGTGCTCACTTTAGCCCTGCTGAGCTTTCGCCCCACCCCGATGTCGCCGGAATGCTGGCGATGCACCCGCACCAGTCGGCCAACCGGAGATCGCCACTCTGGCAAGGGCTTCATGTCGCGTCGGGCTCCGGTTAAAACCACAGGCTCATCGCGAGGACACCGGCGGCGCTGGCGGCAATCCAAAGCCAGACGGTGTTTTCCGCTTTGGCCGACTGGATGCCTTCCAACCGCGCCCGCCTCAGTTGCGCCGCTGGAGTCAATCGTGCGACGGCGCTTTCCGCCCTCGAAGTGAAGCTGAACCGCCGGGGAATGGTCACCGGAATTTCCACAGTTATACACTCACTGCACTGCGCTGATGTTTTCATGCGGACAACCTAATCCGCGTCGGCAAATCGAACAGATGCAGGTGTCGTGAATTCCGGGCAGTACAGTTACTTTCACTCAAAAATCTGTACTGGTCACTTTTGGGTGGAAGTGTTATGCTGCGATTGTTCAGGACGAACTATCTTAGTGCCATGATTCAACAGGAACCTGTCGATCGCCCCGCCGCCGAACCACCAGCGCTACCCGTCGCGCTTTACGAGCAGGTCGCTTCCCGCATCTCCAGCCTGGTGCATCGAGGCACACTGCGCCCCGGCCAGAAGGTGCCTTCCGTGCGCAGTTGCAGCCGCCAGCAAAACGTCAGCATTTCCACAGTCACGCAAGCCTACCGACTGCTCGAGGATCGCGGCATTATCGAGGCCCGGCCGCAGTCTGGATATTACGTGCGCCCCCAGCGCTGGCTGCTTCCCGCCGAGCCTTCGATTTCACGTCCCTCTGTCCATCCCGTGAAGGTGGCGGTCACCGACCTGGTGCTTCAGGTGGTCAAGGCGGGACGGAATCCGAACCTGGTCAAGCTGGGCGCCACCCTGCCCCACCCGGAGTTGTTTCCCAATCGCGAACTGATCCGCGCTGCCTCCGCTGCCGGACGCCGGGCGCCAGAAGCGTCGAACAGCTACGATATTCCGGCGGGAAACCTGGCGCTGCGCGGGCAGATCGCACGCCGGGCCATGGAAGCCGGTTGCACCCTGGCGCCGGACGATATCATTACCACCTGCGGCGCTACCGAAGCCTTGAATCTATGCCTGCGCGCCGTGGCCAAACCGGGCGACATCATCGGCATCGAATCCCCCACTTATTTCGGAATTCTCCAGATCATTGAGTCGCTCGGGATGCGGGTGTGCGAGATTCCCACCTTCCCGCGCGAGGGCGTCTGCCTGGATGAACTCGAGGATCGGCTCCAGTGCTGCGACATCAAGGCCTGCGTGTTCGTCCTCAACTACAACAACCCGCTCGGAAGCTGCCTGCCGGACGAGAAAAAACGGCGGCTCGTGAAGCTGCTGTCCGAGCGGCGGGTGCCGTTGATCGAGGATGACATCTACGGCAACCTCAATTTCGGCCCCACCCGACCCAAGGTGGCGAAAGCGTACGACGAGGACGGCTGGGTGATGCTCTGCGATTCGTTCACCAAGACGCTTTCTCCCGGTTATCGCGTCGGGTGGGTGGCGCCGGGGCGTTTCCGGGAGAAGGTCGAATTTCTGAAGTGTGTGAACACTAGTTTCACCCCGCCCTTGCCGCAGATGGCGATCGCCGAATTTCTCAACAACGGCGGTTACGACCATCACTTGCGCAAAATCCGGCGCTTGTACTCGAACCAGGTCCAGATGATGGGCGAGGCTGTCAGTCGCTACTTTCCGCCGGGGACCAAATCCACGCGCCCGAGCGGCGGAGTCTGTCTGTGGGTGGAATTACCCAAAGGCGTGGACACGCTCAAGCTATATCACAAAGCCATGGCCGCCGGGATCAGCACCGCCCCCGGCGCCTTGTTCTCGGCCAAGAGCAAGTTCTCCAATTTCCTTCGGCTCAATTGCGGCAACCCGTGGTGTGAATCGATCGAAAACGCGCTGCGCACCCTCGGGCAACTCGCGGCCCAGCAACTCTAAATCCGATTCGACAAACCTCAATCCGGTAGGGACGACTTTCACGTCGTCCCCAAAATAGCCCCCTTCCGTCCGACAAGACTTCCCCCGAATTCCAACACCTCGCCCCACGTAGATTTATATTTATATATATTGGGGACGACGTGAAAGTCGTCCCTACCAGACGTTTGGATCATCGCGAGCGTCGAAATTTTTCCTTTTGCCTCCAGGGACACAGGCTACATTCTATCTATGGCCAAAGGCGAAGGCACGTTCCGCGATACCGGTCGTCAGACTCCGGCTGCTCGCGCACATATCTTCCTTGGACAACCGAATATCTTCTTCGTGACCGTCAATGCCAAGGACGCCGTGCCCTGGATGGCCAACGCCACGGTCCAAACGTCACTGGCAGAGATTTGGCGCATCGAAGCGACGACATGGCGCGTGGGATACTACCTGATCATGCCGAACCACGTACATTTCTTCTGCGCGCCATACGATTTGCGTTTCGGCATCGACCAATGGGTGGAGTTCTGGAAAAGCCGTTTCAGCCGGCGCCACCTGGACCAATCCTGGTCCTGGCAAAGAAAATCCTTTCACCACCGCATACGCAATCGCATCGAGTACGAGGAGAAGTTGAGTTACGTGCAGAACAATCCGCTGCGCAAACAGTTGGTGGTACAGGCAGACCAATGGCCCTTCCAAGGGCGCATCCACGACCTCTGGTGGACCGCGGATTAACCCGAATCTGGTGGACAAACCTCAATCCGGTAGGGACGACTTCCACGTCGTCCCCAGAATACCCCCCCCTTCCTTTCGACAAGACTGTCACCGCATTCCAGCACCTCACCCCACGTAAATCAGTATTTATATATATTGGGGACGACGTGAAAGTCGTCCCTACCAAGCATAATGGCGCCTCACGTAAGCAGAGGCACGTCGACCGACGGATTCACGGCCAAATCACCGGTCCGGAAACGTCGGTGAACCGGCCGGCAGAATTGGGGACGACGTGGAAGATTAGGGACGACGTGAGAGTCGTCCCTACCAGGTATAATGGCGCCGCTAAACTGGCCGACAGATTTGAGTACAACCTGAAAGCCGACCCCAACCGGCTCGATTTCCCCTCCGGCAGCGAGGCCCTTGACGCCAATGCTAATCTAAAGCCATGCCTTGGTCGGAATTTCAGGTACTCTTTTGCCGGCATGTCCACTGCCAGCCGTCAGCCTATGTGGAAACGGCTTTCCGCAAATGCCTCTATTGGCACGCGCGAATCCTCGCTCCCCTCGTCCGGCGACTGGCCCCGGAGTTTTTCGCCGAAGATATCAAATTCATCACTTACCTCGGCGCCTGTACCGGTTTACGCGAGATCACCGCCGACTTGCAGACCTTCCGCGACGTGAACCTGGGGCGACGCAACTTCTGGCGCACCGGCTTGAGAATTCGCGTTTCCGGCCGAAAAGCCGGGAGGCTGGCGGAACGACTGATGGCCCAGGAACGCAAAACCGCCGCAACAGCCAAGACGGACGTGTTGGCCGAAGGCTGATCTCCGCCAAATCCTTCTTCCCGAAATCCCGGAACTGCCATCCCCGGCAGCGCACCCCTGGAATTTACCTTTCCTCCCCCCGGGCTTTAGAGACTCGCGCAGTCACCGGGGAGTCAGTATCTTGCGGGGGAGTGGAGAAAATCACTGGCAAAGGATCGATTCAGTCGGCTGAACTCTGGCGAAGGTTGCAGAGCTCAGCCGTGGGCTGGTCGTGGCTGTTCAACATCCTGCGCCTCGCTTCCGGTATCATCATTCTGCCCCTGGTGCTGCAAAAGCTCTCGAAGGCCGACCTGGGCATGTATTACATCTTCCTCAGCCAGGCGGCTATTGTGCCACTGGTGGATTTCGGCTTCGGCCCGACGGTGGGCCGGTTCGTCAGCTACGCCATGGGCGGCGCGCAATCGATCAAAGCCCAGGGCGTGCCCGAGCCCTCGGGAAGTTCGGAACCAAACTACCCGTTGCTCTGGCAATTGTTACTCACCACCCGCCGGCTCTACGCTTACCTGAGCGTGTTGCTGTTGGGAATCCTGCTCACCTACGGCACCTACCTGGTGGAATTGACGGTAACGCAAACCAGTTCGCCCACCGTGACGCGCATCGCCTGGGGCATCACCATGGTTTCCGCCGCGTTCGACGTCTACGCCAATTGCTGGGGCACATATTTGCGCGGCATGAACGAGGTGCTGGCTTCGGCGCGCATCGGCGTGCAAGGCATGCTGCTGCGGCTCGTGGTCTCGGTCGCCATGCTGCTGGGAGGCGCGGGCCTGATGGCCCTCCCGCTCGGCACCTTGTGCGGAAGCTTCTTGCAACGCGCCCTTTCGCGCCGCCTTTGCCTGCAACATCTGGGACCGCACGGAGCCTCGATCAAGGCGGATACCCGGGCGATGCTAAAAATCCTGTGGCCGAATAGCTGGCGGGTGGGCGTCCAATTCCTAAGCGGCTACCTGACCGTCAACGCCAACACCACCATCTGCGCGGTGTATTTTGGCTTGGAAGGCAACGCGCCTTACGGCCTCTCCGTCCAGGTGCTGGGGATCATCGCCGGCATGGCTTCAGTCTGGACGGCCACCAAATGGCCGCTCATCGGCCAGTTGCGGGCGCGGCAGGACCTGGCGACGTTGCGGCGGGTATTTTGGCCCCGGGTGTGGCTGCAAAATCTCTCCTACCTGGCCGCCGTGGCGGGATTGCTGTTGCTCGGACCGTTTCTGCTCGAACATTTTGGCGGCGGAAAAGAACTCCTGCCACTGAGCTGGCTGGCGCTGCTGGTGCTGAACGGACTCTTTGAAGTGCAGTTCAACATCTGGGGCACGCTGATTACCATGGAAAACCGCGTGCCCTACCTTTGGCCAACGGTCGCCACGAACGTCCTGAGCCTGGCTTTGAGTTTAACCCTGGTGCAATTTACCAACCTCGGACTTGGCGCCTTGGTGTTGGGCCCCCTGCTTTCCGGGTGCCTGTTCAATTACTGGTTCTGGCCCCCATACGCGGCACGCCGTATCGGCACCCGGCTCCTGAAATTCATGCTGCACGGGGCCAAAGAAGATTCCGCGGGCACTTAGCACGCTCCTGCGCTACTTGTCTATGGCTCGGAGCTAACGCGGATTATCCGCCAGGTTGCCGGTGTTCCTCGAGTTGCCCCGCCATTTCGGCCAGTCGCTCACCGCCAGTCGTTGGTGGGTTTCCAACGCCACAATCTCTTTGTAGTTACCCGGGACATAGATGGTGCCCTGTTCACTGAGCGCCAACGAAGCCGAGCCATGCAAATACAGGTAATACGTGGATTTCAATAGCCGATTCGGATCGATCGTCATCACCAGTCCATATCGCGAAATCCAGCTCACTTCCCGGTTCGCAAAGACCATCGGCGTGGCGGTGAGCGGCAGATCATCCGCGCGGCGCCAGATCTCCTTTCCGTCCGGGGTGAGCGCCCACAATGCCTCGTTCACTCCCACGTAAATTCTCCCGTCCTGGGCCACGATCGGCGAGGAGGCGGTGATGCCCCCGGTGCGCAACCGCCACTGAAGCTTCCCCTCATGGTTCAACGCGTGAAAGAAACCGTCGGTGGACGTAAAATAAATTATTCCGGTGCGAGTCAGTGCGGCGGAGGAAATGACCGGGCCACACTCGTATTCCCACAGCTTCGCGCCGTGCGCGTCCAGCGCGTAAAACCGGCCCCCCTGGGTGCCCACGAAGATCCGACCCTCAAGGTCAATAGCCGTTGAGCCCACGACCGCTCCCCCGGCATCGAACTCCCATTTCCTGGCTCCCTCCGGGCTGAGCGCATAAATCTTCTTATCCCACGATCCGAACACCACCGTGCCATCGGTCGCGATGGCCGGAGAGGAATCCACCCAGGCACCGGTGCGAAATTTCCATTTGAGCCGCCCTTCCGGGCTGACCGCATAGAACTGCCGGTCGCGCGAGCCGAAATAGATCGTGCCATCCCGGGCGACGGCTGGAGCGCCGTTGATTTCACGGCCGGCGACAAAGGTCCACTTGGACTTCCCTTCCGAGGTCACGGCGTGAAGCTTGCCATCAAAAGTCCCGAGGTAAATCGTGCCATCGGTGGCCAGGGCGGGGGAAGAATCGCTCCAGGATTCGAGGTCCACGGACCACAGGTTCGTCAACTTAAGCACCGTGTCCTGGGCAACGGCCACCGAACCCGCCACCAATAGAACGAACAAGGCGCAGAGCCGCCAGGGCCTGCGTCGATCACGTGTATCCGCCAGAATCCGCACCCTATAAAACTATGTGCATCGAAATCCCGGGGCAATGTCAAAACCCACCGCGCCAAGCGCTTGCCCTGGCGTTAGCTCGCGGTCGCCGCCGAACCCCGCCACATCGGACCGATACCCATTCGCCGGCCGAACCGCCGGATTATGTCGGATTACGTCTTGACACCGGATGTAGCCGAAATAAGCTAAGCGCATCCCTAAGATAAAATCGCGGAGCGAAGGTCGCCCGCGCAACGATTGCGAACACGGATCTATGAAAACCACCCGCTACCTGCGTTTCATTCTTGGCGTCGCCACCCTCGCCCTGCTCTGTCCCAGCCCGGCGCCCGGAGCGCAAATGAGCATGGACATCAATCTCACCACCCCCAAGCTCAATAGTCTCGATATTGTGGGCTTCGGGGATTTCCCGCACATCCACCTGCAATTCCAGTATGATGCCAAGGGCAAGATCCTGCTGGCGTCCGGCTCGGGAGTGGCCACGACCGACATGAGCGGCACCACTACGTTGACCAAATCCAGCACCGGCGGATACAAATACACCATCACTGCCAAAGGCATCACCGCGAAGACCAACAGCCTGACGCTGAAGGGAACCGTCGGCCAAAGCCGCATATCTTCTCTGCTCTATGTCAGCGGAAAGACCAAGTTTACCTCGACCAACCTCACTGTAAATCTCTCCTACGTCGCCCCGGTTAAGGCCAGTTTCACGCTCATCTCGCAAATGGATGCCAAAGGCAAAATCACCGGCACCGGGAAAATCGTCGGCGGCTTCGGCAATGACAGCACGTTGACCGGAACGCTCAAGGGCAGTCAGAGCAAATCCTCGTTGTCGTGGCAGTTGAAACAGGGCAGCCAGCAATTGACCTTCACCGGCAAAACCCAGGCCAACCAGGCCGTGGGCACGCTCACGGTGTCCCTGCCCCCGGAGAAGTCCACCTTTAAGAACTTCATCTTCCCCGGATTTTCGACAGGATCCAGCGGCGGCGGCTCGGGCAACCTGACGTTCGAAGGCAATGTGTCTCGAAGCTCGTCGCAACCCGGTGATCTCCCCAGCCCGGCCGCCGGTGCCAAGGTGGTCGTTCGTTGCGATCTCAACGGCAACGGCATCATCGAGACCAACGAACAAGCCACCGCTGTGGTGGACGCCGACGGGAAATACTCGTTCCCGGCCAAAATTGTGGACGCCGGCCGCGCCGTAATCGAGGTTTCAGACGATGGTTATGCCCGGCAGCTCAAAGTGCTGGACCCCGTGCGGCTCGGCACTTCCCTCAAGAACAATTTCACCATGCGGTCATTGACCCAAATGTCCATCACAGGCACCAATGCCACTCTGAGCGATGGCAAGCTGGAACTAAAAGGTCTGCCGGCGACGATTCAAAGTGTCCAGGCGCGGGTATTCAACCCGGTGACGGAAACCGAACATTTCCCGGGCGAGTTCGCGGATGACCAGCGGAACATGCTCGTGTCCTCCGTGTTTGCCGCGATTGACGCCCGCGATGCCAACGGCGACGCGGTGACCAGCCTCGGCAGCGGCAGCACCCTGAAGCTGCAAGTGCCGAAGGAAACCTGGGGCACGATGCGCGACCTCCACGCCGGCAATAACCAGATCGACGCGCCGCTGTATTATTTCGAAGAAACCTCGGGACAATGGAAACGCTCGAACAGCGACGGCTGGCTCGAAGACGGAGCCGGCGCCAAAATACCTGAAAACCAACTGACCGCCATCCGTAACGGAACCTATGCCGGTTCGGTCTATGTGGCGGGCATCATCACGCACTTGAGCTATTGGAATTGCGATTGGCCGATTGAGACCCATACCTGCATCCAGGGGGTGATCGTCGACGCCAATAACCTGCCGGTGGCGGGAGCTTCCGTGCAGATCAAAGGCGCCACTTACAACGGCACCACTTCCCCCAAAATTACCGGGGCAGACGGCTCATTTTGCGCCGAGGTGATGCGTTCCGAAGGTCCGGGCGAAGACGTGGATGGCAACGGCACTCCCGGCCAGACCCAGCAGGTGACCATTACCGTTTTTGCCGGCACCAACTACTACAAGTTCGGACCGTTGGCCACCCCGGTGGCCCAGGGAACTTGCGCCCAGGGGAATTGCCTCAACCTGGGCCAACTAAAACTCTCGGACGCTTCCAGGTTGACCCTTTCTCTTTGCACCATCACCGGGCAGTTCCAATACGCCGGCTCAGGACCAGCCCAACCGATTGCGGGAGCTATGGTCTATGGCTGGGACGAGGAGGCCGATCCCTCGACGTGGTACAACTCCCTGACGAACGGGCTCGGCAGTTTCTATACGACGACGGATACCAACGGCAACTTCACTTTAAGTGTGCCGGTGCTGACCGGCGTGACCATCTGGGCGACCAAAAGCAGCACGCTCGGTGGCGGCGGACAGGAATTTGTTTGGGGCTCGGCCAGCCTCACCGGCTGTCCCACCACGCCAGTCACCCTCACCGGCGAATGGTGGCGCTTCGCCCAAATCAGAAACGGCACCGGGGTCGAGCTCGGCGGAGTTTACCAGTACCAGAACTCGATCAACGTCTGGTTGATGGATGGCAGTGACTACTACACGGCGGAACTGTCGGCCAGTGGCTCGAACGGTTTCCCCACGCAAGCGGGCCAATCCTTAACGCTCGATCTGGATCACATCTCGGGCGCGGGGACCCTTGGCAAGGTCGGCACCATCACCTTCACGGCCACCACCTCGCTCGGAGGCACGTGGCAAACCACCGGCACGACTTCGTCGCTGAGCGGCACTTGGGGAAACTGATCGAACAGTACCCGGCCCAGCCCACCCGATTCATACCGTCACGCGCCGAGCCTAAGGTCCGGCGCGGACCGGTGCCGGGCTGGTGGTCAGCGCAAGAGATCGTCCGGCTGCCGTTCCTGCTGGCAAGTCAACGCCATGCCGCAGTATCATCGCGGCACCCAATATTACCCAACCATGCGAACGATGAAGCAGTGTCCAACCTTCACGCCAAAGTGCGCGTTACCGGCGGCGATATTCCTGTGCTGGTCCGTGATCTTTTATCCTGCGACCGCACTCGCTGCCAAAGACTCGACCCGCCCCGCGGTCCCTTACCTGCATCCCCCTTCCGTGGATACCTACGCGCGGCACGACCCCAACGGCGTGACGATCCTCTCAAATGGACGCTACCTGACCCCGGCCGGGAAACATTTTCCCGTGGGCCGATGGCCTTACGGCCTGGCGATGACTCGCGATGGCAGCCGGCTCTTTGTCGCCAGTGACGGCGTGGGACAATTCTTATCCGATTGGCAATCGGGATCACCGCAGATCACGCCGCTGGAATTGCCGAAACCCACGGGTAAGAAGAAAGGTCACTCGAATGCGGGCGGCGCAGATTTTTCTCCCGATGGCAAAGTCCTCTATTGGAGCAGCGGCGAGAGCGGCGCCGTGCTCATCTTCGACGCCCAATCCTGTGAACTGACCGGCGAGGTTTCGCTCAACACCGAAGTCGGCGGACAGAAATTCGCGGACAGCTACATTGCCGATGTTAAAGTCTCGGCGGACGGACGGTTTCTGTATTGCGCGGACACCACCAATTTCCGGCTTGCGATCATCGACGCGACCGAGCGGCGGGTGGTGGGTTCCGTATCCGTCGGACGGTATCCGTATGCGCTGACCGTCTCGGGGAACCAGGTCTTCGTGGCGAACATCGGCCTGTTCGAGTATCGCCCGATTCCCGCGCCGCAAAGCGGGAATTTTGATCCGCGCGGCTTAACCCGGCCGGCGTTCGGTTATCCCAGCAAAGAGGCGGAGGAAGGGGTCGAGTTCGAAGGGCGCAAAGTCCCCGGCCTGGGGCCGCCGAACGTGCCGGAGTCGTTCTCGGTCTGGACCGTCGAAGTCTCGAACCCCGCCGCGCCGAAAGTGGTGCAGCGCGTGAAGACCGGCTTGCTGGTCGGCGCGCCCTCGGATAACGGCAAGACCGTGGGCGGCAGCGCGCCCAATTTCCTCGTGACCCACGGCAAATCGCTCTTCGTCGCCAATGGCAACAATGACCTGATCGAGCGCATTGATCTGTCGAGCGCCACGATCGCCGTCGCGCAACGGATCAGCCCGTCGCCCCTAGTGTCGAAGCTGCGCGGCGTCGGCACCTCCGGGATGGCCGTCTCGCCGGATGGCTCCCGGCTTTATGTCGCCGAGATGGGCATCAATGCCATCGGCGTGTTGGATGCGCGCACGCTCCAGGTCCTCGGCCACATTCCCACGGCCTGGTATCCCTACCGCGTGGCCGTCTCCCCGGACGGGCGCCACCTGGCCTGCATCTGCTTTCGCGGATTTGGCAACGGCCCGAATGCCGGCAGTCAACGGCCCGACAGCCCGTTCCTGGGCATGCGCGGCGTCGTCAGCATCCTCGACACCCCGACCGACGAATCCCTCTGGACCATGACCCGACAGGTTCTCGAAAACAACGGGATGGTGGACCAAAGCGCCGACCGCGAAAAAATGGCGTCCCCGGTCATCCCCACCATCCCCGGTCAGGTCTCCAAAGAAATCAAATACGTGGTGTTCATCACCAAAGAGAACCACACCTACGACGCCATTTTTGACCGCATCCCGGGAGCGCGGCACGATCCGAGCCTGTTGCGCTGGGGTTTGCATCAGACGATCAAGCAGGAGGGACAACCCACACTTGAAGACGTGGGCGTGATGCTCAATCACAACGCCCTCGCCCGCGAGTTCACCGTCAGCGACAACTTTTACATGGAACCCGAGGCTTCGGGAGTGGGTCATCGCTGGCTGGTGGGCGTCCAGCCCAACAACCTGATGCAAATGACCTATACGGTGGGTTGGTCGTTCAAGAAAGACAGTTCGGCCCCCGGCCGCCGCTACGCCATGAGCTCCAACGGCTCGCTCATCCCCGAGGATTACCCCGAGGCCGGCGCCATGTGGGATCAACTCGCCCGCCAAGGCATCCGCTTCCGCAATTACGGCGAAGGCTTCGAACTCCCCGGCGTCGAGGAGGAGGAAAACGAAAGCCCGACCGGCGCACGCGAGGTCGTGAATGTTCCGATGCCCAAGGTGCTCTTCGACAACACCTGCTTCGAGTTTCCGATCTTCAACATGAACATCCCGGATCAATACCGGGCCCACTGGTTCATGAAAGACGTGCGCAAACGGTATGTGAAAGGGTGGCGCCGCTTCCCGTCCTTCATCAACATCGCCATCTGCAACGATCACGGCTCCGACCCCCGACCCGCCAAAGGTTATCCCTACCTCGCTTCCTGGATGGCGGATAACGACCTCGCCCTGGGCCGGATCGTCGATTTCCTTTCGCACACCAAGTATTGGAAGAACATGGCGATCTTCGTCACCCAGGACGACTCGGGCGGCGAACCGGACCACGTGGACGCCCAGCGCAGCGTGCTGCTCGTCATCAGCCCCTGGGCCAAACGCCATTACGTCTCGCACCGGCACACCACCATCGTCAGCATGCACCGCACCCTGTATGAAATCATGGGGCTGCCGCCGTTGAACATGTTTGACGCCCTGGCCAACGATTTCTCGGATTGTTTTGTCGCTCAACCCGATTACCGACCCTATTCCTGCGTGCCGGTGGATGCGCGAATCTTCGACCCCGAAAAGGCCAAAGATCCCAAAGACCCGGATTACGGCCTGGCCCGCGGCCTGCCCTCCATTCGCATGGACGACGACGGCGAGATGGAGAAAATTTTGAAACGCGGCGAGCAGGAAGCCCAACCGCGCCGTTGAGCCCGCGGGGCGAATGATTCAATCCCAATGGGATTACCAAGCCGTCCATAGTTGATCGGAATGATTCACCCTGCAGTGGGCTGGTCGCCCCCCCGCCATGTTTCGAAAACAGATCATTTCTCGCTCTCCTGGAACCCTGAAGGGATTCAAGCCTTCAGCCCAGGGTCGCGAGGCACGAGCTACCCTGGGTATGTACGCCAAAAAACCCTCAACCCTGAAGGGGTTGCATAGCCTGGGTCGCCATCACGGGTTGGACGTTGATTCAACTCCTTCAGAGTTGATGAAATCCAATTAACGGCTTGACCCAGGGTAGTCCGCTGGCGCGGCGCCACCTGACGTTCGGCACTGCAAGACAGCCCCGGCATTGCCTGAAGGGGCGCGGTTAAGCCGCTGGTCCATTGTCATTGTCGTAGAGCGTATCAAGTCCAAGATCAACCCCCAACAGCCCCAGTGCGTGCATTAAGTCCGAAGTGAACGTTACCCCAAAAATGCACCCACCGGGGTAAAGGCTAACATACAAGTCCAGACGGCCTCCGGTGCTTCGGACCTTCCGAAAGAACTGACGGTGCAGTTTGAGTCTCTCAGTTGCTCGGATCAGGAACGCCCCCAAATCACTGTCCGCACTTTCCTCCAGGGTTGTACACCAAAACGACTCGGCATTGTGCCCGCCCAACAACTCGCCCGAGATACTCGTCCGGACTTCACCCACTTTCCACGATCTGCTGGGTTTCATTCCGAGACTTTCCGTGATAACCGCAGGGTCCATCTCTGGATGAAAGATCCGGAGGGCGACTATATAGTTGTAGGGGCACATGAAATCGCAAGCGGCAATTAACGCCGCGCCTCACCTACCGCCGCCGGACAGGCGGATGGAACGCAAACATCGTATACAAATTCTCCAACACCGCCGAGCGGACACCGCGGGCGGCGGTCAGGTGCAGGCGCCTTGTTCGACATTTTCAGACCTGCCTTCCCCTAAACTTCCTAGCGATGACCGCGCCAACATACCACCAGCACAAGAGCGAGCTTGAGGTCGCAAGCGCCGAAACGAGCCACTCTGGAAGCGACCAGAATGTCCCGGCCAGTATGATCGCGAAGCAGATGGGGTTCAAAATGACAAACGGGACCAAGATCAACATCGTGCAGTTGCCTGGCGTAGGGCTGGGACCTCCATCCAGGGACAAAGCCAGTGCGAGAAACAAAGCCAGGGATACCAGAATGCCGACTGCCGCAAAAAGCGACTGTGCCTTGATCTTCGCGTTCATATGCGCCTCAGTTTGCCGGTCTCGTCGAACAGTCCTATTGGGACAAAGGAATTGGGTCGAAAATATGAAAATGACTTCCGTTTGTTCTCACGGTAAGAGTTTGTCTCTATATCGATTTGTTGTCACCTAATATTTTGCACAATCCGTGGAGGATTCAGGAGCGACGCTGCAATCTCGCACAGCCGCCCTGGCCCCCATTTTTCGATTTTCGGTCACGTGTTTGTCTCCGGAAATCCGAATGGGGTAGACAACACGGGATGCAGCCGGATTCAACTCCTTCAGAGTTGATGGGGTTCATTTGGCGACCTGACCCAGGGTAGTCCGTGGCCGCGCAGCCAACCCCGGGCTGATGGATTCAATCCCGTTGGGATTGCCGAGCCGTCCAGATTTGTTTGAGATGAACCGCAACAGTTTGGTATGGTCGTCCGTGCTTCGATTCCCTGTCATTTCTCGCTCTCCTGGAATCCTGAAGGGATTCAAGCCTTCAGCCCAGGGTCGCGAGGCGCGAGCTATCCTGGGTATGTACGCCAAAAAACCATTAACCCTGAAGGAGTTTCATAGCCTGCGTAGTTAACAACAATTCCGTCGCCGCGGCGAGTCCTTCGCTCGGACGGATCGCCTGCACCAGGTATTGCAGGTATGCTCGAAATAGCGGGGCTTCGAGGCCGACGATGCCGCAGGCCCGGGCGTAGGCTGAGAATTCCGCCGAGGCCCACAACCGGCGCATCCGGCTCATCAACTCCGCCACCGGCAGTCGCTCCACCAGGATGCCGGTCTGCACCGCGTAATGATACCAGTCCCAGGCGGGCGGACCGGCGGCCGCGCCGCGTTCCCAATCCAGCACGTGCCAAGCGCCGCTTTTATCGACCCGGATATTCCACGGCGCAAAGTCCCCGTGGAACAGCACCGGGACGACTTCGCGCGCGGCCAGGGCCTGGTCCAGAGGCAACCGCCGCGTCTCCGCGGCCGAGGCCGCCGCCAAATCCCGCCACGGCTGCAGGTGTCCCATCGGGAGCTTCTGTCCCGGCTGGATCCAGCGCTCCAGGACCGGCCCGATACCGGGCGCAAGACCCGGAGCCGGAGATTCCCCCGCGATGTAGTCCAGGGCCAGGGCCACGACACCTGGCTCCGCAAGCGCATCGCGCAACGCCGGGACACCGGGCGTGCGCCCACCCCACTCCCGCAAAAATTCCGTCTCACGCGCGATGAGTTGGCGAGCGGCTTCGCTCACGCCCCCTTTGATCGCCACCCGGGGTTGGCCCGAGGCGTCGAAGACTAAAATCAAAAAGCGCTGCCCGGCCGCCGCCGGATTTCCCGCCAGCATCCCCAATTCCGGAAGCTCGTCCCGCCGGCCGCCGATGGTCCGGATTAGAAACCTCGAGAGCGCCTCGTCCGCGCCATACGTCAGCGCCGTGCGCGGACAACCCGGATACCACCCCCGGCGAAAGGCCAGGCGCAGGAATCCCCGGAAACAGCGGGCGAGCGGGCGTTGGGCGGGATACAAGTCCAGGCAGGCCGCCGCCGCGGCAGCCCGTTCAGGGACTAAGAGGAAAGGTCGACCTCGCTTGCGCACGAGTCGCAGGCGCAGCGTTCGCCGCCCGGCGTCACCGTGGTCCGGGAATAGCGCGGTCCAGAAGTGGTCGGCGATTGGCATCCGTCCCCATCAGAAACTCCGGCGTGGGGCCTGAAAAGAGGGGCTCGGGGTGGGCTTCGGAGCGGCGACGGTTGGCGTGGGGGCGGTCTGGAGCGGGTTCCAGCCGTTGAGCACTTTCGTGTTCACATCCGCCGCCGGGTTGGGAATGAGGAGCGGGTTGATCATGCCCAACTGCGCGTCGCTCGAGGAGCGCCGCGTTAAAGTGTTGTCCATGCCTTTGAAGCCCGGCATCCGGTTGGGCAGCTCGGGTCCCAGCATGGGGTTCATCTGGTTGGCCATGGGACTGACCGCAGGCCCCGGCGTATTCAGCATCTGCTCGTACTCCTTCAGATAGGCCTTCCGGGCGTCATCCTGCTCCTTGGGCGTCTCGCGTTCGCCCAGGCCGAAAAAGTCCGAAAACGAACTCCGCGCCGAAGGCGCGTTGAACGTCGTGCCTTCGCGATCGACCAGGAGGCGGCGCAAACCTTCTTCCGTGCCGCGCAATCCTTCGGGCATTCTTGAATCTTTTTCGTCGCCGCCCCCGGGGCCACCCGAGCTCTTGGAAGGATCGACGAAAACTCCCGCGCCTTCCATCGACCCGCCAAACTTGCGCGAGTTCACACCGTTCCCATTGTTCAGACTGTTCAGAAAATCATCCGCCGTCTGCGCCTTGCGGCTGGTCCGCGTCGGATCTTTATCCGCGTTAAAAATCTTGTCCGGATCGGGCGCGTTCAGGATTTCCTCGGGTGTGGAGAGGGTCCAGTTCTTCCGTTTATCCAGCAGTTCTTTCACCTTGGGATTAGGCACCACGGGCGCGGCGCGCAAACGCGGGGCGGCGATGCCATCCAGGGAGTTCGGCGTGAAGTTGCGGAACGAGCGGTTAAGCTCATCTTCCATCTCGCGCAGGAAATCTTTCCGGGTCGAAAGGTTGCTGAGGTTGGTGAGTACCTCGCTGTTGCGTTCGCGCACTGCTTCGCGGCTTTCCGGGGTGGACGGCTGCGGGTCCGCGGCACGCGCCATCTGCGGAGCCACCACGCCCAGGCAAAGGACGAAGCTCACCGCGGCGGAATGCCGAAGCAACAGAAGCCTAACGCTCATTGTTACACCAAACCTAACTAAATGGCAGCCCCCAGTCAAAGCTAAATTGGGAGCGAATTCTTCACGCGCTTGCCTCGGTTGACCCTCCAGCAGGTGACCCGGATCCTCCCCACCGCCTGGGGCAAACCCTCTTAGCGCCTCCACCGCAAAATCCCATAGTCTTCAACAACATACCATCTCCGAAATCTACGCATCCGAAAACGACGCTATCTACGGGCGCCTGGCGTGACAATCTACCCAAATCGGTCAAAGCCATGACTGCAAAATAGTTCGCAACAGTTGTGGCCAGAAAAAAGGCCCCAACAAATAACAGTGGGTGATTGAAAGGCTTCAGGTGGCGCTTACCGCAGTCCGTATTACGCATTTGCGCCGCTAGGCGGCGAGGGTGTCAGCGACCTCCGGCCGAG
>DBMR01000069.1:0-206297 GCA_002298785.1 Verrucomicrobia subdivision 3 bacterium UBA693
TGGCTCGGAGGTGGCTCGGACGCCAGTGGCGGCTGCCCCCGCGGCTCACCCTGATCGTTCGGCAAGACTCTTGGCATGAATCTGTCGATGCCTAAGGACAAAGAACGCATTGTTGCCGTTGCAGGAGTCAACGGGAAAGACTATTGCACCTGTCAGCTCATTAGAAATGCATTAACTGAGGCTCATATCTGGAGCAGTGCCGAGGGCTCATGTGGGGTGGACATTCTTGTCAGGCACACGGACGCTGCTTGCGCCACTGACATCCTCAGAAATGATAAAAGGTTAGTCGGGAGAATTATTTGGTTCCTTCCAAAACCTGTCTTCGTGGCACGATACGATGCCAGCCAGTTGGCGAAAGCCGAACCCGACACTTCACCGAATGGCGGCCCGCGGCGGCGCTCTGCAGTTCGGAAGTCACGGACGGGCCGCCATCGGTGAGTTGTGCGTTAGGGCAAATGAAAGCACTACTTGCGTTCACGTTGAGCATTTTGCTCGTGGGGTGTATGCATTTACCATCTCGCAATGACTTCGTGCAGGGATGGACTCGAATCACCCCACCAATTGAGCGAGAGACAAAGAACGGAAAGATTATCCATTACACTTCCTTGAGCGACGGAGGAACGAAGTGCGGCTGCTTCATAGATGCGAAGGGGCGCAGAGTTGATTACTATATCGATTATCGGATCGGCACAAAGACTCCGGGTGACATCTATTTATACCATTATCCTGACGAGTTTTTTTGGAGTTACGTTCACATCAAGGACAAGGCGGAGTTTATCCGAAAGCTCGGGCATGAGGATTGGTTTCAATGATTTGCCCTAACAAGAGCGCTGCAGCGAACCACCGCCCCGCTGGGCAATTGGACGGTTCAGATAATTTGGCAGCGATTGTTGCAGCCGACCGGGCGTTTCCGGCGGCGGTCGCTGAGCTTGGTCGTTGGCTTGTGAGGGCGAAAACGTTAGCGGCAGCCTTATTCGGGACGACGGTCCTCTTTGGTCACGGATGGGCTGCAGACACAAACGAGCTGGGCGGCTATTCAAAACCGGCCAGTACAAATCTCACGTTTACCACCTCCACGAACAAGTTGCGAGCGCCGGAGATGCTAGAGAAGAAGCTGAGCTTCGATTATCAACTTACGGTTACTCCACCACCTCCGCTATCGGCGGAAAAGGCACGTGAAGCCGAATATACCCGGGCGATCCTCGGGATTCCGCCGCGACCCAGGCCGAGCTTGTCGTTGTCCCTCGAGCGCAGTACCCGGCCTTTACTTTTCAGCCAGTTTCCATGGGACAGTCTGAATACGACGAACTTAAGCCAACCAGACGGTCCAGCGAATCGGAGCCAGCCGGTTCGGTCTGGAACAAATTCAACATCCTCGGCGGCTGGCTCCACTCGCTGACCTGATCGTTGTGACATGAGCACGAGCACGATAGTCCGCATTCTTGCAGCGGCGGCGCTCCTAATTCTCGTGGCCAGCGCGTGGTTTGCCGCTCGCGCGAAACGAGAGCGCCAGGACCTGATGCTTTCGCTATCAATGTCAGTGGGCGCAGACCTCGTGCATGCAACCAATTCGCACGCCTTGACAGGCGTAAGTGCGGCGTTGCAGTCGGACATTAAGCTCATCCAGGCCTCACCCACGCGGGCTATTATACAGCCCGGTGACGACGGCCCGCCTCTTGGCGACGGTCGCGCTCAGGCTCGCTTGGTGCTCACAAATGAGGCGGGGCAAGCCCTAACACTGCGGTTGCGCCCGGAGTCCGATCCCAGCACCGGACTGCGTAAGTTTCGGGTTCTCGGATACCGGAAAACCGAACCCGGTGGCTGACCTTCACGTTAGGCGGTGCTACACTGTTGAGCTATGCACATCTATCTACTGGTGGCTGGCGACGGCGACATTCCTGGTCTACTTGAAGCCTTCGCGGACTATGGCGGAGAGGGTACCAATGAGAAGGCCAAGTTTGATTGGTTCCAGGTCGGGGGCATGTTCAAGGCCGGGATTCCGCTGAAGCAGCCCAGAAAAATAAAGCGTTTCTTCGGGCTCTTTACCAAGTCCAATTCTCGCGTGATCAACGCCAAGAAATCGGAGGTGGACTTAGAGGAATTACTGAGGTTTCCGCCACACGCATTTCTTTTTGCCAGTCGATGGTCGGAGCAGAAGCTGCTACCGAATAACGAGGAATTAGCGGAGTGGCGTGCAGAGCTTGCCCAGCGGCTTGCAGAAGTACCAGATGACACAAGGCTCACAGTGGTCGATTGCCATTCCTAACGTCGCAGTGCCCAACCAGTCGTGGCCGCCGACGCCGGGGAGCCGCCCCGTTTGTTTTCGGTTGCTCTTGGCCCGGCGCGGCTGCACTTTGCGTTAGCCGTCGCTCGCACATCGCCACTATGAAACGTTTGCCCTACAATCTCGTTCTCTTCGTTGCCTTCTGGCTTACAGTGGCCGCCGCCGCCATTGAGTATCCCTGCGTCAGCCCCGAGCCGCAAAGGACCGGCTGGCCGCTCACGGCAGAGGAGCGCGCTTACATCGTCGAGCATCCGGAGTACGACCGTCGGCCGGGCCGCGAGGCGAACAAGCATCTGCCTCAGCTCTGGCCCGTAGTGCCCACCGCCGGTTACTTTGGTGGCGATGCGTGGCTCAAACTCCACGAGGCCCACGTGAAGACCGTGCAGGCCCACAAAGGCCCGCTGGACGTGCTGCTGGTTGGCGACAGCATTACCATCCAATGGGCTAGTGCGTGGACGACGCACTTCCCCAACCTCAAGGCGGTCAACATCGGCATCGGCGGCGATAAGACTCAGAACGTCCTTTGGCGTCTCGACCACGGCGGCGTCGAAGGGCTGCAGCCGAGAGCGATTCTGCTCATGATCGGCAACAACAATATGTTCTTTACTGCCGAAACCGGTATCGAGGCCGCAGCCAAAGGCGTCCAGATGTGCGTCGCTAACCTGTGCGAGAAGTTTCCCGGCGCCGAGGTCATCGTCGCCAAGATTCTTCCGGCCCACGCTCCCGGCAACCGCTTTTACGAAGACATCAAGAAGACCAATGCCGCTCTCGATGGCCTCAAGCTCGACGGCAACCCCAAGGTCCACATGCTCGATCTCTGGGGCGACTTCACCACTGCCGATGGCGCTCTCAAGCCCGGTCTCTTTTCCTCCGACAACATCCATCTCACCCAGGAAGGGGGTTACAGGGTGTATGCGGCCAAACTAAAGCCGCTTTTGGAGCGCGCCCTCAGCAAATGACCGCAACGGCCAACTCTTGCTTCCGCCAACGCGCCGGTTGCGTGCTGCTTCCATTCGCGCGCTACGGGCGGCGCGTGGCTGAGCGTCAGCGTTAGGGCAATTGACATGGACAGCCACCCCAAACTCCGGTCGTTTATTGGCGGCGTTCTCATGGTCGTTGGTTTCCTGGTGTGGATTGTGTCTCAGTCACACGGGTGCGACCTAAAATCGCTCTGGTTGGAGTTGCCGCTGTTGCTGTGTTTTCTCATCGTTATTCCAGCATGGGCGACCCGAGCGGGTGGTCCCTTTGTTATGAGAACTGTCGGCGCGGTTGTCTTGGTAATCGGGTTGCAGGTTGGGTATCTCTCGTGGTTGCACTCCGATTACTTTCCGAGGTGGCTTCTATTTCCTCGACCTCGAATACATCACCGTGCCCCTAACCATTCAGCTGAAGGCAAGGCTGGGAGAAAGCTGCCGTTGACAATCGGCCATTACTGGCCCAGCCTGCCTGAGCCAACGATGGGCGGAGAACCGATTGTGCGCATGACTGCCACTCTGACATCCTCGCAAATGACGTATCTCTACAATGAGTCGCTCGACCTTTTGCGCGGAGATAAAGTTGCGAGAGACCTGAAGCGCGCATTCTCTCTGAATGCAGATGCAGCCAAGGGCGGGCATGCCGATGCGGTGCTAGCGATGGGCTGGTTTTACTTGAACGGAGTTGGCACAAGCCGCGACATCGAGAAAGCGAAGAAATGGTATCGTGAGTCTGCTCGGCGCGGAGAGCCAAAGGCAATGTTCAGCCTTGGGCAGATCGACTATGACGAGCGGGACTTTTACGATGCCTTGCGCTGGTTCACTCGCGCGTCAGAAGCCGGTCACGTCCGGTCCCTCTTTTGGCTCGGCAAGCTATACTGGCGAGGCCATGGTGTAGAACGCGACCAGAAACAAGCCAAGCGACTGTTCCATCAGGCAGCAAGCCGCAAGGTCCCAGAGGCGCAGAGATTGCTGAGGTTTTGGACATGAGACCCGCGCCCAACGAATCACGTCAGCCAACGCCGGGTGGCCGCCTTGCTGTTTTCCTGAGGCTCTTGGCCCGGCGTGGCTGCGTTCCTCGTTGGGCGGAACCCGGAACATGAAGCGAGCGCTCAAACGCATATTGGTGGCCGCTGTTATCCTGGCTGGCTGTTGGTTCTGTTACGCCCTTTGGCGTGGGCACGCTTACGCTAAGGCCTATGCCTCTGTTGCTCGCGGTGACTCCGAAGCGCACGTTTTGGAGCTGCTCGGGCGCCCTCACCGTATCAGTGGACCGCCAGACAACGTCGCCTGGGGCACTGAGGATTCGATTCAACGAAACGGCGGAGACTGCGTACGAGAGTTTTGGTATTTTCCTCCCATCAGTATTGATGGTGAAGCCTGGACGATAGGATTCGACTCCCGCAGCAATGCTATCTCGAAATACAATTACCGGTCACCATGACAGCATCGCCCACCCTTACCGTTGGCTAAAGGCATGAACCGCGACGCTGAAATTCCCCACGGCCCCATGCCGCTGGGCTATTCGCTAGGGGGCTTTCTACCCCAAGTCGGAATCCATCGTCGAGGAGGCGTGTTCTGCCAGGAATCCTCTCGCTCGCACCTATGGATGGCAGTCCCCTTCCTGGTCGCCGGGCTGGTCGTGAGCTTCCTCGCTTTGAGCCCCTACCCGAAATGGGTATTTGCGGGCTTTCTCTTTTTCACGGGTGCATGCGGAGCCGCACCCTATTTTGTCCGCAACCGTTTTGGTCAGACGATCATCGTCGATCCAGAGAGGCGGACCCTCTGTATCAAGAAGTCAGCGGAAGAGAAGACCGTCGCTTGGTCGGACGTTGTGGCGCTGCAACTTTGCCGCCAGGACAGGCCCTCGCGCAATTACCAGGTGAACCTGGTATGGAAATCCGCACACGGAGCCTATGAGCGCCATTGCCTCGCAACGCATGAGGTTAAGCGATATGTCCTCCAACTCGCTCGCTGCTACGAGGCCTTGCTTTCCCTGAGGCTGACCGATGAAACCAACAACAGCCAAGAGCATTGAGCCAACGGGAGGCAGCGGATTCTGTCGGTGCGCATTTTACGAGTCAGCGGCGGCTGCGTCCCGTGCCTCATGCTCGCCGTTCCTCATGCCGACATTCGTGACAATTGTGGTCGCCGTTGCGCTCGTGGCCCTGACCGGATGCCAGCCCGAAAAGGCAACGACAGACACAAGGACGAGTATTATAATTGAGCAGAGCACCAATTCAGAGTTAGAGGCTTTCTTTGCTCACCCTCGGGATGTGAATCAGGAGTTGATGAGTCCGGGCCGGGAGACCAGTTGGATGCATTTCATAACGTTGCACCAGGAGGGGCCCAAGTTGTTGGTGTCCGATGCATTTTCCATTCCCGATCAAAGCAGCGGGCTCACCCTTGATCTGCCACCAGGTGATTACCACGTGTGGGTTAAGGGTATCGATTACGGATTTGAGCGGCGGCTGTCTCGAATTCGATATTGTCGTGAGACGGAGCCGCTTAGAATTGGCAACAGGATTGGGGACATGTCGACCGATTCGGCATCCACTGGAGTATGTGATTTAAGTCGCCTGCTTCGGTGCTGCGGAGGCAACCGGTCACAGATTAAGCGACTCGTGAACCAACAGGTTTCTGAATTGGGTTGTTTTGGCGTGGTCCGCCTGGACCATGCGAGCTTTCCGGTATTCGGTTCTGGCTTTGGCGATGGAGTATATCCAGTTTACGAACTTCTTTCGCACGATCGCAGAGTGGGGATTGAGATCGAGTTTATTGCCGCAGCAGCAGAATATCCAAAGCGGCTTTACCATGCCGCAATGCAAGAACGCATATACCGATCCAGGCGCCCCTAACCGCTGCAGCCAACACGGGATGGCGCTGGCTGTTCCGCTATCGCGGGCGGAGCGTTTTGGTCCTGTGTGGCTGAGCTTGTTCTGGCTATGAACCCCCAACCATATTTTCGCGCTGTACTATGGGCAGCAGTTGCTGTGGCCCTGGTTGGGTGCAGCAGCACCAAGGTGTCCCGTGTCGGAGATGCGACTCTGAAGACCACGCACCGCGGCACTACCTTCGACCTACTGAAGGGGGCTGACTATGTCTACGATCTTGAGTTCCCGCAGATCAATCTGAGCGAGCGCGGCGAACATGTGTTCCACGTGCGGGGCCTGTCCAGCCCAGTTTTCCCGGACTCGCTGCTGCTGCTGTATCCTGTTTTTCATCCTCTCTCTGAGTCGGCGTACCGTCCGCAATGGGGGGACGCGCGGGTGAGTATTGAATTCAGGGACTCGAAGGGGGCGAGGCTGTTCTCGCGCACCGTTGACTTCGCGACTGCGGAATTCACGGAGGACCACGCACGGTACACCAGGCCAAACTTATCTTACTACCTTGGATCGGCCGTAGCAGAGCGGTTGCGCGGGCTCACAAACTACGACGCCGTGGTGACAATTGTGACTCCAACAAAGCAGGGAGAACACTTCGCTCACCTGCATGGAGAGTCGTTTGCGTTCGGCAAAATCAGCCAACAAGTCGAGGCACCGAATGAGCGGCAATAACATCAAAGTGAATTTCGAGCACCAGAGCATGCGGCTCCTCGGTGCTCTTTATCTTTCGGCAAATCGCCACCTCATATGAAAACCCTTTGCATCTGTCTGGTCTTGCTCACCGCCGGAAGCGCCTGGAGCCAAGAGAAGATGAGCCCAAAGCGATTCCGAGAGCTTGCTGCTACGCCGGGAGACACGAACGCCCTGCGCCCCGAGCTGGCTTCGCTTCCATTCTGGAGGAACGCCAGGTGCAGCGTCACGATGAAGTATCAGGATGGCAAGGTTTTCAAGGAAGACTGCAGCCAGACCGCTAAGACGATTGGCGGCAAATACATTGTATTCAGCATGGAGTCCCAATATTACAAGCAGACCATGCACGCCATTGCGGGATACGACGAGAAGTCCGCAGCGATCCGACAGTGGGCGCTCTTTGGAGACACGCTCACCCAAGCCACGATGATTTTCGATCCGGAGAAGAAGGTCAGCGCTTCGACGTCGCGGTATGGCGATGGATTCGAGGAGATTTCCGTCGGGAGTTGCTCGGATACGGAAATGTCGGATCACACCTTGGTGTACAAGGGCGGAGTACTGTTTATGACCCGGGATGCCAAGACACGGCCGGTCGTCACAGCGACTGGAGTTCAACCCGGCGGTCCAGCGAACGGGAGGCAGGCGCTTGGCTCAGAGACAAATCGAACGTCAGCGGCGGCTGGCTCCGGTCGCTCACCCTGAATGTTCGGCAACATTGCACCAGTAGGTATTATCGCATGTTCGCCACGAGCCACTCTATCCTGCATTGGACTTGGGTCCGCCTTTGCGGGGCCATACTTGGTTTGCTCGTGGTGTCGGTTATTATTTGGTGGCGTAGGCGCCTTGACAAGTGATCTCCGCAAATTTGGACAAACACGTTGATTGAGCCGAACCAGCGTAAAGGGGGCACCACCCAGTGGGTGAGATAGAGCGCATGGCTTCACTGACCTGAGCCAGGAGTTTGGGAATGGGATTGAAGCGTTCGCGGGGTGTTGACGTATTTGCATTTCCAATAGTGAAGTTCATTCTGGCGACAAATGGCTGTTGACGAAATACTTGCCAAGTCTGACCTTTGTGTCGTGACGTCTTATAATACGTCCAATATAAAGCCGATTACTGGTACGGCTACCACATGAAGCTCCCTGAGGAATACGACCGTTACTGCGCTGGCAATGGCCCGAAACAGGGCGGACTTGCTGTTCAGCCTCTGTGGTTCCACTTGTGGCCTGCAGAGGACGTCGAGCAGTTGAACCGAGACTATCATGTTGCAGAGTTCGCTCCCGGGTTTCTTGGCTTCGGTTCAAACGGCGGCGGCGAACTTTTGGCGTTTGACGCAGACGGTCGCGTTTTCACAATGCCTTTCGTTGGCCTGGGCAAGGAACACCCCTGGCTAGTCGCTGGGTCATGGAGCGGCTTTGTGGAGAAGATGGAGCGATGACCGCCGAATCCCCTCACCTAACTGCCGCCCGTGATTTCTCGGGACTCAGCGCTTATGAGTAGTAAGAAAAAAACGGGCAAAGGCGCTCCCAAGGCATCCCTCATCCGCTCCTCGGCGGCGGAATACCTCACTTTTGTGGCTGCCGGCGGCAAAGGCGGAGTCGAAGCGGTTTATGCCGACGAAAACGTCTGGCTGAGCCAGAAGATGCTGGGGGCTGCTTTACGACGTGGAAACCCACACGGTGAACTACCATCTCAAACAAATCTTTGCCGACCGCGAGCTTCTGGCGGATTCAGTTATTCGAAATTTTCGAATAACTGCCGCCGACGGCAAATCCTACGATACCCAACACTACAACCTTTCCGCCATCATCGCCGTCGGCTACAAGGTCAACTCCGAGCGTGCGGTGCAATTCCGCAAGTGGGCCACCACCATCATCGAGCAATTCACCATCAAGGGCTACGCGATGGATTCCCCTTCGGTGGTATACGGGACGTCAGTGCCGCTGCGGGCTTCATCACGAGCGTTGGCCTCAATGAAACCACCAGCAAAAAAGGAACACACGATGATTCCGGACACACTACAGAAGATCATGAAGCAGGACGGAGTGGTGGCGATTGCCACCCTCGGGCCGGATGGACCCCACATGGTCAACACCTGGAATAGCTATCTCAAAGTGTCGCCAGATGGACGGCTATTCATCCCCGCCGGCTACATGCACAAGACGGAGGCCAACATTGCACATAATTCGAAGGTCTTGATTACCTTGGGTAGCAGCAAGGTTGAGGGCCTGCACGGAATGGGTGCCGGTTACTTGATCAAGGGAACGGCGAGGTTTGTGCTGTCCGGCCCTGATTTTGACTTTATGAAAGAGAAGTTCAGTTGGCTGCGTGCCACCGTGGCGGTGACAATCGAAACGGCTACTCAAACGTGGTGAGTAGCCGAGTTGACGCCTTTATGGAGTCACCCAGGGAGGGAACCTGGGCGCTCCCGGTTTAAGCGGCGGTGCCGACTGGTGGTTCCGCGGCGGGCGGCGGCGGCGCGGGGCCTTTGTGCATCGGATGTTCATCCAGCACCAGCACGCCATGCGGTTGCAGGTCGTAATTGCCCGAGAACGTGCTGCCGGTGAGGAAGTCGTGCATCGGCTTATAAAAGGTGATGCGCAGCGGCGAATTTTGGTGGTTCAGGAGGAAGAACACTTCGGAATCTTCCTTTTGCCGCATGCCGACTTCGACCGCGTCCGGGACTTTGAGCAGCGGGTGGAGGTTGCAGAGTTGTCGCAGCCAGGTGACGAGGTCGGCGTAGAAAAACTGGTGGCTCAGGGTGCCAATGTAGATGGCCTTGCCGAGCCCGTATTGATTCATGGTCATGACCGGGCGGCCGGAGTAAAAGTCCTTGGCGTAGGTGGCCAGGACCTGGCAGGTGGTGGGCTCGATGAGATCGCACCACAGCCGCGCCGTATGCAGGTGTGAGGTGGGGAACGCCCCTTTGAAGGTGAGGTGATTCTCCTCGCCCACCGGCAGTTGATCGAATTCCAGGACCTCGAGCCCGAAGAGGTCGGTGAGGTCGTGCGGATAGCCGGTGTCAGGCGCCATGTTGTGTTCGTCCACCAGGCCGGTGTTGAACGTGGCCACGAGGTTGCCGCCGTTCTGCACGTAGAGTTTCAGGTTGTCGGCCTGTGCGCCGGACAACAGGTGCAGGGATGGGGCGATAACCAGGCGATACTGTGACAAGTCTTCGGACGGACGAGCGAAGTCCACCAGGATATTGCGGTCGTGGAGGGCGCTGTAAAAGAGCTGGATATGCTCGCGTAGATTGAAATGTTTATTCGGCTGGTTCGGTTGCTGGAGCGCCCAGTCGTTGTCGTGGCTATAAAGGATGCAGGTTTCGGCCTGTACCCGGGTGCCTTTGAGCGAGGGGCTGAGCAATTTGAGTTCGTCCCCCAGTTGCGCGACTTCCTTGAACACCCGGCCTTCGCGGCCGCTGTGCGGCAGGATGGCGCCGTGGAATTTCTCGGTGCCAAACCGGGGCTGGCGCCAGCGGAAGAACATGATTGCGTTGGCTCCGCGCGAGATCAATTGGTAGGCGAACATCCGGAGCACTCCGGGGCGCACCAGTGAATTGACATCCTGCCAGGTGACATTGCCGGCTTTTTGCTCGATCACCCAAAAGCCTTCGGTGCCGTCGGGGGTGCGGATATTGGTTTTCTTGAGCGACCGGAGCATGTCGATCTCGCACGCCAGTTCGGAGGAGCGGGCCTTGATGGCCGCCGTGTTTTCGATAGAAACGAAGTCGAGGATCTCCGCCAGGTCAAAGTGGTCGTAACGATGCAGGAGCGGCCGCAAGTTAGTGGTGACCGGGCATTTAGGGGTGATTTCCCGCAGAATATCCGCCTGGCATTTGGCGAACTGGACAATCGTGTCGCTGCAAAAGCGGCGCCAATCGAGGACCAGCGAGGGGTTGTGGTTGGTGGGAGCCGCCATGGGCATCGGCACTTCGTTCCAACTGGTGACCACCTGGCCCCAGTGCCGCAAACCCATCTGTTCGTTCAAGCGTTCGATGGTCTCGTATTTGGCTTCGAGCCAGAGATGCCAGTCACGCCGGGTATCCTCATTAAACGCGGCTTCTGTAAAGTGGCCTCCCAGCCCATTGTCGATCTGCCAGGCAATGAGTTGAGGGTGGTTGCCGAGCGCCCGGGCCATTTGTTCCACGATCGCTTTGGAGTGATTCCAAAAGGCGTCGCTGTTCAAGCAGGCGGCTCGGCGCGTCCCGGCGTGCTTTTTGAGCCCTTGCTCGTCGATGGGCAGGATTTCCGGGTATTTCCGGCTCAGCCAGATGGGTGGGGCGGCGGTCGGGGTGGCCAGTACTACCTCGATGCCCGCCTTGCCCATCTTATCCATTACCCGGCGCAACCAGGCAAAGTCGTATTTGCCCTCTTCCGGCTCGCACAGGCCCCAGGTGAATTCCCCAAAGCGGACGACATTTACCCCCGCTTTGACCATTTGTTCAATATCCCTATCCCAGCCGGATTCGGGATTGTCTTTTGTCCCTCCGTACGGAAAGACCCATTGCTCAGGGTGGTAATCGACACCGAAATACATAGATGTCCTTTCGTGTGTGGCTTTTCTCGAAGTTAATTGGTTTCCGATAGTTGTGCAAACCAAAATTGGCGATTGCTTTAGAAGACCTCGTTTGGCGGAGGATTTGTGCCTCAGGAATTGAAGGGGAACCGGGCGGATTCCCCCGGTCGCCAACCCTTAGGCACACGGTTGGCATACAGGTCCGAAAAAGCCGTAAAAAAAAGGCCTCAATTTTCTATTGACAAATATTTCATTCGGGTGCAAAAGATCATCATTCTCAGATATGAAAAAACAATTGCTCTCGGTGATCTTGGTTATCGTCTCGGCCGCTTCAACGTATGCCGGCATTTACCAGATAGGGCTCAACAGCACCAATTTGGGTACTGGGACTCTAAATGGATCGCTGGAGGTGCCCGCGAATGGCAGCACCGCCACGGGCATCGAGGTGGGAGCGGGATTGAGCTACGATAGCGGGTTAATGGTCATGAACATCAACCTGGCTTACGGCTTGTTCGGGGCCAACCCATTGACCGGGGCTTACACCGCCGCGCATATTCATCAGGGCGCGGTTGGCGTGAACGGTCCCGTGGTGGTCGCCCTGCCGGGACATTTTGCCTTTACTCCAACCTCGGGATTCTTCAGCGGGACGGTTCCGATGACGGTGGCTTTGGAAACCGCACTCTTTAACAACGACCTGTATGTGAATATCCATTCCACGCTATTCCCCGGCGGCGAGATTAGGGCGCAATTAATTCCGGCGACAATTCCTGAACCTGGCGCACTCGCCCTGATTGGAATTGGTCTGGGCATGCTGGCGATGCGGCGAAGGGTGGAGTAGATTACTGACACCAATCGAGCTTGAGCGCGAAGGCTTCCTTCGCGCTTTTCTTTTGCCTTGGGAAAAGGACAGGCTGGTTACCAGCATATACCATTCAGCGTGGCTTCGTAATTGTAAAATACTGTTAGTAAGTTTTTTACAAATTTCATGGATGGACTTTTGCGACAAGGCAGCGAAGTAGCGACTCGAATTGCGAAACGACGAAGTTCACGGGGTTTAAGAAAAATCACACGAAATGTTCGTTTTCTATTGACAATTAAATCGTTCGGGTAGAAAAAGATCGTCATACTCGCATATGAAAAAGCAACTATTTACTCTGCTCTTAGGGATCTTCTGCGCCGGTTCCAGCTTCGCTGGCATTTACCAGATCGGTCTAAATAGCACGAACGTAGGAACCGGGACCCTCAATGGTTTGTTGGAAACTCCGCCAAACTCCAGCACGGCTACCGGCATCGAAGTTGGCGCGGGATTGAGTTACGACAGCGGAACGATGCTCCTAAATGTGAATTTGGTTTATGGCCTCTTTGGCGCCCAGCCGCTCACCGGTAATTTCCTGGGAGCGCATATACATCAAGGCGCTGTGGGTGTCAGCGGGCCGATCGCGATCGATTTGACGCCGATCAACCTGGTGTTTAGTCCCACGCAGGGTTTTTTCAGTGGATCGGTGCCGATGACAGTGGCTTTGGAAAACCAACTCTTCAGCAACAACCTCTACATCGAGATGCATTCGACTGCCTACCCCGCCGGGGAAATTCGGGCGCAATTGATTCCCGTTACGATCCCTGAGCCCGGCACGTTCGCCTTGCTCGGAGTCGGGGTGGTGCTATTCGCGGTGATGCGTCGGAAATAGCAGCCTTTGATTCTTTTGAAATTTGAGAGGCGCGAGGGTCTTCCTTCGCGCTTTTTTGCTGCGCAAAACGCTGCACCAGAAAACTTGACGCCTGTCTTGGAAGTGACTTAGCTTCTCAATATTCGGTTTCTCTTTAAACGCAAATAAACAGGATTGAAATGAAAAGACCAGCTTCTGAACTTTCTCGACGTCAATTTTTGCAGCGCACCGCGCTGGGAGCCGCCACGGTGTCGGTGCTTGCGCCCACGATGCTCTCGGCGGCGGTCAAAGGAAAAATCCCGGTGGGTTTGGAATTGTATTCGCTGCGGGATCAATGCAAGACCGATCTGCCGGGCATGCTCAAGGCGGTGAGCAAGATTGGCTATAAGGGGGTGGAGTTCGCCGGTTACCACGGGCGCTCCGCGAAAGAGTTGAGGAAGATGCTAGACGACAACGGACTGGTCGCTTGTGGCACTCACACACCCTACGAAACCATACTCCCGGACAAACTTCAGGAGACCATTGAATTCAACCGAACCATCGGTAACAAATTCCTGATTGTGCCCTGGATGGAGGGTAAGTCCGCCGAAGCCTGGATGGAGAAGGCAAAACTGTTCAACGAAGTGGCGGACAAGGTGAAGAGCCACGGCATGGCGGTCGGTTATCACGCGCATGCGCACGATTTTGAGAAGTTCGGAGACAAATCGGCCTGGGACATCTTTTTCGGCGGCACCAAACCCGAGGTGGTGATGCAACTGGACACGAGCAATTGCCTGGAAGGCGGAGCGGACCCGGTGTCGGTGCTCAAGAAGTACCCTGGCCGTGCGCGCACGATCCATGTCAAGGCCAACGGCGGCGGGCCAGAAGCGGTCATGGGTGAAGACAAAGTGGATTGGGCCGCGGTGTTTGAATTCTGTGAAACCAAAGGCGGAACCGAGTGGTACGTGGTGGAACACGAAAGCAGCAAGGACCCGCTCGATGCCGTCACCCGCGCCTTCGCCGCCCTGAAGAAGTTGGGCAAGGTCTGAACCGGCGCTCCGGAACGCGAACTATCTTTCACCGCCGCCCCGCTTCGGGGCGGCTTTTTCGTCCCGGGGACGAGAGGGGGCGAACTCCATGCGGCCAACTGATCAGCATTACCTGTTTGCAAGGGCGCAATAAGTGGGGTAAATAACTCATCATCAGGCTGAAACTATTGCGGGATGTGTGGCTTGCTGGAACGGCAGTCCCGCCGGCGGTGGCGGTGTTTGCGGTAGGTTAGCGTGATCAGAATGGCTGAAACTCTGGACCAAATATTTGTCATTGCCAAGCAGGCGCTGGTGGAATTAGCGCCGCCCGTCTGGCGTCCGTGGCTTTCCGCGCTGATTTCCATTGCCGCGATTATCATGGCCTTCGCGACGTTGTTTGCGCTGACCACCATCCTGGAGCGCAAAGGTTTGGGGCGCATCCAGAATCGGTTGGGGCCGAACCGGGTGGGGCCCTTTGGGCTGCTCCAGCCCCTGGCCGATGGAGTGAAGTCGTTGACCAAAGAGGACCTGGTACCCCGCGCCGCCGACCAGGTGCTGCATTTCCTGGCGCCATTGGTGCTGGTGGTTCCGGTATTTCTGACGCTGGCCGTCGTGCCGGTCGGTCGCAACATGGTGGCCGTGGACCTGGATGCCGGCGTGCTTTTTTTCTTCGCGGTCGGCGCGGCGACCGAGTTGTCGGTTTTCATGGCCGGTTGGTCCAGTCGCAACAAGTATTCGTTGCTGGGTGCGATGCGAGCGGTGGCGCAGATGATCAGCTATGAAATACCGCTGATCCTCGCGGTCTTGCCGGTGATCATGTTCGCCGGATCACTTTCCACGGTGCGCATCGTGGAAGCCCAAATCGGTTTTAGCGGGTGGCTGCCCGAGTGGAATGCTTTTACTCCCTGGGGTTTTGCGGCATTCCTGCTCTTCCTGATCGCCGGCACCGCGGAGGCCAACCGTTCGCCGTTCGACTTGCCTGAGGGCGAGTCGGAGATCATCGCGGGATATTATATCGAGTATTCCGGGTTCAAGTTCGCGCTCTTCTTCCTGGGCGAATACATCGGGCTGTTTGCCATGAGCGGCCTGGCGATCACGCTCTTTCTGGGTGGGTGGGGGGCGCCGCTGGCGCCGCTTCAGGTGATTCCCGGTTACGTGTGGTTTTTCGGCAAGTTACTGACGCTCATCGGCGTTTTTATTTGGGTGCGCGGGACTCTACCGCGCCTCCGGATGGATCAGCTCATGAATTTCGCCTGGAAATTCATGCTGCCCATGGCCTTGTTCGCGATTCTCAGTGCGATGGCCTGGCACGCCATGGTCCCCGGCCTGCCGCGGTGGGCTGTTTGTATCTTTATGGTCCTTGGTCCGTACGTGCTGCTGGGGAAATTTCTTTTTGGGAGCCAGCGTTTTGGGAAGCGCGCCTATCGCTACGCCGATTGACCAAAGCCCATGATTCCTGCCTTTATCATAATTGGCTTACTGATCCTGGCCGGCGCGGCCGCGGCGATGACGTTGCGCAACCTGGTTCACTGCGCCCTGTCGCTAACCTGTGCCCTTGGGGGAGTGGGGCTGCTTTATCTGCTGCTGGGAGTGCAATTCGCCGGCCTGGCGCAGTTCCTGGTCTATTTCGGTGCCGTGGCGATCCTGATCGTGTTTGCCATTCTCCTGACCGGCGGCATGGAACCGGCGAGTGAAACCGTTTTTGCGCCCGGGCGCCTGGTGGGTTGGGCAGTGGCGGTGCTCGTTTTTGCACTGCTCGCCGGGGCGGTGTGGTCCAGCAAATCTTTGCCGGCCGGTGACTTGGCGGTGAAGGAACCCACCGTTGGCGAGATCGGCGATCTGCTGATGGGGCGGTACGTGCTGCCGCTGGAAATCATGGGTCTGCTGTTGACCGCGGCGCTGATTGGGGCGGTGCTGTTGGCCATGAAGCCCGGCGGAAATGTTCCGGCGAAACCAATCGAAGCCAAACCGGCCACGGTGGTCGGGGGGGAGGAGCCATGACGCCACTGCAAGCCTGCCTGCTGCTCTCATGCGCGCTGTTTGCCGTGGGCCTCGCCGGCGCGTTGACCCGCCGCCATGCGATCGTGGTGTTAATCGGGGTCGAGCTCATGCTCAATGCCGCCAATTTGAATTTCATCGCCTTTTGGCGTTATGGCCCGCATCCCGAAGCGTTGGCGGGGGTGATTTTCGTCATTTTTTCCGTCGGCGTGGCGGCGGCGGAAGCGGCGGTGGGCCTCGCCTTGATTATCGCGATTTACCGGCACTATAAAACTGTCAACCTGGATCGCATTACTCAACTCCGGGCCGAGTCTCGGCCCCCGGTTGAGTCGGCGGGTGAAAGTTCGGCTGCCGCCCACTCATGAGCGTCATTGACAACTTATGGTGGATTCCGGTGCTCCCGTTGGTGGCCGCGGGGGTCACGGCGGTCTTGCCGCGCAGTTCACGCCGGTGGTCGGCGGGTTTGGCGATTGGCTCGATGGTAGGCGCGTTGCTGGGATCGTTGCTGGCGTTCGGCGTTGCCGCGGATTTCGCCCAGGCTCACCCGGGCGTGGTGCAGGTGCGGAATTTCTCCTGGTTCCAGGTGGGCGAAACCTGGGTGCGACTCGGTTGGTTGCTCGATCCGTTGACGGCCGTCATGCTCGTGATGGTGTCCTTCGTGGGATTGTTGATTTTCATCTATAGCGTGGGCTACATGGCCCACGACGCGAATTTCACCCGCTTCTTCTGTTTCCTTTCGCTCTTTGCCGCGGCGATGCTCGGCTTGCTGATTGCCAACAGCCTGTTGCTGCTCTTCATTTGCTGGGAGTTGGTGGGATTGACCTCCTACCTGCTGATCGGATTCTGGTTTCAGAAACCTTCAGCCGCGGCAGCGGCGAAGAAGGCGTTTATCACCACGCGGGTGGGAGACATTGCCTTTTTATTGGGGATCGTTTGGCTCTATAGCGAGGCGGGCACGGTCCTGTTCTATGATCGTGGTGCGGGATGCCTGGAGACCGGGGTGTTGGCGGATTTGTTGAGCAGTGTGAATGGATTCGGGATCTCCGCGGCCACCAGCATCGCGTTGCTGGTTTTTCTAGGGGCTGTCGGCAAGTCCGGTCAGTTCCCGCTGCACGTCTGGCTGCCGGACGCCATGGAAGGTCCCACACCCGTCAGTGCCTTGATCCATGCGGCCACGATGGTGGCTGCCGGTGTTTTCCTGGTCGCCCGGACCTATCCGCTGATGGCCGCGGTGCCGACCGTGCCGGACCATGCGCCCCCGGCAATAACCACGACGGCCGAAACCCATGCGTCCATCGTCTCCGAAACTCACGGAGAGGCTGCCCGGGGAGCGGTCTCGACGGCGCTGAAAGTGGTGACTTGGACGGGAGTTTTGACGGCGCTCATGGCCGCCGGCATAGCGGTGGCGCAAACGGATATCAAACGCATCCTCGCTTATTCCACGGTTTCGCAACTCGGTTTTATGATGCTCGGACTGGGCACCGGTGGCGTCGGTGTCGGCATGTTCCATTTAATCACCCACGCTTTCTTCAAAGCGCTGTTGTTTATGGGGGCGGGGTCGGTGATTCACGGCTGTCACGAAGTTCAGGATATCCGGTACATGGGGGGATTGCGTCGGTCCATGCCAGTGACTTTTGCCACGTATGCGGTGGGGATGATGGCGCTGGCCGGAGTGCCGGTCTTTTTTTCCGGGTTTTGGAGCAAAGACGCCATCTTTCATGCGGCGCATGGTTGGGGGCCTTCGGCGATGCCATTTTACCTTGGCCTGGCGGCGGCGCTGCTCACTGCGTTTTATATGACTCGCCAGGTCTGCTACGTGTTCTTTGGTGAGGGCAGAAATCCTGTCCCCGGCGACGGTCATCATGCGGTTCAAGCGCCGCATGAAAGCCCGGGGGTGATGACCGTGCCATTGTCGATCCTGGCGGCTTGCGCGGTACTGCTAGGTGTGCTGGGCACGCCCGCCTGGCCATGGTTCCAGAGCTTTGTGGGCGGAACCAGCCTGACTCTGGACTGGGCGGAACTTCGGTCGACCGAGAGCCTGCGAATCATGGGATGGTCTGCGCTGGTGGTAATTCTGGGGATAGGAGTGGGCTGGAGACTGTATGCGCGGATCTCGTCGGATCCCAAGGCGCCAGATGCCTTATGCCGCGTCCGGCCGGACATTTACTCGCTGCTGGAGAACAAGTTCTACGTGGACGAGATCTATGCGGCAACGGTGGTACGTGGTCACGCGGGTTGGGCTCGGCTCTGCGCCTGGGCCGAGACGTGGCTGTGGGCGGGCGCGGTCCAGGCCGCCGCCTATGCGACCGTGGGATTGTCGTGGTGCAACCGGGTGTTCGACGAATACCTCGTGAATTTTTCCTTTGACCGGCTTTGCGGCGGATTGGGGAATGGCGGGGGCTGGGCGTCCCGCTGGCAAAATGGGCGAGTGCAGTTTTACCTGCGGTTTATCGGGGTGGGCGTGGTCTTGCTGGCGCTGATGATGATCTGGGGGTGCCGGGCGTGAGCTTGCCCATGCTGACCATCCTGACTCTAGCGCCAGCGCTCGGCGGTGTACTGCTATTGTCGTTGCCGGGCGGGTGGGTCGAACGCAAGGCGCGATGCCTGGCGCTGGGCGTTACGCTGGTAAACCTGGGGTTTGTGCTGTCGGCCTGGATGCACTTCGACGGAAATTCCGGGACTTTTCGATTAGTCGAAAAGCATGAATGGATCAAACTGCTGGCGGTGGATTACCACCTGGGAGTGGATGGGTTGGGGATGCTGATGGTGTTGCTCGCCGCGCTGCTGCTGCCTTTGGCAGTGTTGGCGTCGAAGCCGGTGACGGAACGGCCGCGCCTGTATTACGCGCTCATGCTTTTTCTGGAAAGCGGCCTGATCGGTACTTTTACCGCACTCAATTTCTTTCACTGGTTCTTGTTTTGGGAACTCAGTTTGATCCCCGCCTTTTTCCTGATCCGTTTCTGGGGAGGACCAGCACGGACGGAGGCGGCGCTGCAATTTTTTATTTATACCATGGTAGGCAGTGCAGGGTTACTCGTGGCATTCCTCGGGTTGTTTCTGGCCACGGGAACCTTTGATTTCGGTCGTCTGGCGGAATTGGCGAGGGGCGGCACGTTGGGCCTTGAGGTGGCCAGGATGGTGGATGGGGTCGCCGCCTCGAAGTGGGTTCCATGGCTCATTTTTGCGGGCGCCTTCCTGGGATTCGCCGTCAAAGTGCCGCTGATGCCTTTCCACGCGTGGCTGCCGGGGACATATTCGGAAGCCTCACCGCCGGTCACGATGCTGCTCACCGGGGCGATGTCCAAGATGGGGGTCTATGGTTTTCTGCGGGTGCTGTTGCCGATTTTTCCCGAGCAGATGAGGCTGCTGCAGCCGTGGTTGGTGAGCCTGGCGGTAATTACCATTGTCTGTTCCGCGGGCGCGGCGTTTGCCCAGCGCGACTTGCGCCGGACGTTCGCCTACTCCTCCATCAATCACCTCGGCTATTGCCTCCTGGGAGTGTTTGTGTTGGCGGGTTCGGGGCCGGAATCGGCCCGCTCCGCGGTAGTGGCCGGCGTGCTCTTGCAGATGTTCAACCACGGCTTGACGGCCGCGCTGCTGTTCTGGTTCCTGGCCTTGCTGGAGCGGCGAGCCGACGGACGGCATGGGCTTAATGATTTTGGGGGCATACGCCAGGTGGTCCCGGTCTTCGCCGGTTTGATGGGGGTCGCCATTTTTTCCTCGCTTGGCCTACCGGGATTGAACGGTTTTATTGGTGAATTCCTGATTTTCAAAGGCGTGTTCGCGCTGCATCCCTGGGCGGCGGTGATCTCCACGCTGGGCCTGCTGATCACGGCGGTGTTTTTGTTGACGGTGATCCAGCGCGTCTTCAGCGGACCGCTTTCTACCACGCACGCCGGCATGCCGGATCTGACCATCGTGGAACGGGTGCAATTGGCGCCGGTCGTTGGTTTATTGTTTCTGCTGGGAATCTACCCGCAAGTGCTGCTCGGTCCGCTGGGCGGTTTTATCCGGTTGGTGGGGGCCGGCCATTCCTAACCTGTTATGGCCGCCTGGAGCATTTATATTTCCTTCATCGGCGCGCTCGTGCTCGCCTTCCTGCCGCGCTCCCGCGTTGCGTGCGCGCGGTGGATCGCACTGCTCACTGCGGTGGCGGGCCTGGCTTTCGCGTTCACTGCCGCGTTTCCAGCGGGCGCGGGGAATTTCCACGAACTGGCCCGGCATGACTGGGTCCCGGGGATCGGCGCCACGTATTTGCTCGGCGTGGATGGCATCAGTTTGACTCTGATTCTGCTCACGGGCCTGGCGGCGATCTGCGGAGTGCTGTTCTCCTGGAATGTTCGCGAACGTGTCCCGGAGTTCTTTGCGCTGTATTCAGCCCTGATTGGGAGTGTCTATGGGGTCTTTCTCAGCTTTGATTTGTTGCTGTTCTTCGTTTTTTACGAACTGGCGATCGTCCCGAAGTATTTCCTGATCGCTATCTACGGCTCCACGCGACGCGAGTACGGTGCGATGAAGCTGGCGCTTTATTCATTCGTGGGGAGCGCCATGGTGCTGGTGGGATTGCTGGCCGCTTATGCCCTTTCCGGCGGTCAGACTTTCGATCTCCTGCGGTTGGCGCAGCATCCGTTCCCGCGTGAATTTCAAATGTGGGCCTTCCCCCTGGTGTTTGTCGGTTTTGCGATTTTGGCCGGGTTGTGGCCTTTCCACACCTGGGCTCCCACGGGGCATGTTGCCGCGCCGACTGCCGCTTCGATGTTGCTGGCGGGGGTGATCATGAAGCTGGGTGCCTACGGTTGTCTTCGGGTGGCCTTGACGCTCTTTCCGCGAGGTTTGGAGCCCTGGGGATTCCAGGTGCTCGCCTTTGGCTCCTGGCAGGATGTCTTCGGCTTTTTAGGTGCCATGGGCATTGTCTCTGGAGCAATGGTGGCCCTGGTGCAGCAGGACTTTAAATTCGTCATCGGCTATTCGAGCGTGAGTCATATGGGCTTTGTCCTGCTCGGGTTGGTTAGCCTGAGCACCGTGGGCTTGCGCGGCGCGGTCCTGCAAATGTTTTCACATGGCGTAATCGCGGGGCTGCTCTTCGGGGTTGTTGGTCGCATGGTTTACGACCGCGCCCATACCCGGGATTTCGCGCTGCTTTCCGGCTTGCGACTGGGACAGTCGCTGCCGTTTGCGGCGATAATCTTCTGCCTGGCGGGCTTCGCCTCGATGGGGATGCCCGGGTTCAGCGGGTTTGTGGCGGAACTACAGGTGCTGACGGGAGCCTGGCACGCTTTTCCCTGGCTCGTCATGCTGTCCGGTCTGGGGCTGGTGATTGGTGTCGCATACACGTTGAGGGCCATGCAAAAGGCGTTCTTCAGTGACGCATCGGGAGTCGATGCCGGAAACGGGCATGCCGTGAGCCTCGATCCAGAACCGGTCACGTGGCCCGAGCGGATTGGAGCACTCATACTCCTCCTGGCCTCGCTGGCAGTGGGGCTTTATCCAAGGATCCTAATGGATTGGATCGAGCGAGGGTTAGCCACGCCAGTTTTTGACGCCTTGCGTCTGGGAGGACTCACATGAGCCACGCGGAGTTGCTGGGGGCGTTGTTGCCGGAATTGGTGCTGGTCCTGGCCGCTTTGGCCGTGCTGGTGGTGGATCTTACCGCTTTGCGAGAGTTGAAGCCCACCCAGCGTTTTCTTGGGGGCGCCCTGGTGTCGGTGCTCGGCTGTGGGGTGGCTGTGGTGTTGGTGGGCCTGGGCAATGGCAGCGTAAATCTCCTGGACGGCGTGTTAATCCTCGATCCTCTAACCCGGGTGATCAAGATCACCATCCTGGTGATGGGAGTCTGCACATGCTTATTAACATCAGGCGCCCGGTTGCCGGCGAATGCCGGGGAGTATTTCTGCCTGTTGCTGCTCGCGCTGACCGGACTAATGCTCCTGGTCAGTTCGGAAAATGTGCTGGTGATTTTCCTGTCCCTGGAGCTGGCCAGCGTTTGTCTCTACCTCCTGGCGGCGTTCGATACTGGCAATCCGCGTTCGGTCGAGGCAGGCATGAAATACTTTCTGTTTGGCGCCACGTCCGCCGCGTTCATGCTCTTTGGTTTTAGCCTGTTGTACGGTTTGACCGGCCATATTGATTTGCGCCAAATTGCCGGGGCGCTCGGTCCCGGGACCGACCCGCTGATGCTGGTGGCGGTGGTAATGGTGCTTGCCGGATTCGGCTTTAAGATTGCCGCGGTGCCATTTCATTTGTGGGCGCCGGATGCCTACCAGGCAGCGCCGATTCCCAGTTCCGCCCTGATCGCTTCAGGATCGAAAGTGGCCAGTTTTTACGTGCTCGCGCGACTGGTGTTCACCGGCCTGGGCGGTACGGTGGCAGCTCCGGGCACGAACTGGCTGGCCCTGTTAGCCATCCTGGCGGTTTCCTCGATGATCCTGGGCAACCTGGCGGCCCTGGCCCAGAGCAGCGTGCGTCGATTGCTCGCTTTTTCCGCCGTGGCCCACGCCGGTTACCTGTTGATTGGCGTGCTGACTCCCGGCGGCGAAGCGTTGCCGGCTCTCGCTTATTACCTGATCCTTTATGGGCTTACGACCATTGGCGCCTTCGGAGCGGTAGCCCTGGTGGAGGGCAGGGCCGGCCACGAACGGTTGCCTGCTTTTGCCGGTCTCCATCAAACCGCGCCGATGCTGGCTGTTTGCCTGTTGGTGTTTCTGCTTTCCCTGGCCGGCATTCCTCCCCTGGGTGGATTCTTTGCCAAGTTTTACCTTTTCGCGACCGCCTTGAAGGCCGCGCCTGGAAACCCGATTTTGTTGGGACTGGTGGTCGTGGCGGTAGCCGCCAGCGCGGTGTCTTTATACTATTATCTGCAAGTGTTGAAACAGGTGTATGTGCGCCCCCCTGGCAGGACTGGCGAGCCGCCGCTTTCCCGGATGGCGACCGGGGCGGTTTTCGTTCTGGCACTGCTGGTGATATTACTGGGGGCCTTCCCGGGAGCATTAGTGCACGTCCTGGAAGCTGCTCGTGCCGCCTCCGCTTTTTGAACTGGCTGGACAAAGCGACATTGTGAACCCCTCGCCAAACGCCGGTTGCGCTGATTAAGGGTGGTTTTCGCCGTTGTTGTTTTACCTTGCCAGAGAACTTCCCCTACTGGTATATAGCTTCCAGGTTATGGCAGCTATCGGCCGTTTTCAGAAGGGCGACGAAGTCTTTTATGCCAAAGTTGTGGACGGTGAGGTGTTCCGTTTGCTCGGTGATGTCTTCGGTTCCCCTTCATTTGAGAAGAAGCCCCTGCGGCACAAGGGGCTGCGAACGCTTACGCCGGTAGCGCCCTCGAAGGTGATCGCGGTAGGGCTCAATTATGCGGATCACGCCCGTGAAAGCGGCAAGCCGCTGCCCCGGGAACCCTTGTTCTGGATCAAAGCCACTACCTCTTTAATTCCTGACGGCGCCAAGATCGAAATTCCGTTCCCCCAGCACCGTACGGATTTTGAGGCGGAACTCTGCATTGTTATCGGGCGCCGGGTCAGGAACGTGACGCGGGCCGCCGCAGCGCGGTATATCCTGGGATACACCACGGCGCAGGACATCAGCGATCGGACGATCCAGAATAGCGAGAGCCAATGGACCAGGGCCAAATCCTTCGACACGTTCACGCCCCTGGGACCGTATATCGAAACGAAGATCGACCCGCACAATCTGAACATCCAACTGTTCCAGAACGGCCAGTTGCGGCAAAACTCCAACACCGCCCAGCTTATCTTTGACTGCTACCACCTCGTTAGCTTCATTTCGACGAATATGACTTTGCTTCCCGGGGATGTCATCCTGACCGGTACCCCGAGCGGCGTGGGGCCGATACAATCCGGCGACCGTCTCGAAGTTCGAATACAGGGTCTGACTCCGCTGGTCAATATGGTGAAATGACCGTCGCCTGGCACTGCACCCGGCGGTCGCAGGAATAAATTCTGGGGTATAGCTTTCCGAGCATTGGTGACTTCCAGATAGAGCACCGCTGCGTCTTCCCGTCCAGTTGATCAGGGCAGCCACAAAGCTTTGCCATCGACAATGGCGGTTCGGATGGACACATTAAGCCCCCATATTATGCGCTGGACACAGACCATTATTCCGACGTTAAAGGAAACGCCCGCCGAGGCGGAGATTGTATCGCACAAGCTGTTGCTGCGGGCGGGCCTGATTCGCAAGCTGACCGGTGGGCTCTACACTTTTATGCCGCTGGGTCTGCGTGCGCTGCGCAAAGTGGAGCAAATCGTGCGTGAGGAAATGAACCGCGCGGGGGCCCTGGAGGTTCTGATGCCGGCTTTGCAGCCGCCGGAAATCTGGCAACGCAGTGGCCGCTACGAAACCGCACAGGACGTGTTGTTCAAAGTCCGTGATCGCGCGAAGAAGGAATGGGTTCTGGGTCCCACGCACGAAGAAGTCATCACGACCCTGGTGGCCGGTGAGATCAGTTCTTATCGGCAGATGCCCAAGAATTTTTACCAGATCCAGACCAAGTTCCGTGACGAAATCCGTCCGCGCTTCGGACTCATGCGCGCCAAGGAATTCATCATGAAGGACGCCTATAGCTTCGACGCGACCGATGCCGGCGCCCAGGACAGCTATCGCAAGATGTATGACGCCTATACCCGCATCTTCCAGCGGTGCGGGCTCAAGACGATTCCGGTGGAGGCGGATACCGGGGTGATGGGGGGCAAGTTCTCCCACGAATTCATGGTGCCGGCGGAGACTGGCGAGAATGAAGTGGCTTACTGCGACGGTTGCGGCTATGCCGCGAACGTGGAGAAGGCCACCAGCCAGGTGACCCGGGTTACGGGCGAGGCGGCGTCCGCTTTGCCCGAGAAGTTTGCCACGCCCGGAGTGCTGACGATCGAAGCTTTGTCCCAGGCGCCTTACCAGGTGCCGGCCGAGCGGCAGATCAAGACCTTGGTTTATATGGCCGAGAGCAAGCTGGTGCTCATTTTGATGCGGGGCGACGACCAACTCAATGAAGCGAAGCTGGCCGGCGCGTTGGGCACCGGAATGTTTCGGCCCGGCGAACCCGGGGAGATCTTTGCGGCACTAGGCGCGCACCCGGGGAGCCTGGGCGCGGTAACTTCCACCTTGAAGAACAGCGGTTGGACGATCTACGCGGACGAACGGTTGAAGGACGCCGTGGGAATGACCACGGGCGCGAACGAGGATGGATTTCACCTGAGAAACATCTCTATCGCACGTGATATCCAGGTCAACACCTGGTCCGACCTGCGCCTGGTACAGGCGGGAGAGCCGTGCCCGAAATGCGGCCAACCGCTCAAGGTGCGACGGGCGATTGAAGTGGGACATGTTTTCAAGCTGGGCACCAAGTACAGTCAGGCGCTCGATGCCTTGTTCCTGGATGAGTCGGGCAAGCAGCAACCCGCAGTGATGGGGTGTTACGGCATCGGGGTGACGCGCACGCTCCAGGCGGTGATTGAACAAAGCCACGATGAGCAGGGGATAGTATGGCCTGTAAGCGTGGCGCCCTATACCGTCTGCATCACGCCGCTCAATGTCGCGCCGGACAGCCCGGTGATGAAGCTCGCGGAAAAAATCTACGCCGAGCTGGCCGCCGCCGGAATCGACGCCATCCTGGATGATCGCAACGAGCGTCCGGGATTCAAGTTCAAGGATTCCGAATTGGTCGGCTTCCCGATTCGCGTGGGCATCGGCGAAAAATCACTGGCCAAGGGTGAAGTGGAAATCAAGCCCCGTGCCGGGGCGATGACCGCAGTAAAGGCCGAGGAAGCGGTAAGCGCGGTGCAGGCGCTGGTCCGAGCCGGGCTCACTGCCTGAGGCAGGCCAGGCGCGCTGTGGCTTTGGTGAGTATCGTGCCGGGACCCCGGGGAGTGCTCACTTATCCAGGCATTCCCGTACGGTTTGAGCCAGCACCAGGTGTGTATAGGGCTTTTGGATGAAGGCGGCTGTGCCCTTGCGCATGAACCCGGTGTCGACCTCGTCCATGCTGTAGCCGCTGGCAAAGATGATGCGCAGATCGGGCTTGGTTGCGTGCAAGCGCTGGGCCAGGTCCATGCCGGAAATCCCTTCCGGCATCACCATATCAGTCAAGACCAGGTCGATGTGATCGCGGTGCTGCTCCCACACTTTCAACGCCTCCACTCCCGAAACGGCCTCGAGTATCTTATACCCGCAATTTTCCAGGATGACATGGGCCAGATCGCGTAAAAGGGGTTCGTCCTCGACCACGAGAATAGTCTCGGTGCCGTGCGGCAGTTCATCCGACGGCCGCGTGGTGACGGCCTCCTGGGCGGGGGGTCGGACGCTGGCTGGAAAATGAATCGAGAACACCGTGCCGACATTCACTTCGCTCGATACCGTGATCCAGCCTTCATGTTGTTGAACGATGCCGTAAACGGTCGCCAGTCCCAACCCGGTGCCTTTGCCAATTTCCTTGGTCGTGAAGAATGGCTCGAATATCCGCGAGAGCGTGGCGTCATCCATGCCGCAGCCGGTATCGATGACGCGAAGCAGCACGAAAGTCCCCACCCGCGCCTGGGGATTGGACTCGACGTAAGGGTCGTCAATTTCCACCGGCAGGGTTTCGATGGTGAGTGCGCCGCCCTTGGGCATGGCGTCGCGTGCGTTGACCGCGAGGTTCATCACCACTTGTTCCATCATGCCGATGTCGCCGTGGATTCGCGGCGTCTCGGGTGCGGAGCGCAGGGTCAGGCAGACGGTTTCACCCAGCAGTCGTTCCAGCATTTTGCCCAGGTTCGCGATCACTTCCCCGAGGTCGAGCGGCTTGGGTTGCATCACGTTCTTGCGACTGAACATGAGCAATTGGCGGGTCAGACTGGCGGCCCGTTCAGCCCCGAAGAAGATCGCTTGGGCGGAATCGCGCAAATCAGCGGGCAACTTGGGATTGGCCACCAGCAACCCGGAGTGGCCCTGGATGATGGTCAGCATGTTATTGAAGTCATGGGCCACGCCGGCCGAGAGTTGACCCAGCGACTCCATTTTTTGCGCCTGCCGGAGCTGCGCCTCGAGGTTCAATCGATGCGTGATATCCTCGACGTAGCAATGCACCATCTGGCTGTCGAGCACCGGATTAAAGGACCAGGAAAGCGTGTGACTCTCGAACACGGTGTCCACGCGCAGCATGCCGGGTCGCATGGCGAGGCAATGCTTGACCAATTCCCGAATGTTGCCCGGCAGCAGCAACTTGGGATCGGCATGTCCCACAGAAGCGGCCAGGCGCAGGGCGGCGTCGTTGAAATAGGTGATCTCTCCGTTCGCGTTCAACTCCAGCGCCGGGTTCGGATTAAGTTTGGCAAAGGCGGCCAGTTTCGTGAGTTCCGTTTCCGCCCGCATCCGCTCGATGGCCATCGCCAGCACGGTGGCCATGGAAAAGAGGAAATGGACCTCATCTTCGGTGAATTGGCGTCGATGCGTCGTATGGGCGGCGAGAATTCCAAAGGCGCGGCCATGGCCTGAAATGGCGACACTCACCCCGCTGACCACGCCGTGGTCCGTGAGGAACTGGCTGGGTTTGAAGCGCTTTTCGGTGGCGAGATTTTCGATGATGACGGCGTCGCCGCTGGACAGTGTGAAGCCGGTTTCGGAATCGGCGCGCAGCGGCACGCGGCTGTTCCACGGCAGGCTCTCCTTCCAGCCCACTCCGGCGATCAGGACCAGGTCGCGGCGGGAGGAGTCCAGTTCGAGCACCACGCCGTATTCCACTTCGAGGGTTTGTGCGGCGAGCATCACCGCCTGGTTCAGGAGCGCAGGGACGTCCTTGGACAACATCGCAAACTGGCCCAGCGCTCCGATCACCGTTTGTTGAAACGACCGATTGAGCAGGGTTCTCTCGGCAGTTTCCCTTTCCTTCACGCGCGCCTCGAGTGAGCGGGCCATGGAGTCGAAGGTACGGGCCAATTCCCCAAGCTCTCCCGTTTCGTCTGCCAGCCCGGTGCGGCTGGTCAAGTCCCCCAGGGCCAGCCGTTGGGCCGCGCGCACCAGGAGTCGCACCTGTCGCAGCACGAATCGCTCCCCGCCAAACCAAGCAGCCGCCAGCGCCAGCAGACCGATCCCGCCAGCCAGGAACGTCCAGGGCAAATCTTTCGTGTTGCCGGTGCGTTCGATGATCAAATAAGTGATCACCCACGCCGGCGCGATCGCCAGAAATACCGTGCCCACCAATCTCGCGCGTAAGCTCGAAAAACTTGTCATCCGGTTCGTGACCTCTGGTTATTGGTTTCAGCCTAGCGCTTTAACCACGGCAGTAAAAGGGGAATCGACCTTCAGCGAAACAGCCGGTTCACGACTGTGTCCTGGCCGACGCGTGGATTTTCTACAAGTTGACGCTGCGGAAATTGTCTGCAAAGCTCATGGCAAAATCAAAGGACAGGAGATTGGTGTGGAAATTAGAAAGGCAATCATAACGGCGGCCGGGAAATCTCAACGCACCCTTCCGCTGCAAACATTGGTGGACCGGGATGGCGTTACCAAAACCGCGCTGCGCATCATCATCGAGGAGATCGCCGCGGCTGGGATCGAGCAAATCTGCGTCGTGGTCTGTCCCGGAGATCAGGAAGCTTACCGGGCGGCGGCGGGCAGCCATGGGGCGCGCCTGCATTTCGTCGAGCAGGTCCAGCCACGCGGCTACGGTCACGCGGTGTGGAGCGCGCGGTCCTTTGCCGGTGACGAACCTGTTCTGCTCTTGGTGGGAGACCACCTTTATGTGAGCGCCCAGGAAAAGCGGTGCGCGGCGCAATTGGTGGCGGCCGCCACGCTCGAACATTGCTCCGTCTCCGCCGTGCAAGCCACGCACGAAAGCAAACTGCCCTATTATGGCGCGGTGGGTGGACGATTGGCGGCAGGACGCAAAGCACTTTACGAGGTTTCCGAGGTGCTCGAAAAGCCCACGCCGACTGAAGCCGAACAGCGACTGATCGTGCCAGGTTTGCGGGCGGGCCACTACCTGTGTTTCTTTGGCATGCACGTATTGACACCAGCGGTGATGGAATTGTTGGCCGCCGAGGTGGAAGCAGGCGGAAATCGGACGGTGCAGCTTACCTCAGCCCTGGCGCGGTTGGCGCAGCGCGAACGCTATCTGGCGCTCGAGTTGGAAGGCAGACGCTACGATATCGGGGTCAAATACGGACTGCTCTCCGCCCAGTTCGCTCTGGCATTGGCCGGTCGCGATCGGGACGAGGTGCTTACCAGCATCATTGATCTCCTGGCCCGCCGCGAACTCCACTAACCCCGGATTAGCGATTATGTCGGACCTCGTGCAAATCATCACTGCCGCCGATCCTGCCGTGCGTCATCGCTCGCTGGAAGCAGCCTGTGCCGGACGATCGCCCGCGGAATTGCTGGCGGAATGCACCGCCCTGGAGCGCTTTCGCCAGAGCAGCGACAATCTTTATGAGCGAGTGCGCGCCCTCTTTTTTCTCTACGCCATCCACCGCTTTCACTTGCCCGCGGCGCTGGACTCCCGGCAAATGGCGCGCGGTTCCCTGATCCCTTTCGCCGGTTTCGAGCATTTGCTGCGGCGCCGGTTTGAAGAGGCGATTGAGTGCTTCCTGGCCGTGCAGCAACAGGAAGGGGCCAGCGACTCGATCTCCAGCGCGCTGGCCGCCGGCTACCATCGGTTGGCGTTTCAAACTTTGGCGGATCAGGTTCGCCGCAGCGTGCGCACCGTGCGCGGCAATCAGTGGATGTTCCGCATGGGACACCCGGCGGACCAACCCTTGCGTCTGCGTCCCGAGTTGCTCACGGTGGACCCCACTGACGGCACGTACCCGATCTTGCGCGAGCGCACTCCCGTCCGGATGGATCTGACGCATTGCGGGTGGAGCGATATTTTCTTCCTGGGGATGGATTACCCTGAAGGCGCAAAGGTGCTCAACGTCTCGATCGATTTGGGAGTGCACGGTCGCGATGAAAGCCCCCGGCCACCGGTGGAGGCGTGGTTGCGCGTCATCGAGGACCCGGTATTGAGATTGGTGAGCGTTGACCTGGGCGCCACCGCGGAGATCTCGAACCTGGCGGATGTATTTGATTTTGCGAAGGACTATCTCGGGCTGCTGAAAGCGGCGGTGATTGCGTCCGGCATCGTGCCCCCGGGCATCGAGGGATCCGGTCAAAGCCTGGCGGATTTGCTGGGACGGATCGCTGGTCCCGGTCGTGGGTTGGAAATCGTCAGCCATGTAAACAACATCCCCAAAGGCTCGCGCCTGGCCGTTTCAACCAATTTGCTGGCGGCCCTGGTGAGTGTTTGCATGCGGGCTACCGGTCAGGCTGCGTCGCTTACCGGGCCCTTGCAGGAGCATGAGCGCCGTCTGGTGCTGGCGCGGGCGCTGCTCGGAGAATGGCTCGGCGGTTCGGGCGGTGGCTGGCAGGATTCGGGCGGTGTCTGGCCCGGAATGAAGTTGATCGAGGGCGTCCTGGCCGGCGAGGGTGATCCGGAACAAGGCGTGAGCCGGGGCCGACTTATGCCCAAACATCGGATTCTCGAGGAGCAGGACGCCTCGGCGGCGACGCGTCAGAAACTCCAGGATAGCCTAGTGCTGGTGCATGGCGGCATGGCTCAAAATGTCGGGCCAATCCTCGAGATGGTCACTGAGAAATATCTGCTCCGCTGCGAGGCGGAATGGAAAGCGCGTCAGAGCATGCTCGGGGTGCTCGACGATATTCTGGCCGCATTGAAGCGAGGCGATGTGCCGGCGATTGGCGCGGCCACGACCCGCAATTTTCGCGGGCCGATCCAGACGGTTATTCCCTGGGCGAGCAATTATTTCACCGAGACTCTGATTGCGCGGGTGGCGGCCGAGTTCGGGAAGGACTTCTGGGGATTTTGGATGTTGGGCGGGATGTCCGGGGGTGGCATGGGATTTATTTTTAATCCATCCCGGAAGGCTCAAGCGCAGAAGCGCCTGCAGGAAATCATGACAGAGGGCAAACGGGAATTGGAGCACGCGTTGCCGTTTGCCATGGAACCGGTGGTTTACGACTTTGCGATCAACCAGCAGGGTACGGTTTGTGAGTTGTTGCGTGGTGACACCGCCCTCATGCCGCAAGGCTACTATTCCATTATCGTGCCGGCATTGCTGCGCCAGGACCGGCATTCGCTGTCGCGCACGCAGCGGGCCGAACTCGACAAGTTCGGGGCCGCTTGCCGCACCCAACCCGAACTGCGTGGCGTGGTGCAAACGCTATTTGACGCGATGTTGCCCCGGGGCAAAGCCGGCAATGGCGCCGGCGGTTCCCTGACGGAGTTGCTGGAACTAAATGGATTCGACCGCACGCAACACGAGCAAATTCGCGCCGATTTGAAGGAGGGTCGTATTGGTTTGGCGCAGAATCGGTTGCCCTCGAGTGCGGTAATCGAGAATGTTACAGCGGCTGAGGTTGAAGATTTATGTCAGCAAGGCGGGGACCATCAAAAATACACGAAGCGGGGCGAAGCGGCTTTAAAAGCAGGCGAAGTGGCCGTGGTGACGCTGGCGGCAGGGGCGGGTAGCCGCTGGACTCAGGGCGCGGGCGTGGTCAAGGCCTTGCACCCGTTTTGTCGGCTGGCCGGCCAGCATCGGACCTTTATCGAGACTCATCTAGCCAAAAGTCGAAAGGTTTCCAAACTGTTTGAAAGCTGGTTGCCGCATGTATTTACGACGAGCTACCTCACCCATCAGCCGACGAAGGAATTCCTGAGCCGACATCAAAACTACAATTACTCCGGCCCACTGTTACTTTCTCCGGGAAGATCGGTTGGTTTACGCCTGGTGCCCATGGAACGGGACCTGCGATTCGCCTGGGAGGAGATGCCGCAGCAAGTTCTTGATGAGCAGCAACAAAAGGTTAGGGACAGCCTGCGCCACGCTTTGATTCAATGGGCTCGGCAGGCTGGGGAAGCCGCGGATTATACCGACAACCTGCCGTTGCAGTGTCTGCATCCGGTGGGGCATTGGTACGAGATTTCAAACCTGATGCGCAATGGTGTACTCGGATCGCTGCTCAAGGAGCGCCCGCAGCTCAAGTATTTGATGCTGCATAATATCGACACCCTGGGAGCAACGGTGGACCCCACGGTGCTGGGGTGGCACATGGAGAACAACGCAACGCTTTCCTTTGAGATGATTACTCGTCGGTTGGAAGATCGGGGCGGTGGATTGGCGCGCGTGAATGGAACCGTGCGGCTTCTGGAAGGACTCGCCATGCCTCGGGAGGAAGTCGAGTTTTCCCTCAGCTATTACAATTCGAACACTTGCTGGATCGATATCGATAAGTTGCTCACCGCGTTTGGTCTGTCCCGGCAGCGCCTGGAAGAACCTGAAGCCGTTCAGGCCGCGATTCGGCATCTGGCGACCCGGATGCCTACCTATGTGACCCTGAAGGACGTGAAGAAACGTTGGGGTCATGGCCAGGAGGATGTTTTTCCCGTGGCCCAGTTTGAGAAGCTTTGGGTGGATATGACGGCTTTGCCGGACTTGAACTGCGGCTTTGCGGTTGTCCCTCGGCGGCGTGGGCAACAATTGAAGGACCAGGCCCAGTTGGACGGGTGGCTGCGCGACGGCTCGGCGGCTCATATCGAGTCGCTTTGCGAATGGGGCTGATCTGGCTACGCCGATTCGAGAGCGATCCTCACCAGGGACATCCTGGCGAGAACCAGCTTTAGTGCCGGCGCGGAACGCCCGCAAATTTAAGGGAAAACGGGATGAAATAGTCTTGCCTCTGCGCGCCGGCATGCCAAAATAACCTATCAAATACGAATGTTTTTGCCAGGTTGGTGATTACAGCTTAATGAATAAATACTATTGTCAGGGGGGCCATTGAGTCGCCCGTTTCCTTCTCGTTTTCAATCCCGTGAACCCGCGCATCGGCGCAATGGGAAAATCCGTGCCCGCGAAGTCCGGGTGATCGATGAAACCAAGCAGCAGCTTGGGGTAATGTCTCTGGACGACGCGCTGCGCATCGCGCGCCAGCGCGGGCTGGACCTTGTCGAAGTGGCTGCCACCGCCACGCCGCCGGTCTGCCGCATTGTGGATTACGGCAAGTTCCTTTATGAGGAAGCCAAGCGGGCCAAGGAGTCGGCCGCCAAGCAGGCGGCCAACAAGATGAAGGAACTCCAGATCTCGGCGTCCATCGACCCCCACGATCTCGGCGTGAAGCTTAATCATGCGATCGAGTTTCTCAGCGATGACATGAAGGTCAGGGTGAAGCTGCGTTTCCGCGGGCGGCAGCGGGCGCACAAGGAGATCGGGTTCGAGGTGGTCAACAAATTTGTCCGGGACCTGGCGGCATATGGGCAGGCGGATGCTCCGCCCAAAATGCTCGGCGACCGGGACCTCAACGTGGTGATCAGCCCGTTGCCCCGCAGCAAGCGTCCCAAACCTGCGCGCCCGGCGGGCGATACCGGCCCGGAATCGGCCCCTCCACCGCCCCGTCCCGAGCCGCCGACGCCCCCCGCTCCCTCGACGCCGCCAGACGCGGGGTAATTCAGCCGACGCAAAAAATTGGAAGTTCCCAGTTGCCGCCCGAGTTAATGGGTTGTATTATCTCCACTGCTTATTGTCCTGAGCAGTGTTTCGCTTAAGCGTTGGACAACCCTATTTAACGACCATGAATGACAGCTTGGTGTCTGAATCCCGGACCCGATCCAGCGGCTCGAATTGGAAGGAAATTGTAGCCAAGTACCAGGTGCCCGCTCCGTGGCGTGGCGCCTGGCAGGTGGTTAACACCCTGGTTCCCTACGCGCTGACCTGGGTCCTGATGTACTGGAGCCTCTCGGTCTCCCTGTGGTTGACGGTGCCTCTTGCGGTGATTGCGGGCGGGCTCATGGTGCGCGTGTTCATTATTCTTCACGATTGCGGTCACGGGTCATTTCTCAAATCCAGACTCGCAAACGATATTCTGGGATGCCTCGCCGGCGTGATAACATTCACGCCCTATTTTCATTGGCGCTGGGAACATTCGGTGCATCATGCGACGTCCGGGGACCTGGACCGCCGGGGCACCGGGGACGTGTGGACGCTTACGGTGCAGGAGTACCTGGAGGCGTCGAGCTGGAAGAAGTTCGCCTACCGCCTGGCGCGCAATCCGGTGGTGTTGTTTGTGTTCGCCCCTTTGTTTCTGTTCCTTTTTCGCGAGCGGTTTTCGACCAAGGGCGCCGGGTTGCGGGAGCGGATCTCGGTATATGGCACCAATATCGCCCTGCTGTTGTATGCCTTGGGGATGGACTACATTTTCGGCTGGAAGACCTGGGTGCCGCTTCAACTGGCGGTGTTGATGGTGGCAGGGTCGGCGGGCATCTGGCTGTTCTACGTGCAGCACCAGTTCGAGGGCGTTTATTGGCAGCGCCGCGAGCAATGGGATTACGCGCAGGCCGCGCTCCAAGGCAGCAGCTTTTACAAACTACCCCGGATCCTGCAGTGGTTCTCGGGCAATATCGGCTTTCACCACATACACCACCTGAGTCCGCGCATTCCGAATTACAACCTCGAGAAGTGCCACTATTCGGAACCGCTGTTTCAGACGGTCAAACCGGTGACTTTACTGACAAGCCTGAAATCGCTCAATTTCCGGCTTTGGGACGAGCAAAGACACCGTTTGGTGGGTTACGCGGAGCTACGCTCGAAGCGCACCTCCGCCGGTTAAAGCGGGGTGGCTGTTCGACTTACAGGTTTATGGTCCCTCTCCGTGGGGGAGGCTGGGTGCGGTCCTGCTATTTTGCCTGGCCGTAAGCCCGCACGAAATCGATGCACTTCGTCACGTCCGGCACGCTGTTGTCCCAGTTATATTCGTATTCGATCGACAGGTTGCCCTGGAATCCCTGCGCCTTGAGTTCGTCGAGGCAGGCTTTGATATCCGCCACGCCTTCCCCATAGGGCACGTCGTGGCTCTCGCCGAAGGCCAGCTTATCCTTCAAGTGGGCGCTGATGATCCGGCCTTTTAGAATGCGCAAGGCCTCGACGGGTTTGAGGTTGGAGGTGCACCAATGACCGGTATCCGCGGCCGCGCCAATGCGGCTGTCCCGGCCCGCCACCAGTCCGGCGATGAACAGCGGGTTCCACACCTTGTAGTCCGGTCGGGACATTGAGCCGGCATGGTTGTGAAAACCGACCCGGATATCGTATTCCTTGACCATTTTCTCAATCGTATTGATCGACGGCACCGACTCGGTGGTGACGGCTGGAATTCCCATTTTTTTGGCGAACTCGAATATCTTTCGCGCCCCGGTCTCGTCTTCCGGGATCCCGACGACTCCATAATTCACGGCTTTCAGTCCGTGTTCCTTGAGCTTGGCCTGGACCTGGCGCAGCACCTCGTCCGAGGCGTCGTGGTCGAGCTTTAAGTCGGGCTGCTCTTTGCTGAGCTTTTGGCCCGGATAGAATTCGATCACTTTGCCCCCGGCTTGCGCCGTCTTTTCAATCGCCTCAAATACCGTGAAGCGATTGAACGTATACGCCTGGCAACCGATGGCAAAGCCGCCGGTTTTGAAATTGTCGGGGATGGCTTGAGCGAGCACGCTGGGCAGCGAGAGGGCCATCGCCAGCGCCGCGGGGAACAGGAATTTTATTTTCATAGGCATGGAGGATTAGGTAATTCTTCCCTGCCATTTATCACAGGTGGGCGGCGGCGCAAACAACAAACTTGCGGCTCGCACCGAGAATTTTTCGCTCGCACCACCGTCCGTCGGCCTGCTATAAGGGCACTGAGGTAATTATGGAACCAGGCAAACTAGAGTCCACCGCGCACTCCGGTGCCCCGTCTCGCGTCGCGTTTCTTGAAGGTCAGGGTGAACTGCCGATTCTCGAAGTTGTCACCCCCTGGAGCGCCGCGGAAATTTTTCTGCATGGCGCCCACGTAACGCGGTTCAAGAAGCACAATGAACCGCCATTGCTGTTCATGAGCCAATGCAGCCGGTTTGAACAAGGATCGCCGATTCGCGGCGGCATCCCGGTGATCCTGCCCTGGTTTGGGTTTCGCGAGGGATTGGGCCAGCACGGTTTTGCCCGAAAGCGGGCGTGGGAATTGAAGGAAGTGGCCTTTGGCCCGGGAGGAAGCGTGAGCGCGCGGTTTTCTTTTCCCGAGACCCCGGAAGCGGCCGCGTTCCCGCCGTTCAAGGCGGAGTATACCGTGACCGTCAGCGAATCGCTGGGGCTCCGCCTCGCGGTTACTAATCTTTCGCAAGATCAGGCGCTGCCATTTGAGAACTGTTTGCACACGTATTTTGAAGTCGGCGACGTCACCGCGATTGGCGTAGTCGGCCTCAAGGGTTGTGAATACCTGGACCAGGTGGAGAAATTCGCCCGCAAGACTGAGGGACAAGACGCCATCCGCATCAACTCCGAGGTTGACCGAATTTACCTGAACACTTCGGCTCCGGTGGAAATCCTTGATCCCCGGCTGGGCCGCAAGATTCGAGTGGAGACCGAAGGCTCGCGTTCCACGGTGGTTTGGAATCCCTGGATAGCCAAAGCGCAGCAGATGGCGGATTTTGGCAACGACGATTACGAAACCATGGTTTGCGTGGAATCGGGCAACGTTGCCGACAACGCGTTGACCATTGCTCCCCGGCAAACCGCGGTGCTGCAGGTGAAGCTCAGCTCCGCCTGTCTTCAGGGCTGATCCGGGCGCGGGGATTCCTTCTCCGTCAATTCGTCGAAGTTACCCTGCTCACAGCAGGACACGAAGTGTTCGGTCACGCTTTTCAATTCCTCCCAGCGCGCCCGAATCTGTTTCGACTCCTTGTTCGTGATCTTGTTGTCGGCGGCGGCGGTGGCGACGACCGCCAGCAGGTCGGCGAATTCCTGAACGATCTCGTTCGTGGCCGGGATCAGGAATTCCGGGTGGGGCCGGCTGGTTTTGGGATTTAGAATGAAAAAGCCGCCCGCGCGCTGGCAAATCCACTGCACCAACCGGCGATCCTGGGTGCAGCGCAGGAGCGCGTCCACGCGGTCCAGGGGATTGGTGCTGCCGCTGCCGGACGATTGATCCGGCGGCTCAGCCCATTTGTAGATCATCGACAGCGAAAGTCCTAGTTCGGCCGCGACCTGCTTGGGACTGTGCTGTTGAAATACTTCGCGCAGGATTTCGTGCGATTGCATGGCTCGCATAATTGTGAAACGAAGTTCGCCTGTCCAGTCCTGAGAGGTGTGTTTCCAGCCGGACGGATTCAAGGCACGGCGGAAAAGCCGTCGCGGTTCAGGCAATCCAGGATGGCGCGCAGATGTTCATGGTCGCGGGTTTCCACCAGGCAATGCACTGAAACCCGATTCAAATCTTCATCACTGAACGCCCGGTCATGGGCGATGTCCACGATGCTCGCGCCTTGTTCAGCCAATACTTGCGCGAACCGGGCCAGACCACCCGGACGATCGCTGATGGTGGCTGTAAACCGGCAGAGACGACCATCCGAAGCCAACCCGCGTTCGATGATCCGCCCGAGCATGGTCAGGTCGATGTTACCTCCGCAGAGCGGGAGGACAACTTTGCGGCCGGCGAGTTCCGGCAGCAATCCGGCCAGGCATGCCGCCAGCGAGGCTGCCCCGGCGCCCTCGACGACTGCTTTCTCCAATTCCATCAATCTCAGCACCGCCAGGGCGAGCGCATGTTCATTGACCAGGACCGTGCGATCGACGCGTGGGCGCGCGAGTTGAAACGAGTTCCCGCCGACTTTCGGCACCGCCAAACCGTCCGCCAAGGTGGACCGCATCTCGATGGCGACCGGTTCCCCGGCGGTGAGCGCAGCGGTGAAACTGGCCGCCCGTTCCGGTTCCACGCCGATGACTTTTACTCCGGGCTTGAGATGCTTTACCGCCAAGGCAATGCCCGCGATCAACCCCGCGCCACCTACCGGCACGATGATGGCGTCGAGCTCCGGCACCTGCTCGAGAATTTCGAGCGCGATGGTGCCCTGGCCGGCAATAATCGCCGGATCGTCAAAACCATTGATATAGGTCAACCCGCGTTGAGCCACGATCACGTCCGCATGGGCGCGAGCTTCGGCGATGGTGGTGCCTTCAAGGATAACTTCCGCCCCCAGCTTCCGGCAGTTCACCAATTTGGTGAGGGGCGCGAATTTTGGCATCACCACTGTGGCCGGGATGCCGAGAAGCTGTGCGTGGTAGGCGAGGCCCAGTGCGTGGTTGCCGGCGGAGGCCGCGATCACGCCCCGGCGCCGCTGTTCGGGGCCCAGCAGCGTGAGCGCGTTGCGCGCGCCGCGTTCCTTGAAACTGCCCGTGCGCTGCAGGTATTCGAGTTTGCAGTAAATCTCCATGCCGGTCGCTTCCGAAAGCGGGATGGAGAGGGGGCAGGGGGTATCAACCAGGTGTCCCGCGATGCGGGTCGCCGCCTGGGTAATGTCTTCAAAGGTTACGCCCATAGTTATTACATGTCAGCCTGCTGGTGAGTGTTGATGAGCCAGGTATGGGGACTAATCCCGGGAAACTCTCGAACGGGATCGGGTTCAGGGTGCGTGCTGGTGAGCGTATTCGCACAGGGCACGAAGGTTTTCCGGGGGGGTATCCCGTGGCACTTCGCAACCCGCGCCCACAATAAACCTTGGCCCGGCTTCGCGGTGGCACTGCGCCGCCGCCGCCGTGACCAGGTCAGGTGTGCCGTTACGCAGCACGGTGACGGGGTTCATATTGCCTAGCAGAATCTGGCCGGGGGCGGCCTGCTGGCGTGCTTCATGCAGTGGCGCCAGGGAGTCCAGGTCAACCACCGCGCACCCGAGACTACCCATACCTTTCAGGATGCGGCGCGTGTTACCGCAAATGTGCAGTCGGACACGGCCGCCCATGGCATGGATGCCGTCCACAAGCTGCTTTTCGTAGGGCCAGACGAATTCCTCGTAAAAATGCGGGCCTACCAGTGACGCCGCCGCGTCGCCCATTCCGATGAGGTCCGCCCCGGCCCGGATTTGTTCCCGGGCAAACCGCAACTCCAGCTCGATGACGAATGCGAACAGGTCCTTGACGAATGCGGGGTCGTCAAAGAAGTCAGTCATCAACGTATTGATCCCGCGCAGGTCCGCTCCTTCGGCAATCGGGCCTTCGATCCAGCCTTCGACCAGCTTTTCACTGCCCACGCGTTCTTTGAACAGGCTGATCGCTTGAATGCCATTGTGCATTCGGCCTCCGCCGAGGGGATCGGGAATTTTCAGCCTGGCCAGGGTGGATTTATCCGCAAGCAAGGCGCGGTCTTCGACGAGCGCCACCGGTTGATGGTCAAAGAACTCGACCGGAGCTCCGCAATCGGCGGCTTCGCGTGCCGGGTCGGACATGGTGTTGACGTAGTCGAAGCCGAACGTCTCTGCCACGCGGATTTGGGCTTCCACCAGCACGCGGTAGTCGGTGCAATAATCACGGTAGCGCGCTCCGATTTGCTGGCATGCGAACATCATGGTGATGGGCATCAGCGGGAGGCGATCCACTGGTTTCCCCGCGAGATGCGCGAGCACTCGTTCTCTGGAGTTCATGGCGATAGCAAGTCTGTCGATGTCGCCCGACGGCCCGGGAAATACTTCAATTCTGCTGCCGCAAGGCGTCGAGACGGGCTTTGGCCGCCGCGATAAAGTCCGGGCTGGTGCCGCAGCAACCGCCGATGAAACTGGCGCCGGCCTGGACCAGGTCCGGGATGAGCGAGGCGAAATCGGCGGGTGATGTGCGGTAGACCGGGACACCGTTTACCATTTCCGGCAGGCCGGCGTTAGCTTTGGCCCAGAGAGGAACGTTGGTGACGGCATGCATGCGGCGGCAAATGGGGATGAAGCCCGCGATGCCCTGTCCGCAATTGGCGCCGACGACATCGGCACCCGCTTCCACCAGGGCGGTGGCGGCGGCCTCGGGAGTGGTGCCCATCATGGTGCGATCATGATCCTTGCCGCTGTCGAACACCATGCAGGCCACCACGGGCAAGCCGGTTTGACGCGCCGCTTTAACGGCGAGACAGGCTTCCTCGACCTCGGCCATGGTTTCGACCACCAGGGCGTCGGCTCCACCCTGGGCCAGCGCCTGGGCTTGTTCCAGAAACGCATCCGATACCTGCTGAGCGCTCACTTCCCCGCTCATCAAAAGCTGGCCAGTTGGTCCAATTGAGGCAAAGACCCGGGCTTTTTGTCCGGCGGCCTCTTTGGAAAGGGCGGCGCCGCGTCGGTTTAGTTCCACAGCCTTGGATTCAAGCCCATGAGCGGCGAGGCGGAGGCGATTGGCTCCGAAAGTGTTGGTCAGAATCACCTGGCTGCCTGCGGCCACATAGGCGCGGGCCACTTCCAGGACTTTTTCCGGATGCTCGAGATTCCACAGGTCCGGAAACTCGCCCACGGCCAGGCCACGGGCCTGCAATTGGGTGCCCCAGGCGCCGTCCGTCAGGACAGGGCCCGTCGCCAGCAAATCCCGCAGCAATGGATGCATGAGCGGGGTGCGTTAGGTGGCTACTGCTTTCTTCGCCAGGGCCACGGCCCCGACGGCGTTCTCGCTGTAACCGTCCGCGCCGATCTCATCCGCGTACTTTTGGGTGATGGGCGCTCCGCCGATGAGCACTTTGACGCGATCACGCACGCCGGCCGATTTGAGGGCCTCGATGGTCGACTTCATGGCGGGCATGGTGGTCGTGAGCAGGGCGGACATGGCGATGATGTTCGCCTGCTTGAGGTTGACCGTCTCGATAAACTTTTCCGGCGTGACGTTGACGCCCAGGTCAATCACTTCGAACCCGCCGCCTTCCAGCAGCGAAGCCACCAGGTTCTTGCCGATGTCGTGCAAGTCGCCTTTCACGGTGCCGATAGCCACACGGCCGGCCGGCTTATCGCCGCGCGCGATCAGCAGCGGGCGAATCACCTCGAGCGACGCCTTCATCGCCCGCGCCGCAATCAACAATTCGGGCACGAAAAACTCGTTGGCTTCGAAGCGGCGCCCCACCTCGTCCATGGCGGGCACCATATGTTCGTTGACCAGTATCAAGGGATCCACTCCTTCAGCCAGGGCTTGCTGGGTGATGGCTAGGGATGCTTTTGCGTCGCCATTGACGACCGCCTCGTAAAGTAGTTTCAGATCCGGCATGGCTTTTCCTTTTTGGTTGCTTAAGGTTCTGTCCCCGGAGTTTTACGCGGTTTTTGGGGCCGGAGTCAATTCATTCCGGTCCCTTGACGGTTTGCCGCATAAATGAAACCGGGCTGATTCCGGGCCGCGGGCGGCGCTCCGGCCACAGTTGGTTATATACGGTGGTTTACGGATGCGCCTGCGGAATAATTCGTCGGCATAGCCTCGGCTTTGCAGTTGACAGTTTACGGGTGTTTTTTTCATGCTTAATCCAGATTCGGGTGGCGGATCGTTTCTTCAGCGGGATTCCCCATCCCCACCTCCTTGGCGAGCTGCTGCCCGAGTCTATTCTCTTCTCTCACCCGGAACCCGACCGGGAAAGCCTCTGTTCTTGCCTTTGCGTTGATGCCCAATAGCCTGAAGCCGTGCCGCACAATTTGCCAACGGTTACCGTCCTGATCGCCGCCCGTCCGGGTCAGCGGGAGGTCAAGGCCGTCGATGCCGCACGTTTGCTGGATTACCCGGCGGAGCTGTTGGAAATCATCGTGGCGCGAGGGCGCCAGCCTTCGGTCCAACGCAATACCGGGCTGCGCGCCGCCCGGGGAGAGGTGATTTATTTCCTGGACGACGATTCGGTTCCGGTTCCCGGCAATCTACGACGCGCCATGAGTCATTTTCAGGATCCCAAGGTGCAGATGGTTGGCGGGCCGAATACCTGTCCGCCGGATGCGCCATGGTTGGAGCAGGTATTTGCCCTGGTGCTGGGGGCCTGGCTGGCGTTCGGCCCCAGTCGCGCGCGCTACACCCCGGTGGGTGCGACCCGGCCTTCGGGCGAGAAGGAGCTGATCCTCTGCAACCTGGCCGCCCGCCGCGCACCCCTGCTCGAATTGGGCGGTTTCAACGAAGCCTTGTATCCCAACGAAGAAAACGCGCTGATGGACGAGCTCCAGAAGCGGGGCGGGTTGCTCATGTACGACCCGCAATTCACGGTTCAACGGCGTCCGCGCCCAAGCCTTCGCTCGTTCGCTCGCATGCTGATGACGTATGGCCGGGGGCGGGCCGAGCAATTCCGGCTGCATCCCACGCCGGGCTCGATCCTGAATTTTGTGCCGCCGCTTTTTTGCGTTTATACGGTTTCGCTGTTGCTTACGCCGTGGGTGGGCGGGTGGTGGTTGGCGCCCTTGGGATTTTATGCCATGGCGGTGCTGGCTCAGACGTCGGCGCTGATTCCCGCCGGCGGCGCGGCCCGCGGCGTCGGGGCATTGCCACTGATTGTTTTGACGCACCTGCTTTACGGGCTCGGGTTTTGGCGCGGGCTCTTCACTCCGTTGCGCGCTCCCGCGCGATCCGAGGTGCCGGTGGAACTGGAACATCCCCCGGTGAGGAAACCATGATGCGCCTGAATGCGCACTGGACGCGCGCGGTGGCGGAGGCGGCGGACCCGCGACGGGCCCGGCATTACCTGGACTTGCTGGCGGGCGCAACCGATCCAAAGCCGCTGGAGAAATTCGATGGGGAACGAGCGAGAGTGCTCTGCGCCTTGTTCAGCGGGTCACAGGCGCTCAGCGCGTTGCTGGTGGCCCAGCCGGAACTGTTGGCCGAGTTGGATCCTGAGAAGTTGAAATATCCGCGCCGCAAGGAGGGGTTGGTTCGGGAGGTCGGCGCATGGCTCGATCCACTGCTTGCCGCGAAAGATTATGCCGCAGCCTTCCGGCGGGTGCGCGGTCTGAAACAGACCGGGATGCTCAGAATCGCAGCGCGCGACCTGGCCCGGTTTGGAAAGGTGCCGGAACTCACCAGGGAATTATCCGATCTTGCGGACGTGTGCCTGGATGTCACCTGGCGGCTCTGCCTCGCTCAGCATCAGGATCGTTTTGGTCAACCCTGGCAGGAACCGGTAGCAGGTGCGGGCGCCTGGGTGCCGGCACGAGCGTGCGTGCTCGGGATGGGTAAACTGGGAGGGCAGGAACTCAATTACAGTTCGGATGTGGATGTGCTGTTTGTCTACAACGGTGAAGGCAGCGTATTCCGGGAACCGCCGGTCAAAGGGCGCGCCCCACGTGCGGTATTGAGCAACCATCAGTTCTTCAACCGGGTGGCCGAGGCGTTCATTGGGGAAGTCAGCCGCACCACTCCGGAGGGAATGTTGTATCGGATCGATCTCCGGCTCCGGCCCGAAGGGGACGGAGGGCCTTTGAGCCGCTCCTTGGAGAGTTACGAGAATTATTATGCGCAATGGGGGCAGACGTGGGAGCGCATGATGCTGATCAAGGCCCGCGGCGTGGCCGGTGATCAGCAGGTGGCGGCGGAATTTCTGGAAATGATCCAGCCCTTCCGCTATCCGCGCTCGATGAACCCCGGCGTGCTGCGCGAGGTGGCCGCGATGAAAGACCGCATCGAGAAGGAGGTGGTCAAAACCGGCGAACTGGAGAGCAACGTAAAGCTGGGGCGCGGCGGTATTCGGGAGGTGGAATTCGTCGTGCAATCGCTTCAGTTGCTGCATGCGGGGCGTCAGCCGTTTCTGCAAGGCGCGCAGACCCTGCCCGGGCTCGAAAAGCTCACGCAATATGAGTTGCTCGAGCGCGAGGAAGCAAAGGCTCTGGCCGAAGGCTATGTCTTTCTGCGGGATGTGGAGCACCGGCTCCAGATGGAGGATAATCTTCAAACCCATACGATCCCTCAGCAACGTCCCGCCCAGGAGCGGTTGGCCCGGCTGATGGGCTTTTCGACTCTGAAGGAATTCGAAGGCACACGTGGCAAGCTGAGCCGCGGGGTGCGCCGAATATTTGAAAAGATGCTCAAGCCGGAGCTCGGGGAAGCCGCCCCGGCTTCGCCGTTTCCCCGGCAGTTCGAAGGCGAGGAGGAAGCGTGGAAACAGCACCTCGTCCGGCATGGCTTTCGCGACCAGGAAAAAGCATTGAGGGTGTTGCGCGAGTTTGTGGAGGGACCGGGTTACATCCATGTCTCCCAGCGCACCAGCGATTTGGCACTGGCATTGCTGCCGCGCCTCTTCGCGCTTTGCCCGCAATTGGATGCCAGCGGCATTTCGACCACTCCGCCTCGAGGCGCCGCCCAAGCCGACAAGGCCCGCATTCCGCTCTCCGACCCGGATCGAGTGCTGACCCGGCTGGATAATTTCATTACCGCCTACGGCGCACGCTCGACCTTGTTCGAGTTGTGGCACAGCAACCCTGGAATTTTCGAATTGCTCGCGATGCTGTTTGACCGTTCTGAGTTCCTGGCGGAGTTGGCGATTCGCACGCCAGACCTGGTGGACGAACTGGTCATGAGCGGCCGGTTGCGGCAGCGCAAGACGGCGGAGGAAACGCTGCGCGATCTGCGGCATGGTTTCGCCGATGCCGATCAGCATCTGTGGCTCCGCAAATATCACCAGGTCGAGTTGATGCGCATCGGGTTGCGCGACATCCTTGGCCTGGCCGAAGCCGACCAGTATCTTACCGAGCTTTCGGCGCTCGCCGACGCCTGCTTGCGCTACGCGGTGGAGGTGGTGACCAAACGGCACCGGCTCAAGCAGCCGCCATTTGTCATCATCGGCTTGGGCAAGTTGGGTGGAGTCGAAATCGATTACGGCTCGGATTTGGACATACTGTTCGTCGCCGACTCGAGGACGAAGGACCTGCGGCGCGTATCCAAGATGGCCCTCGAGGTCATGGACCTTATCTCGACCCGGACTGAGCAAGGCCTGACGTTCCAGACGGATGCCCGCCTGCGGCCGGACGGTGAAAAGGGGGTCCTGGTAAACACGCTCAAGGCCTATGAAGAATACTATCGGCAACGGGCGATGTTGTGGGAAATCCAGTCCCTGACCCGCGCTCGGCCGGTGGCCGGTGACATGGCCGTCGGACAGCGGTTCCAGGAATTGGCCGCCCAACTGACCGACTTTCAGCACCCTTCGCTGCCTCTGGCGGGTTTCACTCCGGATTGGAAGTCGAAGATTCACCAAATGCGGGTCCGGATCGAGAAGGAGCGCACGCCGGCCGGCAAGGAGGCGTTGGCGATCAAGACCGGCGCCGGCGGCCTGGTCGATGCCGAGTTCCTGGCGCAGGCAATCTGTCTGGAGCACGGCTGGCAGGAAGCCAACACGTTGTCGGCGTTGCTGCGGGCCGAGCGCGAGAAACAACTGCCGGACGCTCCCCGACTCATCGCCAATTATCGCCTGATCCGCCGCGTGGAAGGGATTCTGCGACGCTGGAGTTACGAGGGGGAAACGGTGCTGCCCGATGACGCCGCGCCGTATTACCGGGTTTCGGTGCGTTGCGGTTACCCGACGCCCGAGGCGTTCCGCGCCGCCATCGCGGAGGCTCGCGCCAGGGTGCGCGAAGTGTATCTGAAGTTTTTCCAGTAACCCGCCGGGTTATTCGGGCAGTTTCAGCCACACTTCGAGCGGGCAATGGTCGCTCGGGAACTGGCCGTTCAGCGAAGTTGTAATGATCTCGGTTTTGTCCACCGCGGTGATGCCGCGGACCAGGATCCAATCGATTCGTTCGCCGGATTTGGACACGGCTTTGAAAGAATTGAACGTCCCCAAGCCGCGACCGACGACTTCCTTGGCGACGTCCCACGTGTCCACCAGGAATCCGTCCTTCACCAGGATTTGATGCGACGCGTTGTCGTATCCGGCGTTGAAGTCGCCAGTCAGAATAATGGGCAGGGTGGGTTGCAGGTTGGCCATCCGTTGGCGCACCAGTTCGGCGCTCTTTTCCCGGGCGCGTTGGATTTGGTGATCGAAGTGGGTGTTAAAGTGGTAGAACTCGCGTTTCGTTTGCAGATCACGGAAACGCACCCAGGTAACCATGCGCCGGTTGCTGTTGCCCCAGGTCGAGGAGGCGGGGATTTCCGGAGTGTCCGACAGCCAGAAATGATTGGTAGACAGCGGCTGCAGGCGGCTTTGGCGGTAGAAAATGGCCATGAACTCGCCTTTGTCTCCGCCATCCCGTCCGGTGCCGATCCAGGAGTAACCGGGGAGATCGGAAGCCAACTCGTCTAATTGCCAGCGCAAGCCCTCCTGGGTGCCCATCAGGTCCGGCGCTGCCATCTCGAGGACCTGTCGCATCAAAGGCCGGCGCTGCGGCCACGCGTTGGGTGGGTTGGTGCTCGCGTAGCGCAGGTTGTAGCTCATGACGCGGAGGGTGTCATCCGCAGCCGCTGCTTGGTAGGTGCCGAGAAAGACCGCTGCGGCAAGCAGGCAAAAAGTGATGGGGAGCGTTCTTCGGGTATTCAGGCTGGTCATGGCATTTCCTTTCAACACGGCTGGTGGGGGTGCATTTTACCGCGCTGCCGCGCGGCTTCATAGAAGAAAGCGGCGGCGGCGGCGCCAACATTGAGGGAATCGACTCCGTCGGCCATGGGGATGGCGACGGCATCGTCACAGGCGCGCAACACCTCCGGGGTGAGGCCATAGCCTTCGCTACCGAAGATCAGGCAGCAATCACCGGCGAGGTTTGCCTGGGGCAAGGTCCGGCCCGAAACGTGAGGGTGAGCCGCGACGCAGGACACCGAGGCCGCTTTGAGCGATTGCAGGCTGGCCAGCAGCGAGCCAGTTTCCAAAATCGGCATTTTGAACACGGTGCCCATCGAGCTGCGAACGGCTCGCCGCAAATAGGGGCTGGTGCAGGTTTCACCGACGATCAATCCCTGCACGCCGAAACCGGCGGCGCACCGGATGATGGAACCCAGATTTTCGGCGCTGGAGAGTCCCTCGACGGCGGCGAATAACCGGGGCCGGGCCGGGTTGGCCAGCAGTGCTTCCAGGGTTGGGGCGACGGGGATTCTGCCGAGGGCCAGCAGGCCCTGGTACATGGAGAAGCCGGTGAGCGATTCCAACAGTTTCTTTTCCGCCACGAAAACCTGGACCCGCTCCGGGCGCGCGGCAATCAGGGAGTGCAAATCGTCCAGCCACTTTTGCGGCAGGAGCACGGAGACCACCTCGAACCGGCTTTCCAGGAGTCGGCGGACCACCTTCTCGCCTTCCGCCACGAAGATACCGTCACGGCGATGGTCCATTTGGCGGCGCATCGTCCGGTAGGGCTGCAATTCGGCCAAATCGAGGGAATCGATCGTCCGGACTTGGAGCATATCGGCGCGTCGCGGCTAAAGGTTCAGGGTGGGGCAGGGGTGGTCCTGCGAAGTGACCTCGAGCCGAACGTGGTGCGCGCCGATTGATCCCATGCGATGATGCAGGACACTGTGGGCCAGTTCCGGACGATTGCATTCCCGGCTCAAATGGCCCAGGTAAACATGGCGCAGATCGGCGGACATGATGGTTTCGGCCACTTCGGCGGCGGCTTCGTTGGAAAGATGACCGTGGCGTCCGAGGATGCGTTGCTTGAGGCTCCAGGGGCGGCGGGGGCAATCCTGGAGCATTTTGACATCGTGATTCGCCTCGAGCACCAGGACGTTGGCGGAGCGTACGCGGTCGAGAACGAGCCGTGTGGCGTGGCCGAGGTCGGTCAGGAATCCCACCTTGCCGGCGCTGGTCTGGAGCATAAAACCGACCGGATCCTGGGCGTCGTGAGGGATGGTGAAGGTTTGCACCTCGACATCGCCCACCGCGAATCCGCCCCCAGTCGTAAAGAGACGGCATTCGAGCCGGGTCTTTTCCTGGTATTCAACGGCTTCTTTGGTGGCGCGATTGCAGTAAATGGGAATGCCGAGTTTTGAGCAAAGCAGGTTGATGCCCGCCACGTGATCGGAGTGCTCGTGCGTGACCAGCACGCCATCGAGGTTCTCGGGCACGCGTCCGATGGTGGCCAGGCGCTGCCGGATCTGGCGCAGGCTGAAGCCGGCGTCGATCAAAATTCGGGCACCTTCGGTCTCCAGATACGCGCAATTTCCGGAGGAACCGCTGCCGAGGATGGTTAAACTGACAGGCACATCGCAGCTTATGCGGCGGCGGCGGCGGCGATCAATGAATTTCCAACGACGCCCCGAAAATACTGATCGGCCACAACGCAGCGTGTGAGTGGAGAGCCGAAAGGCCGGAAACAACAATCGGTGAGGCGTGGTGTGTTTGCCACGGACCTCACCGATATTGGCCAAGTCAAAAGCTTAACTGGAGAGCGCGCCTTCGGTGGCGGTTTTTTGCGAAAAGACCAGGTGGTCGCCTTCCGCGGTGACGCGCACCGGTTCGCCTTCGTGGAAGGAGCCTTTGAGAATCTCTTCCGCAAGAGGATCCTCGAGGAAACGTTCCACCGCCCGGCGCATGGGACGCGCGCCGTATTGCGGGTCGTAACCTTTGCCCACCAGGAAGTCCTTCGCTTTCTCGTCCAGGTCCAGCACGATGTTGCGGGCTTTGAGCCGCAGCATGACCTTGGTGATTTCTAGATCCAAAATCGTGATCAGGTCCGGCTTCGTCAACGACCGGAAGACCACGATGTCGTCGAGGCGATTCAGGAATTCCGGACGAAACGTCTTCTTCGCTTCCTCCATGATCTTATCCCGCATCTTCTCGTAGCTGCCTTCATCCGAGATCGGAGAAAAGCCCATGGTGGATTGCCGTTTGATGGTATCGGAACCCACGTTGGACGTCATCAGGATGATGGTGTTTCGGAAGTTCACCACCCGCCCGACGTTATCGGTCAGTTTGCCTTCCTCGAGGATCTGCAACAGCATGTTCCAAACGTCCGGGTGCGCTTTTTCGATTTCGTCGAAGAGCACCACGGAATACGGCTTGCGGCGGACCTGTTCGGTGAGTTGTCCGCCTTCCTCATAGCCGACATAACCCGGCGGCGATCCGATCAGGCGCGAGACATTGAACTTTTCCATGTATTCGCTCATGTCCAACTGGATGAGCGCTTTGGAGTCGCCGAACATCTGTTCCGCCAAAGTTTTGGCGAGCAGCGTCTTGCCGACACCGGTCGGGCCCAGTAGCAGGAACGTGCCGATGGGCCGGCGCGGGTCTTTGAGATCCGCCCGCGAGCGGCGCAGGGCCTTGCACATGGCGGAGACGCCTTCCTTCTGGCCGATCACCACCTTGCTCATTTCGGATTCGACCTGGACCAACCGCTGCATTTCCCCTTGCTCCATGCGTTGGAGCGGGATGCCGGTCCATTTCGAGACCACCTGCAAAATGTCGTCCTCGTCCACCTTCACGCGTTTTTCCTCGCGCGAGGTGCGCCAGGTCTTCAGCAGGTTTTCCAGCTTTTCCTTGGCCTGCTTTTCCTTGTCGCGCATCGCGGCGGCGCCCTCGAAATCCTGGTCCTTGATGGCGCGCTCTTTCTTGCCTTTGATCTCCTCGATCTCGGCCTCGAGAACCTTGACCTCGGGCGGTCGGGTCATGGTGCCGATGCGTGCCCGCGATCCGGCTTCGTCCATCAGGTCGATGGCTTTGTCCGGCAGGAAACGGTCGGTGATATAGCGATCGCTCAATTTCACCGAGGCCTCAATGGAAGCATCGCTGAACTCGGCCTTGTGATGGTCCTCATACTTCGGGCGGAGCCCTTTGAGGATCAACACGGCTTCCTCGATCGAGGGCGCTTCCACTTTGACGGACTGGAAGCGGCGTTCGAGCGCGGCGTCTTTTTCGATGTATTTGCGGTATTCGTTGAGCGTGGTGGCGCCGATACATTGGAGTTCACCGCGGCTCAACGCCGGCTTGATGATATTCGAGGCATCCATGGTGCCTTCGGCCGAGCCGGCGCCCACGATGGTGTGCAATTCGTCGATGAAAAGGACGATGTTCTTGGAACGCCGGATTTCGTCCATGACGGCTTTGATGCGTTCCTCAAACTGACCGCGGTACTTGGTGCCGGCCACCATCAATGCCAGGTCCAGGGTGATGACCCGCTTGTCGCGGAGCAGTTCCGGGACGTTGCCCGCCGAGATTTCCTGAGCCAGACCTTCGACAATCGCCGTCTTGCCCACGCCCGCTTCTCCCAACAGCACCGGGTTGTTCTTCGTGCGGCGGCAGAGAATCTGGATGACGCGTTCAATCTCGCTCTTGCGCCCGATCACCGGGTCCATTTCCCCTTTGCGCGCGATTTCCGTCAGGTCCCGGCCAAAGGCTTTTAACGCCGGGGTTTTGACTTCCCCTTTCTTCTCGGCGGCAGCCGGTTTTTCCGGCGGTTCGCCACCTTGCTGGGGTTCTTCCTGCGCCGCAAAGTTGGGATCGAGTTCCTTCAGGATTTCCTGGCGGGTTTGTTCGATATCGACATCGAGGTTTTTCAACACCCGGGCGGCGACACCGTCGCCTTCGCGCAACAAGCCCAGCAGGATATGCTCGGTGCCCACGTAAGTGTGGCTGAGGGATTTGGCCTCCTTGGCGGCGAGCGCCAGCACCTTCTTCACGCGCGGGGTGTAGGGGATATTGCCGATCATCTTCTGATCGGGGCCGGTGCCGACCTGCTTTTCGACCTCCATCCGGACAATCTCGAGATCGAGGCCGAGCTTTTGCAGGACATTGACCGCCACCCCCTGGCCCAGCTTGATCAAGCCCAGCAACAAATGCTCCGTGCCGACAAAATTGTGGTTAAACCGGTCCGCTTCCTTCCGCGCCAACGCCAGCACTTGTTGGGCGCGCGGGGTGAAATTATTCATGGCTTCTTCGCTCATACTTCGTCGGTAATAAAATGCAACGGTTTTTACGGTTTGTCCAATGTCGGACCCGGCGGCGGATTGGTCACGGGCCGGCTGACGGTGGCCAGCCGTTCGCGCACCATGTCAGCGCGCAGCAAGTCGCGCTCTTCGGCGGAGAGCTTCTCCGAATGCTGCTTTTGCAGATGGGCCGGCTGCGTTAACACGAACAATTCATCCACAATCGCCCGGTCCGTTCCCGGGAACAGGTCCAGGTCCACTCCCAGGCGCATCAGCGACAGGAGATTCATGGCCTCTTTGGAAGTGATGCTGTGGGCGTTGGCCAGGATTCCGTAAGCCCGACCGATGTGGTTATACACGACCTTGGGCTTCTTTTCGACAAGCGAACCGCGGGCGTTTTCTTCGTGATCGATGATCTGCGCCAAAACCTTTTCGAGGCGCTCGACGATGGCGGTTTCGGATTCGCCCAGGGTCATCTGGTTGGAAACCTGGAAGACGTTGCCAAGGGCTTCGGTGCCTTCGCCGAAGAGGCCGCGCACCGCCAGGCCCAGTTTGTTGACGGATTGAATGATCGGATTGATCTGCTCGGCGAGGACCAGGCCGGGCAGATGCAACATGGCGCTGACCCGGATGCCGGTGCCCAAGTTGGTGGGGCAGGCGGTCAGGTAGCCCAATTCCGGGCTGAACGCGTAATCGAGTTTACGTTCCAGGGCGGAATCGATGAGGTTGATGGCCACCCAGGCTTGCCGGACTTGCAGGCCGGGCCGCAGCGATTGCATGCGGAGGTGGTCCTCTTCGTTGATCATGACGCAGAACGATTCGTCCTGGTTTAGGACCAGGCCGCTGCCGGCGGATTTGGCCGCGTGTTCCCGGCTGATCAAATGCCGTTCGACCAGGATCTGCTTATCCAGGGTGGACAACCGATCCATGGTTTCCGCGAAAGAGTTCTTCAAATCCGGCAACGACTGGACGGCGGGAAGGATCAGATCCAGCACGCGCACGCGCTCGGGTTTCTTGGCCCAACCGGGAAAGGCGGCGTCTTTGATGTTGCGCGCCAGGCGCACGCGGCTGGAGAGGACGATGCGATCATGCGGTCCTTTGCGCCGCGCCATCTCGGCGGGTGGCGTCAGAAATTTATGAATGTCCATGGCTCAAACCGTCAGGTGGCGGGGGACCCGCTCGTGCGCGCGTTCATTTGCTTGATTTCATCGCGCAGCAGGGCGGCTTGCTCAAAATCCTCGGCTTCGATGGCCTTGGACAGCCGCTTTTGGAGGGACTTCACCCGGTCCGCGACATCGCGGCTGTGGCGCAGGGACTCGGGCACTTTCCCGATGTGCTGCGTGCCTTTGTGCATGGTCTTGAGCAGACCTTCGAGGGCCTCGGCGAAGGTGTTGTAACACTCGGGGCAACCCAGGCGGCCGGCTTTTTTGAAGTCGGCCTGGGTGAACCCGCAACGGGGGCAGGCCAGTTCGCTGCCGCCGCCGGCTTGCTCAATTTCCTGCGAAGCTCCCAGACCCAGCAACAGGTCCGCCAGCGAGAAGCCGGTGGCGTCGTTTACCCCTTTGGTTTTGGCGCATTCTTCGCAAAGGTCCACTTTTTGCATCTTATCCCCAGTAATCTGGGTCAGATGCACCGTGGCTTCCTTTTCTTTACAAACGCAGCACAACATATTTCATCTAATCGTATATCGGCTCGCCCGAGACTTTAGTCAAGGCATGGTAGCGCTCCACCAGTTGCTTGGTCATGGCGCCGGGTTTGCCCTCACCAATCACGCGTCCGTCGATCTTCACCACGGGCACAAGTTCGGCGCCGGTGCCGGTGACAAAGCACTCGTCCGCATTGAACAAATCGTACCGGGTAAGGTTGGGTTCACTGACCTGCATGCCGGCCTCGCGGGCAAGGTCAATCACGACTTTGCGCGTGATGCCGTATAAGGCCCCGGCGGAAAGCGGCGGCGTGAAGAGTTGCCCTTCTTTGATGATAAAAATGTTATCGCCGGTACACTCAGCCACAAAACCTTCCGCATTAAGCATGATGGCTTCTTCGCACCCGGAGTTGTTGGCCTCGATTTTGGCCAGGATGTTATTCAGGTAATTGAGCGATTTGATGGCCGGATTCAGCGCGCTATGCAGGTTGCGCGTGGTGGGCACGGTAATGATCTGGAGGCCGCGCTCGTAATACTCGGGGGGATAAAGCTGGATTTTGTCGGCAATGATGATCACCGACGGGTTTTTGCAGCGGTTCGGATTCAAGCCGAGCGTGCCGATGCCCCGGGTGACCAGGAGTCGTATGTAGCCTTCGCGCAAGTTGTTCTGGCGGCAGGTCTCGACGGTCGCGCGCATCATTTCCTCGTGCGAGAGAGGAATATCCAGCAACAGGGCCTTGGCCGAGTAAAACAGGCGATCGATATGCTCCTTCAGCCGGAATACGCGCCCATGATAAATCCGGATACCCTCAAAAATGCCATCGCCATAGAGCAACCCATGGTCAAACACCGAGACCTTGGCGTCCTGTTCGCTGTAATATTTCCCGTCGATGTAAATTTTCATGCCTTAACGCTCCGGGACGGTACATAAACCCAGCCTTTTAAGCAACTCAGGACTTCCACGCAGGGCGGGATCTTTTTCGCGGAACTTGCGGAAAAGCAAGGTTTAGACCGGTGTCAGGCGCATCGGGGCCGGAGGGCGGGGGATCCCCGGAGCCAGCGCCTGAATCGGGGTCATGGAAATTATTGCCTTAAGAGTTGCTATCGAGCCGTGGCGTGGTCTATATTGCGCCCCCGTTAGCGACCCTATCGTCTAGCGGTTAGGACACCGCCCTTTCACGGCGGCGGCAGGGGTTCGAGTCCCCTTAGGGTCGCCACTTCCCCTTTTTTCAACTCGGCGACGTCCCAATTTAATCGATCAACCGGCGGGTGATATCTCCGTAGGCATCGATCCGGCGATCGCGCAAAAACGGCCAATGCGTGCGGGTGGTGTCCACTTCCTCGAGGTCCAACGACACCACCAGGTTTTCTTCCCGGTCGGGAGAAGCCTTGGCCAAGATTTGGCCGGAAGTCCCGGCGACGAAGCTCTGGCCCCAGAATTCTATGCCGTCCCCGGAAATAACTTCGTGCCCGACCCGGTTCGGGACCGCGACATAACAGCCATTGGCGACGGCGTGGGACCGCTGGATAACTTCCCAGGCCCCGTGCTGGGGCTCTCCGTATTTGGCTTTTTCCGAAGGGTGCCATCCGATGGCGGTGGGGTAGAACAGGATTTGCGCCCCCTGCATGGCGGTGAGTCGCGCCGCCTCGGGATACCATTGATCCCAACAGATCAGGACCCCGATCCGGGCGTAGCGGGTTTGCCAGGTGCGAAATCCCAGGTCCCCGGGGGTAAAATAGAACTTCTCGTAGAACAGCGGGTCGTCGGGAATGTGCATCTTCCGATAGGACCCGAGGAGTTGGCCATCCGCATCAATGATAACGGCGGTGTTGTGATAAAGGCCGGGGGCTCGCTTTTCGAACAGGGACCCGACGACCACCACCTGGTGTTTGCGGGCGAACTTTTGGAGCCGTTCGGTGGTCGGTCCGGGGATGGTCTCCGCCAGTTTGAAAGCGTCGTGATCTTCGACCTGGCAAAAGTACTGGGACCGAAACAGTTCCTGGGTGCAGATGATCTGGGCCCCTTGTTTGACGACGCGCTCCATGGCCTGGAAGGTGCGTTTGAGGTTCTCCGCCGGATTAGCGGAGCAGGCCAACTGCATGAGGCCGATTTTCACTTCGGCGTCAGGAGACGCTTTGCGCATGGAGATCAGCGTTTGGGGCTAGTGGTGTTGGATTTGCTGACCACTTCGGTGTCGCTCCCCGGTGGGCGCTGGTGGGCGCCGGGCTGGGACTGGCCGAATAATTCGCGGATGAATTTTCCCAGCGTCTCATTCGTGGGGCCGTAGCCGGAGTGATAGATGTAATGCTCGAGGTTGTAGAGCAACTCATCGGCATTGGCGTAGCGCTGGTCCAGGTCCCGCGCGAGCGCCCGCTGCAGGATTTCGTTCAGCCGGTCGTCGATCCGTGAATCAAGCTTGCGGAAGTCCGGGATCTCCATTTTCAGCACGCGTTGACGGGATTCCTCAGGCGTGCCGGCTTTGAAGATGTTCTTGCCGAGGAGCAACGTGGCCAGGACGACCCCGGCGGAGAACAGGTCCGACCGCGGGTCGGTGATTTTGAAGCTGGCCTGCTCGGGGCTCATGAAATCGGCTTTGCCGGCCACCACCTCGCCTTCCTGGTCCACCAGAAAACCCTTGGCTTTGGCGATGCCGAAGTCCGTGAGCTTCACATCGCCTTCGAAGGCGATCATGACGTTCTTGAAACTGACGTCCCGATGGACGATGCCCAATGGGCGGCCGTCGCGATCGGTTTTGGTATGGGCGTAGGCCAGGCCGCGCGCGACGCGGCTGACGATGAACACCGCCAGTTCCTTGGGCAAAATCCGGTTCTTATCGGCGAGTTGCTGGGCGAATTGTTCCAGGTTTACCCCCCGGATCAGCTCCATGGCGATGAAGAAGATGCCGCGGGTTTCCCCGAGCTGATAGGTCTGGACGATATTTGTGTGAATCAAATCCGCGACCAGCTTGGCCTCCCCGACGAAATTCTCGATGAACCGCTTTTGGTCGGCGTAGTTCTGGCGAATTACCTTGATGGCGACGCGTTTGACGAAGTCACGGGCGCCATGCTGTTCGGCTTCGTAAACGATGCCCATGCCGCCTTCGTAAATCTTCCTCACGATCTCGTACTGAAACTCATGCTGTATCGTAAAGAGAACCACGATGGCATGGTGACTGAAAGCTCATTGAAGTCAAGCCCCGTGGGTTGCGGGTGCGCGAATAAAAGGGGATTTTTCTGCTTGCAGCGCGCGAGGGGAAGGCTTTAATAGCCCTTGAGCCCAGAGGGCTCGTTTAGGGATCTGATATCAACAATCAACAAGAGCAAACGCTATGGCAAAAGCCCTTTCCAAATCTCAAATCGCGGCCACCCTGGCCGAGAAGAACGAACTCACCAAGAAACAGGCGGTCGAAATTCTTGAGGCCCTCGTCGAGTTGGCCTACAAGCAGGCCAAAAACACCTTCACTATTCCCGGCCTCGGCAAACTCGTGCTGGTGAATCGTGCCGCCCGGGTGGGCCGCAATCCCGCCACCGGCGCCCAGATTAATATCCCGGCCAAACGCGTGGTGAAATTCCGCGTCGCCAAAGCCGCCAAGGACGCCATCCTGGGCTCGAAGTAATCTCCTGCTCGCGAAGGTGTCCCGGTATCTCGGGGCGCCTTCGCGGCTGCCAGTTCGCTTTCTCCCGCCTCATGTATACCTCCACCTGGTTTCGTATCTTTGGGCTGGTTTTCGCCGGCGCCGTGATTTCCACCGCCACCGCCCGGGCGGGTGACCTGTTTGCCGCCGGTGCGAAGCCGCAGAAATTGGCGGGCGACTTCAAGTTCACCGAAGGTCCAGCCAGCGACGAGCAGGGGAATGTGTTCTTCACCGATCAACCCAACGATCGGATTATGAAATGGAGCGTGGAGGGCAAGCTGACCACGTACAAGCAGCCTTGCGGCCGGGCCAATGGGCTCTGCTTCGATCGCGCCGGCAACCTGTGGGCCTGTGCCGATGAAAAGAACGAGTTGTGGAAAATCCGGGCGGACGGCACGCCACAGGTGATTTTGAAGGATTTTGACGGCAAACTGATGAACGGTCCGAATGACCTTTGGATCGATCCCTCGGGAGGCGTTTGGTTTACCGATCCCTATTATAAACGGGATTACTGGAAGCGCGGCCCCAGTGAATTGCCGCAGCAGGTTTATTATCTCATGGCCGGAACGCGGGTGGCTGCGGTGGTGGTCAGCGATTTGAAGCAGCCCAACGGCATTATTGGCACGCCCGATGGCAAAACTCTGTATATCGCGGACATCGGCGCGGGAAAGACCTATAAGTACACCATCGTCAAAGGCGGGTACCTCGAGGGCAAGACACTCTTTTGCGAGCAGGGTTCAGACGGCATGACGATTGACGATCAGGGCAATGTCTACCTGACCGGCAAAGGGGTGAGCGTCTACAATCCCGCCGGCAAGAAAATCGAGCAAATCGATATCTCGGAGCCGTGGACCGCGAACGTGTGCTTCGGCGGCAAAGAACGCCGCACGCTGTTTATCACGGCCAGTACCAGTCTCTACTCGCTGGAGATGCAAGTAAAGGGCGTCGGCAGCCAATAGCCCGGCGGCGCTTACCAGGCGCGGGCGTATTGTTTGGGTGGCGAAAGCCATTCCGGGTGCCCGAGCTGGCGGGCGGCGCGTCGTGGCCAGTAGGGATCACGCAACAGCTCGCGAGCCAGCAACACCAGGTCCGCCTGGCCGTTCCGGATGATTTGATCCGCCTGGGCGACCTCGGTGATCATGCCCACGGCGGCGGTTAGCAGGCCGCATTCCTCGCGGACCCGTGCCGCGAACGGCACCTGGTAACCCGCTCCCACCGGGATCCGGGCTTGGGCCACGCCGCCCCCGGAGCTGCAATCGATCAGGTCCACCCCTTCCTGCCGCAGGATTTTGCAGAGCGCGATCGTTTGTTCGAGATCCCACCCGCCCGGGGTCCAGTCGGTGCAGGAAAGGCGCACTGTCAGCGGGAGGTTCTCGGGCCAGACCGCGCGCACGGCTCGCGTGGTTTCCACGAGGAAACGGATGCGGTTTTCAAAACTTCCGCCGTAAAGGTCCGTTCGTTGGTTGGAGAGCGGCGAAAGAAATTCGTGGCTCAGGTAGCCGTGGGCGGAATGCAGTTCCAACCATTCGCAGCCCGCGGCGTGCGCACGCCGGGCGGCCGCCACAAAGTCCTCACGAACGCGCGCGATCTCCCCCAGCGTCAATTCTCGCGGCACTTTGTTGAGTTCACCCCCAAAAGCCAGCGGGCTCGGAGCCAGCACCGGCCAGCCGCCTTCCTGGTCGCCGAGGTGCGCGCCGCCGTCCCAGGGTGCGGCGGCGGAAGCTTTGCGGCCCGCGTGGGCGATTTGAATGCCTGCCACGGCGCCCTGTGAGCGGATAAATCGGGCGACCCGGGCCACTGGTTCCGTGTGCGCGTCGCTCCAGATGCCCGCGTCTCCGGGAGTGATGCGGCCTTCGGGCGAAACGGCGGTGGCTTCAATAATCACGAGGCCGGCACCTCCCGACGCCCGGGCGCCCAGATGGACCAGGTGCCAGTCATTCAGGATGCCGTCCTCGCAGGAATATTGGCACATCGGAGAGACCCCGATGCGGTTCCTTAATTCCACTGACTTCACTTTGAGCGGTGCAAATAAATGCGCTTTAGCGTCCATGGCCCAATGCGTATATCAAGTCGGGCCGGCGCGCAATGGACGAAATGCGGCGCCCGCCGCCGCCCGGTCTCAATGCAAATAGCTTTGAGCGCAACGCGAGGTTGAAATATCCGGGAATTGGTCGTACTCATGGGGTGTGAAGACGATTGTAAAGATGGTATCCCTGGCGGCGGTTTTAAGTGCGCTGGCCGGGTGTTCGAGTGTTCAGCAAAGCAGTTATCCCTACCTCGGCACGGCCCGTTACGCGCCGGTCGCTCCCGCGCATGTCGCCATTCTCACCGAGGAACCAAAGCAGGCCAAAGATAAGCTGGGCGAGGTTCGCCTGGTGATCAGTGGCAGCCCGGATCGGGACCGGTTGGAAAAGCGGTTGCGCGAGGGCGCCGCCAAAATGGGGGCGGACGCGGTTTTCATCGTCTACGACAAGATGCACGTGTTCCCGATCACCTATGTGGATTGGTGGGGGCCATCGGCGACCGAACTCTCGATGCAACGGAACATCGTCGGGATCGCGGTTAAGTACAAATAGGCTCCGGGCCCTGCCGGAATGGCTCCCCAGCCTTGCTCGTGCGGGTAGCCTCATCCGTCTGCTCGCCGGGCTGGGATCCCGACATCCGCGTTCCACAAATACGCCGCTGGATTCCCGTGCTTCATCGCGCCATAATCAGGCGGGCAACGGCGGAGCCGCTGCCCGCAAGATTCAGCCATAATGAACGAAGCGGACCGGACGCCGTTGGTGAGCGTCATCATAGTTTGCTATAACTGCCGCCAGTGGTTGCCCAGGTGTTTCGAAACCCTGCGGCAGCAATCCATCTTTGACCGGATCGAATTGATTATCGTGGACAACGCCTCGGCGGACGGCACTGAGGCCGCCGCGCGCGAATTGTTGGCGGGCTGGACCAACGCGACCGTCATTCAGACCGGCCAGAACCTCGGCTTCTCCGCCAACAACCGCGGGGTGGAAGCGGCCCGAGGGAAGTACGTCTATCTGTTTAATCCCGACACCTGGCTCGAACCGGATTGCCTCGAACAGTTCGTCCTGGCGCTGGAAAGCACGCGGGCGGAGGCGGCCGGCGGCACGATTTTGGAATACGAGGACAATACGCTTCAGGCCAAAGGCAGCACCGGGTTCGATCTCTTCGGTAACCCCGTTTCTCCAGCGGGCGGGCGCGATCCCGAGCCGCTCTTTTGTATCGCGGGCTTTTACTTTATTGAACGCGAGTTCTTCCAGCGCATCGGCAGCCTGGACGAGCAATTCTTCATGTACGGCGAAGAAATGGATTTATCCTGGCGGATCTGGATCGCAGGCGGTCGGGTGATTTACGCCGGGAAAGCCCGGTGCCACCACCGCGGCGCGGCGGCGAGCAACCCGGCGGGCGGGACTAAAACCGTGGAGAACCGCACCAGCTCGTTCAAACGGTTTCTGGCCAATCGCAACTTCCTCCTGGTCATCGCCAAAAACGGGCGTCACATCCTGCTCCTGCTGCTGATCCCGTGCCTGTCGCTGATGTTGGCGGAGGCGGTGGTCACTTGGATTTTGGCACGCAGCTTTGCCGCCGCGCAAAAGTCCTGCCTCGCTCCCATCGCGGCGGCCTGGAAATTGCGAGGTCATATCCGGACGGAGCGCGCCCGGATTGCCCGCATCCGGCAGCGTGGCGATTTCCAGATGCTTCGCTTTTTGCGCTTCGGCTTTGGCCGACAGCACGAATTTGCCGCCATCCTCAAACGCGGCTTCCCTAAATTCAGCGGGTAGGGGAGCTACCTGGGTCCAACGGTTTCCTGCATTCGGGCCAAGTCCCGATCCTGGTTACTGGTAGGGGCTCCGTAGCCGGTGAATCGATAAACCGTTGGTCCACGCCATCGCCAATACTCAACGTGTCCATCCGCGTAGGACATGACGCAGCCAAGATTGTGCCTGCTTGCCGGCCAATTCCACCATTGCCACTCACCCGCAAACCAGATCCCCAGGCCGCCGTTGTCGATGCTATCCTCATTCTCATCCCAGAGTACGCTGGCCTTGCTCGGGCCAGGGGTGGTGATATCCGTTTCCTTCAGGTTTATGAGCTTAAAATAGGGGCTGGGGTCACCTCCCATCCACGGATAGCTCATGCCGTAGCTGCGAAATCTCAAGATAGTCTTGCCTTCGACTTTCGATTTGTCGCTTGGACAGTGGTAAATCGCGATGGAGGAATTGTAAGGGAAGAAGGCTGAGCGATTGATATTCGTCGGGGTGTCGTCCATTTTGGCGCTTCCACTAATCCACGACTCCGAGCCCGTGGTCGAGAGCGGTGTTTCCGCCTTGTTCGAAACCAATTTGCCATTGTAGTCCAGGGCATAGAGGTGCCAACAGAGCTGCAGTTGTTTGAGATTGTTTGTGCATTGAGTGATTTGCGCACGTGTCTTGGCCCGGTTCAAGGCCGGCAGCAGCATGGCCGCCAAAATGGCAATGATGGCGATGACCACCAGGAGCTCGATCAATGTGAACGCGGTACCAATGGTTCTGCGACCCGGCTGGTTCCCTGTCATTCCTTGTATACTCATAAGAATCGACGAGCAATGTCTACCGACTATTTGGCCGGTGGCGAGTTTCGTCAATCATAAAGAGATTCAGAATCGGTCTCCCAGTGCGCCCTGCGCGCCGCCGGTATTCGATGCAAGGTGGCGGCTTGGAGTTTTATCGGAGAACTTTACACCTTTCGGATTGCCAGTTTTCCAAGCGTAACGCTGTGTCAGAAAATAGTTTGTAGACATACTAACTGTGCAAGTAAGGATTTGTGACAGGAACAGTTTACAGTTGGTGGAATTGCGAGGGTAATGAATTGATTTGTGTAAAGCGTTGTAAGGTAGCATTTAATGAACGTGGATCGCGATGCGATCAAGGTGGCACGGGAGCAGCTAGAGAAAAGCTCTTATATTATGAAAATGCATTTGGTTATCCTCTCGCTCGGTGCTGCTCTGGCGTATTCATCGCATGCCGGGGTGCTCTTTTTCGACGATTTTAACGGTGAGAATAACGGGGTGTCGGCGCCTAACTGGAATGCCTTTACCAACTGGCGGGTGACGTCCGGTGCTGTCGATATCATCGGAAACGGAAGTTGGGACCTACAACCGGGCAACGGGCTCTACGTGGATTTGGACGGTACCGCTGGAGCCGCTGGCACGATGGTCACCAGAAACGCGCTCAATCTGGGAGCCGGAGATTACGTTTTGTCATTTCGGTTGGCGGGGCACCTTCGTCCGCAGTACGGCGTGAACGACGAGCCTGTGTTTGTGGAAGTTGGTTCGAGCCTCGCGGCTCAAACATACACTCTGCCCTATTCCGCAGGGTTCGAGACGTTCACCTTGCCGTTCAGCCTGACGAGTCCGCAAGCAGTTAATCTGAAATTCCAAGGTTCCGGTGGCGACAATGTCGGGCCGCTTTTGGACGACGTGAAATTGGAGTCCCGCCAAGTGCCGGACAATGGGTCTACGCTGGGGTTGCTGCTACTCGTCGCTCCGGCCTTGTTTCTAATTCGCGCTCGACCGGAGCTGCGTATGGCTTCGCAATCCTGAGGCGGTTACGTTCAGGGGCAGGCCGATGAGATTGCGCGGTAAAACCTCGATTTCCCATCAGAGCTGGTCTGGTCCAGATAGAAATAGGGACTTGAAAGGAGGGTTATGTTTGTCAGCAGCGTCCATGTTACCGGTGGATGCATATCCTCAGTGAATTCGATGCGGTAGGTCTCGTTCACCTTTCCTTGGATGGCCAAGCCGGTATAACGCTTGGCTTCCAAAAAGCTGAAGTTGAGTTTCGCAGAAGCAGAAATCGTATAGTTGTCCGGGCTGACAGCCTTTACAGTGTAAATGCCTGCGTCAGCGGGCGTCAGGCTGGGTAAATTTAAAACGGGCAGGGTTGCTCCTGGCAAGTCAACACCATTGAACTGCCATTGGTAGGTTACGAGGCCGTAATCGCAAATTGCGTTGGCCTGAAACTGAGCATCCGAACCACAGACGAGAAACTGATTGGTTGGTTTGACATCAAACCAGATCCGACCACAAATCCCGCTTGCACCTGCCCGGAAAATCGAAAGTGCCTCTGGTTCGGTCAACGCGCGATTGAAAATGGCGAAAGAGTCTAGTTTGCCGAAGAACTTCGCAATAGCACCGGGCCGATATCCAAAGTATAGATCAGTGTCGGTTCGAGTGGCATCAGTTCCTACATCAGCGGAAGCTGCTAAAATCCCGTTGACATAGAACTGGGCCAATCCTCTTCTTGGTGATCCCTCCTGGTTATCATAAGTCAGCAGCACATGACTGAAGACTTTTGAAGAAATCAGACCTACGGGCGTTGAGAGCAACCGCCAGCTATTATCCTGCTTCATGAGATTGGCGGTCAAAGAGCCCGATCCGCCCACCGAGGACAGAAAGATATGCAGACCAGTCTGAGCGGAAGTATCACCTCCTGCATTCCACTCAATGAGCGGCGCCAGTCTTCCGGCGTCGTCTGGCGCCACCCAAAAGCTCAAGGTGAAGCCCCTGCCTGCACCGACGTCGAGGCTTGGAGATTTTGGGATCTTTATATATGCGCCTTCAACAGTGAAGGCGAAGGCTGAGCCGGAGAAACCGGAATCATATGAGATGTTTTGTGCCACGCCGTGATTGGTTCCGAACGAGTCGATTGCATTGCCCTCCGCGTTCCAGAGCCCAACCAAACCGTCCCGAATTGGATAGCAATTCGTTGTTTGGGCCGGACTTTCGGTCACCATCCCGTGCAGCAAGAGAAGCAAGAGGATTAGAGGCTGTGCCCAACGACAGGTCGTGCTGAATCTTCGAGTGTCTCCATTCATGCGGGAAAATGGACAATGCGGTCCGAAAATTGTCAACTCAAACTGCATGAACGGCGAACTCCAACCAATTTTTGTTCTGCTAATAGCAACTCTTGGTGTGATTATTTTTGTGAAAATGCTTTACACCTTATAAAGTCGGTTGTTTACATATAATGTGTGTATGGTTTCAAGGTTGAAACCCGTTTGTGGCGATAAGGCAGCATAGGCATTTATTGTGAGGTTAACATGAATTCTAAATCCAACTTACGTTCCATCGTAAACTCCCTGTCCACCTCCCTCTTACTAGTGATTGCGGTTTGCGCCTTGGATGCTCGGGGTCAATCGAATTGTGCTCCCGCCGGTTTAGACCTGGTGGGATGGTGGAAAGGGGATGGGTCGGCTGCGGATTCGGCCGGGACCAACACCGGGGTGTTGGGTGGTGGCATGGGCTTTGCCCCGGGTTTGGTCAGCCAAGCTTTTAGTTTTACCGGCAGCAGTTACATGGTGGTCCCTGCTTCCAGCGCAACTGACATCGGCAAGGGGACCGGGATTACAATCGAAAGTTGGTTTAAAGCCGCCGACTCCATTGGGCGGCCATTTGTGGAATGGAGCCCGAACGGGACGTATGGGGCGCATGTCTATGTGAATCATCCGACCGCGGGCAATGTTTATGTGAATCTTTATGATACGCAGGGCCAGCACCATATTTTCGGCACGACCTCCAGCGTGCTGGTCCCTGGTACCTTCAACCACTTGGCAGTCACGTACGACAAAGCGTCGGGAATTGGCCGGATCATTGTTAACGGAGTGACGGTCAGTGCTTCGCCGTTGGGCAGTTTTACCCCTCAAACCAGCTACGATATGTGTTTGGGTTACCGGTTGCCCGGGGCCCCATTTGGCGTCGATTACTTTAAAGGCCTCATTGACGAGTTCTCAATTTATAGCCGGGGGCTGTCTACGAATGAAATTTCCGCGATTTATGCCGCCGGCAGCGCTGGAAAATGCCCTGTTGGTCCTGCCAGCCCACCGGTGATCATCACCCAGCCCATAAACCAAAGTGTGCTTGCCGGTTCAAATGTTGAATTTTCGGTCACCGCAACCGGAACAGCTCCAATATCTTACCAGTGGCGGTTTAACGGGACGGACCTGTCCGGGAAGACCAGTAGCATCCTTTCTCTGGGCGGGATTCAGGCTTCCAATGCGGGCACTTATTCCGTTTTAGTTGCCAATGCTGCCGGCTCTGTCCTGAGTTCAAACGCGGTTCTGAGTGTGATTCTGCCTCCGGACTGCACGCCGCCTCCGGCGGGCCTGGTTAGTTGGTGGAGGGCGGAAGGTGCGCCGATCGACGCTGGGGGAAGCAACAATGCGGTGTTAGGGGGAGGTCTGGTTTATGGTTCAGGAAAGGTTGGGCAGGCCTTCGCTTTTACGGGTACCAACGGATTTGTTAGAGTTCCCGCCTCGACCTCGCTGAACGTCGGATTGGGGGGAGGATTTACGCTGGAGGCCTGGATCCAACCGGCGCAGAAGGCAACCTTGCCAGTTTTCGATTGGAGTTCTGGCAGTGGTTACGCGGTTCTGCTTTATGCCAACCACCCCTCAGTGGGCACTCTTTATGCCAGCGTTGGTGATGCGACGGGAACGCTCCACGTACTGCAAAGTGCCGGGAATGTACTGCTACCAAACAGCATGCAGCATGTCGCTTTGACTTATGATAAAGCTTCTGGAATTGCCCGGCTCATGGTGGATGGGGTCATCGTTGCCCAGGACACGGTGGGTATGGTCACACCTAAGACCGACACAGATCTCGGGATCGGATTCAGGGTTCCAGAAGCGCCTTATGGCGCAGGATATTATGATGGGCTGATTGACGAAGCTACCTTATACAGTCGCGCTCTCGCCACTAATGAGCTGCAAGCAATATTTTTGTCGGGCATAGCGGGCAAATGCTTTTCCGTTATCGTTCCACCGGCAATCAGTTTAAACCCACTGAGCCAGCAGGTGGATGCCGGAGCCAACGTGCAGTTTGCGGTCGCCGCATCCGGCACCGCTCCGCTGAAATATCAATGGATATTCAATGGCTCGGAGCTCACGGGCCAAACCAATGAGGTTTTGTCCTTAATTAACGTGCAGGGCTCCAATTCTGGGACCTATGCCGTTCGTGTGAGCAATGCTGCCGGCTCTGTTCTGAGCTCCACTGCGACGCTGAGTGTGGTTTTGCCTCCGGACTGCACGCCGCTTCCTGCAGGCATTGTTAGCTGGTGGAAGGCTGAAGGTGCGTCGATCGACGTTTTGGGAGTCAATAGTGCCGTGGTAGGAGGGGATTTGGGATATAGCCTGGGGAAAGTTGGACAAGCCTTCGCTTATACGGGTACCAACGGATATGTTAAAGTCCCCGCCTCGACTTCGCTGAACGTCGGATTGGGGGGAGGTTTTACGCTTGAGGGCTGGATCCAGCCGGCGCAGAAGGCAACCTTGCCGGTCTTCGATTGGAGTTCTGCCTCTGGTTACGCTGTCCTGCTCTTTGCCAACCATCCTTCGGTGGGCACCCTTTATGCCAGCGTTGGCGATGCGACGGGAACGACCCACCTCTTACAAAGTGCTGGGAACGCACTGCTACCAAACCGCATGCAGCATGTGGCTTTGACTTATGATAAAGCGTCCGGAATTGCCCGGCTCATGGTGGACGGTGCTGTGGCGGCCCAAGCCACGATCGGCACCATCACGCCGAAAACCGACACTGCTCTAGGGATTGGGTACCGGGTTCCGGAAGCGCCTTACGGCCCTGGGTTTTATGAGGGGCTGATTGACGAAGTGTCGATATACAGCCGTGCGCTCGGGACCAATGAACTAAAGTCTATCTATCAGTCCGGCATAGCGGGCAAGTGTGTTCCCGCGATCCTTCCACCGGTAATCACTTCACACCCAGCCAGCCAGCGGGTGGATGCGGGAGCCGACGTGCAGTTCACAGTAGCCGCTTCCGGCACGTCCCCGCTGAATTACCAATGGCTATTCAATGGCTCGGAGCTCACGGGCCAAACCGATCAGATTTTGTCCTTAACTAGTGTCCAGGGCTCCAATTCAGGGATTTACGCCGTTCGCGTGAGCAATGCGAGCGGTACGGCGCTGAGTGCAAATGCCACTTTGACCGTGGTGCTACCGAAGGTTTGTACGCCGACTCCCGGAGGCATCGTCGCTTGGTGGCGGGGAGAAGGGAACGTCGAGGATCCCATCGGGGGGAACACTACGGATTTGGGCGGAGGACTTGCGTTTGCCGCTGGCAAAGTCGGGCAAGCTTTCAGCTTTAACGGAACCAATGCCTTCATCACGATCCCGGCCGCTCCTTCCATGGATGTCGGCAAATCGAATGGGATGACTATCGAAGCCTGGATCAAGCCGGGCGATGTGTCCCAGCGTCCATTGTTTGAATGGAGCCCCAACGGTACTTACGGGGTACACGTGTATCTCAATCGCCCCAGTGTCGGCGCGGTCTATGTCAATCTGGTGGATACCCAAGGCGGGAACCACGCTTTTAGCACTACGAGCGGCGTCGTCCAAAGTGGCGCTTACAACCATTTTGCGTTGACCTACGACAAAGCGTCAGGGGTCGCCCGGTTGGTAATTAATGGTTCCGTGGTGGCACAGCCTTCTATAGGCAGTTTCAGCCCGCAAACGAGTTTCGCCCTGAACATCGGGTATCGATTGCCAGGGGCCCCGTTTGGGGTGTCGTTCTTCAAAGGCCAAATTGATGAGGTCTCCTTGTACAGTCGCGCCCTTGCGGTGGATGAGATCAAGGCCATCTATGCCGCTGATACTTTGGGCAAGTGTGTCCAAATCCAGAGCCCGGTCGTGGTCACTCAACCCGCAGACCAAACCGTAATGGCCGGTCAGACGGCGACGTTTAAAGTGTGGGCCGGGGGGACAGGTCCGTTGGCATACCAATGGAGTCTCAACGGCGGGTCCATTGAAGGCGCGACGGGTGCTTCATTGGTGCTCACGAACATCCAAATGGGCAGTGCCGGGAGCTACGCTGTCACGGTGACCAACCTCCTTGGTTCAGTGACCAGCAGCAATGCCGTGCTGACGGTAACGCTTCCTCCCACGAGCATTCGGGTTCCAAACACGGCCGCCGCCGGTGGTGGGGTGGTGGTGATCCCGGTACTTATGACGGCGAATGGCAACGAGAACGCCATGGGATTCAGCCTGAACTTCTCTACCAACGTCCTGCGCTACACGGAAGTCGGCTTGGGCAGCAACGCTCAAAACGCGGCGCTGCTGGTTAACACGAACCAACTGGCGGCTGGGAGACTTGGACTCGCCCTCTCCCTGCCCAGCGATAACACCTTCTCCCCCGGCCAGGTGGAATGCCTGAATGTGATCTTTACGTCAGTGCTAAACACCAATCAGACCACGTCCACCATCAGTTTTGGTGACCAACCCACTCAGCGACAGCTTTCTGACGCCAAGGCGAATAGTCTGTCAGCCACCTATACCGGAGGGACATTGACCATTGCCGCAGCCGAACTGGAAGCAGATGTTGCTCCCAGACCTGGCGGAGATCATTCTGTATCCATCACTGATTGGGTGCAAGTGGGGCGGTACGTGGCGAGGCTGGATTTCCCGACCAATGGCACGGAATTTCAGCGCGCAGATTGCGCACCACGGGACACGTCTGGAAACGGGGTGCTGTCAGTAGCCGATTGGGTGCAATCAGGCCGCTACGCGGCTGGGCTTGATCCAGTGGTGGTTCTCGGCGGACCCTCCGAACCGAGTGCCGTTCCGCCCGGAGGTTTGGGGCTCTACAACGGGCCCATGAAGAAAGATCTCTCGCGTAGAATATTCGTTGAGAGTGTGCGCCTGGTGCAAGGCCAAGGGGTGAGCGTCGGGGTTTACCTGGAGTCGCAGGGAGACGAGAATGCCGTGGGCTTCAGTGTCGGGTTCGATCCCGCCCAACTAACCCTCACCGGCGCAGCGATGGGGTTGGGTACGACGGGAGCGCTGTATAATCTGAACACCCTAAACTCGGCCGCTGGGCGCGTGGCTCTGGTAGTGGCTCGTCCGGCAGGCTTGAGTTTTTCAGCAGGAGCACAGCAGATTCTCAAGCTCAACTTTGCGCCAATTAATCCTGGCCCGGGTGCCTACACAGTTTCCCTGATTGACCAGCCCGTTCCGCGTGAGGTCACGGATGCCAATGCAGGTACCCTTTCGACCCAGTTTGTCGCCGGCACGATAACCATTAGCCCGCCCCCGGCTTTGAGCGCTACGCGAACTCCCGAGGGTTTGGTTATTTCCTGGCCGGATTGGGCAACCAGTGTGGCCCTCTACGAGACGGTGGGGGATTCTCTGTCTGGTGCTTCCTGGAAGCCAGTTAGCGAACCCGTCGTGGTCGTCAATGGCGCTAGAACCGTTACTATTCCGCTCAGCGGTACGTTCAAGTGCTATCGGTTGCAGTAATATTCGCCTTCCTGGCCCCCCTTTTGGGATACTCCTGAAAGGGGGCACAGCATGCGGCAGAGCCGCTATTGGCTGGTGAATTGGCGGGACCTTGCCCCTGTGCCGTTCGGGTTTATTTTCTTGAATGGTTTGGTTTTATCGCGTTCATTACCACGACCATTTGAGCTGAAATGACTCCCGAAGCTGAACGATCGGACGCAGACTCGACGGAATTATACCTGCGCCTGTTAAAACGGACCCTCAGATTTTCCCTTTGGGAAGATCCTGGCAAACCGGTGGAAGCCGTTGCTTACCGTGCCGGACTTCTGAAACCGCTGGTGGTCTCTGTGGCCAAATTGCTGAGGAAATTCCGTCTGCGGTTGGTCGTGCTCCGGGACATGGAACAAGAACGGAAGTTTCCCGGTTCTACCTGGCCGGCCTGCGCCCATTCGATGGTTAGCATGGAACGTTTGGACAGCCTGCAAGAAGCCGTGGAAACCGTCATCCGTGAGCAAATCCCGGGGGATTTGATCGAGACCGGGGTTTGGCGTGGAGGAGCCTGTATCTTAATGCGTGCGGTACTCCAAGCACATGGGGATCCAGTTCGGCGCGTTTTTGTAGCGGATTCCTTTGAGGGACTGCCAAAGCCCGACGCGCAGAAATATCCCCAGGATGCTGGAGACGAGCACCATATTCACGACTTCCTCGCTGTGTCCAAAGAAGAGGTGGCTGGCAACTTTCGCAAGTATGATCTGCTGGACGACCGGGTCGTTTTCCTGAAAGGTTGGTTCAAAGACACACTCCCCACGGCGCCGATCACCTCTCTGGCTGTGATGCGACTGGACGGGGATATGTACGAATCCACGATGGACGCGTTAAACAACCTGTACCACAAGCTTTCTCCGGGCGGGTTCTGCATGATTGATGACTATGCGCTCGAAGGTTGCCGGGCGGCGGTTGATGATTTTAGACGGCAGCATGCAATCACCGAGCCAATGATCTCGGTCGACCACAGTTGCCGGTATTGGCGTAAGCGTGGGTGATTTCTGAGCAAGCCCGCTCCTGGAAGGCCGGGATAAACATGCAAAAATCAAAATTTGGTTCGCTTTGGTTCGTTTTAATCCTCCTGGGCGTCATCCTCGCCGTGCTTTTCGGGCGTTCCTTTGTGCCGGGGCAGACCATATTTTCCAATGATGGCCCAATCGGAACTTTGATCCAACAGTCGCGCAAACTCCCCGAGATCTTCACCGGGGAATGGTCCGATCTGAACTCGATCGGAACGAGGGGTGGCGGCGCTCTGCCGAGTATCTCCTACGGAATTCTATATTTGTTGGGGCCGGTTGGTTTTTCAAAGTTTGACGTTCCGATAGCCTTGCTGGTGCTCGGTTTGGGGGCGTGGTCATTCTTCCGTCAGCTCAAGTTGGCACCGATTGCCTGCGTGCTCGGGGCGCTGGCGGCCATGCTGAATTCGGGATTTTTCTCCGCAGCCTGTTGGGGAGTTGCTACCCACGCCATTACCATGGGGATGGCGTACTTTGCCTTGGCGGCATTGGCCGATCTGCAATCCCGCTGGCGCTGGGTGCGCGTGGTGGCGGGCGGATTTGCGGTCGGCATGGCGGTGATGGAAGGTGCAGATATCGGGGCCTTGATCAGCATGTATATCGCCCTGTATGCGATGTATCAGGCCTGGGTTACTCAGGAGACTCCCGTTAAACGCATTGCCACGGGGGTGGTTCGCGTCGGTTTGGTGGCGATTTTTGCCGGGCTCCTCGCCGCTCAAACGGTGTCGGTCATGCTGGAAACCCAAATTCAGGGCATCGCTGGCACCGGTCAGGACACCCGCTCCAAAGAGCAACGCTGGGATTGGGCTACCCAATGGAGTTTCCCGAAGAGCGAAACCTTGAGCATTGTGGTGCCGGGGCTGTTCGGCTACCGCATGGACACCCTTGAGGGAGGCAATTACTGGGGCGCGGCCGGTCGCGACCCGGCCTGGGATCGCTATTTCGCCTCCGGCAAACAGGGGCCGCCCCCGAATGGTTTCATGCGGTTCTCCGGCGGGGGCGCCTACGCGGGCATTCTCGTCACCCTGGTGGCGGTTTGGGCGGCCGCGCAGGCTTTGCGGAAAAAGGACTCGGCCTTTTCGACGACGGATCGCCGCTTCATTTGGTTTTGGGCGGGCACAGCCTTTCTGGCCTTGCTGTTTGCCTGGGGTCGTTTCGCCCCGTTTTATCAAATTCTGTATGCGCTCCCGTATTTCTCGACGATCCGGAATCCGGCGAAGTTTCTCCACTTCTTCAGCTTTGCCCTGGTTATCCTCTTTGCCTACGGCATTCATCGGATGTGGGCCCTTTACATGGAGGTTCCGACGACGGTCTTCACCGGCATTTCGGACCGGGTGAAGAGTTGGTACTCGCGGGCCAATAAATTTGACAAGCGCTGGGTCACCGGTTGTGTATTGGTGTTGGTGGCCGGGATCCTTGGCTGGTTGATTTACGCTTCCTCTCAGAACACTTTGATCAAAGAGCTGCAAGAGGTGCAGTTTGATGAGAGCATGGCCAAATCGATTGCGGCCTTCAGCGCCCGACAGGTGGGGTGGTTTATTGTATATTTCGCCGCCAGCGCGGGCCTGGTGTTGTTGGTGATCAGTGGCGTGTTTGCCGGCGCGCGGGCCACTGTCGGCGCCTGGCTGCTCTTGCTGCTGCTGGTGCTGGACCTCGGTCGTGCCAATCTCCCCTGGATCATCTACTGGGATTACCAGGAAAAATACGCCACTAATCCGATCATCGATCAGATGCGTCAGAATCCGTATGAGCATCGGGTGGCGATTCTCCCGTTCCGCGCGCCCCAGCAGCTTCAGTTGCTCAACCAGCTCTACAGCATTGAGTGGGCCCAGCACCATTTCCAGTATTACAACGTCCAATCCCTCGATATTGTGCAGATGCCGCGCATGCCCGAGGATCTGGTGTCGTTCGAAGGCGCGCTGCACTTTGATGGCACCAGTAATACGCTGCATCATGTGACCCGCCGTTGGCAGCTCACCAACACCCGCTGCCTGCTGGGCGCGGCCGGCTTCATCGAGGTTCTGAACCAGGAAATTGACGGGGGCAGAAACCGATTCCGCGCTGCCGCCCGGTTTAATATCACTCCCAAACCGGGCGTGGTGAATCCCATGCGCCTCGAGGAATTGACCGCAGTGCCATCGCCGGAAGGTCAATACGCGCTGATAGAATTTACCGGAGCGCTGCCACGGGCCGGGCTTTATTCGCATTGGCAGGTGATGACCAATGATCAGGCGGCGCTGCAATTGATTTCCGGTCGGGATTATGACCCCGCCACCAACGTGGTGGTCGCCTCGCCGGTTCCGTTCGAAGCTTCAGCGGGGAGCGGCACCAACAAAGGTACGGTGCAGTTTGTCAGTTATGCACCCAAGCATATCGTGCTTAAGACCGAGGCCTCGGCGCCATCCGTTCTGCTGCTCAACGACCGGTATGATGCCAACTGGAAGGTGCTGGTGGACGGGAAGCCGGAGAAACTCCTGCGCTGCAATTTCATCATGCGCGGCGCGGCGGTGCCCGCGGGGGCGCACCAGGTGGAATTTCGGTTTGAACCTGCCGTGCGCGGGCTGTATGTGAGCCTGGCCGCTCTCGGGGCCGCCGTGCTGGTCTGTGCCTTTCTTTTGGTCGCTCCTAAATCGAAGTGACCCGAGTGGCGCTCGGTAGGAGTGCCGACCACTCGAAAGCTGTTTGGCGTGACCCTGTCACGCTGCTCGCAGTGCATTTCCTTCGGGTGGGGCAAGCAGGGCTAATAGGCTAGCATTGGTTTGCCATGAATCTGGCTAGAGCCGCTACACACTCGTAGACATCCCAACAATCCGGTGTTAGTGTCCTGCAACGACACCGATATGAAACTGCAGCGCAACCCTCCTGCTTTGGCTCATAGTCCTCACCAAATACGCTCTTTGATTAGGCAAAATGCTCTGAAGCTCTTGAGAAAGGCAGGCGAATGAACTTAGCGGTCAATGCATTACGCTGCCCATCGCATCGCCGAGCGCAGATTCCTGCTGGGTTCACTTTGATCGAATTGTTGGTGGTAATTGCCATTATCGCGATTCTGGCGGCGATGCTTTTGCCGGCTTTGAGCAAGGCCAAGGAGCGAGCTGTTAGGATTCAGTGCGCCAGTAATCTCAAGCAGTGGGGGGTGGCGGTCACCATGTACGCCGGGGAAAATCGGGAATTCTACCCGAGTAACCCATCTGCAGATGGTGCGAGTGGATTTGCCTGGATGGCAATGGGGCTGAACACCAATTTCTATCCGCAATACCTGTATCCTAACCGACCGGGAGCAAATACTACCCAGCGGAGCAAACAGGATGTGTTGTATTGTCCCACAGATGAGTGGCATCGTGCGGTGGAATCTGAAGCGGATAGGATAAACCTTATTGGCTATCAGTATCTGCCCGGCCGCGACAGCAATGGTTGGCCTAATTACAACTCCAATGGCCTGGGAGAGTGGGTCTACCGGAAGAAGCCGGGGGGTGCGTATCGTAAGGCGCCAATCATGATCGACAAGATCCAGGCCACCGGCACCTTGCCGAACGTTGCCTGGTTCGGCAGCACCGGGGTCACGGCCAGGAATTTTCCTTTCGCCAACCACCGGAGCAATGCTGGCATCCCCATCGGTGGCAACTTTCTCTATGAGGATGGCAGTGTTAGCTGGCGGCGTTTTGATTTGAGCCGGTATAAAAGCACTATCGATGTCGGGTCAATGGCGAGCGGTTGGGTGGTCTTCTATCGTCCCGCCGATTTGGAAACCGGTCCCTGGTAAACCGGAGGAAAGACGGGTGTAGGTGACAGCCACAGTCCACTCCCGGGATGGGCACGGGGCCTCTTTTAAGGCTGTCTTGCAATTCCAATTAGTAGAGGTTACCTATATCGGCTGTGAAAATTCTCCTCCAGGCCCTGTTGCTATCGATTTGCTTTGAGGCCTCGGTTTTCTCAAAGATGACCGCGGAGCAATTGGCGAAGCTTCCCGTCCCGCCCGCGCGAAAAGTCGATTTCGCACAGGACATCAAGCCGGTGCTGGAGGCGCGTTGCGTTAATTGTCATGGGCGTGGACGGGCCAAAGGTGATTTCCAGATCGACAATCGTGAAACCTTTTTGAAGGGAGGAAACTCGGGCCCCGCAATCGTGTCGGGAAATAGCGCGGAGAGCCTGTTGATCGAGTTGGTGGCCGGGGTTGATCCAGAAAACGTGATGCCGCGCAAGGGTTCGCGGTTGACGCCGGACCAGATAGGCCTGCTGCGTGCGTGGATAGACCAAGGGGCGGTCTGGGAGCCTGGTATTAATTTCGCGCGCCGGTCCCCTCTGAATTTCAAGGCTCAACCTGGAAAATTGTCGCCCGCTGGAGCAGGTGGGGGTAATCCCGTCGATCAAATCCTCAAACCGTATTTTGCAGCCAACAAGGTGGAGGCTAAGGATTTAGTTTCCGATCGCACCTATGCTCGCCGGGTCTTCTTGGATCTGGTGGGATTACTGCCGACTCCGGCGGAATTGAAAGCCTTTGTAGACGACCCTGCACCTGACAGGCGCTCCCGGTTGGCTCAGCGATTGTTGGCGGATAATCGGCGGTATGCGGAGCACTGGCTAACCTTCTGGAACGACTTACTGCGCAACGATTACCGCGGCACGGGTTATATCGATGGCGGGCGAAAGCAGATCACCCCCTGGCTGTTTTCAGCTCTTTTGACAAACATGCCTTACGACCGTTTTGTGGCACAACTGGTGAATCCCACCGAAGAGAGTGCGGGCTTTGCCAAAGGCATCGTCTGGCGTGGGGTGGTCAACGCCAGCCAAACTCCGGAAATGCAGGCGGCGCAGAACATCTCTCAGGTTTTCATGGGAGTAAATCTGAAGTGCGCCTCTTGCCACGACAGTTTCATCAACGATTGGCAGTTATCGGAGGCCTACAGTCTGGCGGCGGTTTATCACGATGGACCGCTGGAAATGTATCAGTGCGACAAACCGACTGGGAAGATGGCTTCGGCCGCCTTTATCTATCCGGAACTCGGGGGGATCGATGGCCAGGCAAACAAAGCGGATCGGTTGAAGCAATTGGCAACCATTATTACCGGCCCGGGAGATGGCAGGTTGCCGCGCACGATTGTGAATCGGTTATGGGCCCGATTTTTCGGGCGTGGCCTGGTGGAGCCGATTGATGACATGGAGCAGCCAGGGTGGAACCAGGACTTATTGGATTGGCTGTCGGAGGACCTGGTTGCGCACCGTTACGATCTTAAGGTTACCATGGAGCGGATCGTTACCTCGGCGGCCTACCAGATGCCGGCCGTAAACTTGGCGGAAGTCGGAGCGAAGGACTTCGTTTTCCGTGGTCCGTTAGTTCGGCGGCTATCCGCGGAGCAGTTGCGCGACGCGGTGGGACAGTTGACGGGCGCGTGGTTCGAGAAGGCGGATTTCCAGGCTGGCACCAACATGCCGATCCGGGCGAGTTTCGTGGCGGCCGATCCGCTGATGACGGCTTTGGGCCGTCCGAACCGTGAACAAGTGGTGACTTCTCGTGCCAGCAGCGCCACGACCTTGCAGGCGCTGGAATTGACGAATGGGGAGACGCTTGCCCATGTTTTTCAGCGTGGTGCGGAGCAACTCGCGGCCACTACCAACGATTCCGAGGAAGTCATCTCGAGAGTCTTCCATGCGGCATTTGGGCGCGCCCCCAGTGCGGATGAACGGGTTGCTGCCCGAGAACTCATGGGTTCCACCGTGCGGAAGGAAAATGTGGAGGATTTGTTTTGGGCGGTGACGATGCTACCCGAGTTCCAATTGATTTACTAACATGACCCACCCTTACAGTCGTAGAGACTTCTTAAAAACTGCCAGTGTGGCAACGCTCGGTGCACTAGCCGCCGGTTATCCGAGGCGATCATCGGCTGTGGAGCAAAATGAAATCCAACCGCCAAAAGCCACTGCGGACACGGTGATCGTCCTTTGGATGGGCGGGGGGATGGCTCATACGGAAACTTTTGATCCAAAACGTTATACTCCGTTTGAAAAGGGAATGCCGTCGAGCGCCTTCCTCAGTACGTTTCCCAGCATTACCACCGCGGTAGACGGTATTAAATTCTCTCAAGGTCTCGAAAAGACCGCCGCAGTGATGGATCGCGGGACTTTGATCAGATCCTATACCGCCGGGGACTTGGGATTTATCCTGCATTCGCGGCACCAGTACCACTGGCATACCGGATACGCGCCGCCGCAAACGGTCGCTGCGCCTCACATTGGCGCGGTCATCGCCCGCACGCTCGGACCATTGAACCCGGTGGTTCCTGCCTTCATAAATATCGGTCAGCGATTTGATGTGGGGGAGGGCGAGGAACTCAAGGCCTTTACCACCGCCGGTTTCCTGGGGAGTGAACACGGTCCGTTTAATATACCTTTTCCTGACGAAGCCGCCGATAGTGTCAGGCCTCCGAAAGGAATGACGCCGGCTCGCTTTGAAAATCGCGAGAAATTCTACAGAAGGCTGCTGGCAGGAAGTCCCATAGCACATTACGGGAGTAACTATCAGCAAGAGTCGTTACTCCGCTCGTTGGACAATGCGTATCGCTTGTTGGATTCTCCGGCCGCAAAGGCATTCGACCTCTCGCAGGAACCGCTGGAAAACGTGCGGAAGTATGTACCGGATTATGAGCCCGGGCGCCGTTTCAACGCCACTCAAGATCGGTTTGGGGCGAAATATGAGGAGCAAATGGTCGGTCGTTTTGGTTTGGGTTGCCTTTTGGCGCGGCGGTTGACCGAAGTTGGTGCGCGGTACATCGAGGTCACCACAGAATACATCCCGTTTCTGAACTGGGACACCCACGAGAACGGACATGCGCGGGCGGCCGCCATGAAAAAGCAGATTGACGCTCCATTATCACAATTGGTGCTCGATCTCGAGGAACGAGGATTGCTCAATCGAACCTTGATCATTCTCGCCAGTGAATTCAGCCGTGACGCCCTGATTGAAGGTAAACCGGATAAGGTGGTGAAAGACCAGGTCGAAGTGCCTGATAAGATCGAAGACGCGAAGTTCTACGGGATGCACCGCCATTTCACTGACGCGGGATGTGTGCTGTTGTTTGGCGGTGGGATCAAGCGCGGGCACTTGCACGGAATTACCGCCGAAGAGCGCCCCTGCAAGACATTGGAGAATCGAGTCACCATCGAAGATTTGCATGCTTCGATTTATCGCGCAGTTGGTATGTCCCCAAGGCTGGCTTACGAAACCGAAAAACGTCCTTTCTATGTCACCCGTGACGGCGAGGGAAAGCCCATTGACGACTTGTTCGCCTGAAAACAACGGCTTCGGCAGGGGGTGGCTAGGAGCGATCCGAAAGTGAGCTTTTGCGTGGAAATATCGCTTTACAACTTTCGCGTGGTGCGTAAAACTGGCTCTTAGACATAACGATTTATGCGCAATAAATTTCTCCTCCTCGCCTTAACGGCGGTTTCGGCAGCGATGGTCTCCGGGTGCGCCAATACCCAGCAAAAGCTCGGACGCGGCCTCAACAACATGTTTGAGGTGGTGCGATGGGGCGAAGCGCGCCGCTCAATCGAGCAGGCCGCGCTTTTTGAATCCCCGGATCGTTCTTACACCACCGGCTTTGTGACGGGCATCTCGCGCACCCTGGCCCGCACCGGGATCGGCGTCTATGAAGTCGTGACCTGCCCGTTCCCGTCGTATGATCCGGTCTTGACCGACTACTATTCCGCGGAGCCGGTTTATCCGGACAACTACACGCCGAACCTGCTCGAAGACTCGACGTTCGCCACGGATACCAATCTCGGATTCAGCGGTGGCGATGTGCATCCGCTGGTGCCGGGCAGCCGGTTCCGTATTTTCGACACGCACTAAGTTTTCTCAGGCCTTATCCCGGCGCCAACTCCCAGTGGTTGGCGCCTTTTCATTTCCTAACATGGCCCTGGAGCTTTCATCCCGATGCAAGGTTAACCTGGTGCTGAATATCCTCGGCAAACGTGCCGACGGATTTCACGAGCTTGAGACGCTGATGCAGCCGGTGAACCTGTGCGACACGCTGCGGTTCGAAAAGGCGGAGGAGGGGGTGGGCCTGACTTGCAGTGAGCCTTCGCTGCCGACCGATGCGCGCAACCTGGTGGTGCGCGCGGCCAACGCTTTTTTTGCCGCTGCGCCGGTCAAAGCCGGGGTGCGGATTCACCTGGAAAAACGCATTCCGATGGCCGCCGGGTTGGGTGGCGGCAGTGGCAACGCGGCGTCGGCGCTGCTGGGGTTGAACGAGCTTTTTGGCCAGCCGCTGAGTCGGGCTCGGCTGCACGAGCTGGCTTGTACCTTGGGGTCGGATATCCCTTTCTTTCTGCAGGAGCAACCGGCGCTGGCGACGGGGCGGGGGGAAATCATCCAACCCATCGAGGCTTTCGCGGCGTTGCAGCAGACGGCCCTGGTCCTGATCCATCCCGGGTTTGGAATTTCGACGCCGTGGGCCTATCAGCAACTCGCTCATTTTCCGGAGGCGTTGCATGGCCGAGCGGGCCGGGCCAAAGCGCTGGCGGATAGCTTGCGTGCCGGCGAGTTGCGCGCCGCCGGGAACCTGCTTTTCAACAGCCTCGAAGCCCCGGCGCTGCACAAGTATCCCATCCTGGCTTTGTTCCAGGAGTTCTTAAAGGAACGCGGGGCGATCGGTGCGCTGATGTCCGGCAGTGGTTCCACGACATTCGCGCTGGCGGAGAATCTTCAAGAAGCGCATCGGTTGGCCGGGGAATTCCGCGAAAAATTCGGGGACACGAATTGGATAAAAGTCGTGCCGCTGTGAGGGGGCGGGGGGAAAGAGGGGGCGACGGCTGAGTCAGCGTTGTGACGGTGCGGTCAGCTTTTTGAGCGGCTCATTCAACTTGGTGTTCAGGGTCTTGATCCTGGCGTCCCAATCCGACCAGGCCGGAGCGAGGCCGGGCGCCGTCAGTTTTTGCCGGGCGGCGGGCAGCAGGCCCATTAGTGTACTGAGTTGTTTTCGTGCGGCTTCGTACTCTCCCCAGTGGTAATAGGTTTCCACCAGGTTAAGCCGGTTCTCGGGATAATCCGGTTCGAGGAGCGCCGCGCGCTGCAGGTGATGCCGGGCCTTGGTGCGGCTGCCCACGCTGCCGATGGCCGGTGCGTCCCGATAGAGGAGGCCGAGATTGCGCTCGGGACCGGCATAATCAAAGTGATCGTCCAGTGCCAGCGCGCGTGAGAATTCGACCACCATTTGATCCACCAGTTTAAGGGCGCCGAGGGATTTGGTGCGCGCCAATTGTCCCAGATTCATCCCCAGGTAGTAATGGGCGGCGGCGGAATCGTCGTTCAGCCGGATGGCTGATTTAGCTGCTTCGATCCCGCGGTTGGCCAGGGCGGCCCGCTCGGCATTGTTGGTCGAGAATTCCCCGGCATCAAAGCAAGTCTGGGCCAGGCGCCAGGCGGCTTCGAGGGAGTCGGGAGCTGACTGGGAGCGGGAAGACGCGGCGGCCAGCTCGGTCTGCGCGTGCGCGGCATACTGCCGGGTGTTATCGTCGCCAAATGATGAGATGGCGCCAAACAAGCCCAGCAGCATTAGCCATCTCTGTAAGTTATTCATGTTCAAATACAAAATCCCGTTACGGACAAAAACTGTTTCGCAACGCCCGGGGCTGGTGAAAAATACCAGTTGCATTACCCCTATATCAATTTATAATGCTCCAGCAGTGACATCAAATTGGAAAAAAGCCGGTCTGTGCATTCTGCCGCTTTTCCTGGTCATCTTGACCGGGTGCAGCGGTGTCAATGTAACCAAGAGTGTGTCACCAGCTACTTTTCTCCTGCCTGGGATCATGAAATGTGATCCACCTAAGCCGGTTCTTCCGGACCAAACCCTGCCTCAAACCGAGGCTGGCGGCAATTTGGTTCAATCCTGATCGCCTATGCGGTTTCCATTGGCCCTGACGGTTAAAATTGCCCGTCATATCGTAAAGCATAAACTGCGCCGTACTCCAAGATTTGCGCTAGTTTTACAGCTCGAACCCCTCCATACCTGCAACCTGACCTGCACCGGTTGTGGCCGCATCCGCGAGTATTCCACCAGTCTCAAGGACATGATGAGCCTTGAGGATTGTTTGGGTTCAGCCCAGGAATGCGACGCCCCGATGGTTTCCATTTGCGGCGGCGAACCGTTGATTTACCCGAAGATTGAGGAGTTGACCGCTGGCCTGCTGGCCCAGCGCCGCATCGTCTACATTTGCACCAATGGCGTGTTCATGCGCAAGAAGATGCGGGATTACCTCGCCGCCATTTATACTCCCAGCCAGGAAGCGACTCTGAGCCGGTTGCTGAGCGAAAAGCTGATCACGGATAAGGAAGCTGAGACCATCCGCCAGGGCAAGAGCGAGGGGCGGCCCGTGATTCGGCCCACGAAATGGATGTATTGGAACGTGCACGTGGACGGTCTCGAATACACCCATGACCTGATTGTGGAACGAGAGGGCGTGTTCAAGGAATGCGTCGAAGCCATCAAAATGGCGAAAATCCTCGGCTACCAGGTGGCGACCAATACCACTGTCTATCGCGAGACCGACGTCAAGGAAATCGAGCAGATGTTCCAGTTCTTCTCCTCGATGAACGTGGACGGCCATACCATTTCGCCCGGTTACGACTACGACGCCGCGAAGAAGGACATGGTGAAGCGCCTGGGGAGAAAGCCGGAAGACTTTTTCCTGACCCGCGCGATGACGCGCGAGAAATTCGCGCGCATCCAGGAGTGGGGCGAGAAGTTCACGATTTTTGGCACGCCGGTTTACCAGGAATTTTTGGCGGGCAAACGCGATTTGACCTGCACCGCCTGGGCGATTCCCACGCGCAATATACGCGGCTGGAAAGCGCCGTGTTATCTCATCACCGACGGACACTATCCCCGCTATCAGGAGATGCTGGACCAGGTGAATTGGAACAAATACGGGGTGGTGGACGGGGTGGCGCGCGATTCCCGCTGCGAGAATTGCATGGTGCATTGCGGCTACGATCCGAGCGGCGCGCTGGGCACCAACTATAAGGCCGGCGATAATTGGAAGAATTTCCGCTACAACTTCTGGCCGCGGCCCGCGCCGTCCGTTGAGGGAGCGAAAGTCGTTGCCTTCAATGGTGCGAGCGTTGGTAAAGGCCACCTGGCGGAGGCCAAAGCGGCGGTCAACAACGGGCTCAAGGGAGCAAAATCGGCCTTCCAGAATAACGGCCACGACGAACCCGCAAATGGCAATGGCGGCGGCTGTGGCAGCGGGGACACTTCGCAGCGGGACGATTTGCTGGCGAAAATTCGAAACGGCAAATGATACCGGCCCGGGTCGCCGTGGGTGGTGTCCGCGCCTGCAGCCAGGAGGCCTCAATTTTTTAACCAGACCAGCACTGAATTGTGAGCAAAACCCTGTTTCTTTCTCCACCTTCGTTTGACGGCTTTGATGGCGGTGCCGGTTCGCGGTATCAGGCGAGGCGCGAAGTCACCAGCTTCTGGTACCCCACGTGGCTGGCGCAACCGGCCGCCTTAGTGCCAGGTGCGACCTTGCTGGATTGCCCGCCGCACAATATCGACATCAAGGAATGCCTGGAGCGCGCCAAGGGCTATGATCATGTGATCATCCATACCAGCACTCCGTCGCTCAAGAACGACTGCAAGGTGGCCGATGCCATCAAGAAGAACCGGCCCGAGACCACCATCGGCTTCGTCGGGGCTCACGCCGCGGTGCTGCCCACCGAAACCCTGAAGGCCTCGCCGGCCATCGATTGGGTGGGGCGCAAGGAATTTGACTTCACCTGCAAAGAAGTCGCTGAAGGCCGCCCGCTCGCCACGATCAACGGCCTGTCCTATCGGGATGCCTATGGCAAGATCAAGCACAATCCGGAGCGCGAGATGATCCAGAACATGGATTCGCTGCCCTGGGTGGCGGATGTCTACAAGCGCGATCTCCAGATCGAAAAGTATTTCATCGGCTACCTGTTGCACCCTTACGTCAGCCTGTACACCGGGCGTGGCTGTCCCGCCCAATGCACGTTCTGCCTGTGGCCGCAGACCATTGGCGGTCACAAATACCGCGTGCGTTCTCCGCAGAATGTTGCGGACGAGATGGCTTACATGAAGAAGCTCTTTCCGCAGGTGAAGGAGTTCTTCTTCGATGACGACACCTTTACCGCAAATCTGCCGCGCGCTCGCGAGATCGCCAAGAAACTGGCGCCGCTCGGGCTCACCTGGAGCTGCAACAGCCGCGCGAACCTCGATTACGATACCATCAAGTCCTTCAAGGACTCCGGTCTTCGGCTCTTCCTGGTCGGTTACGAAAGCGGCAACGACGACATCCTGACGCGCATCAAAAAAGGCGTCACGATGGACGAGATGCGCCGGTTCACGACCTCGTGCCATAAGGCCGGCGTGGTGATCCACGGCACCTTTATTCTGGGCTTGCCGGTGGAGACCCCGCAGTCCATCGAAAACACCATCCGTTTCGCCCAGGAACTGGATGTGTTCAGCCTGCAGGTTTCGCTCGCGGCGCCGTATCCGGGCACCGAGTTGTACGAGATGGCTCGCCAGAACGGGTGGTTCACCAAGAAAGACAAGACCGACCTGGTCGAACTCGACGGCTTCCAGCAGAGCGCGCTGGAATATCCGGGCTTGAGCAAAGACGAGATCTTTGAGGCGGTGGATCGATTTTATCGGGCCTATTATCTCCGGCCCAAGCCCATTCTGCGCATCATCAAGACGATGCTGGAGGACAAGGATGTGCTCGTGCGTCGGTGCCGGGAAGGTTATGAATTTTTCCGCAGCCTACGCCAGCGTAAGGAAGACCTGGCGGCGCTGCGCGGGTAAGGATCTCCTTGGGGTCAGTCCTTGGTATTGACAGTTATTCAAACTGATTTGGATAACTGTTTTTGCTAACTTGTCAATACTAGGGACTGACCCCCATCCAACCGGCGATGATGCGCCACGAGGTGTTGGTTACCAGGCTGAGGAGCCCGCGCACGAACGGGATTTGCAGCACCAGGATGAGTACCAGGAAGCCGTAGCGGGCCAGGTTGTGGTAGGTTTCATAGCTCATTCCGGTCAGCGCGCGGACGACCTGTGAGCCGTCCAGCGGCGGGATGGGCAGGAGGTTGAAGAAACACAGCACCAGGCTGAGCCGGGCCATGCTCCCGCATAGTTCCACCGCGCTGGGGGAATCCGCCGCCATCGCGACTCTCGCCAGTCCCAGCAACACTACCGCCAATAACAGGTTCATCCACGGCCCAGCGAGCGTGACCAGGATGTCGTCCATGGTTTTGTTGCGCAGGTTCGAGGGATTCACCGGCACCGGTTTCGCCCAGCCTACCAGAAAACGACCAATGCTCGGGGAAAGGAAGATCATCGCCAGTGGCAAAATCACCGTGCCGACAAGGTCGATGTGAACTAGCGGATTCAGTGAAACCCGGCCTTGGAGGCGAGCGGTGTCGTCGCCGCATCTCCAGGCCATCCAGGCGTGCCCAAACTCATGGAAGGTGAGCAGCACCACCAGTCCGATGTACATCAACAGCCCATCAATCAGTACTTTTGAATCCATGCCAAAGTGAAGTGACCAGCGTTTTTCGAAACTGAAACAATCAGCGTTTTTCGACAAAGAGCAAAGGCGCCAGTTCGGCCAGGTTGCGGCGCCAGAAACGGAAATTGTGACCGCCCGGTGCCGGGTTCCAGGAGTGCTGGATATTCCGAGAGGACAGCCAATCGACAAACTGCTGGTTGGCTTTGAATAATCCATCCTCCCGACCGCAGGAAATCCAGAGGAGCCGGAGTTGAGCATTGGCGGTGGAACTCAAGCGTGGGAAGGCCTGGTCGAAATCCGCGCGCAGGCCCCCGGAACTGAAGGCGCCCACCCACTGGAACCGGTCCAGCGTGTTCAACCCGATCAGCAGGGATTCCGCGCCGCCCATGGACAATCCCGCGATCGCGCGATCCCTGGCGGAATTTGCGGTGCGATAATTCCGCTCCACCTGGGGCATGATCTCGCCCAGGAGCACGTCCTTGAACTTGCTCATGTTTTCCTGCCACAACTCGCGCCGGCCGAGGCCGCCCCAGCCGCCGCGGACCACTTCCATGGTGCCGTAGCCGAGTGGCATGACGATGATCATCGGCCGCGCGGACTTGCGCGCGATCAAGTTGTCCAGGATCACCTGGGCCAAGCCTACCGCAGTCCACGCCGAGGCGTCGTCGCTGTAACCATGCAGCAGGTAAAGGACCGGGTATTTGCGCCGCGCGCCCGGCTCGTACCCGGGAGGCGTGTACACGTAGAAATCGCGTTCTTCCCCGGCGATGGCCGAGCGGTAAAAGTGGTGATGAACCTGGCCGCGAGGAACGTCGTTGATCTCCCAGGGCAGCGAGGCCGGGCCGGGCACGTGGACCTGGCTGTCGCTGTTCAGCAGGTTGTATTTCATCAGGGGATTGGCCAGATCGATGGTTCGCAAGCCGTCCACCGTGAACGAGTAGGTATAAATATCCGGTTCGAGCGGTTCGGTGGTAAAGGACCACACTCCCTCGGCATCTTTGACCATGGCGGTTTCCGGCAGGGTTTCGCAGCGCACCTTCACACTCTGCGCGTTGGGGGCGCGCAACCGAAAAGTCACTTTGCGATCAGGACCGACCTCCGGAGATCCTCCCTTTTGGGCTTGGGCCTCAGCCCGGGTCATCCCGACCAGGGCCAACAAAATCAATACCAGTCGCATGGGGAGGGACCATAGGCCACGGCGGGGAATTGGAAAAGACTAAAAGGCGGGCGGCAATTCGTGGAGGCAAACAGTTTTGATATTCACGAACTCCCGCAGACCGAGATAGCTGAGCTCGCGTCCGTAACCGGACTGCTTGATGCCGCCAAACGGCAGCCGTGGATCGGAGGCCACCATTCCATTAACGAAAGCGGCTCCGGCCTGGATTTGGTCAATGAACAATTCCTGTTCGGAGGTGTCATTTGACCACAAGCTGGCGCCCAGGCCGAAGTCGGAATCGTTCGCCAGGGCGAGTGCCTGACTGAGGTTGTCCACCGGGAAGAGAGCGGCGACCGGGCCAAACAGTTCCTCGCGCGCCGCCGGGGAGTTTGCCGGGATCTCGTCGAGCACCGTCGGCGGGAAAAAATATCCAGGGCCTGCGAGGCGTTGGCCACCAAGAACCACCCGGGCTCCCATGGCCACGGAATCCTGGATCTGCCGTTCCAGGTCCGCGCGCACCGCCGCTGTCGCCAGCGGTCCGATTTCAGTCGCCGGATCGAGCGGGTCTCCCACTTTAAGGCCGGCCATGCGCGAGGTGAACGCCTGTTGAAATGCCGGGAAGATGGAGCGGTGGGCGAAGAACCGTTTAGCCGCAATGCAGGACTGACCATTGTTGATCGTACGGGCGCGGACGGCATTGGCGGTGGCGTGGAGCAAATCAGCGCTGGGCATAATGATGAAGGGATCACTGCCGCCCAATTCCAGCACGGTTTTTTTGATGTGGCGTCCCGCTTGCGCAGCCACAGCGGCGCCGGCCGCCAGGCTGCCGGTGAGAGTTGCGGCGCGCACCCGGGAGTCGCTGATGACGTCCGCGACCGCGCCGGCCGGGATGAGCAAGGTTTGAAAAGCACCAGCCGGGAAACCCGCCCGGGTGAATACCCCTTCGATCGCCAGCGCGCACTGGGGCACATTCGAAGCGTGTTTGAGCAGGGCTACGTTCCCCGCCATGAGCGCCGGTGCCGCGAAGCGGAACACCTGCCAAAAGGGGAAATTCCACGGCATAACGGCCAGGATGGGGCCGAGCGGCTGGTATCTGATGAAGCTGCGGGCGCCGTCGGTTTCGATGCGTTCATCGCGAAGAAAAGCTTCGCCGTGCTCGGCGTAGTAGCGGCAGGTCAGCGCGCATTTCCTGATCTCCTGCCGCGCGGCGGTGATTGGTTTCCCCATTTCCAGGGACATTAAACGTCCCAATTCCGGCTCATCGTTTTCCAAAACCTCCGCCGCACGGTTGAGCCAGGCGGCGCGTTCCTTGATGGGAGTGCGGTGCCAGCGCTCGAAGGTCTCGCGGGATAGCGCCAATTTTGCCTCGAGTTGATCGGGCGAATCCATGGGTATCTGCCGCAGCAGTTCTTCGGTGGCGGGATTGACGCTGTGCAGCAGGTTGGTGCCGGAAGAGGTTTGGGATGGCGCGCTCATATCCGCAGAGCAGTGTAATCGCCCGTCCATGAAATTCAACCTCGCCGGGTTTGCCGTGGTCGTAGTGCGATGGTTTCGAGAGCTGATTCCCGCTGGTTCGCAAAGCGCCGCTGTGGTATGATGTTTTGAAACAAGCCCGGCCCCCGGCACGCAATGACGCGTGCGCTAAATCATTGGGGCATTCGGCAAAGCAGGTAAGTACCAAATATTATGAAAATCGCAAAACGATCCTGGGTAGGTTTGATTTGTGGAGCGGCAATCCTGGCCGCGAGTTCGGTATATGGCATCGATGCCAAGACGTATCAAGTCACTGGTCCGGTGCTCGAAGTTACCGCGACCACCATTGTGGTTCAAAAGGGGAACGATAAGTGGGAAGTCGCTCGCGACGGCAAAACCAAAATTACCGGTGAAGTGAAAGTCGGAGCCAAGGTGACGATTTACTACCAGATGGTGGCGACGGAAGTTGAGGTCAAGGAGACCAAGGCCAAGAAATAAGCGCCGGCGCGAAGGTTATTCGGCGGCGGCGCTGCGGGAGTGGTGATGTTGTCGGGGATTATAGGCGTTTGAATTTCAGGTTGCGGAATTCAATTCGGTAACCTTCGCCTTCAAGCCCGAGGCGGCCCTGCGGCGCGCCGCATTCGTTAAACTGGCAGGTCACCGCACCGTTCACCCAAAGGGTGAGTGATTTTCCGCGGGCGGTGACTTCGAAGGTGTTCCATTCCCCGGCGGGTTTCACGCGCATATCCTTCACGTCTTTCGCCAGGTGGAAGGACTTCTTTTTGCCTTCCGCGTCGAGGGTGGCGCCAAACAGGAAGCCGTCCTTGGCATCACCGAATTGGGCCTGGTGCCAGACATCGCCATCTTTGGAATTTCGGACATAGGCCCCGCTGTTGTAACCGGACTTGCCTTCCACGCGGGTGTAACGGAATTCGAAGTGGAAAATGATGTCCCCAAGCTCCTGGTCCAGCAGGAGCATGTCGTGTCCCCCGTCGCCATCACAGACCAGGATTTTGCCGGTCGAATCCACATGCCACTGCTCGCGGCCGAGGTTGCCTTTAGGCGGCACGGGCACGCGGTACCATCCCTTCAGGTCCGCTGGCGGCATGATGTCCGTCCAGCCATCAGGCTGGGATTCGAGGGCGCTTGGGGTCGGGGTCGATTGATCGGCAGCGGCGACGTTCGCAGGGGCAAGACTCGCCAGCAGCAACGCTGCGCCGAAGATGGACAAGGAGAGTTTGGCGACGCGCATCGCCGATTTGAGGTTTAAGATCATGGCTTTAGGATAAACCGAGCCGAGGCCGCGAGTAAATACTTGAACCGAGGACTTGAACCGAAACGAGATGTTGCCCGGAGAAACCCGGGGCAATCGGGTCGGCGCGTTGATTTAGAGGCGGTGCACGGTTTTAGCCGGCGCTATCGCCAACGACTGCTTGACGCTCCGGGCTGTGCTAGCCAGCATACGTGCATGAGCCGAATTTGCTTCTGCCTTGCCTCCCTGGTCGCGGCCACCGTTCTGGCCGAGGCCCAAACCTCGACACCGCCAGCCGCGAGCCCGATCCGTTTCAAGAAAATCACCGCCACGCGTGAATTTTGGGCCGAAGGCGCCGACTTCGCCGATTTCAATCACGATGGGAAAAAAGACGTCGTGTCCGGGCCGTTCTGGTATGAGGGACCGGATTTTCAGAAGCGGCACGAAATCTACCCGGCCACGGCCAGTTTTAAGCGCAAGAAAGCGGACGGCACGGAGGAAGTCGTTCCTGGCTGGGAAGGCGCGTTGGGAGAGCAGAACGCGTACTCCGATTGCTTCCTTACTTACGCCTATGATTTTAACGGCGACGGTTGGGCGGACGTGATTGTATATCCGCACCCGGGGCAGCCGACGGCGTGGTATGAGAACCCGCGCGGGAAGGAAGGGCATTGGACGCGGCACGAGATTTTTGATGTGCTCGATAATGAGTCGCCCGGGTTCACGGACATCACGGGCGATGGCAAACCGGAATTGATCTGCTGCTCGAAGGGATACCTGGGTTACGTGCGGGCGGATTGGAAGCGCCCGGCCGATCCCTGGACCTTCCACGCGGTGAGCCCGAAAAGCGATTACCAGAAATACAGCCACGGCCTGGGCTACGGCGATATCAACGGGGATGGGCGGATTGACTTGCTGGACAAAGACGCGTGGTGGGAGCAGCCCGTCTCGCTCGAAGGCGATCCGGTTTGGAAACGGCACCCGTATAAATTCAGCCCGGGTGCGGCACAAATCCTGGTGTATGACGTGAATGGTGACGGGTTGAACGACGTCATCTGCACTTTGAATCCGCATGGCTACGGACTCGTCTGGCACGAACAGGTTCGGGAGAATGGCGAAATTACGTTCCGCGAGCACGTCATCCTGAACGCTGACGCGACCCCGAACAAATACGGGGTGCAATTCTCACAAGGTCACGCGATCGACCTGGTGGACATCGATGGCGATGGGCTGAAGGACCTCGTGACGGGCAAACGCTATTGGGCGCACGGCAAGAACGGGCCGGACCCGGATTCCAACGGCGCCGCGGTGCTGTATTGGTTCAAGCTCACCCGCCCAGGCAAAGGGTTGGCCGAGTACATCCCTTACCGGATTGACGATGATTCCGGCGTGGGCACCCAGGTTATGACCGGCTTCGTTAATGACGACCGGCTGCCCGACATCGTGGTCGGAAACAAAAAGGGCGTGTTCATTTTCCTCCAGGAGATTTCGGCGCCGGGCGCCCTGAGAGTCCATTCCGCCAATTAGACGGACGGGTTCCCATCAGGCGGTGCGCCGATGCTGGATTTGATGCGCGCCCGGGTGTGGACGGGCTCGATCCTGATCTGTATCTTGGCGGGCGATGTCGCGGGAATATGTATTGCGGCCGTTTCGGCCGCCGGTGCAACTGCATATTGACTATGCTCGGGAGTTGAACGAGCAGCAGTATGCGGCGGCCACCGCCGTGCCGGGGCCCTCATTGGTAATTGCCGGCGCCGGTTCGGGCAAGACCCGTACCCTGACTTACCGTGTCGCCTATTTGTTGGAACAAGGCATTCCCCCTGACCGTCTGCTGCTGCTGACTTTTACTAACAAAGCCGCGCGCGAGATGATGCGGCGCGTGAGTGAATTGCTGGGGCAGGACTTGCCCGAGTTATGGGGGGGCACCTTCCACTCGATTGGAAACCGGATTTTGCGGCAGCACGCGCCGCTCCTGGGTTACCAGCGGGATTTCACGATCCTGGATCGCGAAGACGCGGAGCAACTCATTGGGGCTTGCGTGGTCGAAGCCGGGATCGACAAAACGGCGGCGCACTTTCCCAAGAAACAGGTGCTGGCGAGCATCTTTTCCATGGCCGCGAATACCTGCCAAAGCGTCGCGGCCCTGCTTGAATCCAAGTACGAAGATTTTTCCGGCTGGGCACCCCAAATTCAAGCGGTCGCCAAAGCCTACCAGGAGCGAAAACGAGCCACCGGCGGGATGGACTTTGACGACTTGCTGGTATTATGGCTGCGGTTGCTGCGCGAGCATTCGGAAGTGCGCGAAGAATATGGGCGGCGATTTCAGTTTGTGCTGGTGGATGAATACCAGGACACGAACCGGCTGCAGAGCGATATTGTGGACCTGCTGGCGGAGCGGCATCACAACTTGACGGTGGTGGGCGACGACGCCCAGAGCATCTACGCGTGGCGCGGCGCCAATTACGCCAATATCATGCAGTTTCCGGCGCGGTATCCGGAGGCCAAAATCTACAAGATCGAAACCAATTATCGAAGCACTCCACAGATCCTGGAGGTGGCCAATGCGGCGATCAAAGGGAACGTTCGACAATTTGCCAAGGAACTGGCCCCGGTGCGCAAGCCGGGGGAGAAGCCGGCGCTGGTGGCTTGCAGCGACACCACGCAGCAGGCGGCCTTCGTCGCGCAGCGCGTGTTGGAGTTGGTCGAGGAGGGCGGCAGCCTCAAGGAAATGGCGGTGCTCTATCGTTCTCACTTTCACGCCCTCGAGCTGCAACTGGAACTTACCCGGAGGCAAATTCCCTTTTCGATCACCAGCGGGATGCGGTTTTTCGAGCAAGCCCATATCAAAGATGTGGCGGCATACCTGAAGTTGGCGGCGAATCCGCGCGATGAACTGAGCTTTAAACGATTGGCTCTATTGCTGCCCGGGGTAGGGGACAAAGGCGCGGACAAGCTTTGGAAAGCGCATAAAGTAGCCCTGGAACAGCAGAGCGCCGCAGAGGCGTCGGGCACACCCGTCTCGGTGGCCCGTGCGTTGCAAGCCGCGGGAGGGTGTGCCGGAAAGAAGACGGCCGTCGCTTGGGCGCAATATGTGGCCACGATGTCCCAGTTGGAGACCGCGCCTGTCGCCGGTGTGCCGAGCCGGATGATCGAACTGGTGCTTGAGGCGGGTTACGAGGATTACCTGGAAGAGACTTATCCGAATTACCAGGTTCGACTGGAAGACCTCAAGCAACTAGCCAGCTACAGCATCCAGTTCGAGAGTTTGCAGGACTTCCTCGCCCAACTCGCCCTGGTTTCCAATGTGGAAGCCGAAGCGGAACCGCAGTCGGAGGATGATGACAAACTGCGCCTCTCGACCATTCATCAGGCCAAAGGCCTCGAGTTTCAGGTGGTCTTCGTGATCATGCTCTGTGACGGCTTGTTTCCTTCAGCGCGATCGGTTGAAACCGGAGATGAGGATGCCCTGGAGGAGGAACGCCGACTCTTTTATGTGGCCGTCACTCGGGCCAAGGACGATCTTTATCTGACTTATCCCCTCACGCGCGCCGGGTATGACGGCATGGGATTAGCGATGCAGCGTCCATCCCAGTTTTTGTGCGAGATACCCGCGGACCTGCTGCAAGAATGGAATTTGCGCCCCTGGTAGGCGCCCCAGCGGATTAGCTGTCTTTGACGAAGAAAATGTCCACCAGTTCGCCGGGGCGGAGTTCCATCCCGGCTGGCACTTCCATGAGAATGGGCAGACCGCGCTCCTGGGCGGAGCCCATCCCGCGCACGCGCAGCGGCGCGTTGAACAACTCGACTCGCGGCCCGACATGGGTGACATGAGATTTGCCGACAGTGCGTTTGGCGTTCCGGCTGCGAATCTCCACCGTGGTGCCGACCTTTGGCTCCAGACGCAGAGGTTGGCCGATGAAGCCCAGAATCCGATCCACTTTCGGATCGGCGATGGTGACGATGGCCTCGTTGGCCGCGACGGTCGCGCCTGGCTGTTTGGCGAGCTTGCTAATGCGTCCGGAGATCGGGGCGGTTAAAACGATCGGATGAAACTCCGCTTCGGCCAGGCGTAATTTCTGTTCTTGAATGGCGAGTTTTGCCCGGACGAAAGCCGCGTCTTCATTCGCCAATTCCGGGTTTAATTTGGAGAGCGACTTTTCCGCGGCGGCGATGGTTTGTTCGGTCTCTTTGACCTGGGCCTCGCTCTGATCGGCCTTGAGTTTGGCGATGTCGTAATCGGCTTGGGCGGCGATTTGCTCCTTGAGCAGCGCTTCCGTCCGGCTCAATTCCAGTTGGGCCAACGGCATGGCGAGGCGCTGCAACGCCAGGTCCACGCGGCGCAGCATAAATTCCAGTTCGAATTGTGAGTAACGAACCCGATCCCCCGCGCGGTAGCCGGCTTCGACGCGGATTAATTCCATTTCCGCGCGAATGACGGCCAGGTTATTGCTGAGGACGGCGGGATCGACCGCCTCGATGACCGCGATGGGTTGGCCGACGGTGACTTCCTGGTAGAGCTTGACGTTCAGTTGAGCCAGGCGTCCCACTTTAGGAGAGGCGACTTCGGCCTCCTGGCCTTCCGCGGACCCCATCAGGACCGGGCTCGCCAGGTTGCGACCCCAAAGCCAGACGGTCAGGCAAAGCACGGCCAGGAAGATGACCGGCGGGACCAGGTTGACGCGAACCTGGCGCCACTGGTGGGACAGGGGACTCGGAATGGGGGAAAGCGGATCCGATTTCATAATTCTGACTCCTGCTCGGCTTTGAGGCTGGTCAAGCGGGACACGCCGTCCAGTTGTCGCAGTTCCAATAACAATTCGTCCACGCGATCGGGATCGCGCAGCAAGAGGCGGTAGGAGAGATCAGTGCCCGCCTGGGCATCGCCGGAACGGCGGCTGGCGCAATGCACATTGCGCGCATGGCGATCCAGGATGCCGCCCACGTCTGGTAATTCGGCGGGCGGTCGCGACCAATGCATATTGAGAATGACGTCGTACCGCTGGCGCGTGCCGTAAGAGGTGTAGTGCAGGAAGAACATCACCAGCGCGAGGGTGACGGTGGCGACCACGGCCAGCGAAAACCGTTGCGTGCCGCTCGCCATTCCGACGACCAGCACTGCGAGCACGTAGCTGGTGTCGAGGGTGTCCCGCAGCACGTTGCGGAAACGCACCACAGCGAACACCGCCATCAGGCCGAAGGCGGTGACCAGGTTGTTGTTCAGCACCATCATGACGACCGTCACGATCATCGGGATGACTACCATCGAGTTGACGAACGACCGGGAATAGGAAAGCCCCGAGTGGGTGGCCATATAGGTCTGGGAGATCACCATGCCGCACAGAAAGGACAGACACAGGCCGAGAACCACCGCTTCGACATTGAGCGGCTGAGCGGAAAAATCCGCGCTGAAGAAAGTGGAGAAAAAATCATTCATTGGTCAATAAACTGGCTGTGCCGGCTGCGAAATCAGCCGATTTGGCCAACCGTCGTCGTTTCAAAAACTTTTCGAGTAAATCCTCGCGCACCGGGCTTAACCCGGTGATTTCCGAGCCTTGCATGAGCGCCACGCCATCTGCGTATTTGGCGGCGCCGCACTGCACGGCACCGAAAGCGCGCACCAGTTCCCGCAACCAGTCGGGAAACCGGGCGGTAAACTTGATTTCCAGGATGACGTCTGGTTCAAAAGGTGCCACGCCGCCTTCGAAGTCAGTGCTCAACTCCCAGGAAAGTTGCGGCTTGCTTCGAATCTGCCGGTCGAGGGTGACCCGCACCGAGTTGTCGTGCTGACTGACCCAGGCCTCGCGCAGGTAGCCCACGCGCGTGCGCGGGCGTGCGCCAATGTCGTGCATCAGCCGGCAGAAATGCTGCACGGCACTCAAATATTCCGCCTTGGTGGAGAGGAGATGGCCCGGTTCGGGCAGTTGTCCGGCCAGGAGCAATGGCACCGCTTCGCGGCGGACGGCCGCCCGCTTTTTCAGGATGGCATTGTCCGAGCGCCGTTTGATCTCGAAGAATACCGGCGAATGTGGAAGGTCATCGTAATAGCGCAACCGCAGCTTGTAGCGGTTCATGTTGCCGTTGATGACATCCCAATACAGTTGGTAATCGTCGGAATCGAGATAAAGGCTGTAGTTGGCGTAGGAAAACTCGGGCTTATCCGCGCTGAACTCGTCGAGCACCAGGTAACTGCTTACGAATTCGCGAATAGCCAGCGCCGTAGTGTGGGTCACACGATACTTCAGCTCAAAGCGCTGTAATTGAAGCTTGTCAGCCATCGGTGCGCTTTACCTGCCGCCGGGGCCGGGGGGCCGGCGCCATTGTTTGTCAAAACGGTACATCTCTGCGTCACAGCCGGCGGCTTGTGAAACTCCCTGGGGGGCGGCCAGCGGCTGCTCTTACAGAAAGAGTTAATATAAATTTACCCCCAATAAGTCAAAGGTAAAACCTTCTCCGCCCGCTAATTCTGAGAAATTCTGCTTCTAACCCCGCTTAAGCCTTTTCTTTCACCCGCTTCAGCTCCGCAGCTTCTTTCATCCGCTTCAGGTCTTCGGCCATGAATTGGGTCACATCTTTGAACTTGGCGATGTTGGCGGGATTAAGGTCCATGAGGGCCTCGTGGGCTTCGAGGCACGCGCGGGTGACCTCCTCACGGGTGGTGGTGGCGGGGATATGCGGGACGTGTTCACCACCGGCCGCGGTACAGCTTGGTTTGCCGTGATCGATCCGGAACAAATCGAGCACCCCCAGGCTTTCCAGCAGTTCCGTGATTCGGGCGTTGGGATTACGCAGCTCGATCACCGGCGCCGCGACATTGGCAGACGGCGACCCCATCCGTAGCCCGAATCCCGCCAGGACGCCCAGGAACGTGCTGTCCATCAAGGTGCACTCGGACAATTCCAGCACAAACCAGGTATAGCCTTTTTGGTGGAGCTCGGAGATGACGGTTTTGAGGTCGATGCTCGAGGTGAACGTGGCGCGGCCGCTGATCTTGATGCAGGCAAATTCTTTGCCTGGGTAGATGGACATTTTGGCAGCCGGCGCGCTCATGTGGTTTCAGCTAACAATCTGTACTAAAGTCTGCTGCAATACCAGCGCCTCTTCAAGTCCGCTGGAGACCAGCCGCCGATTGCACTGGAGCAGCAGGTCCATGGCCCGAACCAATTCCGCCTGGCTGTAGCGTTTTACTTGGGACAAAGCCTTGAAAAGCACGTAAGGGTTGATGGCCAGCGGATTGAACTTCCGGTCCTGTGGCATCTGGTCGGCAGGCACCCGGCTTAATTGGGTTTTGAACCGGTTGAAATCTCCCTCACCCTGGATCCAGCCTTCCCGCACCATTTCCTTTAACAGGATCATGGAGCGCACTTTGGAGATCAGGCCATACAGCAGACCGATTTCACTCTTGTTCGGATCCAGCTTGACCTCCCACAGTTCCTCGTCCAGGCAGCGCAGCAGTCGTGGCAAATCCCTGTCGCCAAGCGCGTCCCCCAGGGCAAATGCCCGTGCGCTTTTGTTCTTTGCACAAACGGCCGCGACGTCGCGAAGGTCGATCTCCAGGCGTTCGCCGACATACAGCGAGACCTTCTCCACTTCCATGTCGAGTTGGCGGGTGTGCGGGCCCACCCGGGCCACCAACTCCGCCAGGGCGGAATCTGAGATGGTCTTACCCCGCTCCTTCAGGGCTCGCCGCCCCCAGGCCTCAGCCTGGCTTGCCCAGTCCCGGTCGTCCAGGGACCAACCGGACAAATTCTCCACGTAGCCCATTTTATCCAGCGTCCGGAAAAAGGTTTTGCGCTTGTCCACCTTTCCGGCGCTGATGAGCAAGCGGACGGATTGAAAGGAGAACGACTTGAGTTCGTCGGCCAGCCCGGCCAACGCCTCGGTGACGGCCGCAGACGAGGCCGTCCGATCATCGCCAAGAAAAGTGCAGTTCTTCAGCCAAATGACCTTGCCCGAGCCGAAAAAGGGCAGGGTTTGGAGGCCTTCGCGCAGCTTGCCCAGGGCTTCGAGGGCCTCACGGGAATTGCCCGCCGCACCATCGATAGTTTCATGATCCATGCCCCCCAATTCCTGGGTCCAAAGGGCATGCAGCTCGCGAGCCCGCTGCTTGACGGCGAATTCATCTTCCCCGCAAATTAAAGCCAATGGAGCGGGTTGCCTGGCGGCCGTGGGGGGCATGAAGGACTACTCCGGCTCCGTCCCCGACTCGTTGATGCGTTCCAGGACCTCGCTCATGTCCTCGACCTGTTCAAACAAGCTGGCGGCCACAAAGATGGGTTTCTTCTGGGCGGTGGCCAGCGCCAGACAGTCGCTCGGGCGGGCGTCAATCTCCACAATCTTGCGGGCCAACTCATTTTGCTGGAGCAGGACCAATCGAGCGAAATACGTGGAATTGCGCAACTCCGTCACCACCACGCGTTCGACAGTGATGCCGAACCCTTTGAAAATGCTTTGAATGAGGTCGTGGGTCAGCGGGCGCTCCTTGGGAGTCTGGCGGAGAAACATTCCGATGATGTTGCCCATGTTCGGCTCGACGTTGATCACGAAGACCTTTTCATCATTGCCGATAAAAACCGCGCAGCCGCTATTGGCGGGAAGAATCCCGCGAATTTGCACTGCAACGACATCGTTCTTCATACCTTTAGTTTATTAGCCAAATGCCAAAAAACAAGCTCTGCTGCATCCCAAAGATTGCGGAGGCGCGTCTGTCAAAGCCCGGTAGGCTCTCTGGAACCTCTCTGCCCACAGGTGACGTCGGTAGAGGTGTATAGGCTGGCGTTCGGCTCGGATTAAGGGCACGTTCCCCGCGAGCACATGACTACGACTGACCGGCCCTTCCGTAATGTCCGTGCCGCGCGCGGCGCAATCGTCGGGCTGGCGATCTTCGATGTGGTGTTGGTCTTATTGGGGCTTTTCCTGGCACCTGGCACGGTCGGGACGTTTCGGCAGGGTTGGCTGGCGGTCATGGCCGCGTTCATCATGTTGGCCACCTACGCCGCTCTGGGGTGGTGGGGGTGGCGTTCGACCTTTGCGAAAAACCCAGAAATCCCGCTCCTCGGCAGCCGGTTCGGTTTGGTGCTGGGGATTCTTTTTGTGGCGGAAATGCTGTTTGAATACCTGGCGTTGCCCGACAGCAAAGGGAACGAGCGCCTGGCCTACCTGGAATTTGGCGGCATGTTCCTGCTGCTCTTTCTCGCCGGATTAAAGGGCGGGCGTGAAACGAGCTCGGTTGGTAAAGGAATGCTGACCGCGATCTGGACCGCGCTCTCGGGTTCGTTAATCTGGGTGGCTGGACTCTTGTCCACCTACTATGCCTTTTGGGGGACCGTTCGGCAGGACCAGGTGCTGGCCGCTGACCAGGTGTTTGAGGATTTCAAGCGCAGCGGCATGACCGATCTGCGGGCGTTCATTATGCAGGATTACCTCGGGGGCGTGTTCTTTCACCTGCTGATCGGAATGCTGGTCGCCGCGGTGCTGGGAGCCATCGGGGGAATGGTGGCGAGGTTGATCACTCGGCCTTGAACCTGGACTTCGGCGGCGGAGAGGCGGTAACTGGTGGCGCTAATGGCCGCCAAAATTTGGACCGCCCAGGGATGGGTTCGGGAAGACGTGTTCAAGCCCTTGAATTCCTGCAGCGCGAACATGGGCCGGCCCACCTCGAGCCACATTTCAGCACGCTTGAGCACCAGCGCGTCATTTAGATCCAAATTGAATTTGTCCATAATCGAACCCCTAAAGACTACCCATTGCTTTTCCGAAGCAATTGGACCTTCCTCTCTTTGACTCCGAGAAGAATTTCCAGGCACCTTAAGCGAAAACTCGGGTGGCTACTCTAAAAAGTTATACAAACTTGTTCACAAACTTATTCACAACCAAAAACCAATGCGTAGCGCCGATGTCGTTCCTGGTGAATGAGATTCTGGCGCCCAAGAACCGCGAAGACGACCTGGATGTAAATTTGGGTATAGGTATTAGCCATATATTCACCACTATGCCGCCCCCCTGGGGCTGGGGAAAATGAATATTTGGGTTTTGTGGCTATACACATGGCGCTCCTGCCGGAGCTGGGGCGCGAGTAGATGAGCTCCGCAACGGGGATCGCTGCATTATACACATGGCGCTCCTGCCGGAGCTTGGGGTGCGGGGCAACGCGTTCGAGCTTCCTGCTCGTGTCACCGCCGGTCGCCACGGGGGCGATGGCTCAGGGCACGCTTTGTCTCAACATTACTTTCCACGGGTATGACTGCATAGCCCCCCCCCGGGGCACAAGCACGGAAGTGTTCAACTATATCACGAAACGCGCGATTCCCAAGCGCCGGAAGGGTGGCAGGTTTATAGCTTCCAAACCAAAAATGCAGCCCAAGCCCCAGCGGGACCATCTCAGGCGGGGGCGGGGGAGGTTGCCGCGGCTTCAGGATCGTAGTTCAGCCACGGCCCCAGCCATTTCTCCACGGTCGGCAAATCCATCTGTTTGCGGGCTTGGTAGTCCAGCACCTGGTCGCGGTCGATTTTTCCGACGCCAAAGTACTTCGCTTCCGGGTGGGCGAAATATAAGCCGCTGACGCTCGCGCCGGGCCACATGGCGCAGCTTTCAGTCAGCTTGATCCCGGTATGCCGTTCCACCTCGAGCAGTTCCCACAGCGTCCGTTTCTCCGTATGGTCCGGGGAGGCAGGATACCCTGCGGCGGGCCGGATACCACGGTAACGTTCGTGGATGAGGTCGTCGGCAGTGAGGTTTTCATTCTGACCAAATCCCCAGGCGACGCGGGCTCGCTGGTGCAGGAATTCCGCAAAGGCTTCAGCCAGGCGATCGGCCAGGGCCTTGGTCATGATGGAATTGTAGTCATCATGGTCCGCTTCGAAACGGCGGCATAATTTCTCGGTGCCGAAGCCGGCGCTGACGGCAAATGCGCCCAGGTAATCCAGTCTCCCGCCCGCTTCGTTGCGGGGCGCGATGTAATCCGCCAGGCAATGGTTGTGTTGATCCGACGGTTTGACCATTTGCTGGCGCAGGAAATGCAGGGTCGTCAGTACCTTCGAGCGGGAAGCGTCGCTATAGAGCTCGACGTCGTCCCCGGACGAGTTGGCGGGGAAGAAACCAAAAACTCCCCGCGCGACCAGTTCGCCGTTTTGCACAATCTGGTCCAGCAACCGGGACGCATCCGCGTAGAGCTTTTTGGCTTCCGGATTCTCCAGGATGGCGGGGTAACGGCCACGCATTTCCCAGGTGTGGAAGAACGGAGACCAGTCAATGAAGGGGAGCAAGTCCGCGAGCCGGATGCGGATATGCCGGTCATCGGTCTGCGCCTGCGGATCGGTGCTCAGGAACTTCAGCCCGGTGAAAGCCGGCTGGGGGATATCCGTGCTGGCCCAGTCGAAGATTGGGCGTCGTTCGCGGGCCTTGGCCAGGGTGAGCAGCGGAGTGGCGCGCAGATTGGCATGCTGCTGACGTGCGCGTTCGTAGTCCTTTTTGAGCTGCTCCAGAAAGGCTGGCTTTTGTTCCTGGGACAACAGGCTTCCCGCCACCGTCACCGCTCGAGAAGCATCGAGCACGTGCACCACGGGATTTGGGCGTCCGGGAGCGATCTTGACGGCAGTGTGCGCTTTCGACGTGGTGGCGCCGCCGATCAGTAACGGCATGGTCAGGCCTTCTCGCGCCATTTCCTTCGCCACATGCACCATCTCATCGAGGGAAGGCGTAATCAGTCCGCTAAGTCCCACCAAGTCCACATTTTTTTCGCGGGCAGTCTGCAGGATTTTTTCGGAGGACACCATCACGCCGAGGTCGATGACCTCGTAGTTGTTGCAGCCGAGCACGACGCCGACGATGTTCTTGCCGATGTCATGCACATCACCTTTGACGGTGGCCAGCAGCACTCGCCCCTGCGCCTGGTGCCTGCCCGAAATGCGCTTCTCCTCCTCCATGAACGGCAGCAGGTAGCTCACCGCCTTCTTCATCACCCGCGCGCTTTTTACCACCTGGGGCAGGAACATTTTTCCCGAGCCAAAAAGATCGCCGACGATATTCATGCCCGCCATGAGGGGGCCCTCAATGACGGAAAGGGGGCGGTCATATTTCTTCCGCGCCTCTTCGGTATCCGCCTCGATAAAGTCGGCCACGCCTTTGACGAGCGCATGGGCGAGGCGTTCCTCGACCGTGCCTTTGCGCCAGGCTTCCTCCTCGAGCGGATCTAGGTTCTTCCGCGTCTTAACGCTTTCCGCGAATTTCACGAGGCGTTCGGTGGCGTCGGGGTGGCGGTTGAGCAGCACGTCTTCGACCAGCTCCAGCAGGTCCTTTGGAATCTCGGCGTAAACCTCCAGCATCCCGGCGTTCACGATGCCCATGTCCAGGCCCGCTTTGATCGCGTGAAACAGGAAGGCCGAGTGCATCGCCTCGCGCACCACATTATTGCCGCGGAAGGAAAACGAGATATTGCTGATCCCCCCGCTGACACGCGCACCGGGCAGGTTTTGCTTAATCCAGTGGGTGGCGCGGATAAAGTCTACCGCGTAATTGTTATGCTCCTCGATGCCGGTCGCCACCGTCAGCACGTTCGGGTCGAAGATGATGTCCTGCGGCGGAATACCCACGTCCCGCGTGAGGATTCGATAGGAGCGTTCGCAGACCTGGATCTTACGCTCGAAATTGTCGGCCTGTCCGTTTTCGTCGAAGGCCATCACCACCACCGCCGCCCCATAGCGCCGGGCCAGGTGGGCCTGGGCTTTGAACTTCTCTTCCCCTTCCTTGAGACTGATGGAATTGAGAACGCCTTTACCCTGGAGGCATTTCAGCCCGGCTTCCAGCACCGACCACTTGGAGCTGTCGATCATGACCGGGACGCGCGCGATGTCCGGTTCCGCCGCCACCAGGTTCAGAAATTTGGTCATGGCCTTTTCGGAATCGAGCAGGCCCTCGTCGAGGTTCACGTCGATGATCTGCGCGCCATTTTCCACCTGTTGCTTGGCGATGCTGAGTGCGCCTTCGTAATCGCCCGCCAGGATTAATTTGGAGAACTTGGGCGAACCGGTGATGTTGGTGCGCTCGCCGATGTTTACAAAGTTGGTGGCCGGCCGGAGCGTCAAAGGTTCGAGACCGCTCAGCCTTGTCCATGGCGGTGGTTGGGGCAATCGGCGCGGGGGCAGGTCGCGCACCGCCAGCGCGATCTGGCGAATGTGCTCGGGGGTGGTGCCGCAACAGCCCCCGACGATATTCAACCACCCGTTGACCGCCCACTCCCGCAATTGCGGCGCCAGCGATTCCGGCGTTTCAGGAAATCCGGTCGGCAGCATCGGATTCGGCAGGCCCGCGTTCGGATACGCGCTGACAAATCGGTCGGTGATCCGTGACAACTCCTCGATGAAGGGGCGCATTTCCTTCGGCCCGAGCGCGCAATTAACGCCGACGCTGAGCAGATTCACGTGGCTGACCGAATTCCAATAGGCTTCCACCGTCTGGCCAGAGAGCGTGCGCCCGCTCAAATCGGTGATGGTGAAGGAGAGCATGATCGGCACCCGCCGCCCGGTCTCATCAAACAACTTCTCGATAGCGAACAATGCCGCCTTGGAGTTCAGCGAGTCAAAAACCGTTTCTACCAGCAACAGATCCACGCCACCTTCCATCAAGCCCCGGGCCTGTTCAGTATAGGCGTTGACGAGTTGGTCAAAGGTGATGGCGCGAAAGCCGGGATCCTGAACGTTGGGCGACAAGGAAGCCGTCTTGCTCGTGGGTCCAAGTGCCCCGGCCACATAACAGCTCCGGCCCGGGTTTCGCTGCTGGAAAGCCTCGACCGCCGCGCGCGCATTCCTGGCCGCAGCGAGGTTTATTTCATGTGTGTAGCCTTCGAGTTTGTAATCCGCGAGCGAGACGGAGGTGGAATTAAACGTGTTGGTCTCGATGATATCCGCTCCGGCCTCCAGGTAGGCCAAATGGATTTCCTGGATTAATTGGGAACGGGTAAGGTTCAGGAGGTCGTTGTTCCCTTTTAGATCACCTTCCCAAGCCGCAAAACGCTCACCGCGAAAGTCCGCCTCCGTCAAATCAGCACGCTGGATCATGGTGCCCATGGCCCCATCCAGGATTACGATTCGCTTGGACAGCAGGGACTTAAGTTCAGTTTCGATTTGCGATTCCATAATTACTTTGTCGTCGACCGCAAGGAGCATAGCCGGGACGGTGGGGATCTTCAAGTTAAAAATCAATGTATCTTGATACGTAGATATGAGGTTTGCGCTTTGGCGCGCGCGCAGCTTTCTCGGAAGGCTTGAGCGTGGCCAGACAGCCAATTGGGATGCGGGAAAGTGTCCGGTGCCGCATTCTCGGCGGCTGGACCAGGGCTATTCAGGGGCAGGTGATTCTTCCGAAGGGGCGGACGATGGTGCGGATCTGGTGAGGATGCCTGTTTGCGCCGCTGTCACCCGCTGATAATCCTGGGGTGCCAATACGATCTGGGTGCCACGAATACCGGCTGAGACGGCGATGACCGGGTACTGCAAAGCGGAGCTGTCCAAGAATACCGGATAAGACTTTTTTGCGGCCAGGGCGGTTACGCCCCCGCGAATGTAACCGGTGAGGGCCTGCAATTGGCTTACTGGCATTAATTCGGTGTTGCGATTGCCAGAGACGCGGGCCAACGCTTTGAGGTCCAGTTCCTGATCACCCGGCAGCACCGCAAAGAGCAGTCCGGTGACGTTGCCTTTGGCCAACAGAGTCTTGAAGACCTGGTTGGCGGGCATCCCGATTTGGGCCGCCACTTTTGGCGCGCTCAGGTCGTTGGGATCCACCTCGTAATGAGCGAGGGTATGGGCAATCCCGGCCTTTTCCAGGAGGCGCGTCGCGTTGGTCTTCATGTTGATCGGTGTGAATTACTCGTGGCCAAGCACAGCGCAAGCGCGCCTAGTCATTGGATTCACGGCCTGCGGGTAGCGCGGGTCAACTCCACATTTTGTATTGAGGGATTTTGAGCAACTCGCCGCCTCTTATCGCAGAATGGTGGGCGACGATGCCACTTACGGTTAGATTCAGCGCCAGCGCGATGTTAACGAGCGGCACGCGGTCGGACAGCACCGCAGTGACAAACTCGTCCATCAAATACCCATGCGAACCGCCATGGCCACCGCCTTCGACCTTGGGAGGCAGAGGCGGGCGTTTCACGTCGATGTGCTTGGTTTCCAATCCTTCATATTTTTCGTAGAACGTGCCGCGTCGGCCGCGTACACGTCCCATTTCGCCACTGAACCCTGGCGTGTCCCAACTCACTGCCATCCGTGCCATGCCCCCTTCGCTGGTTCGAAACAGGGCGATTTCGGTGCCAAAGGGATTCTTGTAGAGATTATGGGCCGGTTGCAAATGCTCCAATCGGCTTGGCATGCCCAGGCAGGAAACCTCCGTAAAGCTGGCGTTGTTCACCCCGAGGCAATAGGCATTTGAATGTGTGGGATAGAATTGTGGGGGGAGACCGACCCGCCAGCCTTTCCACGAGTCGATGGGCTGCTCCATGTAATGGTAATACTCGCCCTCGCTGTAAACCAACGGTCCAAAGCCGTCCGCCCGGTAAATTTCCCGCATGGCGTGCAGATTCTCATGGAAGCAGGAAGTTTCGAACATCATGTATTTAAGCCCGGTGCGTTTGACGGTTTGAAACAAAGCTTCTGCTTGCTCCAGGGAACCAAAGACGGCGGGTACCGCACTGGCTACGTGCTTGCCATGGTTTAGCACCTCCATGCAATGTTGAGCGTGACTCGGGGCATCGGTGGCTACGAACACCGCCTCGATCGATTTGTCCTTTACCAACTCTTCCAATGACGGATAGGTCTTTTGGCATCGGCACGCCTTGGCCAGCGCGGCGCATCGATCGGGCACGAGGTCGCTCACGGCTACGACTTCGACGCTGGGGTGGTCCTGGAAGCCAAATGCCGCGCCAAACTGGCAGACTCCGTATCCGACGATGCCAACGCGCAATTTGCGGTCGGAAACCGGGCGCCAGCCCTTGGAGGCATCCGTCGGCGTGGGTTTTGACTCAAAGCCCTGGATGAGTGGTTTGTCCTGGGCGAAAGTGCTGGTGCTGGCCTGCGCCAAGCCCAGTCCCAAAAACTGGAGAAATAAACGGCGGGAGGGTTGCGGAGACGGCCAGGTTGGTTGGGAGTCATCAAAATGCTGGGGCGACGATTTCATGTGGGCAGATTGAACACCGGGATGGGAACGTCAAGATCGGATCGAGCTTGGCGGAGCAGGCTTGATTCCCCCGGGCGTGATGCGCATGCTGCGCGAATGCATTTTGCCTCGAAGTTTTCCGGAGGTTTCGCGCGCCGCGAAGGGGTGGCGCCGCTGGTCCTGGGCTGGCTCGTTTTGTGCGCGACAAGCGCCCTGGCCACGAACTGGCCGTCTTTCCGGGGACCTACCGGCGATGGACATGCACCCGACGGGTGCACGCCGCCGTTGGAATGGGGTGAAAGTAATCACGTCGCCTGGGCCACGGACATTCCTTATCGCGGCTGGTCCACGCCGGCGGTGCTCGATAACCAGGTATGGCTCACCACGGCGACCCCGGATGGCAAAGAGTCATCGGTATTGTGCGTGGATGCCCGGACCGGGAAGGTCACGGTAAACAAACCGTTGTTCCACACCGAGGCGCCGGAGCCGCTGGGCAACGATGTGAACTGCTACGCCACGCCCTCGCCCGTGATCGAACCAGGGCGCGTTTACGTTCACTTTGGCAGCTACGGCACGGCGTGTCTGGATACTGGCAACGGGGCTGTGGTGTGGGAGCGGCGCGACTTGCCGTGCCGCCATTATCGAGGGCCTTCGTCTTCTCCCATCCTGTTCGAGAACTTGCTGATCCTGACTTTCGACGGGGCTGACTTGCAGTATCTGGTCGCGCTGGATAAAGCCACCGGTAAGACGGTTTGGAAGACCAATCGTTCGGTCCCGTGGAACGACGAAAATGTTCCCGGCCAGATGGCGCGGGACGGGGATTTGCGCAAGGCGCACAGCACGCCGCTGCTGGTGACCGTCGAGGGGAAGCCGCTGCTGCTGTCCGCCGGGGCCAAGGCGGCTTACGGATATGATCCCCGAACGGGCAAGGAGCTTTGGCAAGTTCGTCACATGGCCTGGTCGGCGGCTCCGGTGCCCCTGTATCGAAAGGGCCTGGCGTATTTTGTCACGGGTTCAGGCAAGACTGAGTTGTTGGCCATCCGCATTGGAGGGGATGGGAACGTAACCGACACCCACGTCGCCTGGCGGTATGAGGATATGGTGGCCAAAACTGCCTCCCCAATCCTGGTCGATGACCGGATTTACATGGCGAGTGATGAAGGCATGCTCACGTGCCTGGATGCCGAGACGGGCAAACAGATTTGGCGCGCTCGAGTCGGCGGCAACTATGCCGCCTCACCCTTGCTGGCCGCGGGAAAACTCTACTTTTTTAACAAACAGGGCAAAACCACGGTGTTGCAGCCGGGGGCGGAATTGAAAATTCTAGCCACCAACAGTTTGCCGGATGGTTTCATGGCCTCGCCGGCCGTGGTGGATAACACCTTTTACCTTCGGACCCGGACGCGGCTCTACCGGGTGGAATAAACTCAGGGAACTTGCCGTCGGGGCAGCGTGCTGCCATGTTGGAGCGAGCCATAGCTTTTGACGGGAGTGTTCCCTCCTTTTTGTCGTTATGTCGCAGGACAAACTAAACTTGTTGCTCATCGAGCAGGACGTTGACTTCAGCGAGAAGGTCGGGGAGATGTTGCGTCGGGCGCGCGACATCTCGGCCGAGGTGGTGACGGTTGGCAGCCTCGAGGCGGGTTTGGCGGCCTTGAGCGGCGAAATCCAGTTCGACCTCGTGATGTTCGACGTTTGTCTGCGGGACGGTGCGGGTTTGGCGAATGTGTATTTGATCCGGGCGCGGGCGCCGCATTTGCCGGTGATCGTGGCCGGGGATTCGGACGCGGAAGCGATGGCGGTCGAGGCGGTGTATGCCGGCGCGCAGGATTACCTGGTCAAGGGGCAGATTACCCCGGGCTGGCTCGAACGTTCCATGCGTTACGCAATCGAGCGGTACCAGATGGATCGCACTTTGCAGGCGGCGGAGGAGAAATATCACAGCGTTTTTGACCACCTGGTGGAGGGCATTTTTCAAACGACGCCGGACGGGAAGTATCTGATGGCCAACATGGCCTTGGCGCGCATTTACGGTTATACCTCGCCCGAGGAGATGATCCAGGGCCTGACCGATATCAGCCGTGATCTCTACGTGCTTCCCGGGCGCCGCGAAGAGTTCGTGAAGGCCATGCAAGAGAATGATTTGCTTTCTGGCTTTGAATCCCAGGTACGCCGCAAGGATGGCACATTGATTTGGATTTCGGAAAATTGCCGCGCCGTGCGCGACGTCCAGGGACGGTTGTTGTTTTACGAAGGGACGGTCGAGGATGTGACGCAACGACAGACCGCGGAAGAAGGGCTGCGCAAATCCGAGGCGTTGTATCATTCCCTGGTTGAGACGCTGCCGCAGAACATTTTTCGAAAGGATCTCGAGGGCCATTTCACTTTCGGCAACCAACAGTTCTGTAAAACCCTGGGACGTTCGTTGCCGGAAATTGTTGGCAAGACGGACTTCGATTTCTTTCCGGCGGAATTGGCCGCCAAATACCAGCAGGATGATCATACGGTGCTTAAAACGAAGAAGCCCTATGACACCGTGGAAGAGCATCAGCCACCCGGACGAGGTAAAATCTACGTGCAGGTGGTAAAAACGCCGATTTGTGACGCCGACGGCAATGTGATGGGGTTGCAGGGCATTTTCTGGGATATCACCCAGCAGAAATTGGCCGAGGAGAGAATCCGCAAAGCCAACGCGCAACTGGCGCAAAGCCGCAAAGAATTGCGGGATAAGAATAAGGAGATGGAAGACGACATGCGGATGGCCAGGGAGATCCAGTTGAACATCCTGCCACAAGCTTATCCGTTGTTCCCTCGATCGGCAGCCGAACCGGAGAGCGCCTTCAAGTTCACTCACCGCTATTTGCCAACGGGCACAGTAGGTGGCGATTTCTTTACGGTGTCCGCGCTGTCGGAAACACAGGCTTCCTTGTTCGTTTGCGACGTAGCCGGGCACGGGATCCGGTCGGCGCTGGTAACGGCCATGATCCGCGCGTTGGTCGAGGAGTTGAAACCAGTGGCCACAGATCCTGGGCAGTTCCTGACGAAGCTGAACCTGGATTTGTGTTCCATTCTCAAGAACACGGGGTCGCCGTTGTTCACGACCGCCTTTTACCTGGTGGCCGAGACATTGACCGGAACTCTCAATTTCGCCAATGCCGGACACCCCAAGCCGGTGCGGATCAATCGGCAGCGCGGCGAGGTGCAACCGCTGGTTGGGAACGGGCGCCGGAACCAGCCGGCGTTGGGCTTGTTCGAGAACGCGAACTACGTGGCTTCTCAAGCGGTAATGGATCCTGCGGATGTCTTGGTGCTTTACACGGACGGACTGGTGGAAGTGCATAACCGCAAAGAGGAGATGTGGACAGAAGCGCAGTTGGTTGCCAGCCTGCAAGCTCGCGCGCAACTTCCGCCCGATCAAATCCTGGACGGGTTGCTGGCGGAGATCAAAGCGTTCTCCGAGGGGAGCCGGTTTGACGATGACGTTTGCCTGGTCACGATGGAGTTTGCCGGACCCGCCGAAAAAAGGGATTGAGGCACAAAGAAAATCTTTACGGACAGGCAAAATTCGTGTAACGTTTTTTCGTGGCCGCAATACTTGCGGCAGAACCGCGAATGGATCTGTACCGACGTGACACGACCGCTAGCTGGCAACCGAAATCCTCGGTCAGGCGCTCGAACTTCCCAAAGTCACATTACGGAGCAGATTCAGTTTGGGGTCGGGGTGTTTCCGATCCCATTCATGGCTTCGCAGTTTCCCCACTAACCATCACCCAAGCAGAAAGGTAGAGGAGAATGTCCCATGGACTTGCATCATCCAATCCTGAGAGAGTTTCCGGAGCATCGTGAAGTGATTCGGCGCCTGAAAGGCACCGATGACCATTTCCGGAACATGTTTGATGAGTATCATCGCCTGGACGACGCCGTTTACCGGATCGAGGAAGAAATCGATTTTGCCACCGACCAGGAGATTGAAGAACTCAAGATGCGCCGCGCGAAGCTGAAGGACTACATTTACCACCTGATTCGTCACGCTGCGCCCTGCTGCCCCGCTTGCGAAGGCACGGGAATCGCCCGTTCCGAAGTCGAAGCGGCACAGTAATCTCTCGGGATTGAGCACGCGCTCCCGACGGGGATGCGCGATTGTCGACTCTTAATGACAAAGGGGTTGGGCCTTACGGCTCAACCCCTTCTTTAGCGATTCGTTTCCCTGGGCTATTCGGAGACGATTTTGGCCGACCGGCTCTGGGCCGCCCGCTTGCGTTGGTTCTCGTCCAGGATCTTCTTGCGCAACCGCAAGTGCTTGGGAGTGGCCTCGACGTATTCATCCGGCCCGATGTATTCCAAGGCGCGTTCCAAGGACATTTTCAAAGGCGGATTGAGTTGAATGCCTTTGCCATCTCCCTGCGAACGCATATTGGTGAGCTTCTTGGCTTTGCAAGGATTGACCGGGATGTCGTTTTCCCGGGCGTTTTCACCCACGATCATGCCGATGTAAATGGGTTCACCCGGTTCGACCATGAGCCGGCCGCGTTCCTGGATCATGTTCAGCGCATAGGCCATGGCTTCTCCGCCCTCCATGCTCACGAGGGAACCATTTTTGCGCGCCACGATCTCGCCTCGGTCCGGTCCGTATTCATGGAAGAGGTGGCTCATCACGCCCAGGCCGCGGGTCTGATTCACCAGGTCGGTTTCAAAGCCGATCAATCCGCGCGTAGGAATCAGCGCCTCGATGCTGACTTCCGCGCCGTGATGATTCATGGTGGAAATCTCACCTTTGCGGTCGGCGAGGTTTTGCAGCACGTCCCCCATGGCTTCCTTGGGGATTTCCAGGAACAACTTCTCGATCGGTTCGAGCAGGTTGCCGTCCTTGTCTTTGCGGTAAATGACCTCGGGCCGGGATACCAACACCTCGTGTCCTTCCCGCCGCATTTGTTCGACCAGGATGGCGATTTGCATCTCGCCCCGCCCGCTGACATTGAAAATATTCGGGGCGTCGGTTTGCGCCACCCGCAGCGCGACGTTGGTCCGGATTTCCTTGGTTAACCGCTCCCAGATATGCCGGGCGGTCACGAGTTTGCCGTCCACGCCTGCCAGCGGGCCGTCGTTGACAGCGAACTGCATTTGGATTGTGGGCGGGTCAACTGGCACGTAGGGCAGGGGCGCCCGGTCTATGGTGTCGGTGATGGTCTCGCCGATGAACACGTCTTCGAATCCCGTGATGCCGATGATGTCTCCCGCGTGGGCTTCTTGGATTTCGATGCGTTTCATGCCTTCGAAATGGAAAATGGCGGTGACTTTTGAGCTTTCCTTGCCGCCATGGCCATGGATACAGACGGCGGGGTCGCCCACCTTGATCTTGCCACAGACGATCTTGCCGAGGGCAATACGGCCGAGGTAATCCGAGTAGTCGAGGTTTGCCACCAGCAACTTGAACCCCTCGCCGGCTTGCGCGCGGGGCGGGGGAATCTGCTTGATGATCGCGTCGAACAACGGCTCCATCGTGCCGCTCACGTGGTCAATTTGCTCCTTGGCGTAGCCGGCTTTGGCACTGGCATAGATGACCGGGAAATCGAGCTGCTCGTCGGTAGCGTGCAGGGAGACAAAGAGGTCAAAGACTTCATCCAGCACCTTGTGGGGATTGGCGTTATCGCGGTCGATCTTGTTGATGACCACGATCGGTTTGGCACCGGCTTCGAGAGCTTTGCGCAGCACAAAGCGGGTTTGCGCCTGCGGACCGTCCACGGAATCCACCACCAGCAGGACGCCGTCGATCATGTTCATGATCCGCTCGACCTCCCCGCCGAAGTCCGCGTGGCCGGGGGTGTCCACGATGTTCACGTGGTAGTTCTTGTACTTGAACGCGGCGTTCTTGGCGCGGATGGTGATGCCTTTCTCGCGTTCGAGGTCCATGGAATCCATCAGCCGTTCTTCGGAGGACTCCGCCTGGTTGGCGCGGAAGGTGCCCGATTGTTTGAGCAGGCAATCCACCAGGGTGGTCTTGCCGTGATCGACATGGGCGATAATCGCGATATTTCTAATGTGCTGCATATCCAAACTCATTCTCACCTTCCGGTCCCGGGCGAAACGCGCCCAGAAATGCCACCAAACTCGCCTCTCAAAGGGGTTCTCCCGAAGTTGACGCAAGGCCGCCGGAAGTCAAGCGAACCATTATGCCTCAATTTTAATTCGGGTCAAGGACGGATTCCGGGGTTTTCACCTTGCGCCGAAGCGGGCTTTGCTCATGCTGATGGCTATGGCTGAGCGGTTGATCTCGAATGTCTTAACCAAACCGGACGCGGCGCTGGAAATGACGCTGCGCCCGTCGATCTTTTCCGATTTCACCGGTCAGGCCAAGGTGAAGGAGCGGCTGGAAATCACCGTGGCCGCCGCCCGGCAGCGCAAGGAGCCCATCGACCACGTCCTGTTGAGCGGCCCGCCGGGCCTCGGCAAGACCACCCTGTCCTACATCATCGCCAAGGCCATGGGCGCCAACGTGAAAAGCACCAGCGGTCCGACCATCGAAAAGGCCGGTGACCTCGCCGGGTTGTTGACGAACCTGGAGGAGGGCGATGTGCTGTTCATCGACGAAATTCACCGGCTGCAGAAAACCATCGAGGAGTATCTCTATCCGGCGATGGAGGATTTCAAGCTGGATATCATCATAGACCAGGGGCCGAATGCCCGCAGCGTGCGGCTGGCGCTCCCCCGGTTCACGTTGATTGGCGCGACCACGCGCAGCGGCCTGCTCACCGCGCCGCTCCTGACGCGGTTCCCCATCCGCGAGCGGTTGGATTATTATCATGCCGACCAGTTGCAGGCGATTGTGCTGCGTTCCGCCCGCCTGCTGAACGTGGAGATCGAGGAGCGCGGAGCCGCGGAGATCGCGCGGCGCAGCCGCGGGACCCCCCGCATTGCCAATAACCTGGTGCGCCGCGTGCGAGATTACGCCCAGGTGCGAAGCGCCGGAATCATCAATGGCGAGATTGCCGACGCCGCCTTGAAATTGCTCGAGATCGATGAGAACGGGCTGGACGAGATGGATAAGCGCATCCTGGAAGCGCTGATCGTGAAGTTTGGCGGCGGGCCGGTGGGCATTAGCTCACTGGCGGTCGCAGTCGGCGAGGAACCGGACACGATCGAGGAAGTGTATGAGCCGTATCTCATCATGGAAGGCTATCTCAAACGCACCTCGCAGGGTCGCGTGGCGACCGAGTTGAGCTACCAGAAGCTCCGGTTGAAACCCGCCACTGGCGCTCAGCCGGGATTGTTATAGGGCCGGGTGTGGGTCAGGAGGCAGGGATCCTGGCGCGTCCAATTTGAGGAATCGAGCAAGCGCGTGGTCGCGGCGGTCCCCGTCGCGTTCCTGCTATGCGTTTCAAGAAGCCGGTTGCACTTTTCTTCGGAATGGCCGACTACTCTTAACGGTGCTCAAGCGCACCCGCAACTAACAGGCAAAATGTCGAAAGCAACTCTGATCCTGCTGGCCACCCTGGCCGCGGCGTTGACGGTTTCCGCTGCGGATAAAAAGATCGTCTTCCTCGCCGGCCCTCCCAGCCATGGCCCGGGTGAGCATGAACACCGTGCCGGCTGTCTGCTGCTCAAATCGTGTCTCGACAAAGTGCCGGGGATCACCTCGGTGGTTTACTCGAACGGTTGGCCACAGGACCCGCGCGCATTTGAGGACGCGGCAGCCGTCGTGATCTATAGCGACGGCGGCGGCGGACACCCACTGTTGCAGGGCGATCGGCTTAAGACGATCGGGGCGTTGATGGATCAGGGCGTGGGCCTGGCCTGTCTGCATTACGCGGTCGAGCCGACAATCGAGAAGGGGCAACGCGAATTCCTCGACTGGATTGGCGGGGCGTTTGAGATCAACTGGTCCGTGAATCCGCACTGGTTCGCAAAGTTCACCAGCCTGCCTCAACACCCGATCACCCGGGGAGTGAACCCGTTCGGGATCGAAGATGAGTGGTACTTCCATATGCGGTTCCGTGATGGCATGGCCGGGGTGACGCCGATTCTGAGTGCGGTGCCGTTGGCCAGCACGACGAATCGCAGTGACGGACCGCACGAGGGCAACCCCGCGGTGCGGGCGGCGGTCGCAAGGGGAGAGCCTCAGCACATGGCCTGGGCCAGTGAACGCACGGGAGGCGGCCGTGGCTTCGGTTTCACCGGTGGACATTTTCATAAAAGCTGGGGAAATGACGATCTCCGCAAGCTGGTGCTCAATGCGATCCTTTGGATTGCCAAAGTGGAAGTGCCCGCTGAGGGGGTGCCGTCGAAAGTGTCGGCGGAAGATTTATTGAAGAACCTGGATCCCAAGGGGCGGAACTGATTGCGAACCGAGAAAGGTCGTGCGCCGGCAGCTCTGGTTCCGGCGCCTGGTCACTTGCGGCGCTGCCGTGGGACCTGGCCTGATTCTGCGAAATTGGAGTAATCCTCCGGCCCGGTAACGTGTTCCAGTCGGGGTGAGCTTAAGTCCAGATTTGCCGGTCGAGGGAGCGCAGTTGCACTGCTTCGCTGACGTGGTCTGAGGTGACTTTCTCTGATTCCGCGAGATCCGCGATGGTCCGGGAGACCTTGAGAATCCGATCGTAAGCCCGGGCGCTGAGGTTCATGTCGGCCATGGCGAACTTCAGCAATTCCAGGGTTTGATCATCCAGGAGACAGAATTGGCGCAGTTCCCGGGAGCCCATACGCGCGTTGCAGGTGATCTTCGGTTTGCTTTTGAATCGTTCCTGCTGACGCTGACGCGCGGCAATGACCCGCTCGCGGATCTGGGCTGAGCTCTCGCCATTGCGTTCACTCGTGATCTCGCGAAATTTGACCTGCGGCACTTCGACGTGCAGATCGATCCGGTCCAGCAGCGGGCCGGAGACGCGTCCGAGGTAGCTTTGAATCTCGCGTGGGGAACTGCGGGATTCCGCGGGCATCTTCCCGTCAGGCGTCGGGTTCATGGCCGCTACGAGCATGAATTGCGAAGGGAAAGTCATGGTGCCGGCGGCGCGGGAGATGGTGACGTGTCCTTCCTCCAGCGGTTGGCGCATGGTCTCGAGGACGCTGCGCTTGAACTCCGGGAGTTCATCCAGGAAAAGGACTCCGTGATGTGCCAGGGAGATTTCACCGGGAGTGGGGTTGATATTGCCGCCGAGCAAACCGGCGTCGCTCGCGGTGTGATGCGGAGAGCGAAACGGGCGCTGGGTGATCAGCGCCTGGCCTGGCCCCAGCAATCCGACAATGCTGTGAATCTTGGTGGTTTCCAGCGCCTCCTCCAGGGTGAGAGGCGGGAGGATCGTGCCCACGCGTTTGGCCAGCATCGACTTGCCGGTTCCCGGCGGGCCGATGAGCAGCACGTTATGTCCTCCGGCGGCGGCGATTTCCAGGGCGCGCTTGACGGATTCCTGGCCTTTGACCTCCGCAAAATCCAAATCGTCATCGTGATTCTGGTTGAACAGCGCGTTCAGGTCCACCCGGGTGGGACTGATCTTGACCTCGCCCTCCAGGAAGTCCGCCGCCTCCCGCAGGTTGCGCACCGGGATCACCAGCAGACCGCTGACCACCGCGGCTTCCGGGGCGTTGTCCCGTGGCACCAGCACCCCGATCTTGCCTTCGGCACGGGCGCGCAGCGCGATGGGCAGCACTCCTTTCACCGGGCGGATGCCGCCATCCAGGGCCAGTTCCCCGACCATGGCAAAGTTGGACAATTGATCGGTCTCCAATTGGTCGCTGGCGGCCAGCATTCCGATGGCGATCGGGAGATCGAAGCTTGGGCCTTCTTTTTTTACGTCCGCCGGGGCCAGGTTGATCGTGGTGCGGCCAAAATTGAAGTTATATCCGGAATTTAGAATGGCCGTGGTCACTCGGTCGCGCGACTCCTTCACCGCCGCGTCCGGCAAACCGACCACGACCAGCAAAGTATCTCCGTAGCCGGCGTTGACTTCCACCTCGACCGGATACGCTTCGATGCCATTGACGGCCGCCGAACAAACCTTGGCCAACATGGTTTAGTTATGGTCGAGTATGGATAAAAGAGCAAGACAGGGTTTATGCGGCAGTCGGGCTGCTGGCTAATTGGATTTGTTCGTTTCCGTTTCGCGGACACCTTCTCCCTGAACGCGTTTGTGTGTTCGCAGAAATATGCAGACGAGTGATTGTAGCCAGTTCGGGGATTGGTTATACTATTCGCGAAGCAAGATCACACGAAGTTGCCATTAACCATGCAGCTTGCCCAAATGCAATCGAAGGAAGGGAGCAATATCCATGAAGAAATACCTCACACTCACACGACGTAGTTTCATTCGCACGACGGCGGCAGGTTCTCTCGCCCTGGGCTGGCTCGGCGGCCAGCGGGCGCCGATGGCGTATGCCGCCGAGGCGGACAAGCCCGCTCTTCTCGGAGGCACGCCGGCTCATAAGGGTGGGTGGGCGCCCTGGCCGGAATGGCGAGAAGCCTGGGAACCCGAAGTGCTCAAGGTGTTCCGCAGCGGACACTGGTTCCGCGGTTCCGCGGCGCACGTGGAGGAATTTGAAAACGGCTACGCGCAGTTGCTGGGCGCCAAGCGTTGTTTGGCCACGGCCAGTGGCACCACCGCGTTGATCGTCAGTCTGCATGTCATGGACGTGGACGCCGGGGACGAAGTGATCGTTTCGCCCTATACGTTTATCGCGAGCTACAATGCGATCCTCGCCAACATGGCGTTGCCGGTGTTTGCCGACACCGATCCGGCAACGCTGACGGTGGACCCGGCCTCGATCGAGAGTCGGATCACTGAGCGCACCCGCGCCATCATGCCGGTGCACATCTTCGGGATGCCGTGCGACATGGATCCGATCAACGCGATTGCCCGCAAGCATAAGTTCGCGGTTGTCGAAGACGCCTGTCAGGCCTGGCTTGCGGAGTATAAAGGGCGCAAGTGTGGCACCATCGGTGACCTCGGTTGCTTCAGCTTCCAGGAATCCAAGCACATCCCTTCTGGGGAAGGTGGGGCCATCACCGGCATGAGCGACGAACTTATCGATAAGTGCAATTCGTATCACAACTGTGGACGCGCCTGCGGAACCAACAAAGGGAATGGCAGCTTTACCCGGGGACACAATTACCGGATGACCCAGGCGCAGGCGGTCATTCTGAGCCAGCAGTTCGACAAGTTGGTGAAGCAAACGGGCATTCGGCGGGCCAACGCCGATTATCTGTCCGCTAACCTGGGAAAGATTCCCGGTATCACCCCGGTGCGACTCCCGGAAAACACCAGGCCCGCGTGGCATCTGTACGCGTTTCGCTATGACCCGGCGCAATTCAACGGGCTGTCTCGCGACAAATTCACCCGTGCGATGTCCGCAGAAGGCGTCCCCTGCGGTGGGATTTATCACGAGCAGTATTACGACGGTTTGCTCGATGAGGCGATCGCTTCGCGCGGCTTCAAGCGGCTGTGGGGCGCAGAGCGGCTAAAAGCCTATCGCGACAGTTTCCAGGAGTTAAAGGGCAACAAGCAGGTGTGCGAAACCACGGTTGCAATGACGCAGAACATGCTCCTGGCAGGTCGCGGTGAGATGGACCACATCCTCGAAGCGATTCGGAAGATTCACGCGCACAGTGCCGAGTTGGCAAAGGCATAAACCATCAAGTGACCGGGGTGCTTTGCCGGCACGCAGCCGCGCCAAGGTGACGCATTCCGGACGAAGACTGCCATGAAGCATACCAGCATTTTCTTCCGCAAATGGCGCCTGTGGGGAGCATGGAGTGGAGCAGCGCTTGTGCTCACGATGGGATACGCGACCGCTGGTCCGACCCCGGAAATCGGCATCGCTGTACGGGACATCACTCCGGAGTTGCCCATCCGGTTGGCCGGCTACGCGAGTCGAAATCGGGCGGCGGACAAACTGGACCAGCGACTGTTGGTGCAAGCCCTGGCCCTGACAAATGCGACGGGTGAACGCTTTGTGTTGGTGGCGTTGGATAATTGCGAAGTCAGCCAGGCGTTTATGCAACCCGTGCTGCAAACGATGGCCGAGAAGTTTCGACTCGGCCGCGGAGAAGTGGCGGTCGTCTCAAGTCACACACATTCGGCGCCGGTGCTGGAGCAGACCTTGGCTGACATGACGCAGCCACCACCGGCGGATCGCGAGCAAATCGCGAAATACAGCCGATTTCTCCAAGGAAGGATCGTGGAGGTCGTGGGAGCCGCGCTCGCGGATTGCCAGCCGGCGACGCTTGAACGCGGCATGGGACGCGCGACCTTCGCGATGAACCGTCGCGTGTACCAGGGAGAGAAGGTGGTGTTTGGCGACAACCCGGACGGACCGGTGGATTGGGAGGTGCCGGTGCTCCGGGTCAAAGGCACCAACGGCGCCGTGCGCGCGGTGCTTTTCGGTTACGCCTGTCATGGCACCACCGTTCGGAGCGGCGACGATTGGTATGTGGTTTCCGGGGAGTACATGGCCTATGCGCGACAACATCTCGAGGCGCACCAACCTGGGGCCGTCGCGATGTATCTGACGGGCATGGGCGCAGACTCTGACCCGGCACCACGCGGCCATTTGCTGGAGGCCAAACGGCATGGATTGGAACTAGCCGGGGCGGTCATCGGGGTGCTGGACCGACCCATGCAACAGGTCCGGGGACCGTTCAAGCTGGCCTATGAAGAGGTAGAACTACCGCTGGTCGCGCCGCCGGGCCGTGAGCAATTGGAGAAGGACGGACAGAGCCAGGACGTCGCGGTTAAACTTCGGGCTCAAGCCTATTTGAAACTGCTCGAAGCGGGTCAGAAGCTGCCGGACTCCGTCAAATTGCCGGTGGCGGTCCTGCGCCTGGGAGACGACCTGACGTTCGTGCTGATGGCGGGTGAAGTGGTGGTGGATTATTCGCGTCGCATTAAACGCTTGCTGGCGGAAGACCATCCGTGGCCGATTGGCTACGCGTATGAAGTGCCGTGTTATATCCCTTCCGCACGACTGATCAAAGAAGGTGGTTACGAGACCGAATCATCGCTGATCTACTACGGGTATTACGGTCCGTTCCGGGGTGAGATTGAAGCGAAGCTCTTGAATCGGATCGAGAGCATGGTGGCAGGATTGCGGCCACGCTGAGAAGTGCCTTGTCCGCGGAGATTGAAGAAATTAATCGGCACTGTCGAGAATGCCTCGCTATCGGGCGGCGGGATTCTCCGCTCCCGAGCCGAGATCCGACAACTTGACGCGTGATCGTTGACGTCTAGCCGGTCTCAGGCATAGCCTCTGTTTTCATGAGAAGATTCCTATGCTCGGGATTGGTGACCTTCCTGTCGATTTTCGCATGGCTCAGCGCCTCGGTGGCAGCGGAAACCGGGGTGTCGCTGGCAGATTTTGAAGACGCCAACTCCGCGGAGCGCTGGACCTTTTCCAACGGGGCTGAGTTTCCTGGGGCCAAAGGGAGTTTCGAGCGGGCGAAGGAAGCGGCTCATGAAGGACAGTACGGAGGGAGGTTGGCCTTCGATTTCTCGGGTGGCGGGAATTACGTGGCGGCGAACCTGCGCATGCCCGAGAGCGGTCAGGCAGCAGCGGGCGATTGGAATAGCCTGCGGCTATGGTTGAAGCGACCGGAGGGCCATGAAGTGGTATTTCGTTACAGCGATGCGGAAGGGCAAACCTTTCAAAAACCGGTCGAGTGCCCGGCCGATCGATGGGTGTCGGTGCTGATTCCATTCACCGGATGGACGGGGCACTGGGGTGGGAAGGACGATGGCCAGGTGCGTGGCAAGCCGAAGATGCTATCCCTGTTGGTGGATCGCGGGTTGCAGACTACCGGGGCGCTGCTGTTCGATGATCTGCGGTTGGCGAAGGTCCAGGATGCAGTGGTTCGGGTGACCTATCCGGCATACCAATTCAAACCCGAGGAGGGTTGGCACACGCGTGCGGATGGGAACGGCGGTGCCAGCCGGTTGGAAGGTCGAAACTGGACAGCCGATTTTTCTCAGGGCGCACGTTGGGTATCTTTGGGAGTTCCAGACCACGTGCTTTTGGGAAACGCGGACAAAATCCGGCTGCGAATCCGGGGCAATGCCAAAGGACACCCGGTGCGGTTGGTATTGCACACGCATTTCATGATTTTTCAGAAGGTCATCGGTGAGTTTACCGGCGAAGGAGAACAGGAATTGGTGACGGATGGACCGCCGGGAGCGGGATGGGAATGGCACGGGGGCGAAAACGACGGCAAGATACATGGCCCATTGCGCCTGGGCGAAATCGCGCTGGGCGCGGGCAGCAATACCGCCCCTTGCATGATTGAGTGGCGGGACGTCCTGGAAGACGCCATCTGTCCCGAAGAGAAGCGGTGTGTATTGCTGGCGGAAGGCCACGGCGAAGGCGACGCCGCGGCTTTTGTGGTCCGGGCACGGGCGCTGAGCGATAAACCTATCGAGGGAGAGGTCAGTTGGATTTTGCGGGATTGGGACGGCAACGAAGTCGGGCAGGGGAGGCGGACGGTGGTGGTGCCGGCGAAGGCGGAGACCCTGGAGTTCAAGGTGCCCATCGACGCGGCGGCGCGATTGGGGCGCAAATTTTTGGAGAGCGAAATCAGTCTGAAGATTCCCGGCCAGGAAGTGGCGCCGGTGCGGGCGGCTTGGGTGGCTGGGCTGGACCAAAAAGGCGACGCCGTCCTGGCACCGGAATCACCTTTTGGCATGGGTGTGTATCTCAACCGTTATGGTGGTGACCCGGCTGGGTTGGCATTGATGGAGCGCGCCGCGCAGATGGCGCGGGATGCCGGTGTGAAATGGTCGCGCGAAGATTTTTCCTGGGGGCGCATCGAGCCGCGGCGGGGGCAATTCGATTGGACTTATTACGATAACCTGTTGGCGTGCGCGCGGCGAAATGGCATCACTGTATATGCCATCGTCGGTTATTGGACGGGGTGGACCAAGCCGTACACCGCGGAGGGTATCGAGGATTACGTCCAATTTCTCAGAGCCATGGTTCGGCGCTATCAAAAAGAGATTCGGCAATGGGAGATTTGGAACGAGCCGAACATCTTTTTCTGGCAGGGACCAAAAGACCTCTACGCGGAAATGTTGACCAGAAGTTATGCGGCGATAAAAGAAATCGACCCAGGCGCGCAGGTGCTGGGGCTGTCAACGGCGGGGATTGACCATAAATTCATCGCCCGCATGCTCGAATTGAAGGCGCCCTTTGATGTCCTGACGATTCATCCCTACCGCACGCAATTGAATGACGTGGCGTTTATTGAAGACCTTAAGAAAGTATCGGATGAGGTGAAGCTTCCCGGGGACAAGCGAAGGCCGGTTTGGCTAACCGAAATGGGCTGGGCTACCCATACGCCGCACAATACCCTGCGCCAGGATTTCGCCCCCAACAGCCTGCGGACCCAGGCGGAGTTGATCGCCCGCAGTTATCTCTGTGCCATCGTCTCCGGGGTCGAACCGCGCACGTTCTGGTACAACTTCCGCAACGACGGCGCCGACCCCATTTATTTCGAACACCAGATGGGCATCGTTTATAATGATTTCAGCCCCAAACCGGCCTACATCGCGTATGCCACTTTGACGAGGGTTTTGAAGGGCCAGCGACTGGTCGGACCAGAACCCACGCCGAAAGGGATCCTGGTTTACAAATTCCAACCGTCAACCGGGGACAAGGGCGAAACCTACGCCTGTTGGAGCCCGCTGGCTGATGCCGAGGTGGAATTGCCGACGAAGGCCCCGCAAGTCACCCGAATCAACGGAATTGGCGAACGCGGCGAACTCCGGGCCACTGATGGGAAAGTTCGGGTCAAACTCCGAAAAGGCGCCCCGGTGTATTTGGTTAGTCCTTAAGTCGCGACGCGCGGCGTCACTGGGTCGACTGCGTCAGGAGGCAGCGAAATCCGAACGTGTTTTTGCGATCATCGGGACCGTTGCTGTACCAGCGAAAATTGGGCCTCAGGTTCATTTCGAGGAAGGAATTCCAAGCGCCTCCTTTGAGGACGCGGAAGGGTTTGTCACTCGGGTCGAGGCACCATTGCCAAACATTGCCGCGGGTATCGTAGAGCCCCAGCGAGTTTGGGGGGAGCGAACCCACCGGCGCGGGGCCGCTGCGGTTGCCATGCTCGCTCGTGACCGCCTGATCGAGGGTGGCGTCGGCCATCAGCATTTCCCATTGGGCCTGGGTCGGCAGGGTGTAGCTCCAGCCTTTCGGCAGCATTTCTTCCTTCGCTTCCGCTTCGTTTAATTGCGAGCAGAAACTCATCGCTTGGTTCCAACTCACCGAATCCACCGGGTTCAGCTCATTTTGAAACTGGCTGGGGTTCGAGTTGGCGACCTTCTCGAATTCCTTCTGCGTTACGAGGTACTTGCCGGCCCAGAGGTTCTCCGAGATTTTCACCAGGACCATGCCGGCAGCATTGGTGAATTCATTCCCCATCATCAGGTCGGTGATGGTCGGCTTATTCGTAGAAACGCCGCCGGCAGGTTCGGCGGCGATGGCATTGGTGGCGACTTGGGCGAACAACGGAAAGCTGACGCTGATGGTGAGAGCGACAATGACCCCGGCGACGGCGCGTTTCATACCATAAAGCCAACATCTGAAACGCCCGGAAGTCAAGCGATTCAGGCCTGCCGGAGCTTACGGATTATTACGGAAGCTCGGCTCGACCTTCGATGTTAAGATGTTTAATCAGAGATACTTCGCCAGCTCAGCCTGGCTCGCGGCGAATACTTCTTTGTGCAGCGAATTGCCGTTGGCGTCCATGGTAACCACAGCGGGGAACTGGACGGTTTCGAATTCCCAGATGGCTTCCGGGGCGCCGAATTTTTCCATGAAATGAACATTGGGGACGCGCTTGATGCACTCGGCCAGCACCTGTGCGGCGCCGCCGATGGCGTGCAAATACACGCAGCCATATTCTTTGCAGGCGGCCAGCGTACGCTCGCCCATGCCGCCTTTGCCGATCACGCCGCGCAGACCAAAATCCCGGATCACCTGCCACTGGTAGGGTTCCTCGCGGATCGAAGTGGTGGGGCCGGCGGCCACGCATTTCCACTGGCCCTGGTCGTCCTTGATGATGACTGGGCCGCAGTGGTAGAGCACGCCGCCTTTGAAATCCACACCGGCGGGTAGTTGGCCACCCTCATGGAGGTATTTGTGGACTGCGTCGCGGCCGGTGAACATCCGTCCGGTAACCAGCACTTCATCCCCAACCTTGAGGCTGCGGATGATTTCTTCGGAAATTGGAGTCTTGAGTTCGATCATAGCATTCCTTGGAAACGGTCCATTAATACAACCACTTTTGGACGGCACCTTCCGCGTCCAGAACCATTCCCTGGCGGCGGTAAGCCCAGCACATATAGCTCACGCTGACAAAATAAGAGGCCGGCAGTCGGTTGAGTACGCCGATCTTGGTCCCGAGGAGGGTAGTTTTGCCGCCGAATCCCATCGGGCCGATCCCCAGTTTATTGGCGGTTTCGACAATGTCCTTCTCCAACGTGGCCAGTTCAGGGTTGGGATTCTGATCGTCGAGCGAGCGGAGCAACTGCTGTTTGGAATGCTCGTAACCGGTGGCGCGATCGCCGCCGATGCACACGCCGAGGATGCCGGGACCGCAGCCTTTGCCTTGCGCCTGCAGGACCGCATCCAGGATGGCTTTGCGGCAGCCATCCAGGTCGCGATTGGCTTTGAGCTTCTCGTTGGGCAGGGAATACTGCGCGCCGACATTTTCGCAGCCGCCTCCTTTGAGCACGAGCCGGACCGAAATCTCGGGCGAGCGGTGTTGGTGAAAATGAACGGTGGGCGAGCCCGGCCCGAGGTTGGTGCCATCGTTCTTGCCGGTGATGGAATCCACCGAGTTTTGGCGCAGGTAACCTTTCTTGGTGGCGGTTTTGACCGCCTCGCGCGCCTGCTCCTCGAACGCGATTTGATCCAGGGAAGCCGGAGCTTCCACGTAGAAGATGATGCTGCCGGTATCCTGGCAGATGGGTTGAGATTTGTTGCGCGCCAAAGCGATGTTCTGATCGATGATCTGCATCGCGTTCGCGGCGATGGTGCCTTTCTTTTCCTGTTCGAGAGAGGCCAAGATCGCCCGGTGTACATCGTCCGGGATCACCGTCGAAGTGCGCCGGATCAATTCCAATAATGATTCAAACAAACGATTCATCCGGTTAAAATTTAATCGGCTGAAGAGCACAAGTCAAAGCGAGAAAGTCATCCACGTAGTATCAGATGTGTGTATGATGTGAACCGCTCCAACTGAGGGGGGTCGATGCAGGCATGCGCGGTCCACCACCGCAATTCTCTCGCACGGTGCGCAGATTCCCAGGCACGTGAAGAATCCCGGCGGCGATGTTGCTTTGGAGCAACACCACGCGTCGTTCGGTGCCTGATCAGAAGTGAATGGCGCGGCCGCTCACGGCCATGGCGGCTTCCTTCAGAGCTTCTCCCAGGGTGGGGTGCGCATGGCAGGCGCGGGCGAGGTCTTCGCTGCTCGCCCCGAAGGAGATCGCCACGGCGGCTTCGTTTATCAAGTCGCCCGCGTGGGCCCCAATAATATGCACGCCGAGAACCCGATCAGTTTTGGCATCCGCCAGCACCTTGGCAAAACCATCCAGGTGCCCAACGGTGCGGGCTCGGCCGTTGGCCCGGAACGGAAACAGCCCTTTCTTGAAATCCACACCGGCGTCCCGCAATTGTTCCTCGGTTTTGCCAACGGACCCGATTTCCGGATCGGTATAGGCGACGCCGGGGATGGCATCGTAATTGACATGTCCCTGGCCGGTGACGATGTGCTCAACGCAGGCGACGCCCTCCTCCTCGGCTTTGTGCGCGAGCATGGGGCCGGGGATGGCATCCCCGATCGCATAAATTCCGGCGGCCGAGGTTGCGAAGTGGCTATTCACCGGGATGCATCCACGTTTGTCGGGCGTGATGCCCAGGTTTTCCAGCCCCAGTTGCGCGGTATTAGGTTTGCGGCCCACAGCCATCAGGACGCGGTCGCACTGTATGGGTTCCGCGCCTTCGCACTCCACCACACACTGGCCGTCGGTCACGCGGGCCCCGGTCACTTTGGCGCTCAAACGGAAGTTCAGTCCCTGCTTTTCGAAAATCTTTTTTGCTTCCGAGGCGACTTCATTGTCCATGCCAAAGAGAATGCGGTCGAGGTATTCGACCACGGTTACCTTGGCTCCCAGCCTTCTCCAAACCGAGCCGAGTTCCAGCCCGATGTAGCCGGCCCCAATAACGACCAGGTGCTGGGGCACCTCTGGGTAAGACAACGCCTCGGTACTGGTCCCGATCCGGTCGCCGTCCAGGGTGACTCCGGGCAGGCTCGATGCCTGACTGCCGGTCGCGAAGATGATGTGCCTGGCCTTCAGCTCCAGCGCGCCGTTCGCCTGTTCTACGACGACTTTGCCCGGCTCCTGCAACCGGCCCCGGCCCAAATAACGAGTGACTTTGTTCTTCTTGAACAGGGCTTCAATCCCTTTCGTCAGCATCATGACCGCTTGTGTCTTGCGCTGCATCATGGCGGGCAGATTGAGTTTCACCCCCGGACAATCGATGCCAAACGCGCCCAGTTTTTCACGAGCCTCGAGGTATTTGGCGCTGGCCTCGAGCAACGCCTTGCTGGGAATACAACCGATGCGCAGGCAGGTACCGCCGAGGGCTGGTTCCAACTCCACGCAGGCGGTGTTCAGGCCCAACTGCGCCGCCCGGATCGCCGCCACGTAGCCGCCCGGTCCCGCCCCGATCACTACCAAATCATGTTCCTGCTGTTGCATAGGTATTTTGATTCCTCGCTCCTGACACTGCCGGGGCGGTCGGAAATCCGTCCGAAGTTAGGCTCCTGCCTGGGAAAAGCAAAGCCCGATCATGGATGCATGTACGTACCTTGTAACCTGTGGCAAACCTCGCGACCTGGTTTGAACATTGCGCGGTCCCTATGCTGCGGTTCGCAGGGAAGAGGAACAGGGCGAAGGTCAGAATTGGACGCCGGCCCTGGAATTTGGCGCAGCCGGCCAGGGCCTGTTGCAACTAAAGTTTTTTCAAGATGTTCTTGAGTCTCTCCCAGGCCTCGGTGCGCGCCTTCTTGTTGGCGGCCGAGGCGTCGGGGGCTTCACCTGCCCGCATGAACCCATGGCCGGCGCCGGTGTAAATAACCGGTTCGTAGGATTTGCCCGCCTGCTTCATCAACTCCTTGGATTTATCAATGGTCGAGTTGACGCGCGCGTCATTTTCACCGTAAAAGCCATACACCGGCGCCTCGATGCGTTGGAGTTCATCCGGCTTTTCCGGGCCGGAGCCGTAAAACACGAAGCTCGCCCGGACGCCTTTTTGATTGGTGGCGAAGAGGAAGGTCTGGCTGCCGCCCCAGCAAAAGCCGGCCACAGCCACTTTGCCGTTGGCTGCCGGTAATTGTTTCACGTAATCCATGGCGGCTTTCAAATCCGCCGTAACCTGGTCCGGCGGCAATTCCGAGATGGCTTTGCGTACGGCGTCCCCGCTTCCCATTTCAGCGGTACCGCCGCCGCCCGGCGCCATCCCCGAGAGCAGGTCGGGAGCAATCGCAATATAGCCGGCTTCGGCCAGTTGATCCGCCACCCCACGCACCCAATCACTGAGTCCGAAGATCTCATGAATGATAACGACAGCGGTTGCCTTCTGGCTCACCTCGGGGTAGGCGACGAAGGCGGAGAGTTGGCGATCGCCCTGCTTGACTTTGACCCACTCCAGGTGGCGGGGAGATTTTTCGAGCCGCTCCCTGGCCCAATCCTGGGCTAGAGATACGCCAGTTATCAAGCAGAGCGCCAGGGTCAGACCGGAACGTACGAGGGCACGGTCGAACGTAAACAACTCGGTTCGGATTGCGGTTTGCATTTGGAATAATTTACTCCAAGTCCGCAAACGCGCGAGGGGATCGCGACCGAAAGCTGCTTCCGCGCAGCGGCTAAGCGTATTAAGCGGTGCCGGGCGTCGAGGACGAGGGTTCGGTTTGCAGCAACCCCTGGATCTCGGCGGCGAGCGCGGCGGGAGTGCTGCGATATTTGACCAGGATTTTTTGCGCACCGGCCTCGAGGATGGGCTTTTCGGCTTCATGCAGCAGCACGTTGGAAAGGACGATGATATGCATCCGCTTCAAGCTGGGTTGCGACTGGATGAACTTCAGAACATCCGAGCCTGAGAACTTCGGCATCATGAGATCCAGGACGAGGACTTCCGGTGGATTTTGGCGCAGGATAAGCACAGCATTGAGCCCGTCTTCAGCGGTCTGGACCTGGAAACCGCATCGCGCCAGCCCTTCTGCGTAGACATTCCGCACGAGCGGATCGTCGTCCACCAGCAGCACACGTGGGGTTAATGCGGGTTCGGTCGTCATATTAGTTGTTGCGCTGACCATATCCGCAGTTTGCCAAAGCGCAAACGAAACTTTTTTTCGTGACTTCTGACGGGCATTTTCCTAGAACCTCAAGGGTTGTGGAATCATCCCGAATTTCCACCCAGCCATGTACCTGAAAACATACACATTGCGCCATGCTGCCCCGAAGAACGGCCAGAAAGCCGCCATTGATCTGCCGTTGGAATTTGAGGGGGACCGGGCGTTCGTGGTGTGGGACTCGCTGACGGTGGGGAATTACGAGATCAAAGCTCGGGTGGAAATCAATCCGCGGTTGCTGAAACGGGCTTCCCGGGGCGGCAGCGAATTCGATTATCGCGGGCGACTGGTGCTGCCGCGCCCAGAGCAGAATTGAGCCTGCCGGGAGCAGTTTCACCGACTTCTCTGGCAGGAAAGGGGTGTGGTTGGTCTCCTCGAATGGCGTTTGGTAGCGTCAGCGCTAGCCAAGGTCCCCCTCGTTTGATACCTTGCGCCGACCATGAACCGGCAAGGTAACGGGTGGATTTCCGATTGGCTGGAAGGTCTGGGGCGCATCACGCTCCTGGCCCGCGAGGCCTTTTTTTCCCTGCGTACCCTGCGGGTTTCCTGGCGCGACCTCATTTACCAGATTTATTTTATCGGGGTTAAATCTCAATCGGTGGTGCTGATCACGGGGGCGTTTACGGGCATGGTGCTGGGCGCGCAGACTTATTTCCAGTTTCACAAAGTCAAGATGGATACGGCGACGCTGGCCGTGGTGAGCGTCTCGATGTGCAGCGAATTAGGGCCGGTGTTGACGGGGTTGATGGTGGCGGGGCGGGTCGGGGCGGCGATTGCCGCGGAGTTGGGCACCATGCGGGTCACCGAGCAGATCGACGCGCTGCGCACGCTGGCGACGCATCCGGTGGATTACCTGGTCGTGCCCCGCCTGCTGGCGCTGCATATCGCCATGCCCCTGTTGACCGTCGAAGCCATCGCCCTGGGCATTTGTTCCGGCTACGTCGTGGGAGTGTTCCTGCTCGGGATCGATCCGGTTTATTCCTGGGTCAACATGGTCAGATATACCGGGGGGACGGATGTCATGATGGGACTGATCAAGTCCGTCATTTTTGGCGGCATTATCGCGCTGGTCGGTTGCTATAAAGGCATGAGTTGTGGCGAAGGTGCCGAAGGGGTGGGACGTGCCACCACCGAAGCGGTGGTTTATTCCTCGATTGCCATCCTGATCAGCAATTTCTTTCTCACGCTCTCGCTCACCCGTTTGCTCAACACCCTATGATCGAGGTGCGCGACTTAAAGAAGAGTTTTGGCTCCCACCGCATCCTGGACGGGGTCAGCTTCACGATTGAAAAGGGCGAATCGGTGGTGATCATCGGCCGCAGCGGGGGCGGTAAGAGTGTGCTGCTGAAGCATCTCATCGGCTTGTTGCGTCCGAATTCCGGCGAAGTCGTGATTGCGGGGGAGAATATCGTGTCCATGACCGAGCGGGAATTGCTGCGGGTTCGCGGGCGGTTTGGCATGTTGTTTCAGGGCGCGGCCCTGTTCGATTCGATGACGGTCGCGGAGAATATTGCGTTCGGTTTGCGGCGGCGGGGCGATTTGCCAGCGGAAGAGATTGCCAAACGTGTGGAGAACGTCCTGCGGGTGGTGGAAATGCCGGGAATCGAGAACAAGAAACCCTCGGAATTGTCGGGCGGCATGAAGAAGCGGGTGGGGCTGGCCCGCGCGATTGTTTACCGGCCGGAGATTGTTCTGTATGACGAGCCCACCACCGGGTTGGATCCCGTGGTGTCCGACAGCATCGATAAGTTAATCCTGCGCGTGCGCGATCACCTGGACGTGACGACGGTGGTGGTGACGCACGATATGCGCAGCGCGCGCCGCCTGGGGCAGCGCATTCTGATGCTGCATCAGCAGAAAATCCACGCCACCGGGACGGCAGAAGAAATCTTCAACTCGACGGACCCGGTGGTGCGGCGGTTCGTCGAAGGAATCGCCGATCCCCAGGAGCAGACATTTTAAGATGAAAAATCCGTTGGAAAAAAAGGTCGGGCTGTTCGTGATGTTGGGGCTGGTATTACTGGGTCTGCTCCTGCTGCAGTTCAGCAAGGGCTCATCACTGTTTCGCCCGACCTACGACATCCTGATGCGCTCGAGCGATGTGGCGGGACTCAAACTCAATGCCGGGGTGCTGATTTCAGGCGTCCAGGTCGGACGCGTGGCCGCCATCACTTTGGGCGATGGGGGCAAGTACGTGACCGTCACCTTGCGGATCTACAAATCTTACCCCATTCACCAGGATGCCCGTTTCCTGGTCGAGCAATCGGGATTCCTGGGGGACCAATATATCGCGATTGTGCCAACGGAGAACAAAGCCAAAATGTTCCAGCACCTGGATGTCGCGCAGGCCGAGCCGCCGTTTAATCTTCAGGAAATGGCCCGCTCCGCCGGCGGTTTTGTGCAGCGCATGGACGATACGGTGAAAAAGTTGGATGAGGCGATTGTGCAAGTGCGGCAACTGCTGTTAAATGAAGAGACCTTGACGAACCTGGCCGTAGCCGTCTCGAATTTGCGCACGGTATCCGAAAAAGCGGTGCGCAGTGTGGATTCCATCAACGGTGTGGTGGAAACCAACGGCCCGGCCTTTTATGCCGCCAGCAGCAACTTGGTGAAATTTACTGAAGAATTGAACGTTTTTGCCGATGGAATAACCGGTTTGTTGAAAACGAACAGCCCGGGCGTGAACGCGACGGTGAGCAACATTGAGGCCTCGACCGCTTCGCTGCGGGCGTTTGTCGCGGATTTGAACGCCGGACAGGGATTGGCGGGAGGCCTGGTGCGCAACGAAGCGCTGGCCACCAACGTGGCGCGTATTGCCGAGAACCTCAGCATCACCAGCAGCAATTTGAACCGGCTCGGTCTCTGGGGCATTCTCTGGAAAAAGAAGGAAACGCATCGTCCGCCGCCGCCCGCCGAGGCGCTGGCTTCACCAAAGGAACTACATCCGCGCTGATTTATGGCACTCTGGGTCATCCGCATTCTATTTGTCGTTTTGTGCAGTATTGGCGGTTTTGCCGTCAGCCAGGTCCGTCCTGAGTTTGTGGGCGGAACCTATTCCGGAGTGCTGGGCACGATCGTGGGTTTTGGGTTTGGCGGGCTGCTGATCGCGGTGGACGAGATGCTGAAGGGTTTTTCCCTGCGCGCCTTTTCGGCCACTACGTTTGGCCTGCTGCTGGGCACAGTGGTGGCATCGCTCATTGATCGGTCGGGTTTGTTCGAGAATGCCGAGCCCACCTCCCGCTGGCTGGTCCGGCTCTGTCTGTTCCTGAGCTTCGGCTACATCGGGATCGTGCTGGCCATGCGCAGCAATAAAGAGGATTTCTCGCTCATCATACCCTACGTGCGCTTCGCGCCCAAAAACAAACCCGAGAACTTGCTGTTGCTCGATACGAGCGTCATCATCGACGGTCGCATCGCCGACCTGCTGGAGGCAAATTATGTTGAGGGCCTGATCGTGGTGCCGCGCTTTGTGCTCCGCGAGATACAACAGGTTGCCGACTCCAATGATCCGCTCAAGCGCGCCCGGGGGCGGCGCGGGCTGGAAATGCTGAACCGCATTCAACGCAATCAGAAATGCGAGGTCAAAATCCACGACGGCGATTTTCCGGAAGAAAAGGAAGTGGACACCAAGCTGGTGCGCCTGGCGCGCAATCTTAACGCCAAGCTGTTCACCAACGATTATAACCTGGGAAAAATTGCCGAGCTTCAATCGGTGCAATATGTTAACCTGCACGATCTGGCCAAGTGCATGCGAGTAACGCTGTTGCCGGGAGAGATGCTGAATATTCGTATTGCACGGGAAGGCAAAGACAAGGGGCAGGGGGTCGGTTATCTGCCGGACGGGACCATGGTGGTCGTCAATAACGCCCAGGGCATGATTGGGCAACAGGTGGAAGCCCAGGTCCAAAGCACCCTTCAGACCGGGGCTGGAATCATTGTCTTTGCCGATTTGAAAGTGGCCCCCGCCGCTCCTTAGGTTAGATTGGTCCATGCAACCGACGACTGTCTATTGCGCGTTCAATCCGGCCGATGCCCAGCTGGTCCGGTCGCGGCTCGACGCGGCAGGTTTCCACGCGATTGTCACCCACGAACTTTCGTCCCTCAGCCTGGACGGTTACGCCCTGGCCGCCGGTGGGATATTAGTCCAGGTGCCCGAATCCGAAGGCGAAGAGGCCCGCGCTTTCCTGGCTGAATCCAAACCTGATGCACCCGACCAAACTGAAACACCTGGCTAAACTGCGATCGGTCCTGGCTCCAGAGGAGCTTAGTTTTGCCCCGGAAGTAGTGGCGGCACATGCGGGCGATAAATGGTTTGCGAGCCACCCTCCCGACGTCGTGGCATTGCCGCGCAGCACGGAAGCCGTTTCCAGGATCTTGCGGTTTGCGACAAAGCATGAGGTGCCGGTGACGGCGCGGGGCGCGGGGCATGGCTACGTAGGTGGTTGTGTGCCGGTGCGAGGCGGCATCGTCCTGTCTCTGGCTTGCATGGATCGGATTCTCGAGATCAATGCCCGCGATTTCGTGGCCGTGGTTCAAGCCGGTGCCATTACCAAAAAGCTCCAGGACCGGGTGGAAAAGCGGGGCCTCTTCTACCCGCCCGACCCGGCCAGCAGGAAGGACAGTTCGATCGGGGGAAACATCGTGACCAATGCCGGCGGGCCGCGTTGTCTCAAATACGGGGTGACTCGGGATTACGTGCTGGGACTGGAAGTGGTGCTGGCGAATGGCGAAATCCTGCGCCTGGGCGGGCGCACCCACAAAAACAAAACCGGGTTTGAACTTCATCGGCTCTTCGTCGGATCGGAAGGACTGTTGGGGGTGGTTACCGAAGCTACCCTGAAACTTTTGCCACTCCCGCCGTTCCGAGCTTGCCTGGCGATTGGTTTCTCCGAAATGCGGCAGGCTATCGGCAGTCTGCACGCGATTTTTGCGGCGGGCTTCCTGCCGGCGGCGCTCGAGGTGGCCGATGCCTTCACGCTGACGGCCGCCTATCGACGCACCGGTAGCCAACGGTTGCAGGGTTGCCGGGCGCATCTCATCGTCGAGTTGGACGGCCAGGAAGCTTCGGTACGCTCGGAAATCCGCGCGCTCCAGGCGCTCCTGACGGCGCAGTCACCGCTGTTTGTCGAGCGTGGCCTGGGAGCGGATGCCTGCGAGGACGTGTGGAAGATTCGGCGGGAATTCTCCTATGCCCTGCGAGACACCGGATTGACCAAACTCAACGAGGATATCGTGGTGCCCCGGGGCCGGTTGGCAGAACTGTTCCGGTTTGCGGCGCGGTTGCAGCGGAAGCATGGTTTGCAGGTCGCTTGTTTCGGTCATGCTGGCGACGGCAACATCCACACGAACATCATGGTGGATTTCAACCAACCCGGTGCCAGGGAACGCAGCCAGTCCGCGCTCAATGAGTTGTTCGAACAAGTGCTGGCCTGGGGAGGTGCCATCACCGGCGAACACGGTATTGGCCTGGCAAAAAACCCCTGGTGGCCTCAGGCAGTTTCTCCGGCAGTTCTCCAGCTTCACCAGACGGTCAAACAGGCCCTCGATCCGCAGGGAATCCTCAATCCGGGCAAATTTGTCTGAGCCGTAACCGCACTGGTCTGCCGCGGTTCGGCGGTTCCCATCTTTTGGGGTCGTCCCGGAATCCGGGGAGGCTATTCGTTACAAAAATGTAATCATTTAGTAGTGAACAAATGCCTTCCTGCGGCGTCATATTGTTGAATATGAAGAGGGACTCGAATCCACTGGAGCATCCACTCGCCAAAGCGCAACTTTGGCAGTTGGAGAACGGTTATGTTTTGATCGATGACCTTGGTCCGCGCCACGTGCACTACAAACTGCTGGCTCAACCGGAGCAAAGACTGGCAACCACCAGGATGATCCGGATCGAAGGTTTGGTGGCGTTTCTGGCGCACCAGGAGGCGAAGTTGTTGCCCCCCGTTCGGACACTGACGGCTTGACCGCAATTGATCCGAGGAGGACCGCGGCTGTTCACTGGCATGCAGGCTATCGGTTGTTGGGCCAGCAGCAGGCGGGTTTTCAAAGAGATTGAGTTTAGGGGGTCTCTGCCTAGAATCATCGGCATGAATTTTGAAATTTTGACCTGGTTGCCGCGCGTCTGTCCGGTCCGTTTGGCGCTGGCCGGTTTGACGCTTGTTGCCGCGGTTTCGTCGATCGGCGCCGAAAATCCGCCCGCAGAGGAAGTGCTTCATCCCGGCGAACCGCTCGATCCCTATCTTTGGCTGGAATCCGTGACCGGGGAAAAGGCGCTGGATTGGGTGCGAGCCCAAAATGCGATAAGCACAGCCGAACTCAAGGCGCGTCCGGAGTATGAGCCCATCCGGGAGCGCCTGCTCAAAATCCTGGATTCCAAGGAGCGCATACCTGGTGTCTCGAAGCATGGAGCCTGGTGCTATAACTTTTGGCGCGATGAAAAGAATCCCCGCGGACTCTGGCGCCGGACCACGCTGGAGGATTATAAAAAGCCCGTTCCCACCTGGGAAGTGGTTATCGACCTGGACAAAGTTTCGGAAGCGGAAAAAGAGAATTGGGTCTGGAAATCCTACAAGGTGCTTTATCCGTCAAACGATCGTTGCCTGGTGCAATTGTCACGCGGGGGCGGTGATGCCACAGTGGTGCGCGAATTCGATCTGGTTAAAAAGGAATTCGTCCCGGACGGTTTTAACCTGAAAGAGGCCAAGACCGAGGTGGATTGGAAAGATCGCGATCATCTTTATGTCGGCACCGATTTTGGGCCGGGATCATTGACCAGTTCCGGTTACGCGCGGTTGGTCAAGCTCTGGCAGCGAGGCACACCGATCACCAACGCCACGTTGGTATTTGAAGGCAAAGCCAGTGACGTCAGCGTGCGGGCCAGCGTCGAGCATGATCACGGGCTGATTTACGAGCGGATTGACCGCGGCACCAGCTTCTTCACCAGCGAAGAATTCGTGCTACGGGAAGGCGCCTGGGTGAAGCTCGATAAGCCGGATGACGCCCGGGCCGGCACGTTTGGCAAACAGCTCATTTTGCGCCTGCGCTCCGACTGGAATGTCGGTGGCAAAACCTACCCTTCCGGGGTGGTCCTGGCCTGCGATTTCGAGGGCTTTCTCAAAGGGGAAAGGAAATTTTCAGTGCTGTTTGAGCCCGGTCCGCGGCGCAGTCTCGCCGGAATGAGCGAGACCAAGAACTACATTATCCTGAATGAGTTGGAGGACGTGAAGAACCGGCTTTATGTGTTGGAGTTAAAGGATGGCAATTGGTCTCGTACTCCGATGGAGGCACCCCGGTTTGGCTCCATCTCCGCCGCCGCCGTGGATCAGCATGAGTCGGACGAGTATTTCCTGAGCGTTACGGATTTTCTGACTCCAACGAGTTTGTTTTTGGGCAAGGTGGGGTCGAGTGAAAGGGAGAAGATCAAGGCATTGCCCGCCATGTTTAACGCGGAAGGTCTCGAGATTTCGCAACAGGAGGCCGTTTCGAAAGACGGCACGCGGGTGCCCTATTTCCAGGTGAGCCGCAAGGGCATGAAGCTGGATGGCAACAATCCGACTTTGCTTTATGGCTATGGCGGTTTCGAAATCTCGATGTTGCCCAACTACAACGCCGGCGTGGGCGCTTCCTGGCTGGAACGGGGCGGCGTTTATGTGCTGGCCAACATCCGCGGCGGTGGCGAGTTCGGCCCGAAATGGCACGAAGCGGCCCGCAAAGCGAACCGCCAACGCGCCTACGACGATTTCATCGCCGTTGCCGAACACTTGATTTCCCGGAAGGTGACCTCCCCGCGGCATCTGGGCATTCAGGGTGGATCAAATGGTGGGTTGCTGATGGGCGTAATGCTGACCGAGCGGCCGGACCTTTTCCACGCCGTGGTCTGCCAGGTGCCGTTGCTGGATATGCGGCGTTTCAACAAGCTTTTGGCTGGGGCCAGTTGGATGGCGGAATACGGCAATCCGGACAAGCTGGCCGAGTGGGAATATATCTCAAAATATTCACCCTATCAGAATGTGAAGCCGGACGTTAAGTATCCGCGGGTGCTGTTCACGACCTCGACGCGGGACGACCGGGTGCATCCGGGCCACGCCCGGAAGATGGTCGCGCGCATGAAGGAGCAGCAGCATGATGTTCTGTATTATGAGAACATTGAAGGGGGCCACGGCGGCGCGGCCAACAATCAGCAAGCTGCTCAAATGTCGGCCTTCGCTTATACGTTTTTGCTGAACGAGTTGAAGTAGTTGGGGCAGGGTCGGGTCGTCCGCGGAAAGCCAGGCCGCGGCTCACGCCGGGGCGAATCGAGCGTTGACACTGCCCCGGTTGCCTCCTAGCTTCGGACGGCAAAGCTGAGCGTCTGGCCCCGAAAATACTTCGGGGATTTTTCTTGTGGCGACCTGAGACCCAACGCCAGCACCATGCGATTTATACTATGGCCAACACGATATTAGTCGGCGCCCAATGGGGCGACGAAGGCAAAGGGAAGATCATTGACGTCCTCACCGAGCGGGCGGATGTGGTGGTGCGCTCGCAGGGCGGCAATAACGCCGGGCATACCGTTTTCATCAAGGGACAGAAGTATGTGCTGCACCTGGTTCCTTCCGGCATTTTGCGCAAGCGTAAAGTCTGCGTGATCGGGAACGGAGTGGTCGTGGATCCGGTGAGCCTGGTGGAGGAAATCAAAGGGTTGCGGAAATTGGGAGTGCACATCGACGGCAACCTTTTCCTGAGTGAAACCGCCCATCTGGTGTTTCCTTACCATCGCGAGTTGGATGCCCAGCGCGAAACGCTTAAAGGCAAGCATAAGATCGGCACCACTAAGCGCGGCATCGGGCCCGCTTACGGAGATAAGGCTGCCCGGACCGGTATGCGCGTTATCGATCTGATTCAGCCCGAGCGGTTCAAAGCGCGCCTGCAGGAGAAGATCAAAGAAAACAACGAGATCCTCAAAGCGTTTGGGGCCAAACCACTCTCCTTCAGCCGAGTCCATGAGGAATACCGCACTGCCGGAGACTACCTGAAGCCATTTGTCACGAATACGGTTACCCTGTTGCATAAGGCCCTCCGCCGTGGTGACAATATTCTCCTGGAAGGCGCCCAGGGCACTTTTCTGGACATCGACCACGGCACTTATCCGTTTGTAACCTCGAGCAATACCACCGCGGGCGGAGCCTGCACCGGCTCGGGCATCCCGCCGCATCGCGTGGATCGAGTGGTCGGTGTCATGAAGGCTTATACCACCCGGGTAGGTGAGGGGCCGTTACCGACTGAAAACGCGGAGATCGCCGACATGCTGCATGCCATGGGGCGCGAGTTTGGCGCCACCACGGGACGTGCCCGGCGCTGTGGGTGGTTCGATTCCGTCGCCACGCGTCATGCGTGTATGGTCAACGGTATCGACGATCTGGCCATCACCAATATTGACGGCCTGGACACCCTGGACACGATCAAGGTCTGTGTCGGCTACCGGCAGGGCGGGCGCACTTACGACTTTGTGCCTAACGACATCGAGGTCCTCAGCGCTTGCGAGCCCGTTTACGCCGAATTCCCGGGATGGCACACGCCTACGGACAAGGCGCGCAAATGGAAGGACCTGCCAGTGCGGGCCCGAAACTATCTCAAAGCATTGGCCGAACTGACCGCCGCGAATCTGGCCATTGCCTCTGTCGGACCAGGCCGCGAGCAGACCATCTTTGTTTAGGTTTCCAGCCCGGCTTTAATATCAATCCTGGCGCGCTGGTGATCGGGATTGGCGGTGGCGCGACCCTTTACCATTGTGAGCACAGCTACGGTTCATCTGAGTCCCGAAGCGAAGGCTATTTTGCCGCGGCACGTGGCCATTATCATGGATGGCAACGGCCGCTGGGCCAAAGAGCGCAGCCTGCCGCGCATTGAAGGGCACCGGGCCGGGGCGGAGTCCGCTCGGACCATTATCCGAGCTGCGGGCGAGTTGGGCATCAAGTACCTGACGCTCTACGCTTTCTCGGTCGAAAATTGGAATCGGCCCAAGGATGAGGTCGATGCCCTGATGAAGTACCTCATCCATTACCTGAAAACCGAAACCCCGGAGCTGAACAAGAACAACGTGCGGTTGGAGGTGATTGGGCAGATTTACCGGCTGCCGGAAAACGTTCAGGAGCACCTGCGGAAATCCATCGCCACTTTGTCGCGGAACAATGGGTTGACCCTGATCATGGCGTTGAGCTATGGCGGTCGCACCGAAATCGTGGAAGCGGTGCGCAAGATTGCGGAGCAAGCCAAAGCCGGCCAACTGGATCCCGGCGATATCACCGAGCAAGTCTTCGCGCAGCATCTTTATACCCGCAATTTTCCCGATCCCGATCTCCTGATCCGCACCAGCGGCGAAATGCGGGTCAGCAATTTCATGTTGTGGCAGATTTCTTATGCGGAATTCGTAATCACCCCGACCCTCTGGCCGGATTTCCGCAAGCCACAATTCTGCGCAGCGCTCGAGGAATACGCGCGGCGCCATCGACGGTTCGGCGGGCTTTGAAGAACCCTGTCGTGCTTGAATCCGCGTCCTGGAATTATTAGCTTGGGGCCGCATGTCTGACCCAACGGTTCCATCGCCGCCGCCGTCCCCTTCTAAAACGGTGATCTTTTTCCGGCGCCTGGCAAGTTCCTTGGTGCTATGGACGGTCGTCCTGGCCTCGCTGTTCTCAGGCGTGCCGGCGCTTTCGAACGCGGTATTTCTGCTGATCATCCTGGTGCTGGCGGTGACCGGCTTGATGGAATTTTATGGCCTGGTGGAGCAGCGGGGACTGGTTTGTTTCAAAATGTGGGGGTTGCTGGGCGGTTTCCTCCTCATGCTCGGCACTTTTTTGAATCTGACCGGGCGGCTGGGCACTTCCGGTTCTCCAGCGCGCGTCAACGACTTTGAAACCAGCTTCCTGATCCTCTTCGTCCTCGGCTTGTGTTTGCGCCAGTTTTTTGCCCGCAGCAACACCGCCGGCATCCTGGCCATCTCGACCACACTATTCGGACTGATGTACGTGCCGTACCTGCTCAATTTCATTCAAAAAATCCATTATTTCCAGGGTATTGAGGGTCGGTTTTACCTGTTGTATTTCATCTTGATCACCAAGTTTAGCGACATGGGCGCCTATGCGGTCGGCTCGCTGATCGGGCGCCACAAGATGATTCCGCGCATCAGTCCCGGCAAAACCTGGGAGGGCTTTTTCGGGGCAATCGCCGTGGCCACCGGGGCCAGCCTGGCATTCACCGCATTGCTGGGCGACCATCTTCACGGCATGACCTACCTCCACGCTACGGTGCTGGGCATCCTGCTGTGCATTTGCTCGGTGGTGGGGGACCTCATCGAGTCCATTTTTAAACGCGAGGCTGGGGTGAAAGATTCCGGGCGCTTCTTTCCCGGCATCGGGGGAATCCTCGACTTGCTGGACAGTTTGCTGTTTAATGCTCCCATCATGTATTTGTACCTCCGCCATATTCTGACGCGGTGACCGGCGGCAGGCCGGCTGCGGGCGGGGTATCGGCTCCCTGATTTCATGAAAAACGTAGTATTGCTTGGCAGCACCGGATCAATTGGCACCAGCACCATCAAGGTGGCCGAGGATTTGCCGGATCAGGTCCGACTGATCGGTTTGGCTGCCGGGAACAACGTGGAGCGGTTGATCGAACAAACCCGCAAGCACCAACCATCCGTAATTTCGATCAACGATCCGGAAAAGGCCGCCCAGTTGGCCGCAGTGTTAGGCAGCCAGCCCAAAGTGCTCTCCGGCTCGGCCGGCCTGCTGGAACTGGCGACGATGCCGGAGGCGGACATCGTGCTAATCGCGATCGTCGGCACGGCTGGGTTGCAGCCGGCGCTGGCGGCCATTCGTGCCGGCAAAGACATCGCCATCGCCTCGAAGGAAATCCTCGTTATGGCCGGTGAAACGGTCATGAGTGAAGCCCGTAAATACGGGGTGCGCGTCCTGGCGGTGGACAGCGAGCATTCCGCCATTTTCCAATGCCTGGACGGCAAGCCGTCTTCGTCGGTCCGGCGGTTGTGGTTGACGGCATCCGGCGGGCCGTTCCGCACTACGCCCAAAAGCGAATTTGCGAGCATCACCGTCGAACGGGCTTTGAAACATCCGTCGTGGGTCATGGGCCGCAAGATTACCATTGATTCCGCCACGCTGTTTAACAAGGGCCTGGAGATGATCGAGGCGCGGTGGTTATTTGATGTCGAGATGGCCCGTGTGGCCGTGACCGTGCATCCCCAGAGCATCGTCCATTCGATGGTGGAATTCGTGGATGGATCTCTCCTGGCCCAGTTGTCCACTCCGGACATGTGCCTGCCCATTCAATACGCTCTGACTTATCCCGAACGCGTTCCCAGCCAGCGGGTGCAAACCGATCTGGCCCGATTGGGAAATCTCACCTTTGAAGAACCGGATCCGGAGCGGTTCCCGGCATTGAAACTTGCCCGCCAGGCCGGGGAGGAAGGCGGCACTCTGCCGGCCGTGCTCAACGCCGCCAATGAAGTGGCGGTGGATGCATTCATTGGCCGAAAGATCGACTTTCCGGGCATCTCCGAATTGGTGACTCATGTAATGGGGCGCCATGAGAATGTGCGCCAGCCCACCCTGGACCAGATTCTGCAGGCGGACGCCTGGGCGCGAGCCACGGCCAGCGCCGCAGTCGCCCCGCGTTGATGGGGCAGTCCATGCTGGACGAGGGGGGCGATTTGCCTTAACCTGCCGCTGTGTCGACCGCTCCAAAGAACCCTGGGCAAACTGCGGCTAAAGAAACGCCGGTGCGATTTGAAGAGGCGTTGAAGAAACTTGAGTCCATTGTCACAACAATGGAATCGTCGGAAATGCCTTTAGATACGCTACTTGCCAAATATGAAGAAGGCACGCAATTGGCCCGGGTTTGCCAGTCTAAATTGGCGGAAGCTGAGCTAAAGATTCAGCGTTTGGAGCAATCGTCAACCGGCGAATTGAAGTTGGAAAGGATATCGCCGGAGGTTTCAGCGGATTAAATATGAATCGTTACCTCGATATGGTGGGTCAACCGGGTCAGGTCAAAAAACTGACGCCGGAACAGATGCAAGTGCTGGCGCAGGAGATTCGGCATGAGCTGATCACCAAACTCGCTAAAAACGGCGGCCACCTGGGCCCCAATCTGGGTGTGGTGGAATTGAGCATCGCGTTGCACGCGGTCTTTAGCACTCCCAAGGACAAGTTCATTTGGGACGTCAGCCATCAATGCTACGTGCACAAGTTGTTGACCGGTCGGCGCGACCGGTTCGAGACCATTCGCAGCACCGGGGGCATCAGCGGTTTTGCGTTACGCAGTGAGAGCGAGCACGATTGTTACGGTGCGGCGCACGCCGGCACCGCCTTGTCTGCGGCCCTGGGGATTTGTGCCGGACGCGACCAAAAGGGCGGCAACGAGCACGTCGTAGCCATCTTCGGAGATGCGGCGCTGACCAACGGGATTTCTTTCGAGGCGCTCAATAACATCGCCCACACCACCAAACGGTTTATCGGGATCCTGAACGATAACGAATGGAGCATTGCCAAGAACGTCGGCGCGATTTCGAATTACCTGAGCAAACTCATCACACATCCTTCGTACAACAAGCTGGCCCGGGACTTTGAGAAATTCCTGCGGCGCCTGCCCAAAGGTGAAATTGCTCTGAAACTGGCGCACAAGGCCGAGGAAGGCTTTAAGGGGGCTTTGACCGAAGTGGGTTTGGAACCAGCGCAAACGCCAGCGGAAGCCGACGGCCGCGGCGGTTACGGTAGCAGCCTGATCTTCGAGGAGATGGGTATTCGCTATCTGGGTCCGATTGACGGCCATGATCTTCCCTTGCTGATCAGCACTCTGGAGTTCGCCAAGACCTGCGATCACCCGATCGTTATCCACGTTTTGACCAGAAAAGGCAAAGGCTTCGAAGCGGCGCTTAACAACCCGGAGAAGTTCCATGGGCTCGGGCCCTACGATGTCGCCACGGGGGCGACGTTGCCGGTGCAGCCCGGCACCCCTCCGAATTGGCAGGACGTGTTTGGGCAAACGATGGTGAAGCTCTGTCAGAAAGACAACACCGTGGTGGGAATCACCGCCGCCATGCCCAGCGGCACCAGTCTGAAGATCCTGGAAAGGGCCATGCCCCATCGCTATTACGATGTCGGTATCGCCGAGGAGCACGCGGTATTGTTCGCCTGCGGCATGGCCACCATGGGATTCCATCCGGTCTGCGCCATCTACTCCACCTTCCTCCAGCGCGCTTACGATTGCATTGTGCACGACGCGGCGCTGCAGGATTTGCCCGTTATCTTTTGCATGGACCGCGCCGGGCTCTCCGCCCAGGACGGGCCCACGCACCACGGACTGTTCGATATCTCCTATTTGCGGCACGTGCCCAACGTCATTTTGATGGCGCCCAAAGACGAGGATGAGTTGGTGGACATGATGTTCACCGCGACGCATGAGCGGCATCCGGTCTGCATCCGCTACCCACGGGGTCCCGGCGAGGGTGTGACCATAAAGGATCAGCCGCGCATTCTGGAGATCGGCAAGGCCGAAGTGCTCCAGAGCTTTACCGGGAAAGGCGGACACAAGGTCGCGTTGTTTGGTTTGGGCAACCTCTGCGGGATGGCTCGCAAAGCGGCTGCTGACTTGGCGGCTGAAGGTTACGATGTGGCGGTCATCAACCCGCGTTTCGCCAAGCCGCTCGACACCGGCGTAACCGAGTTTTTTGCGCGCGCCGCGGATTTGATTGTAACCTTGGAAGACCACGCGATTGTCGGCGGCTACGGCAGCGCCGTTCTCGAATTGCTAAACGAAAAGCGCGTCTCGACCCCGGTGATCCACATCGGCTGGCCCGATCAGTTTATCGAGCACGCCTCCAGCGTGGATGATTTGCGCCGGAAATACGGCCTGACCGTCGAGCAGATCCTGACCCGGGTCCGCGCCGAATTTGCCGGGCACGCCTTGACTCACGAGTCGGCCGTTGCGTGAAAGCGCTGCAAGCGAGAACATCCTTTAAAATATAACCAGGTAAAACCACCATGGCATACAAAGACATCACGCCTCCAGCAGGCGGTAAAATCACCATTCAAAGCGGGAAATTACAGGTTCCCGAGAATCCGATCCTGCCGTTCATCCGGGGCGATGGCACCGGTCCGGACATCTGGGCCGCCAGCCAGCGCGTATTTGATGCCGCGGTCGAAAAGGCTTATGGCGGCCAGCGCAAGGTGGCGTGGTTCGAAGTTTTCGCTGGGGAAGCCGCCAAGAATAAGTTCGATAATTGGCTGCCGGACGACACCGTCACCGCGTTCCAGGAATACCTGGTGGGTATCAAGGGGCCGCTCACCACGCCGGTCGGGGGCGGCATTCGCTCCCTGAATGTGGCTTTGCGCCAGATGCTCGATCTCTATGTTTGCCTGCGCCCCGTCCAGTATTTCCAGGGCGTACCTTCCCCGGTGAAACATCCGGAAAAGGTGAACATGGTTATTTTCCGCGAGAACACGGAGGACATCTACGCCGGGATTGAATACGCAGGCGGCACGCCGCAGGCTCAGGCGGTGCTCGATTTCCTTGCCCAAACTGCGCCGAAGGATTTCGCCAAGATCCGATTTGGCACTCAACCCAAAGCGGAAGAGTTTTGGCGTGCTGTGGGTGCACAGGGAATGAAGACCGACGTCCAGGTCGGCATTGGTATCAAGCCGGTCAGCTACTCCGGTACGGTCCGGTTGGTGCACAGCGCCATTGCCTATGCGATCAAGTGCGGACGCAAGAGCGTCACTCTGGTGCATAAGGGCAACATCATGAAGTACACCGAAGGCGCGTTCCGGGATTGGGGTTACCAGGTGGCCCGGCAATTCTTCGGAGCGGTTGAAATTGACGGTGGCCCCTGGTGCCGTATTCCTGAAGGCAAACCCGGCGCCGGGATCGTCATTAAGGACGCGATCGCGGACATCACCCTGCAGCAGGTTCTGACTCGGCCGGAAGATTTCGATGTGATTGCCACGTTGAATCTCAACGGCGATTACCTGAGCGACGCGCTGGCGGCGCAAGTTGGTGGTATCGGCATCGCCCCGGGCGGCAATATCAATTATGTTTCCGGACACGCCATCTTTGAAGCCACGCACGGAACCGCGCCCAAATACGCCAACCTGGACCGGGTCAATCCGGGCAGTGTGGTGCTTAGCGGTGAGATGATGTTCCGCTATCTGGGCTGGACCGAGGTCGCCGATCTAATCCTCAAAGGACTGGATGGTGCCATCGCCTCCAAGCGCGTGACTTACGATTTCGCCCGGCTCATGCAGGGCGCCACCGAAATCAAGTGCTCACAATTCGGCGAGAATATCATCGCCCATATGTAAATCCTCGCGCCGCGAGATCCCATTTCAAGCACGCACCAGCCTTTCTGACTGGTGCGTGTTTTTTTTATGGGCGTACGCGATTCCGCATCGGCATCCGACGCGGCTTTGACGAGGGCACAGGACGCCGGTGGGGGGCGGCTATTTTTGGTAGACCCTTACAAAATCAACGTACATGTCCGCCACGCCGTAGTAGCGGGACAAGTTCACGGGCCAGCCGCCACCCGTGGCCAGGTTGATAAGGAAGAAGAAGGGGAGCCGCTTGGATAGTGGCAGTGTGGCGTGGCGGCCTACTTCGAGATTGTCACAGTAATAAACGGTGTTGGATTCGGTGATCAGACAGCCGTAGGTGTGCAACGTTTCGAACCAGGCGGAAGGGATTCCGGCCTTTCTCATGCGGATGGGATTATGTAAAGCCTCGAACGCCTGTCGCTCGCTGGCCTTACCGGCTTCGCCCTGGTCCCAGCAGTGAGGTGTAATCATGTAGGAATCGAACGCATTGGGCTCACGCGGCCCTTCACCACCATACGCTTCGATGATATCCAACTCATCGCACGGCACCTTTTTCCCTTTGACGTGATCGGTCATGTAATCCGTCAGGAGCCAAAAGGCCGGCCAGGTGCCGATGGCGTTGGGGCCGATAAACCGGCACTCGAAGTAGCAGGGCGCCCTGGCGGTGATGCCGCTGGCGTCGTTTTTCATCGAGGAGAGGATGCCCGCGCTGTGAGTCCAGTCGCTGGCTCTGATCCGGAGATAGGAATCGACCTGGGCAAACGGATTCTTCGGAGAGGCGTACCCGGAGAAAGGGTGTACGCTGAAATCCTGCGAACCACCTGGCGGTTTGTGGTCGTAATAAGTGGCCTTGGGATCGGTGCTGGAGATGGAGAGTGGCCCATGGAAATCATCCGCAAACACCAGCGTCATCCCCTGCGCCGCCGGGGGTGGAGTTTGCGGCAGCCCTTCGTTCCAGGAAATCCCGCCCTGGTTGTACACTTGCAGGTAGCAATTATCTTTAAACGTGCCGCTTTCGCCGCTAATGCGCAGCGTGAGCGGGCCGTGTGGGAATTCGTCCGCCGGGAACATGCACGAGCCTACACCATTGGTGTGGAGTGGGACGTTGGCGATTGTCGAGTCGGAGCCGAAGCCGGCACCTTGCTTCCAGCATTTTACCACCAGCATCGAAAACCCAGGAGCCGCGAAGGTGATGGTCGTATTGCCTTTGATGTCCGAACGATAGGCGGGCGTGGTTACAGATATTTGCCGTCCCGGTATGTCCAGGGCGTCTTTGTCGGAATCAACGCTAACCGAGTCAAATTCCAGTTCGCTCTCGACCGCCAGGATTTGATCCTTTTCCACCGGTTGGCCAATGCACAGCGTGATGGTTTTGATTGGGTAATCGATTCGACCGTTTTTGTCCCCACCCCACGTCTCATGCGCCGAGTCGAGATCGATGACCACTTCGCCCCAGTCGGTAAAGTCGATGATTCCTCCCTGTCCGGTGTTCTTGCCGTACTGATGAGTTTCGTCGCCGGCATCCGCAATTTGAACACCATAAGAGCACCGTGAATTATCGCCGTTAAGCCAAAAATGCAGTTTATGGATTGGTGCGAGAATTCTAACCGGATTTGAGATTCCTAAATATTGGAATTTTCCCGACCCGACAAATTGGTAGCGGAGCTTAAGGCACTGTTTGCCGGCCTGGGGGGTATCCGTCGAGAGACCGACGGAGGCGTTTTCGTTGGGTATATTAACGACCCACACTTTGGGCGGGGTCTTGTTTTGTTCGAAATCCTGGACCATCACCACTGTCGCTGCCCGGGCGGGAGTCAGCCCGCCGAGTAGCAGCAAGCTGACGAAGCCCAAAGTTAACTTCCGGAGTTTGAGCCGGTTGCCTGAAATGAACGGGCGGCGCGGTGCTGACATAGTCTGAATGTCAACTTACGCACAATGGTGGCTCGGGAAAAGTGGAAAGGGATTACTGCAAGCTGATGAAATTGCCGACTCGAGGTGTGCGAACAGAGAGTGTGGCGGCGCGGGGCGGTCCCGGTTATGCTTGCAAGGCGGAGGGCTCGACATAAGCTGGACGGTATATGCGTTGTTATTCGTGGCGGGTTGGAGTGTCGAACGCCTTGGTTCCGAGTGTGGGTCTCCTTTTCGGGGCGCTTAACCAACAGTTGATAGCGCAAGGAACCGGCACAACTCGGACGGAACCGAGTTCGAACTCGACGACCTCTGTGGCCCGGCAGAGCAGCGCCATTGAGAATTCGGTGGTGAAAGTATTCTCAGTAGTGCGCTACCCGGATCTGGCCAAGCCTTGGGCCAAGCAGTCGCCGGTCGACATTACCGGCAGCGGTGTGGTGATCGAAGGCAAGCGCATCCTGACCTGCGCCCATGTGGTGTTGTATGCCAGCCAGGTGCAGGTGCAGGCCAACCAATCCGGCGACAAGCTCGCGGCCACGGTCGAGGCGATTGCACCGGGAATCGATCTCGCGGTGCTAAAACTCGAGGATGAAACATTCTTCGACTCGCATCGGCCACTCCCGAGATTAAGAGGCCTGCCAGAGGGTAAGGACACGGTCCTGGCCTATGGATACCCGAAAGGGGGCACGAGTCTTTCCATAACCAAAGGCATTATTTCGCGAATCGAATTTGCCGTTTATCATCGATCGTTCGCTGGATTGCGGGTGCAGATTGACGCCGCCATCAATCCGGGCAACAGCGGTGGACCGGCGGTCGTGGGGGTTAAAATGGTCGGTCTCGCATTTGCCAGCCTGGGCAACGCGCAAAACATCGGCTACGTCATTCCCAATGAGGAGATCGACTATTTTCTCCAGAACGTGAAAGACGGCCGGTTTGATGGCAAACCCGCGATCTATGATGAATGCCAGGCGTTTGAAAACGTCGCCTTGCGCGCTTTCCTGGGCCTGGACAAAACAGTCCAGGGTGTCGTGGTACATCGGCCCGATCAAACCGAAGCCAATTATCCGCTGAAAAAGTGGGATGTGATAACCCGGATCGGCGACACGCCGTTGGATGACCAGGGGATGGTCAAGTTACGGCCTGATCTGCGCGTTTTCTTTAAGTACATGGTTCAGAAGGTGGCTCGGGCGGGAAAAGTACCACTTACCATTATGCGTGGCGGCCAGGAAATGAAGGTGGAGGTGCCGATCGCGACGAATCGTCCGGTGGTAATCCGCGATTTGATGGGCAGGTACCCCTCATTCTTTGTTTACGGTCCGCTGGTTTTTTCCACCGCCACGACCGAGTTCGTGGGCAGCCTGGCCCGCGGCAATGCGGGCGGCGCGCTCATGGGGGTGCTCAGCACGCTTGGCAGCCCCCTGGTCAAGCGTTTGGCCGACAAGCCCATGTTTGAAGGGGAAGAACTCGTGATTGTGGCCTGCCCGCCTTTTCCCCACCGACTTTCGAAGGGTTACGGAAACCCTGCCTTCCAGGTGGTTAAGTCGGTCAATGGCATTCCGATCAAGAATTTGGCGCACCTGGTGGCAGTCTTGCGGGATGCCACCGATAAATACCTCAACTTCGAATACGATAATCTTGGCGGAGAGACCATGGTTTTTCCACGTGCGGACATGAGCACCGCCACCGAGGAGATCTTGAGCGACAACGGCATCCGCACGCAGGGCTCACCGGACCTCATGTCCATCTGGAATCTTAAGCGCGCGCAGTAGTACACGCGGAATGCCCGGGGCTGTGCAAAAAATGGTGAACTTTTGCCAAAGTGAGAGAAGTCGCGCTTAAGCTTTGGAGCGAAAGTCTTGAACATAAACGGAAACATCCGGCAACAGCAAGATTACCATGCAGAACACGACGACGACTCAGCGGGCAGAGCTAGCACACGATATTCTACACCAAATCCGACGGCATCCTTTGGATACCATTTTTGCGCCGAAATCCGTGGCGGTGATCGGCGCCACCGAAAACAAAGGGAGCGTGGGCCGCACCGTTTTCCAAAATCTTGGCCGCGGCGGATTCCAAGGGGTGGTTTACCCGGTGAATCCGAAGCGGTCGAGCGTGTTGTCCGTAAAAGCTTATCCTTCCATCAGCGCGCTCCCGGAGAAAGTGGATCTGGCGGTGATCACCACTCCGGCGACCACCGTGCCGGGGTTGATCAAAGAATGTGTGGCGGCGGGAGTGAAAGGCGCGGTGATTATTTCCGCGGGCTTTAAAGAGGTTGGGCCCGCCGGAGTCGAACTGGAGCGGCAAGTTCTGGAGGAGGCGCGTAAAGGCGGCATGCGGCTGATCGGGCCAAACTGCCTGGGCGTCATGAGTCCTCATAATGGTCTCAATGCGACCTTTGCCACCACGATCGCCCGCCCGGGAAACGTGGGATTCATCAGCCAGTCCGGCGCGCTCTGCACCGCGATTCTAGACTGGAGCCTTCGGGAAAACGTGGGGTTCAGCTCTTTCATCTCGATTGGTTCCATGCTGGACGTCAATTGGGGCGATCTCATCTATTACCTGGGCGACGATCCGAACACCAAGAGCATTGTGATTTACATGGAGTCGATCGGCGACGCCCGGTCCTTCCTTTCTGCCGCCCGTGAAGTGGCCCTAACCAAGCCCATCATCGTGATTAAAGTCGGACGCACCGAAGCGGCCGCCAAAGCGGCGGCTTCGCACACCGGTTCTTTGACGGGCAGTGATGAGGTGTTGCAAGCGGCGTTTCGCCGGGTAGGGGTGTTGCGAGTCGAGACGATTGCGGAACTTTTCCACATGGCCGAGGTGTTGGCCAAACAGCCGCGGCCGCAAGGCCCGCGCCTGACGCTGGTGACGAATGCCGGCGGCCCGGGCGTGCTGGCGACCGACATGTTGATTAGCAGCGGCGGCAAGCTCGCCGAGCCGTCGAAGGAAACCATGGACGCGATGAATGCGTTCCTGCCCGCGGCCTGGAGCCATAATAATCCCATCGATATTCTGGGTGACGCCGGTCCGGACCGTTATGCTAAAGCGGTCAAAATTGCGGCTGAAGATACGGGCAGCGATGGGTTGCTGGTGATCCTGACCCCACAAGCCATGACCGACCCCACCGCCACGGCGGAGGAGCTTCGTCCGTATGCCAAGCTGGCGGGTAAACCGTTGCTGGCCTGTTGGATGGGTGGCCAGGAAGTCGAGCCGGGCGAGGATATCCTCAATCGTGCGGGGATACCGACTTACAAGTATCCCGACACTGCGGCGCGCGCCTTCTACTACATGTGGCGCTACACGTACAACCTGCGAGCGCTCTACGAAACACCGGCTTTGATGGCGGACCAGGCCGATGCCACCGCTCGTTCCAAAGCAGGTGCGATTATTCAGGTCGCTCGCAAGTCGGGTCGGACGATTCTCACCGAATTTGAGTCCAAACAACTGCTGAGCGCGTATGGGATCCCGACTGTGGATACCCGGATCGCGAATAGCGAGGACCAGGCGGTGAAGCTGGCGGATGACATCGGTTATCCGGTGGTGTTGAAACTCTATTCGGAGACCATTACGCACAAGACCGACGTGGGCGGGGTGCAGTTGAACCTGCGCAATGCCGCCGCAGTGCGCAAAGCCTACAGCGGGATCGAAGCTGCGGTGACCAAGCACGCCGGCAAGCAGCATTTCCTGGGAGTAACGGTGCAGCCGATGATCAGCCTGGACGGATACGAACTGATTATTGGCAGCAGCCTGGACGCTCAATTCGGCCCGGTGCTGCTGTTCGGTACGGGCGGTCAACTGGTGGAAGTTTTCAAGGACCGCGCTTTGGCTCTGCCGCCGCTCAACGCCACGCTCGCCCGCCGCATGATGGAACAGACCCGCATTTTCGAGGCGCTCAAGGGCGTGCGTGGACGCGCGCCGGTCAATATCGCCGCGCTTGAGGAGTTGTTGGTGCGGTTCAGCCAATTGGTGGTGGAACAGCCATGGATTTCGGAGATCGATATCAACCCGTTGCTGGCCTCGCCGGAGCGGTTGCTCGCTCTGGATGCGCGGGTGGTGATCCATCCTAAAGGCATGACCGAAGCCAAGCTGCCCAAGCCCGCGATTCGTCCTTATCCGAGCCAATACGTGGCGAACTGGAAGCTGAAGAACAACGCGCAGGTGATTGTGCGTCCGATCCGTCCCGAGGACGAGCCGCTGTTGGTGAAGTTTCACGAAACGCTGTCTGAAGAGAGCGTCTACTATCGCTACTTCAGCCAATTGAAACTCGACCAGCGCGTGGCGCACGAACGCCTCACCCGCATGTGCTTCAACGATTACAACCGGGAAATCGCGCTGGTGGCCGAACACAAGGATGCCAAGACCGGCAACCGCGAGTTGCTCGCCGTGGGACGTCTGACCAAGGCCCATGGCCTGAATGAAGCAGAATTCGCGTTAATCGTGAGCGATCGCTTCCAGGGGCAGGGATTGGGGACTGAGTTGCTCAAGCGGCTGGTGCAAATCGGCCGCGACGAGAAGCTGGATCGCATCACCGCCAACATGCTGCCGGAGAACCACGCTATGCATCACGTCAGCAAGAAAGTGGGCTTCAAGTTGCATCGGGCCGCCAACAATCAGGATTTCCGGGCGGAAATCTCGCTGAAATAGCCAGCGCCAATTCGCGATGGGGAGGAGCCGGCGGCAAGCCGGCTCCCGGCGGGCGCACTTTCTGCTTGCCGCTCACCAGCCCATCCGGAGATCGATCGGATTGATTCCGGACGATCGACATCAGGATTGAGCTTACCCATTTTTAACACGGGCAGTGACAATAAAGGGTGAGACTTTGGCAACCCTTGTGAAGTGGAGTTTTCCCACCGCAGGCACATTGTCGAGGTGCGGAAAATCCAGCCCGGCAGGGGAGGGAAGCGGCCGCGGGCAGGTAAGGGATCGGTGGAGTGCGAGCCGCAGGGCAGAAGGGTATAAGGGAAGAGGCTGATTCCGGACAATTAACCTTATTTTTGATTGTATTTGAAAAGTTCTAAACACACGTATATCGCCAACCAACGCTTCGCCTATGTCTGACGCAAAGTCATCCACTTCGGCGCCCCTGGCCACTGCGGCCACGGGCGGAGTAAAAACCGCCAACTTCAAGACGCTCGACGGCAACGAAGCCGCCGCGTATGTCGCTTACCGGCTGAACGAGGTCATGGCCATCTATCCGATCACCCCGTCCTCGCCGATCGCCGAGTGGTGCGACCAGTGGTCCTCGGAAGGCAAACGTAATTTGTGGGACACCATTCCGTCCATCGTGGAGATGCAGAGCGAAGGCGGGGCAGTGGGAGCCGTGCATGGCGCGCTCCAAACGGGGACCTTGAGCACCACCTTTACGGCCTCGCAGGGGCTGCTGCTCATGATTCCGAACATGTTTAAGATTGCCGGCGAGTTGCTGCCGACCGTGTTCCATGTTACCGCCCGCACCGTGGCGGCGCATGCATTGTCGATCTTTGGCGATCACAGCGACGTCATGGCCTGCCGCACCACCGGTTGGGGCATGCTGGCGGCCGCATCGGTGCAGGAAACCATGGACATGGCGCTGATCTCGCAAGCCGCCTCGCTGCGTTCCCGTATCCCCTTCATCCATTTCTTTGACGGCTTCCGCACCTCGCACGAGGTGTGCAAGATCGAGGTGCTTTCCAAAGCGGACATGGCGGCGCTCATCGATGATGAGCTGATCGCGCAACATCGCGCGCGAGCCATGACCCCGGACAACCCTGTCTTGCGTGGCACCGCCCAGAATCCGGATGCTTTCTTCCAGGCCCGGGAGACGGTGAATCCGTTTTACAGCCGCTGCGCGGACATCACCCAGAAAGTGATGGATGAATTCAGCGGTCGGGTCGGACGGAAATACAATCTGTTTGATTACGTTGGAGCGCCGGATGCCGAGCGCGTGATCGTGCTCATGGGTTCCGGTTGCGAAGCGGCGCATGAAGCCGTGGATTACCTGACCGCCAAAGGAGAGAAGATTGGCATCGTCAAAGTGCGTCTCTATCGGCCGTTTGATGGCAAACGCTTCCTGGAAACTCTGCCGGCGTCCGTGAAGACCCTGGCCATTCTGGATCGCACGAAAGAGCCCGGAGCGGCCGGCGAACCGCTGTATCAGGACGTGGTCGCGTCGCTGGTGGAAGGCCTGTCGCTGGGCTGGGGCAAAATCAAAGCTCTCCCCAAATTGCTGTGCGGACGCTATGGTTTATCCTCGAAAGAATTCACGCCAGCCATGGTCAAGGCGGTCTTGGACAATATGGCCGCCGCCCAGCCGAAGAACCATTTCACGATCGGCATCAACGACGACGTCACCAACACGAGCCTCGCGTGGGATGAAGGATTCTCGACCGAGCCGGCCAATGTGATTCGTGCGATGTTCTACGGTTTAGGTGCGGACGGCACGGTAGGCGCCAACAAGAATTCTATCAAGATCATCGGTGAAGAGACGCCCAATTTCGCCCAGGGCTATTTCGTCTATGACTCGAAGAAGTCGGGGTCAATGACGGTCTCCCACTTGCGGTTTGGTCCGCAGGCGATTCGCTCGACCTACCTGATCACGCGGGCCAACTTCGTGGCCTGTCATCAGCCGGGATTTCTGGACCGGTACGACATGGTCAAGAACCTGGTGCCGGGAGGCACGTTCCTGCTGAACACGCCGTTTTCCCGCGAAGAAATCTGGTCCCGGCTGCCGACGCCGGTGCAAAAGACGCTGCTGGAAAAGAAGGTGAAATTCTACGTGATCGACGCGACCAAAGTGGCGCGCGACAGCGGAATGGGCGGCCGCATTAACACCATCATGCAGGTGTGCTTCTTCGCACTGTCCGGGGTGCTGCCGAAGGACGAGGCCATTGAGGCGATCAAAGAGTCGATTCGCAAGACTTACGGCAAGAAAGGCGAGGAAATCGTCCGGATGAACCTCCAGGCGGTGGACAACACGCTGGCGCACCTGTTCGAGGTGGCGCTAACCTCCGAGGTGAACGGCACGGGAGACTTCCTGCCGGCCATCACCTTGAACGCGCCGGTTTATGCCCAAAAGGTTTTGGGCAAGTTAGCCGCGGGCCTGGGTGATGAGCTGCCGGTGAGCGCCTTCTCCTGCGACGGCACCTTCCCGACCGCCACCGCACAATATGAGAAGCGCAACCTGGCTCTGGATATCCCGGTATGGGACGAGGCGGTCTGCATTCAATGCATGAAGTGCGTGGCGATCTGTCCGCACGCTACCATTCGCGCGAAGGTGTACGAGCCGAAGGAACTGGTGAACGCACCGGCTACTTTTAAGGTGACCGACGCACGCGCGCCCGAGTGGAAAGGGCTGAAATGGACGTTGCAGGTGGCAGCGGAAGATTGCACCGGCTGCACGCTGTGCGTGGAGGTTTGCCCGGCGCGCAACAAGACCGAAGCCAAGCTCAAGGCTATCAATATGCGGCCGCAGGCGCCGTTGCGGGATCAGGAACGGGCCAACTGGGACTTCTTCCTCAAATTGCCGGAATTCGATCGTCGCAAGCTCAAGGTTGGCACGCTGCGTCAGCAGCAAGTGATGCAGCCGCTCTTCGAGTTCTCGGGCGCTTGTGCCGGTTGCGGTGAAACCCCGTATCTCAAATTGCTCACGCAATTGTTTGGCGACCGCACCGTCATCGCCAATGCCACGGGATGCTCCTCGATCTATGGCGGCAACCTGCCGACGACTCCCTATGCCAAGAACAACGACGGACGCGGTCCGACGTGGTGCAATTCCTTGTTTGAAGACAATGCGGAATTCGGTTTGGGCTTCCGGGTGTCGCTGGACAAGCAGCAGGAGTTCGCGGCGGAACTGGTGCGCAAAGTCGCCGGGGTTGTGGGCCAGGACCTGGCCGACGCCATCCTCGGTGCGGATCAGTCGGATGAGGCGGGGATTTATGACCAACGCGAGCGAGTCGCGGCGCTGAAGCAGAAACTGACCGGGATGAATACTCCCGAAGCGAAATTACTGCTGACGCTGGCCGACAAACTCGTGAAGAAGAGCGTCTGGATCGTCGGTGGCGACGGTTGGGCTTACGACATCGGTTACGGTGGTCTGGACCACGTCCTGGCCAGCGGACGAAAAGTCAACGTGCTGGTGCTCGACACCGAAGTGTATTCCAACACCGGCGGTCAGTGCTCGAAATCCACTCCGCGCGGTGCGGTGGCCAAATTTGCGGCCGGCGGCAAACCCGGCGGCAAAAAGGACCTGGGGCTGATTGCCATGACTTACGGCCATATCTATGTCGCCAGTGTCGCGATGGGTTATAAGGACGAGCATACGCTAAAGGCGTTCCTGGAAGCGGAATCCTATCCGGGACCTTCCCTGATCATCGCTTACAGCCATTGTATCGCGCACGGCATCAACCTCGATGCGGGTGTGGGCGCCAAGCAGCAGAAACTCGCGGTGGAATCCGGGCAATGGCTGCTGTATCGCTTCGACCCGCGTCGGGCGGAGCGCGGCGAAAATCCGTTGCAGATGGATTCCGGCGCCGCCAAAGGCAAGGTGCAGGATTACCTGATGTCCGAGAATCGCTTTAAGATGCTCACCAAGAGCAAGCCGGAGGACGCGAAGAAGTTCTTTGCGCAAGCCCAGCAGGACGCAGACCGGCGCTGGCGCTATTACCAGTTCCTTTCCGGACGCGATGGCAAGACGGCGGCCGCGCCCGCCGCCACATCGGCCAAACCCGCCACGTCGGTCGACCAACAACCATAAACTGAAACCGGCCGCGCCTGCTCCCCGCGGCGGCGGGGAGGGCGTCGCGGCCAAATTAAAGCTTAAACAACCTGATACACAGTCTTATGGACCTTTCCACTAAATACCTGGGCCTCTCTCTGCGCACCCCGCTCGTTCCCGCGGCTTCGCCGATGTCGGAGGAAATCGATACCATCAAAGAAATGGAGGATTCGGGCGCTTCCGCAGTGGTGCTCTATTCCCTGTTCGAGGAGCAATTGCGCCAGGACAGCCGCGAACTCGCGCGCAACCTGGAGCAGGGCACCGAGAGTTTTGCCGAAGCGTTGACCTACTTCCCGGAGCCGGATGACTTTCGCCTGGGCCCTGAGGAGTACCTGGCTCACATCGCCAAAGCCAAAGCGGCGGTTAAGATTCCCATCATCGCCAGCTTGAACGGATCTTCCGTCGGCGGATGGACCGCCTACGCCAAAGCCATCCAGCAGGCCGGCGCCGACGCCCTGGAACTGAACATCTACTACATCCCTACCGACATGAATCTCACTTCGGAGGCGATCGAGCAGACGTATCTCGAAATCCTGCGTGCGGTGAAGTCGACGGTCACCATTCCGGTGGCCGTGAAGCTGAGCCCGTTCTTCACCAATTTCGCGAACATGGCGAAGCGGTTGGACCAGGCCGGGGCGAACGGCCTGGTGCTGTTCAACCGGTTTTACCAGCCGGACATCGACCTGGAGAGCCTCGAGGTGCGGCCCAACATTCTGTTGAGCACGCCGATGGCGATGCGGGTGCCGTTGCGTTGGATCGCCCTGCTGAACGGCAAGCTCAAGGCCAGCCTGGCCGCTACCAGCGGCATTCACCGCGCTTCGGACGTCTTGAAGATGCTGATGGCCGGAGCGGATGTCACCATGCTTTGTTCCACCCTGATCCGCCATGGAGCCCGCCAGATCGCCGTCATCGAGCGGGATCTCGTGGCCTGGATGGAGGAGCACGAATACACCTCCGTTACGCAGCTTAAAGGCAGCCTGAGCCAGCGAAATTGCGCGGAGCCAAGCGCGTTTGAACGCGCCCAGTATATGAAGGCAATTTCCCAATTCCCGACCGCCCAGAGCTGAACTGCTACTGATATAGAAATGCAAACGCCCGGCCGCTTGGCCGGGCGTTTATTGTTGGTCGGAGGACGCCGGTTCCGCCCGGCGTAAAGGCGTCAGGAGTTTAGAATACTTCGGCCTTCAGGCCGGCGGTTTTGCGCACGATCTGGGCAATCCGTGAGAGAATCTTCAACGGCAAATGGCTGCTGCTGGGGTTGCTGGCCGGGCGCGTGGCGGAATAGATCTGCACCAGGGAAATCTGCGCGCCCGCCCGCTTCAGCTCGCGGAGACGTCGGGCATAAGTCTCGATTTCCTCAAGGGGCGGTTCCTCGCCATCGATCGCCGGGAACAGGCTTTGGATTACGACGGGATGTTGCCGGGAGTAGGTGAGAATATTGTTCAGTATCTTATCGAGCGGGACTTCCGATCGATTCACCTTGTCCATGTATTCCTGGGAGCCACCGTCGAGCTTGATCCACAACTCGTCGCTGCGCGTGAAATACTTCAGCCCCTGCAGCACATGGGGTTGGTCCAGCCCGGTGCCGTTGGTCATCAGGACGAGCTTGAAGAAGGGCAAACCGCAAAGTGCGCGGACATGCACGACTGCCTGCAAGGCTTCGGCGAACTGCGGAGACAAAGTGGGCTCGCCGTCGCCGCTGATCGCGACATGGCGCAATTGGAGGAGTTCCTCAGGCAGGCCGCGGTACCAGGGGCGTTCGCGCAAGCGGCCCGCGTTCACGAAGGCGAGCGTGCGCTGCAACTCCGTCTCCATCACATCCACGTCCAGCAATTGCGGTTTCTCTTCGCCACGCTGGACTTCGCAGTAGACACAGCGGAAATTGCACAATTTGTCGGGATTCATGTTGATCCCAACCGACAGCCCGCGTGCGCGCGCTGAGACCACGACATACACGTAGCGGTTGTCCAAAAAATCGCGCGGCGACCCGAAGGCGGTTTCCTGCGAACCGTTCAGATTTACTGGCCCTCTTCTTTTAAGGTCCATGGTTTGACCTTGGCCATGCAGCTTGGCAGTTACTTCTTCCACAATTACAATATGACGTTAGAATTGATCCGACAGCGGGACTACACGATGTTTGCTAAAAATTGGACATTTTTTGTGCAGAGCCGGTGCCACCGCCTTGAGGTGCGCCTGGGATTCCTGCGACGCGCCACCGCATGACTGCCAGCATGAACGAATTTAAACTGGCCGCACTCGTCAACACGTTGCGTTCCTGCCAGCTTTTCAGCGGCTTGCCGCCGGCGGACCTGGTCGCCATCGCCGAGATCTCCCTCCTGAAGTCCCTGGCCAAAGGCGATTACCTGTTTCGCGAAGGCGACTTGGCCCATGGCTTTTACGTGGTGCAGAAGGGGGCCATCAACGTGCATCGGGTCAACGCCTTGGGTAAAGAACAGGTCATTCACATCTTTAGATCCAGTGAATCCCTGGCGGAAGCGACGCTGGCCACCAGCACCGGCTATCCCGCCGATGCCCGGGCGATTGAACCGTCCCAGGTTTTTCTTGTGCAGAAAGCCGGCTTCATCGAACTCCTCAAGCGCCACCCCGAGTTGGCCCTGCGCATGCTCGCCTCCATGAGCGCGCATTTGCGCCTGCTCCTGGCCCAACTGGAAGACTTGACGTTGAAAGACGTGGAAACCCGCCTGGCCAACTGGCTGGTCAAACGCTGCCGGGATCCCCGGGCCGACGGCCCCGAGGAAATCGACTTGCGCACCACCAAGCGCTTGCTGGCCGCGGAGTTGGGTACGGTCAGTGAAACCCTGTCGCGCACCCTTGCCCGCTTCCGGGAACAGGGTTTGATCAAAGTAAAGGCAAAAGCCATTACCATCCTCTCCCCCAAGCGGTTGGGAGAATTGCTCCGTCGCAACCTGGGCGAATGATCCATGCCCTGAGCTGGCTCATGCCATCCTTATTAGAAAAGATGGAATTATAAGTTAAAAAATTCAATTGCCAGCCGAGGGAAGATTTGCAGAATAAATACCAGTGACGTCACGTCTAACCAATGTGCGTGCAATTTGGACCAAGACCGCAACCGGTTTCCGTTCGGAAGCCGCGGGGCGGCTCTGGTGCTTCAAAGCGACGCCGGACGTCCGTATCCAACCAAATAATATTACGATGAAAAAATTAACGTTGCTCACCCTCGCTCTTTTCGCCGTCGGAGTGGTTTCGATTTCCGCCGCTGACGCAAAGGCGATTTGGGAAAAGGATTGCGCCAAGTGTCACGGGGCGGAAGGCAAAGGCGACACCAAGATGGGGCAGAAGCTGGCGGTGAAGGATTACACCGATGCCAAGGTCCAGGCGGAAATGAAAGACGCTGAAATGACCAAGGCGATCAAAGAAGGCGTAAAGGACAAGGAAGACAAAACCAAGATGAAAGCCTTCGGCGACCTGACGGATGACGAAGTGAAGTCCCTGGTCGCCCTAGTGCGCGGGTTCAAGAAGTAAGGCCAGCCTCATTTACAGTTTGCACGGGGGAGCCTGCGGGCTCCCCTTTTTGCGTACTCCAGGGCCGCGCGAGTGCCGCCGGCCCGGCCGCGGTTTTGGGGAGACATATGGCAAACTCTTAAGCCCGCGAGAGCAGTACCAGTTTGCCTCATGAATTTCAGGGGAAGCGAGAAAGCAAAATCGGTTTAGAGAAGGACAAGGAATGGTGAGATGCCTGGAACAGGTTGAAATAAGTTAGAATCGTAGAGTCGATTATGCCTTTACATGTTGTGAGGCACGGATCGGTTCGCCAACGAAGCAATAATGCGACGATTTAACTTACCACCCCAAGTCGTCCGGCTGGTGCTGCTGACCATTGGCATCGTAGGCAGCTACATGGTCGCCCGGTATTTTCTCACCCCGAAATCCTTTGGCCAGTATGGCTGGTACCGCGGCGATGCGCTGATGGAGCGGGCCAGCCTGCCGCGGGTTTACGCCGGCATGAAAGCCTGCGACGAATGCCACTCGGACAAGCTGCAACAACTGGCGAAATTCCCGCACAAGACGCTTTCGTGTGAAGTGTGCCACGGCCCGGGCGGAGCGCATGCGAAGGATCCGGATGTCAAGCTGGCGGTGCTGACGTACGGACACTGTGTGCGTTGCCACGAAGCGAATCCGACGCGGCCGAAATGGCACAAGCAGATCAACATTCGGGAACATTACTCCGGCCAGAAGTGCACGGAATGTCATGTGCCCCACGCACCTTCGGAGGTTCCATGAAGAAGAAACTGAGCCGGCGCAATTTGCTGACGAAGCTGGGCCTCGCCGCCGCCGCCGCGGCAGCCGCTCCCGCCGCGAAAGCGGCGAAGGCCACCGTCCAGAAGGTGTTGGTCACCGCGGACGCACCGAAAGGGTATGACCCGAAGGACCACAAATGGCAGATGGTCATCGATGCCAACCGCTGCATTGGCTGCGGTCATTGTGCCGAGGCGTGCAAGACCGAGAACCATGTGCCCGAGGGCCATTATTATCGCACCTGGATTGAGCGGTACATCGTGACGAAACCCAAGCCCGGTTCGGCCGAGACCCGCGGGGAGGTGCTGGTGGATTCACCTGAAGGCGGCATGCGCGGCTTCGGCCCTCCGCCGGTTCCGAAGGAGGATATCCAGCAATCCTTCTTTGTGCCCAAGTTGTGCAACCTATGCGAGCACTCACCGTGCGCCCAGGTGTGCCCGGTCGGGGCTACTTTCGATACGCCGGACGGCGCGGTGCTGGTGGATCCGAAGTATTGTATCGGCTGCGGCTTCTGCATTCAGGCTTGTCCATATGGCTGCCGGTTCATGAGCCCGGTGACGCGTACGGCGGAGAAATGCACGCTGTGTTATCACCGGATCACGCGCGGATTGCGGCCGGCCTGCGTGGAAGTGTGCCCGACGCAATCGCGCATCTTCGGCGATTTGAAACATCCCTTGCCGGATGATCCATTGCAGAACTTTTTCAAAAACAACCGGGTGAACACGCTAAAACCGCATTTAGGGACCGAGCCGCGCGTGGCCTACGCCGGCATTGACAAGGAGGTCAGGTAATATGGATCTCACCAATGTCGTGCTCGAGGCGGCGCCGCACTTCGAAGGCTACGTCTACCCCAATGAAGCCACTCCCGAACCGCTGTGGAGCGTGCTGATTGTGATCTATCCCTATATCACCGGGTTGGTGGCCGGCGCTTTCATCATGGCGTCGCTGGTGCGCGTGTTTCGCGTGAAGGCCCTCGAGCCGGTTTACCGGCTCTCCTTGCTGACCGCGTTGTCGTTCATGCTCTGCGCGACCCTGCCGCTGCTCTTGCATCTTGGACATCCGGAGCGCAGCTATCAAATCATGATGACTCCGCACCTGACGTCGCCCATGGCGATTTTCGGGTTCGTCTACGCCTGGTACTTGATGGCGGTGCTGCTGCTGGAGTTGTGGTTCGATTACCGGCAGGACTTTGTGGAATGGTCCCAAACGGAGAGCGGGTTTCGGGGAGTGCTTTATCGCGCCTTGATGTTGGGCGTCACCGATGAGTCCGATAAAGCAGTCCGCCTGGACATGAAACTCGGCTGGATTATTTCAATCGTCGGCATTCCCTCGGCGTTTCTGCTGCATGGCTACGTGGGCTTTATCTTCGGTTCCATCAAGGCGAATCCGTGGTGGGGCAACGTGCTGATGCCGATCATCTTTATTTTGTCGGCGATGGTTTCGGGCATTGCGATGTGCGTCTTGAACTACCTCATCCTGACTTGGGTCCGGCGCAAAACCATCGATATGCGCTGCCTCGATGTGATGGCCATGTTCCTGTTTTACGCGCTCGTGATTGATGCCTCAATCGAAGGTCTGGATTGGATCCATCGAATCTATTCCGCAGAGGAGGATTTTGCGGTGATCCGGCAGATGGCCACCGAGAAACTGTTTTATACCCTGAACATTGGCCAGGCCCTGTGCGGAACGCTTTTGCCGTTGTTAATGCTCGGGTTGATCCAGTTGTTGCGGAAGCGGTTGCCGGAGATTGCCCGCAAACGGATGTACTTTGCGAGTGCGCTGATGATCGTCATCGGAGTATTCGCGATGCGCTGGAACGTGGTGATTGGCGGGCAACTGTTCTCGAAGAGCCTGCGCGGTTTCATGCTCTACAAAATGGAATTTACCGGCATGGAAGGTTGGCTGGTGGGCTTGGCCGTGCTTTCCCTGCCTTTCATCATCCTGGTGGTGATGATCAAGTTGTTCCTGTCGGAGAAGCTTCCGACGGCTGGGCATGTGCCCCATGACAGTCCATCCGTCTGAGGCGCGCAGGTGGGTCCGAGGGTGTCATCGGTAACAGTGGCAGTGCGTGGGCAGATAAACGCGGGGTAAAGTACCCGCACTAAAAGCAAAAACAAATCGGCTAAACAGTTATGAAGAAAATAATCGTGTTGGTGGCAGTATTCGGTTTCGCGGCGGCCTGGCAGGGTAACGCCGCCGAGGCCAAGGAAGTTTATGCCCGTGATTGTGTGAAATGCCATGGTGAAGACGGCAAGGGACAGACTAAGATGGGTCAGAAGGTCGGCGTCAAGGATTTCACCGACGCCAAAGTTCAGGCCGACTTGAAGGATGAAACCATGGCCAAGTCCATCAAGGAAGGGCTTAAGGACAGCGACGGTAAGGTTAAGATGAAGGCCTATGGCGAGACAGTCACCGACGAGGAAATCAAGGGTTTGGTGAAAATGGTGCGCGCCTTCAAGAAATAGACGGCTTTGCCTGCCGGGCCCCCGGCTCTATGATCGGGGTGCCCGGCGGTAGGAACGTCCAATCCGCGACCTGACCTGCCATGAATTCGCCCACCCGCACTCCGCAAACTTTGGTGGTCTTGGGTGTGGTGTTCGCGGGCCTCGCCCTCAATTTTCTTCTTGGTTCTCCAAATCCTTCGGCGCCGCCGCGCATTCCGTTGGTCGACACCAATTTCCTCGATACGAGCACCGTGCGGCGCTCCTATGCGGATCTGGCTCGCGCCAAAGAGGATCTTTCCGATTTTGACTGCTACGTGTGCCATGAAAAGGGCAAGGCGCCGACGTTGCGGTTCGACACGAACCAGAACCTGATCATTCCCAAAGAGCACGCGGATGTGGTCATGGGCCACGGCAGCCACGGCCGTAACAATAACTGCTTCAATTGCCACAATGAGACCAATCTGGAATTCCTGCAAAGTCGGGACGGCCGGCAGTTGAAGTTCTCGGACAGCCCCCAGTTGTGTGGGAGTTGCCACGGTCCGACTTACCGGGATTGGGAGGCTGGGGTGCATGGGCGCATTACCGGCTACTGGAAGCGCGACCTCGGCGAGTTTCAGCGGAAACAGTGTGTGAACTGTCACAACCCGCATTCGCCCCGGTTTCCCGGACGTCCGCCGGCCCCTGGACCTCACCCGTTGCATTGGAACGGGACGGAAGCCGGCGAATCTCCGGCTCACCCCCATTCATGAACACCTCCGACCCCCAGCCCACCATGGATCGTCGCAGCTTCCTGCGCACCTCGGCGGTGTTAACCACCGGATTGGCGGCGCTCGCGGCCAGTTTGAAACCGCTCCTCGAGATCAAAGATTTGCCGACGATGGAGCAATTTCTCCAAAAGTACTACAAAGAACTTACTCCGGCGGAGATGGCCAAAGTCCTAAATCGCATAGCGGATGAGGTCGAGAAGGAATATGGCCTCCGTCCCCATGTGCGCGATCTGAAGCCGATGGACGGTGTGGAGTACGTCTATTGCCTTAACCTGACCCGCTGCATCGGCTGTCGCAAATGCGTCCACGCCTGCGTCGCCGAGAATAACCAGTCGCGAAATCCAGAGATCCAGTACATTCGCGTGCTGCGCTTGCCGCACGGCTCGTTGGACATCGAGAAGGCCGAACATAATTATCATCCCGAGTCGGTGCCGGAGAAGGGCTTTTTCTACATGCCGGTGCAATGCCAGCAATGCAAAAATCCGCCTTGCGTTAAAGTCTGTCCCGTCCATGCCACCTGGCAGGAGAAAGACGGCATCACGGTAATTGATTACGATTGGTGCATCGGCTGCCGTTATTGCGAAGCTGCCTGTCCGTATTGGGCGCGACGATTTAATTTCACCAAACCGGGGATCCCCAAAGAGCGGCTCAATCCCGAAATGTCCTACCTGGGAAATCGGCCTCGGCGCCAGGGTGTGATGGAGAAATGCCATTTCTGCATTCAGCGCACCCGGGCCGGGCGTTATCCGGCCTGTCTCGAAGTCTGCCCCGCCGGCGCCCGCAAGTTTGGCAATATCCTCGACCCGAACAGCGAGGTTTCTTACATCCTCAAAAACAAGCGTGTGTTCATTCAATTGAAGGAGGAGATGGGCACCTCTCCGCGATTTTTCTACTACTTTGACGTATGATGAACGCGGTCAGGAACTACCTCACTTTTCTGCAACGTTGCGCGCGCATTGCCTTCGTCGGGGACTGGCGGTACTACTCGTGGATGGGGGTGTTGACCGTCCTCGCGCTGTTCGGTCTCAATGCCTACTGCAAACAGTTTGCCCACGGGCTGATCACGACGGGCATGAGCGACCAGGTTTCCTGGGGTGTCTATATCGCGAACTTCACGTTCCTGGTCGGGGTAGCGGCGGCGGCGGTGATGATGGTCATTCCCGTTTATATCTATAACAACGAGGAACTGCATGATCTCGTCATATTTGGCGAACTCCTCGCGGTGGCGGCCATCATCATGTGCCTCCTGTTTGTGACGGTGGACCTGGGGCGGCCGGATCGCTTCTGGCATTTGATTCCGGGCATCGGCCAGCTCAATTTTCCCGCCTCGATGCTGAGCTGGGACGTGATTGTGCTCAATGGATACCTGCTGCTCAATGTCCACATCTGCGGTTATCTCCTGTATTGTCGTTATCAAAAGAAGATGCCGGCGAAGTGGTTTTATGTGCCCTTCGTGTTTATCGCCATCGTCTGGGCGATTTCAATTCATACGGTCACCGCGTTTCTTTATGTCGGCTTGGGCGGACGACCGTTCTGGAATTCCTCCATTGTCGGCCCGCGCTTTCTAGCCTCCGCCTTTACCGCCGGCCCCGCGCTGATCATCCTGGCGATCCAGGTGGTTCGCCGCGTCACCGCGACCGTTCCCAGTGGCCACCTCACGCAGCGTTCTGGCGGCGCTCCTTTACGAAAGCGTCCGGCGGAGACCGCGGATCTGGACTTGCTCGCGCGCCACCTGCCACAGTTTGCCTCCGTTTCCAAAGAGGTTCGACAGGCCTTGCTCCCCAGCCTGACGGTGCTGGACGTGGTGGCCGGCGATGTGCTCCTGCGCCAGGGCGAAACCGATAAGGAGGCGTTTCTGGTTTTGAAAGGGCGTGTCGTGGTCGAAAGAGAGGAAAGCGGCCGCATTCGAATCACGCGCAGCGCCGGCCCGGGTGAGCAGTTCGGCGAGGTCTCTGCGCTGGCGGGCACTCCGCGCGAAGCCACCGCGATTGCCGAGGAACCCTCTCAAATTCTCAGCGTCCCGGCTGACACCCTGCGCCGCCTGATGAAAAGTCCGGAGCTGGACAAAGTCATTCACGCGCGCATGGCCGAGCGGCTCATGATCACCGACCGCGCGTTGATGACCCTGCGCAGCATCGTGCAAGTATCCATGCTCATCAACGTATTCCTCCTGGTGAATGAGGTTTTCAAGGAATTCTATTCCGGCAATCTGCACGTGGCTTCGTCGAAGTACCTTTTCGTTGGCCTCCACGGTCATCATGCGTTGGTAGGCTGGATTTGGACCGCCATCGCCTTCAACCTTGTGGCCATGGTGCTGCTCGTGCTGCCAGTCAGTCGCAGCTTGCGTTGGCTCAACCTCACCTGTGTGCTTTGTATCGTAGGCATCTGGATTGAGAAGGGGATGGGACTGGTCATCCCCGGGTTCATCCCCACCCCGCTTGGGGAAATGATCGAATACACACCATCACTGAACGAGACCCTGATCTGCATCGGCATTTGGGCGTTCGGGTTGCTCTGCTACACGATCTTCTTGCGCATGTCGGTTCCCATTCTCCAGGGCCGGCTATCGAAAGCGAATGAGAATTCTGGCGAACCCAGCGTGATCGGGGCGGTCGCCGTTTCTTCCGCGCCCCGTTAAGGCGGCCGTTGCATGCCTGAGCATTTCCCTGAACCCGAGGCGCGTGAATCCTTGAACGCGCATGCCGCCGCCAAAGGCGCGGAAATCCATGCCAAATACGGCCCGCACATCGGCTGGAACGAGCTACTCTTGATCCTTTCGGACCGCGCCTGTGTGCGTTATCCCTGTGCAATCGACTTCGATTCCTCCACTCTGAATCCCGGAGAATTCGCCCACCCCGTTCCGCGGGGCGAACAACCTGAGGATGGCTTTGTCATGCACGTCCATCCGTACTTCAGCACTCGATTGGACCAGGTGCCGCTGTTGGTGTTGTACCAGCTTGTGCTGGTGAACTATGGAGTATTCGCTGGTCCGCAGGATGCTGAGAGCTTCGGCGCCAATGCCCTGGGGTTGACTGCGGCCGAGTATTATGCGCGGCTTTGCGGATTGGCGGATGAGCTTGCAGGTTAAGGCCGGTGGCTTGCCGTCGGGGATATATGCTGATTACTTCAATTTGCTGTTGAATAGGCAAGAAATACTCATCGTCTGACTTTTAACTGGGTGCAACGGGGGTTGCTTGTGTCCGTTGCTGTATATCTACTTATGATGCAGCAAGATGCGCGGTTGGTGGTTTTGTCGGGGTGTTGGTGGCGGTTGGCCGATGAGGGCGCGGGAACCTTCTGCGGACTTGGGGGATGCAAAAAACGGTGACAAAAAGGCAAGGGAAGGAAAGCAGGACTGCTACAAAGACTTTATTTCTTTTGCGCGTAATGGCACAAAAAGTGATGAGCCACCAACGATGCAACTGTGGAGCAGCCGCCGAGGCGGCGGGGACCATGTTGTGGTGGCAGGCCCAGCAGAGGAGTGGCCATGAGAATTTCGAAGGGGAACTGCCCGGCAGTGAAACCGGTTCTGTCGGCACGGTTCCCGGTTCGAAAACTGAGAGGAGTAGAAAGGAAAGACAATGAAGAAACTAGTAGCAGTGATCGTTGCTGGAATGGCATTCGCCGCCTTAACGGCCGGTGCGGCCGACGGCAAGGCTCTGTATGAGGAACAATGCGCCAAATGTCATGGCAAGGACGGCAAAGGCCAGACCACCATGGGCAAGAAATATGGCGCCAAAGACTATACGGATGCCAAGGTGCAGGAAAAGGTCACCGACGCTGCCGCGCTCAAAGCTGTCAAAGACGGCTTCAAGGGCGAAGACGGCAAGGTGTTGATGAAACCCGCGGAAGGCATGTCGGAAGACGACATGAAGGCCGTGGTGGCCCATATGCGCACCTTTAAGAAGTAAGCGCGCTGAGCGCTGGGACTGGTTCCCGGCGCTTCTCCCCGCGGGGCTGTGGCGACCTGATCGCCATGGCCCGAGGGGAGGCAAGCGTGCAGTGCCTGGTCTGACCCAACTTTAACGCGACATTTCCATAACCCATGCCCAACCCCACACCTGATCCCATCCCCGTAAAAGCCGGCGGAAATGGAACTTCGCTGGTCCGTAACTGGATTACCAGCATCGGACTCATTGTTTCCGTCGGCGGAATGTTTTCGTTCCTGCTATTGATGGTCATGGATCTCCTCTCGGAGAATTCCAATCCCTACCTGGGAATCTTGACCTACATGATTGCGCCCGGTTTCATCGTGGGCGGCCTGGTATTAGGGGTGGTCGGTATTTTGGTGCGGCGGCACCAGGCGTTGAAGCGGACCGGCACCTTGCCGCCATTTCGGATCGACTTCAGCCTACCGCAAAATCGGAAGGCATTCGGCGCCTTCCTGATCTGTTCTGCTCTGTTCCTGTTGCTGTCCGCCGTGGGCAGTTACCACACTTACCATTTCACCGAATCCGTGAAGTTTTGCGGGGAGGCCTGCCATTCCGTGATGAAACCGGAATTGGTGACCTACCGTCAGGGCTCGCATGCGCGGGTGCTCTGTGCGGAATGCCATATTGGCAAGGGGGCGGGGTGGTTCGTGAAATCGAAGCTGTCGGGAACGTATCAGGTCTATGCGGTGGCCTTCAATAAGTATCCGCGACCGGTACCGACTCCGATTAAGAACTTGCGCCCGGCCCAGGAAACTTGCGAGCAGTGCCACTGGCCGCAGAAGTTTGTCGGCAACCTGGAGCGGACGTTCAATTACTACCTGACGGACGAGACGAACACTCAGTTCACGGTGCGAATGTTGATGAAAGTGGGCGGGGCCGATCCAACTCACGGTCCGGTGGGCGGGATTCATTACCACATGAATGTGGCCAACAAGATCGAGTATTATGCTTCGGACGATGCGCGGCAGAAGATCCCCTGGATTCGCGTAACCAGTCCCAAAGGTGAGATCACGGAATATCGCGCCCCGAAATTCACCAATGAGGTGGATACGGCGAAGATTCGCCGCATGGATTGCATGGACTGTCATAATCGTCCGGCGCACCGTTACAAAACGCCGAATAGCGCGGTGAATCTGGCCATGACTTTGGGCAATATCGACCCGGCCATCCCGTGGGTGAAGAGCAACGCGGTTTACACGCTGACCCGCACCTACACGAACGAGACCGTAGCGCTGCAATCGATAGAAAGCTATCTCACCGCCAAATATCCTGCTGAAGTCCGGGTTAAAAAGGTGATCGAACAGGTGCAGAAGATTTACCAGAGTAATTTCTTCCCGGAGATGAAAGCCAGTTGGTCGTCCTATCCTGACAACATCGGTCACAAGGATTGGGCGGGTTGCTTCCGGTGTCACGATGGAAACCACAAGGCGGCGGATGGGAAGAAGTCCGTCACCGCCAGCGACTGCGACGCTTGCCATACGATTCTAGCGCAAGGCAACGGTGCGGACTTGCTGCAGTTGACCCCCAAGAGTCAGAAGTTTAAACATCCTGGAGACGAAGTGGAAGGAGGCTGCAATGATTGCCATACCGGCGGTTTATAATCAGAATATGTGTGGCTTTCCCGCCTCGGCTATTTGGAACGGTGCGGCCGCACGCTGGCGCGGATACCTTGGTGGCGGCCTGTTGTTGCTGGCTTTTGTGCCAACACTATTCGCCGCGCCCAAGAACCCCAACAGTGCGTGCTTCGACTGCCATGGGGACAAGGACTTGTGGAAGACAAACGCTGCCGGGAAAGCCATTTCCCTATATGTGGAGGAGGCCAAGTTCCTGGCCGGTGTGCATAAGACTAACGCGTGTGTTAGCTGCCACGCGGACATTTCCAGCCAGCATCCGGATGACAACGCGCCGGTCAAACCGGTGAATTGCGCCACCTGCCACGAGATTCCGGCCAAGGATTATTCCCAGAGCATTCATGGTGTCAGCCACAGCCTGGGGGCTTCGGGTGCAGCCAGTTGTGCGGACTGCCATGGCAAGCATGATATTCTGACCACGACCAATGTTCAGTCGCGGGTGTTCAAGCTGAATTTGCCGGGAACTTGCGCAGCCTGCCACGCGAATGCCGGGCTGACCAAGGAATACGAGATGAAATTTCCCGAAGCGGCCTCGCACTACATGGACAGCATCCACGGGCAGAAGTTGCTGCAGCAAGGCTTGCTGGTGGCGCCGTCCTGCAATGATTGCCATGGAGCGCACGGCATCAAGCGGGCGGTGGATCGCGATTCGCCCATCAACTCCTTGAACGTGGCGAAGACCTGTGGCAAGTGCCATCACGGCGTCGAGGAGAAGTATTTGAAGAGCGTGCATGGGCAGTTGCTGCTCAAGGGCGATAAGCGGGGCCCCGTTTGCATCGATTGTCACAGCGCCCACGAAGTGGAGGCTCCGCGCAACGGTCATTTCAAAATGGCCAGCGACCAACGTTGTGGCAAGTGCCATCAGGACAGCCTGACCCATTACCGTGAGACCTATCACGGCAAGGCCATGGCCCTGGGCAAACCGAACGTGGCCGCCGACGTCGCCGCGTGTTACGACTGCCACGGTCACCACGACGTGCTGGCGCCGACCAACCCGAATTCGCGTCTATCCACGAACAATATTGTGGCGACGTGCAAGGTTTGCCATCCCAAAGCCACCGCGGGATTCGCGGAGTACAAGCCGCACGCCAATCCGCTGGACGGAAAGAAGTTTCCGGCATTGCACGTCACCTTCCTGTTCATGACCGCCCTGTTGGTGGGGGTATTCGTCTTTTTCGGCGGCCATACCGGCGCCTGGTTGGTCCGTGCCGGTTACCTGTATTGGCATGATTCCAAGAAGTTTCGCGAGGCGAAAACCGCCACCCAGGAGGGCGGTGAATGGTTCTCACGCTTCGTGCCGTTTGAACGGTTCCTCCATTTCCTGGTGGTGACCAGCTTTTTGTTGCTGGTGATTACCGGCATGCCCCTGAAGTTTTACTACACCGATTGGGCCAAAACCCTGTTCCACTTTATTGGTGGAGCGGAGACGGCGCGCGCGCTGCATCGTTTGGGCGCGGTCGTCACCTTCCTCTATTTTGGCCTGCACGTGGCTTCGCTCCTGATCAAATGCTGGACCGGACGCGGCAAAATCCGTGATCCGCAAACCGGCCGCATGAGCTTGAAACGGATGTGGAATGTGCTCTTCGGGCCCGATTCCATGATCCCGACCCTCCAGGATTGGAGGGATTTCGTCGCGCACAATAAATGGTTCTTCGGCAAGGGGCCCCGGCCCGATTTCGATCGCTGGACCTACTGGGAGAAGTTCGACTATTTCGCGGTGTTCTGGGGCGTGTTCATCATCGGTAGCTCGGGCCTCATCATGTGGTATCCCGAGTTCTTCACCCGGTTCCTGCCGGGATGGGTGATCAATATAGCGCTGATTATTCACTCAGATGAAGCTTTGTTGGCCGCAGGCTTCATATTCTCGATCCATTTCTTTAACACCCACTTCCGTATCGAGAAATTCCCGATGGACACGGTGATTTTCTCCGGTCGGATTTCGAAGAATGAGATGCTGCATGAGCGCCGCCGGTGGTATGACCGCCTGGTGGCCGAAGGCCGGTTGGAGAATTACCGGATGCGGGATGAATGGCTGCGGTGGAAGAGCATCGCCCGCTCGTTCGGATACTTCTTCTTCGGTCTCGGGGTGCTGCTGCTGCTCCTGATCATTTACGCGATGGTCACCCGGTTAGTCGCCGGCCATTGATTCTTTGGTTTGCGTTCCTCGAGGGCCGTGGCTGATTCGTCAGTCGCGGCCCTTTTGTTTGTGCGCCCGGCAAGGAGTAAGCCGGCAGGATTGTGGGGCTGCCAGCTATTCCCGGGTCAGGGACGATTCCACGGGTGCGGCGGCCTCGGCCGAAGGATGTTTTCCGACTCTGATTTCAGGCAGGAGAAAGCCTGAGCCGATGAGGATGAGCCCGATGCTGATCCAGCCCAGCGCGTGCGGGGAAAGACTGGCTACCGTGAAAAACGCTGTCAAAGGTGCTATCACCCCCCGGACGCCTGTAAAGAAGGTATGGACGGACATGTAATCCGCGACTCGTTCCGGCGGTGCGAATTTTGTCACCCACAAGCCCCACGCGACGTCCGCGCCGGCGTTTGAAACGCCAAAAAGCAGCGAGCCGATCACTAAACCAGTCATGCTCCCCGTAGTGAAGAACGAGAGGATGCCTAGGGCGAATCCCAGGTTCAGCATCAACCGAAGTTTGAAAAAATTGATGTGATCAAACAGCCAGCCCCAGGCGGGATTCAAGCCGAGGCGGGCCAGGTTGGGGATTACTCCGGTCAACAGGGCGATGGTGGCGGCGGTTAACGCCTGGCCGTTTACGTTTACCCCGTACTTGGTGTTGGCGAGGTATTCCACCCGCAAGGGTGACATCATCAGCATGGCAAAGCCGATGAACATCCAGGCGATCAGTGTTTGGCGGAACACCCGGTCCTGCTTCACAAAACGCAGCGCGCGGAACGGATGGGTGCCCCCGGAAGCGGCCAGCGGTTTTGAGGGACAGCGGCGAAGGCAATAGCAGGCTGCCGCCCCGCTCACCGCGAAAGCCAGCAGCAACCAGCGGAATCGACCGATATGGTTGGAGAGCAGACGGCCGCCCAGTTCGCTGACCGCGGCCGCGGTGGCGATGCGAATCATCATTGTGCGCGCAAAGCGACGTCCGCGTTCACGGCTGGGGTAGTTATCCTGGTAGATTTGCGTGAGCAGGGGAATGGCGGCGGAGGAAGCGGCCATGGCCAGGACCGAGCCGACGACGAAGACGGGCAACGTGGGGATCAAAGCCATCGCTAGGAAGCTGGCGGCACCGGCTGCCGCCAGATGCGCGGCCGCCCGGGCCACCGGCACGCCGCGCGCCTCAACCTGGGAGACCAGCCAGGGACTTAATAGCAACCCCAGGCTGCCACCACCCGCCACTAACGCCTTGGCTAACGGCCCGGCGCCATACCAGCGGACCGCGATCAACAGCAGGAACAAGACGGCCGCAGCCTCGTTGATTCCCGCCGAAATGGCGCGCCAACGCTCCAGGCGGTAAGTCACCGCGGTTCTTTCTTCTGCCGTCACGTTCGCCGCGCACGATACGCGGCTTTTCGGGATAAAGCGATATTGCGCTCATCTTAGCCCGGCGACATTTATCTGGGTGTTCAACAGAATTTCCAGGAAAATTCCCGTGAAAGAGAGGAGTAACGTGCCAGGAATCCGCCACCAGCCTCCCTGCTCGTTGGCCCAGAGAACTGCCCATGGCCATTGGGCGTTTGAGACTTTCGGGAGCTCTGGTCCTGGGCCGGCAGCGGCTAGCGTGGGAGTTGCTTCAATCGGTTCCGACATCGGGTGTGCCTTTGTGACCTGGTTAATGGTGAAAACTCCGTCTGAGATTCCGTGTTCTCTGGGAAATTTCCCGGATTGGATCGGGAGTTTGGTAGAAGCCCAGTATGTAGTCCAGAGTTAATGGCGAAGATGGAGGGGAACGTGCAGAATTGAGCCAGGCTCGCAGGCGGAGGACTGATGTTCACAGCCTGGGAAAGGCCAGGGTCTCGGATTGCTTCCGGTAGGGGCGTCCAGTAGGCTGCCTCCAGGGCGCGAGTCACACCGCTGCGAGCCCTGAGCCTGTTGCACCATGAAAAACGTCCGGCCGATTCGATTGCTCATCATTTCCAGCCTGCTCTCGCTGGTCTCGCTCATGTCTTGGGGCGCGGAGTCGTTGGAAACAGGCTGGTCCAATCCACCGCGCGACGCACGAATCCGCGCGTATTGGTGGTGGCTTAACGGCAACGTCACCCGGGAAGCAATCACGCGGGACCTCGAGGAGATGAAGGCCAAAGGCTGGGGGGGCGCATTGATCTGCGACGCCGGCGGCGCGGAACAGGACGGCAACGGCACTGTACCTCACGGTCCGACCTTTTTCTCCCCCGAGTGGCGGGCGCTTTACAAGCACACGCTTCAGGAAGCGAATCGGCTGGGGCTGGAGATGAGTTTGAACATCCTGAGCGGCTGGAATCTAGGTGGGCCGATAGTCAGCGCGGATGACGCGGCTAAGAAACTGGTTTGGTCCGAGATCCGAGCCAGTGGCGGAAAGTTCGATCAACAACTGCCAGCGCCGCAGAGCCGGGATAATTATTATCGGGACGTCTTTGTGGTGGCTTACCGGTTGAAATCCGCACCGGCGAAGGATGGCGCCGGCGTGAAAAGCTCAGGCGCCGGTCGCGGGGTGCAGAATTGGGAACAGAAGGCGATGCACAAGCCGTTGCACTTTTCCGCGCCTGATACGCGCTTATTGATCGAGGACGTTCCCGCGCAACCCGGGGAAGAAGATACGGTGAGCACGGATGTGGTGGACCTCACAACCAAACTGGGTCCGGACGGACGGCTGCAATGGGAGGTGCCGAAAGGCGAATGGCAAATTCTGCGATTCGGTTGCACGATTGGCGATCATTCCCGCGTATCCACCTCCAGCGACGGTTGGAAGGGTTATGCGCTGGACGTGCTCGATGCGGGCGCGCTGAACCGCTATCTGGATGCCATCGTCGAGCCACTGATAGCGGATGCCGGCACGTACGCGGGTACGACTTTGAAATACCTGCATACCGATAGCTGGGAAGTCGAACCGGTTAACTGGACCCCGTCATTTCCTGCCGAATTCAAGAAGCGGCACGGCTATGACCTGACGCCCTACCTGCCGGTGCTCGCCGGGCGCATCGTCGATAATCGGGAGATCAGCAACCGTTTTCTGCATGATTTTCGCAAGACGCTTGGGGACCTGGCGATTGACAACCACTACCGCGTGTTTCGGGAGCGCGCGCATCGTCACGGCCTGCAAATTCACCCTGAGTCGGGCGGTCCGCACGCGGTGCCGATCGATGCCCAGCGGTGCCTGGGCTGGAACGACGCGCCCATGAGCGAATTCTGGGCCTGGTCCTGGCGGCACCGGATCGGCGATGAAAACCGCTTTTTTGTCAAACAGCCGGCTTCCGCCGCGCACACATACGGACGTCCAATGGTTCTGGCCGAAGGCTTCACTACCATCGGCCCACATTGGCAGGAGACGATTTGGGATAATTTGAAACCGTCTTTTGACAAGGCGATTTGCGAGGGTTTCAATCTGCTTTATTGGCACGCGTTCGTATGCTCCCCGGAATCAATGGGAATTCCCGGCCAGCAGTATTTCGCCGGAACCCATTTTAATCCCAACTCGACATGGTGGTCCCGCTCGGCCGGTTTCGTTGCCTATCTGAATCGCGCCCAGTTTCTGATGCAACGAGGGCATCCGGTGGCGGACGTCTGTTATTATTATGGCGATCATGTGCCGAACTTCGCCCAGCTTAAGAAATCGGATCCGGCCGGAATTTTGCCTGGGTACGATTATGATGTCATTACTGAGGAAGCACTCCTCACCCGGATGTCGGTGCAGAACGGGCGGTTGGTCCTGCCGGACGGCATGAGTTACGCCGTGCTGGCATTGCCAAACCAACCGGCGATTTCCTCCACGGTCTTGGCGAGGGTGCGCGAACTGGTGGAGGCGGGCGCAATCGTGGTTGGTTCGCGCCCCCACGTGGCCACCGGATTGGCTGATCACGTGCGACGCGACGCGGAGGTGGTCAGGATTGCCGCCGCGCTCTGGGGCACCGGCAGCAGCACCACCGGCGAGCGTGCCTTGGGCAAGGGCCGCGTGATTTGGGGTAAATCCACCCGCACCGTGCTCAGTGAATCCGGTCTGTCTCCGGATTTGGAGTGTCAGGGCGCGGTTGCTGGGAGCATCGATTATTTTCATCGGAACGAAGCAGGGACTGATATTTATTTCGTGGCAAATCGTTCGAATCGGGTGGAGAACGTCGAGGCGACTTTTCGTGTGACTGACAGAGCCCCGGAATTATGGAACCTGGTCACGGGAGAGCGCCGTTTTGCCACGGCGTATCGGAGTCTATCCGGCCGCACCACGGTGCCGCTGGAGTTTGCACCATGCGGATCCTGGGCCGTGGTGTTTCGCGAACCAGCATCCCAACATCCCGCGACCTCGAAAGAAAATGGTCAGGTTTTTGAAGTCGTGTCGGAGCTGCGGGGACCATGGCAGGTGCGGTTTGATCCGCGTTGGGGCGGGCCGGAATCGGTAGAGTTCCCGGAGTTGGTGAGTTGGACCACTCGCGCCGAAGAAGGGATCAAGTTCTATTCGGGAACCGCCACCTACCGCCGCTCCTTCGACATGCCGCCGAACGCCGGGGGAAAGGCGCTTTGGCTTGATCTGGGAATGGTCCGGGAATTGGCGCAGGTGCGACTCAACGGCCAAGACCTGGGGGTGATCTGGTGTCCGCCGTTTCGCGTGAACATCGCAGGACTCGTCCGATCCACGGGGAACGCCCTCGAGGTCGAGGTGGTTAACTTCTGGCCCAATCGCATCATCGGCGACGATTCCCAGCCGGTGGCAAAGCGATTAACGCAGACTAATATTCGCAAATTGACCAGGAGCACTCCACTGACGGAGTCGGGATTATTTGGACCTGTTCGAATTCTGTGCCAACAGTAAGTTCGTCATGAAAAAGGTGAAGCTAGGCTTGTTTGGTGTTGGGCTGGATACTTATTGGCCGCAATTTCCAGGTTTGCTGGAGCGGTTGCGTGGCTACCAGGCCCGAATCGCTGAGCGGCTGAAGGGCTTTGGCGTGGAACTGGTGGACGTTGGCATGGTCGATAATCCGGACCAGGCCGCCGCCGCGGCTTCGCTGTTTCGGCGCGAAGAGGTGGAGCTCATTTTCCTGTATGTGTCCACTTACGCGCTGTCTTCCACGGTGTTGCCGGTGGCGCAGCGAACCCGAGTCCCGGTGGTCGTGCTGAATCTGCAACCGGTGCCGCAATTGAATTACGACCAATTTAACGCGTTGGGGGACCGGGGCCTTATGACCGGGGTCTGGCTCGAGCATTGCCAGTCGTGCAGTGCTCCCGAGATCGCTTGCGTATTCCAGCGAGCAGGGATTCCGTATCATCTGGTCACTGGTTATCTCGAACAAGCAGAGGCTTGGCGCGAAATTCAGGACTGGGTTGAGGCCGCCAGGGTGTGGGTCGGGCTTCGGTCCAACCGCGTGGGTGTGCTGGGGCATTATTATTCCGGGATGCTGGATGTTTACAGTGATCTGACCCAGCAATCTGCCGTATTCGGCACCCATTTCGAAGTGCTCGAGATGTGCGCTTTGCATCAATTGCGTGAAGGAGTCACGGCCGGCCAGGTCCAGGCCAAGATCGCCCAGTTTGAATCCGAGTTCAGAGTGTCACCGGAATGTGATCCCCTGGAATTGGAGCGGGCGGCTCGAACTTCGTGCGGGCTCGACGCCCTGGTGGCCCGCTACCAACTCGGGGCATTGGCCTATTATTATGAAAGCGAAGTGGGGTTGCCTTATCGGGACATTGCCACTTCGGTAATCGCCGGCAACACGCTGCTTACCGGCCACCATGTGCCGGTCGCCGGGGAGTGTGAAGTGAAGAACGTGCAGGCCATGAAGATCATGGACCTGTTTGATGCGGGTGGCTCGTTTTCGGAGTTCTATCTGGCGGACTTCAAGGATGACGTGGTCTTTCTCGGGCACGACGGGCCCGCCCACTTCTCGATTGCCGAAGGCCGTGTGGGCCTGGTGCCAGTGCCGGTTTATCACGGCAAACCGGGCCGGGGCCTATCCATTCAAATGACCGTGAAGCACGGTCCGGTGACGTTGCTTTCCGTGGTGCAAGCGGGTGGTGGGAAGTTGTTCCTGCTGGTCGCCCAGGGCGAGGCGGTGTCGGGACCCGTGTTGCAAATTGGCAATACCAATAGCCGCTACAAATTTCCCCTCTCTGCCACGGCCTTCATGAACGCCTGGTCGGAAGCGGGTCCGGCTCACCATTGCGCTATCGGCCTGGGCCACATCGCTGGAAAGATCAGGAAACTTGCCGCGCTGTTAAACATCGAATTCCGTCAGGTTTGCTGAGGCCTGTTGTGAGCAATGCTGACTCACAGGTGACCGGCCTCGTGGGCGCTCGCCGGCTTGCGCTACCGATTCACTTTGTCGCGCATGACTTCGGAATAAGGTTTCCCGTTCACCAAAACTTCCTTGATGCTGGCTTTGCCGGACTTGGCTATCGCCGCGCGCACGGTGAGCTTTCCGGTGGGATTGCCCGTTCCTTCAGGCACGTAGAACCGTTCCAGGCCATAGGCGATCCAGACTTCGTTCGAATTCCATCCCTGCTCGACCGTGCCTTTGATCACGACACTGTCGCCGCTCGACTTGATCGGTTGTGTCGAGGCCTGTGTGGCCTCATAGAACTCGCCGCGCGGCTCCAACGCAACGTGGACCGTTTGTCCTGGTGCCAGCTTTCCCGCGATCGGGGGGCTGAAGATGGAGGCGGGCAAACGGCCGATTTTGTAGCCGAGGATCACGTAATCGCCGCGCAGTAGATCCCGTGGGTCCACTGGTCGTGTTTCCAGCAATACCACCGTGCCGGCGGCGAGGGTTCGTTCCTGAACGAATGAAGTGCCGAGAATCCAGGCGGTTTGCAGGCCGAGAATGGTTCCGAGCAATGCCACTTTTGCATTCATGACTTTGAAGATTTGATTTTAGCCATCAGCGTGCGGCGCTGTTTTTCCAGATAGACTCCCAGGCCAATCAGGAAGACGCCGCCGATAATGAACACCAGCCCGGTTCGCGCCATGGATCCGAACAGGTTGACATAGGCGGTGATGATGATCAGCCCAATAAAGGCTACCCCGAGGTTCACCATCGCGGGAGACCGTTCGTGTACCCCCACCTGGATTTGTACCAGGCTCAGCGCGAAGAAGGCTAGCGTGCATAGCCAGCTTACGTAATCGACGTCACTCGGACCATAGTGGGGGTAACCTGAACCCGAGCCGTAAACACGCCAGGCGAGCAGGCCGGTGGCGAATGCCAGGCAGAGACCCCAGGTCCAACGCCATTGGGCGGCCACCTCTCTCATCCGCGTTAGCCCCAGTGCCAGCGCTGCTGCCGCCAGCACGGCCATCACCGGGACGAGCCAGGTCGACAACGGTTCGCTCGGATTCCAGCCGCCGAAAAAATGCTTCCAGGTGGCGGGGTAAATCGAGATCAGAAAACCGATTAACCCCAACTGCAGGGTAGGCGGTCCGAACTCCGGCCAACGGCTTTTCCGCCACCAGTAGCCCAAACCCATCAGGAACAGGCACAGCAACGCCCACACCAGGATTTGCGCCTCGCCGTGCCCGAAGAAGGCCGGGCTCCCTGCCTGGTTGATTTCCATGAGGAACCAGATGATGAAGGCAACGAGGCTGGTGAGATGCAGCGCTGCCGATCGCAACAACCACGGCAGCGCCGCAATCCCCACCCACCACAAAAGAATCGCATTCGGAGGCCGGGACGACAGATGGTAGATTTGTCCGACGAGCGCGATATTGCCGAGGAACAACAACGCTCCGGCCAGGTGCAGCGCCTCGGCGGTTTTCCGGTATTCCTTTTTGATCTCCCGTAGGTACCACCCCGCCGCATGGCTCCCGAGCATCAGGACCAATCCGCCGGCGATTTTAATGCCGCGCGGGATTTCGTCCCAGTTCGAGGCGATGAGTAGCACAATGCCGGCGGCCACCAGGATGGCGCCGATAAATGACACAATCGTCAGAAAACGGCTGCCCTCTTCTTTTAAGCCAAAGTGCGCGGTGATCTGCTGTTTCTGGTCCTCGCTGATCAAGCCCGCTTGAAACATTTTTTCCACATCCGCGTGTTTCATATCCAGGGCAGTGTTACACGCTTATTGATAAAAGTGGAAATTGAAAAAACCACGTGCGCTATCACTATTATCGATGAGCGGCGACAACCGATCAGATTACCGGGCATCGCGCGAGTCAGTTACCGTGATCTGACGCTTGCCTCTCCCGGTTGCCGTTGGCTGCACGAGCGTGCACCAAGGGGAAATCGCGGTTCAAAGGAAGACTCGTGGCGGCTTGACATGAAGCGGGTTTGCCGGATGCTTGGAGCAGGTAAGCGAATTGAGCCATGCCCATTTACGAATACGAGCTGATTGACGGCGACTGCAAGGTTTGCGGTGGACGCTTTACGTTGCATCGACCGCTGGACGCCGCCCCATTGACGCAATGTCCGGCGTGCAAGAAGCCAGTGCGAAAGCTCCTTTCCATGTTCAATTCTCCACGGACGGTGTCTTTCACCGACGCCAAGAAGGCGGGCTTCACGGTTTTGAAGCGGGTGAGCAAAGGGGAATACGAGAAACAGTAGCCGCCCCTCAGGAAGCCGACCTTGCGGTTGGCCATAAGCAATGGATCCCGGCGGCAGTCGGGTGGGGGAAACCTATTGGCAGATACCCACATCGATAGCTATGCTAGGCGAGGTGGGAATTCCTTTACGAATTTTGGGCGCGATCATGCTGGCAGTCATTTGGCTGCCGCAGAGCCTCGTGGTCTGTCTGCGTTCGGGAGGTTTCTCCAGCGGAGAATTGGCGTTAAAGCGATGGCATCCTGAACCGTCGTATGCGGCCAGGCTTTCCTTAACCTCCACTCGCTTCCTTTTCCACCGCCCATCAGGTCCTTTGTGCTGGGGCATCTGGCAGTCGCGCGCCGACGCAGCCAGCGCAGAACTTCTTCCTACTCGAACCGCACTCGGGGCTGTTAACGGGTCTGGCGTTGTCATTTCCCGCCGACCTCGAGACAGACCATGCGACTGAGGTCCCGCACCAGCAGCCGGCCTCCGGCCAGGGCCAGCGGCGCCCAGGATTCCCGGCCCTTCAGCACCTGGGCTTGCGCCAGCAGCCGATAGCGCGTGGTGTCGGCCGCAATCATGCGCAGTAAACCTGAATCATTCACGGCGAAGAATATCCCGTCTGCCGCCATGAATGGACCCAGACCGAATTGTTGCCCGGGTTCACTGGTCCAAACGACTTTGCCTTGTGGGGTCAGGCATACGAATTTGCCGTCGGGCCGGACTCCGAAAATATGGTCTTGCAGCAGGATCGGGCTTTGTTGGGTCGCACCGAAAATTTCCGGTTCGAGGCGAAATTGTGGCTGGGCCTGGAATTTTCCGTCCACCTTCTTTAGCCCGAGCATCAGGCTGCCGGCATTGTAACCACCGGAGAGAAAGATGCGGCCGTCCGAGAGGATGAGTGGGGAAGGCACCGTGGCGATGCTGATTTTCCAATCGGCGGTTTCCCATAGGATCTCTCCAGTTTTGGCGGAGACCCCAACGACGCCGTTATTGGCGCAGTAGACATACATGCGCTCGCCTTCAAAATCTATCGCCACGACTGACGAGTGGGTCATCTTCCACCCATGCGGATTCGGGGTCTTCCAAACGAGTTGGCCGGAATCAGCGTGCAGAGCAATCAGCAACGAGTCAGGCCCTCCGGTGCCCAGGATGACCCGGTCCTGATCGATCAACGGGCATTGGCCGGCATACCATTGGGGAATGGTCACTCCATATTCTTTGACCAGGTCCAGACCCCACTTCAGCTCGCCGCTTTTCGTATCCACCGCCAGCACGTGGCATTTCGGTCCCATGGCCACCGTGACCTTCTCCGTGACCGAGGGTACCGTGCGGGACATGCCATGGTTCCGCTTAACGGACACCGGGTAGGCGAAGCGCCAGATCTCCCGGCCATCGGCGAGCGATAGGCAGCGCAGTGCGTCCTGCCGCTTTTCGCGGTCGTAATCCATGAGGTAAACGCACCCCTGAAAAATGGCCGGTCCGGCATAGCCTTCGCCTACGTCCACTCCCCATAATTCGCGTGGTTCACCGGTCTGCCAGTTCTTCTGGAGCGGCGTCGGGTCCAGGCTGATGCCGTCGCGGTTGGTGCCACGGAAGGCCGGCCAGTTTCCACGCAGGTCGGCGGGTTGGCCGTCGGATCGCGTCAGTTTGCCGGCTAGAACAGGGTTGGCATTCGTGCCGGATTCAGCGGTTGGTGCATGGTCGGTACCGGGGACGCGCAACTCCAGGGGTTTGTCCGAACCGCGAAACAACAGCAGCGCCACTCCAGCCACCGCCGCCAGGCCCAACGCTAACGGGCCGAGCCACTGCCAAAAGGAGATTTGCTTTTCTTTCATCCGCCGGGGACATTTAAGCCGTTTCCAACCTACATGGCGAAAACAAAAATTTGATACGCTCGGAGTTTGACGGCGACTGCCGGGGCCGCAGGTTGAAAGGACCAGGTAGCACACGGAGCATCATTCGAGGTTCCCTTCGTCGGGATTTCCTGCTTTAGTGGGCGCATGTCAACGCATCCATCTCCTTTGGCAGCCTCCGTGTGTCGCTGGTTTTTGTGGCTTCCTCTGTTCGCTGCGGGCATGACTGCCTGGGGCAGTGATTTTTATGTCTCTCCGCGGGGAAAGGACTCGAACCCGGGCACTAAAGGCAAGCCGTTCGCCACGCTCGAACGGGCCCGGGATGAAGTGCGCTCCTGGAGGAAACAGGCCAAACTCGGGGCCGGACCAACAACGATCTGGCTGGAGCCGGGCGATTATCAGCGGACAAATACCCTGGAGTTGACAAGCGAGGATTCCGGGAACGCGGATGGGCCGGTGGTATGGAATTCCAGCGGGGTGGCCCGATTATTGGGAGGCGTGCGCGTTGGTGCGCTGACGGCGGTGACGGACCCGCTCATCCGGGAGCGACTCGATCCCAAGGCGCGTGCGCAGGTCAAACAAGCTGACTTGAAGCGGATGGGTTTGACGGAATTCGGGGAATTCAAATCGCGCGGTTTCGCGCGGCCCGGGGTGCCGGCCCATGCAGAACTCTTCTATGGCGGCAGGCCTATGACCTTGGCGCGCTGGCCCGACGAGGGCCAGTTCGATCGCATCGCAGGGTTTCCTGAGACTGCCGGCCAGAATGATTCGCATGGCGGCAACATCGGCAAATTGGAGGAAGGATTCTTCTATGCTGGCGACCGGCCGCGGCGTTGGAAGCAGACGGAGAATATTTGGATTCACGGATACTGGGCCTGGGATTGGGCCAATTCGTACGAACGTTTGGCACAATTAGATCTGGAACGGCGCTGGATCAAAACCGCACCACCCTACGGTCATTACGGATTCCGCAAGGACCAGCGTATCTATTTTCTGAACATTCTCGAAGAGCTCGATCAACCGGGAGAATTCTACGTGGATCACGCCACCGGCATGCTCTACTTCTGGCCGCCGACGGTGGCGAAGCCAGGCGATGCCGAGTTGCTGGTGTCCCGATTGGAGGGGCCTTTGGTCAAATTGACAGGTGTCTCGCGAGTGACATTCAGTGGGTTGATTTTCGAAGCGACGCGCGGCAACGCGGTCGAAATTCGCGGCGGCGCCAGCAACCAGATCGCCGGTTGCCTGGTGCGCAACATCGGGCAGGCCGGGGTCGTGATCGAGGGTGGTTCCGGGCACCAGGTGTTGAGCTGCGACATTTTCGATACCGGTGACGGCGGGGTATCCGCCGCCGGAGGGAATCGGCAGACGCTGCAGCCCAGCGGACACCTGGTGGATAATTGCCACTTTGCTCGCCAGGGACGCTGGTCTAAATGCTATGTCCCGGCAATCCTGTTCAACGGGGTAGGGCAGGTGGCTCGACACAATTGGATTCATGACCATCCGCATTGTGGCATTCTCTTTAACGGCAATGAGCACCTAATCGAGTTCAACGAAATCGATCACATCGCCCTCGAAACCGGTGACGTTGGCGCCATCTATGCCGGGCGCAACTATACCTATCGTGGAAATCGTCTGCGCCATAACTACATTCATCACACCGGCGGTGTCGGCATGGGCTCCATGGGCATTTACATGGATGATTGCATCAGCGGCACCGAGATCTATGGCAACCTCTTTTATAAAGTGCAGCGGGCCGCTTTTCTGGGGGGCGGCCGGGATCATCGGGTGCTCAACAACATATTCGTGGACTGCAATTACGCCGTGGAACTGGATGGCCGCGGACTCGACAATTCGCCGGTGTGGCGGTCGATGGTTGACCAGTTTATGCGCGACGGCCTGAAGGAGGTGCCGCAAAGCCTGTATCGCGAGCGTTATCCGGCGTTGAAGTCGCTCGACTCCTGTTACGGACCGCCGGGCGGACCAGCGCTTGTCGGAGAGGCGTTCAAAGGTGTGCCGCCGGAGGGCAACGAAGTGGCCGCCAATTTGTGCGTGGGCAAATGGCTGAAGGTTTACTGGCATGCCGAGGTGGGAATGCTCCGCCTCTCCCACAATCTAACCAATGTCGAACCGCTTTTTGTCCGTGCCCTGCCGGAAAAACCGCGTGCGGCAGATTTCGCGCTGCCGGCGAACTCCCCGGCCTTTCAGGAAGGGTTTGAGAAAATTCCCGTGGAGCAGATCGGCCTTCAGGCTGATGATCGAAGAAGAAACCTGAAGCGCCTCGGTAACTTTTAGTGCGGTCGATGAGTGGCCGTGCTGAGGGCGGCTTCAGGCCATTGGCTCGGCGTCGGTCGCCACGTCCGGGTTTTACCAGACTTCGGCCACGAGGAGAGGGATGGACGCACATTCCACTTGCAATCGTGTAACTCATGGTATAATTTAGTTGATATAATCCATGTTTTGCTTGGCCGTGGTGCGTTTTGGCCGGGATAATGAGGGCGAGGCCGGCCACCGCGTAAGTAGGGGTTGCGGGCCATTGATGGTTGCAGCCGCGGCGGTGGGTGTTTTAGGCCGGCGGCCAGCAGAGCATTAACACAAAGGAGCATACCATGCTAAACCGTAACGTTGCGCTCGTCGCCGATACCAACAAGATCACCGCCTCGGACTTGACGACAGTAGCGGCCGCGCTGCAAAAGCAGGCGACCCGGGATTTTGGCCCGATTTGGGGAATCCAGGCCAATGTCAGTGGCTTTGCCAAGTTGGAAGATGTGCCCACGGACTACTGGCCGGTGATTGTACGCGACGATATCAAGCAACCCGGCGCGGCGGGGGTGCATGAAGACAAGAACGGCCAGCCTTTCGCGCTCGTGCAATACAGTCCGGACTGGTCGCTTACGGCCAGCCATGAAACGCTGGAAATGCTGGGTGACCCATTCGGCAACCGGTTGGTGGCGGGAAAATCGCCCAAGACCGGACAAGGTCGGGTGAATTTCCTGGTGGAGGTTTGTGATCCCAGCGAAGACGGTAATTTTGGGTATACCGTAAATGGCGTGAAGGTCTCGGACTTCTACACTCCGCATTTTTTTGATCCCGTGGCGGCCTCGTCGGTTCGATACAGTTACACGGGGGCGTTGACTCGGCCGCGGTCAATTCTGAAAGGCGGGTACCTCAGTTGGGTGGTGCTGCAAACCAATGTCTGGTGGCAGATGTTGTGGTTTAATTCCGCGAAACCGCAGTTTCGGAGTTTGGGAGTGCTCAGCGGTAAGACCACCGGCAGTTTGCGATCTACCATTGATCGGCTGACTCCGACACCGTTGGAGCAACGCACCGTCGCCGCAAAAGCGACATTGAGGCGTGCGGCGAAAGCGCCGGATGAGGTCGGGGAAGCCGCCACCGCCCGGGCCGCCATGATTCGGCAACATATTCACGCCTTGAACTCGAACCAGTAACCCGTGCCTCCTGCTTCAAGAAAACCGGGCGATCGCGCCGCACGCCGTCGGCGTGCGGAGGATCTTCGACGCGAGGTGGAAAGTATCCGGCGGCGGGCACCGTCCAGGAAACCCGAGGCTCCGGCGGCCTTTGTGCGCCGAAGGATGGCGGAATTGGCACGACCCGTGGACGGAAGTGATGGAGTAAGGCCTTAGTCGGGAGCCGTACGCGAAGTTATCTTCGGGGAAGGTAAACGTCAGAAACTGAGCTTACGCCTTTGCGCTTTGATTCACGGTTTTCTTGACCGGTCTTACCTTCCATCGTCTGTGCATCCAAATCCACTGCTCGGGATGTCGCAACAGCATGCGTTCAAGGGCGGCATTATAGGAGCGAGTATTTTGGCGAATGGCTTCGTCGGTGTCTTCGCACTCGATGGCAGGCAGTGGATGTTCAAAGCGGAGCACGTGGGTTCCGTCTGGTTCCCGCCAACAGGAAGCGGGAATGACCGGAGCCCCAGTGTTGAGCGCCAGCACCGCCAGGCTTTTGAAAGTGTTAGCCGGGTGACCTAAAAAATCGACGGGGATGCCGTCACGAGTGCCGGCGTGCTGATCGAAAACGTAGACGATGATCGCGCCCTGGGAGAGCAATTCCAGGATGCTTTCGAGTGAACCGCGCTTGTCGAGGGTGCCAAAGCCGGAACGGCGAAATCGGTGAGTGACAAACGCATTAAGCCAGGCAGGCTTGAGGGGACGGCGCACGAAGTGGAAGAGATCGCGATACTTGGGAAACTGGCCGATACCTTCCACAGTTGCGACTTCCCAATTGCCAAAGTGACCAGTTAACAACAGGATGCCTTTTCCCTGATCATGCGCCCGGATGGGCGATTCCATATTTTCCACCCGGACGCCCGCCTTTCGTTTTGAGGCCGGCAGGAATGGACGGGTTATGAATTCGCGGAGAAATTGCGCAAGGTGTCCATAGTAGGCCATGGCCAGCTTGCGGATTTCGATTTCTGGCAGCACGTCCCCAAAGACGCGCCGCAAATTTCCGAGCACCACACCGCGTCTCCAGGGCAGCAAATGGTAGAGCACCTTTCCGGACCACGGCACCACGGTCTCCTGACGTTCAGCCCAGGCGATGGCGGAGGCGTCTGTCGTGCTGTGAGTCAGTGAAACTCGCAGCCTGGCGACGCGATGTCGGTCCAGCACCGCGCGGGCGTCAGGGCTTGGCTCGACCTGTGGCGCTCCATACGAGTCACGCCGGATGCCAAAATCGGCGGGGGTGATAAACCCAAGCGACGTCTCGCGCGGGAATAGTTTGCAGCAGGCTTCCTTGGCGGCGAAACGAGCCGCGAGACTGGCAGCGCGCCCGGCGCCGGCCCCAGCGTCCTCCAATTCACGCCGCGTAAACAGTTTTTCGAGATCTTCAGGGGTTGATTCCCGGAGTAGCTTTTCCACTCGGGAGATCTCGACGGTATCCAGCCCGCATCCGATGGTGGCGGTCTCGGGATTCACTGATTTTACACGGCGGAAGCACGAACAACGACTGCGGTGTTCATTCCGCCAAAGCCGCGGCAGAGCACCAGGGCGATTTCTTTGGTGAGCGGTTGGGGCGCGGTGGAAACCGGCAGTGGTGCGATTTCCGGATCCAGGGTGTGCAGGGAGGCAATTCCGGGAGCGACTCGCGCTCGCAAAGCGACTAACGACATCACGACATCGAGGATACCTGAGGCAGCAATGAGGTGGCCGAACGCCCACTTGAAAGCGGTGACCGGTGGTGGTCGGTCGCCGAACAGGCGACGAATAGCCAAGGCTTCCGAAGCGTCCGAAGCGCGGGTGCCGTTTCCATGCGCCACCACTAACCCCACTTGATCGCGGGTCACACCCGCGTCTGCCAAGGCTTGTTCCATGGCGCGACGGAGTCCATCGCCGTCCGGTCGAACAGCAAGAATGCCTGTGCCTTCACTGGTGCAACCCGAGCCGAGAAACTCGCCGAGGATGGTGGCTTGCCGGTTTTGTGCTGCCGGCAGGCTTTCGAGGACTACCGCGCCGGCGCCTTCACCGAAAACCGTGCCGGATCGGCCGGCGTCAAATGGTCGCAAAACGTCCTCAGAGAGCAATCCCAGCCGGTGATAGTGCAGGATGGTTTCCGGTTCAATCGGCGCGTCGTGGCCCGCTCCGACGACTCTTTGAGCCTCACCCGCCCGGATGGCTGCGGCCGCTTCGACCAGGGCCTGAACGCCGCCAACGCACTGGTTGGTGACGCAGCCGTTGGTGCCCTTAAAGCCATTTTGGATTCCGATGTAACAGAGCACATTGTTGGGAAGATGGGTTAGCAGCCACATCGGGTTCACCGAAGAACTCAATTCCCGGCCGAAATTTTGGAGGCTGCCCTCTGTCGTGGACATGAGGGGAAAGAAATCGTAATTGCAGCAGTAATTGCCGCCGCCGGAGCCGACGTAAACTCCGGTTTGGTCGTTGAACCGCGTGACTGTTTCCGGGTCAAGTTGTTCGCGATACCCCAGCAGTCCGGATTGTTTGATGGCGGCCTGGGCGGCATAAAGGCCAAACATATCGGTCCGCGAAAGGAACTTGTGCAGCTTGCGGTCCTCCACCAGCGTTTGGGGTTTGACTCCCACCACCTCGGCGGCGTGGCGGACGGGGCAGTGGCCGGTGTTCCACTGGGTCAAAGGACCGATGGCCGATCGGCCGGCTTGGATGGATTCCCAGATGGACTCCAAGGTCAGGCCGGCGCCACAAACGGCGCCCAGTCCGGTAATGGCTATGCGGGCGGAAGAGTTCATCGTGTGATCCGGGGCTGAGCGTTGAGGTCAATTTCTTCCGGATGCCTGAAGGCCAGGCAGCTATTCGAACCACCGAATCCGAGCGAGTTGGAAAGGGCGCTCCGAATCCGCAGGGGCCGCGATTGGCCTTGAACGATATTCACGTTGCAGTCCGGATCAGGTTTAACCAGGTTCGCGTTAATCGGGGCGATGCTGTCACGGATGGCCAGTGCGCAAACACCGGCCTCGACGGCACCGGCGGCGGCGATGAGATGGCCCATGCAACTCTTGGTGGAACTGACCGCGAGTCGGTCAATGTGCGAACCCATGACGGCCCGCAAAGCGGCACATTCGCTGCGGTCATTCATCAGCGTCGAGGTCCCGTGCGCGTTGACATAATCCACATCCACGGGTAGCAGGCCGGCGTCGGCCATGGCTTGTTGCATCGCCTGAATGGGGCCGTCCCCGGACGGATGCGAATCGGTGATGCGATAACTGCTCAGCGAGTTGCCGTCGCCGGCCAGTTCGGCGTAAATTTTTGCTCCGCGTGCCTGGGCGGATTCCCACTCCTCGAGCACCAGGAAACCGGCCCCTTCACCGAGCACGAATCCGTTTCTCGTGGCATCAAAAGGGCGGCTGGCCCTTTCTGGTGAGTCGTTGTCCGTAGACAACGCGCCCAGCAGGCAGAAGCCGGAGATGCCGATGGGGTTCAGCATGGAATCGTAACCGCCGGCCAGCATGAAATCCGCATGGCCGCGCCGCAACACCTTGAGGGCGGTGCCCAGCGCCTGTCCGCCGGAAGCGCAGGCGGTATGCACCGCTGTGGCGAAACCATGAATGCCAAAATGGTGCGTCAACAGGCCAAGCCCGGCGTTGGTTTGGCTGCGACAGAAGGCGACCGGGTCCGCTGGATAGCGTTCGTCCAGCAATCCGTCCGGGTTGAACTCTCCGTCGGCGGCGCAAAAAGTCTGCACTGCTTCCAGTTCCGCGAAGTCGATTCCGATCATGCCGGCGCCCACGCTGAGGCCCCAGCGGCGTGCCGTGGCCGGTTTCGGGCGTATGCCAGCATCCGTGAGCGCTTCTTCCGCGGCTGCCAGGGCAAACCGTGTGGGCCGCGAGGCGAACTTAAGCAGGTTGCGGTCAGTAATGGCCGCTTCGACGCTGAAGTTCTTCACCTCCGCGCCGATGCGAGTGACGAAGCCATTCGCGTCAAAGGTCGAGATGGGGCCAACGCCGGTGCGGCCGGCTTTCAAGTTGGACCAGGTGGTGGGGGCATCATTGCCCACCGGGGTCACCATGCCGACGCCGGTGATGGCGATTCTCCGCCTTGGTTTCATGCTAATTCCTCGGGCGCCAGCACCAGCCGGGCACTGCTCACGATATCCTGACCGCTGCGACCGGCAATGGTGAGGGTGGCGCTATCGCTGGTGCGTTGCTTCAAATTGGCCTCCAATTCCAGGCATTTCCCCGGAGGAATAAATTCCCGCAGCTTCATGTCCAGCACCTGCCGGGGCCGCCAGCGGTGGGACTGATCGGGGGGAAACTCCCGCGCCAGCAGCGCGGCAAGTTCCATGCTCATCTGCATCAGGAGGCTTCCGGGGAAGACTGGTCGACGGGGAAAATGGTCTTCGAAAAACGTCGCGGCGGGCGGAACTTGAAATGAGGCGACGGCGCGCTTGCCGGGTTCGCCATTAATGCGCTGCAGCGGGAGTGGGGGTAGACCTTTAAAAGCCTCCGGAGCGGCACCAGCCTCGCACAGCAACGTGAAACGTTCCCGGATGGCGGCGGGGCTGTCTAGATCGGCTACGGGGATCATCGGTCCCATGCAATCCTCGAGTTGAATGATCGGCTTCCCGTCGATGGTCGCTGATCCGCCATACACGACCGCTTCGGAATCCACGCTCTCGATATCAACCGCGAGGTTCAGTGTTTGCCCTGGTCGGGGAACTCCCAGCAGTTCGATTTTCCCGGCAATACCGGCGACAGGTCGCTTTTCGAACCCGGCGGTGTGCATCGCGGCCCAGGCGGCCAGTTGTCCCACAGCCTCGGCGGCCAGCGAGGTGGGAAACTCCGGCACGGCCGGTGGAATCACGTAGGTTCCCGTAATCCGGCTGCCATTCTGGACCGCGGTAATGCGGTCCACGAAAGAGAACGCGCGGAAATGCTCGCTCATGTGCAAAGAAGCACGGCTCGGCGTTTACGCTGCCGCCGGAGCGGGAGTCGACGTGCCGCTGCGCTGCTGGCGAATCACCATCTTGCAGAACGTTTCCGTCGTGAACAAGCGTGGGATGTCGGCCACTTTGAGCGGCGAGGGGAAACGCTCCGCCGGGACTTCGTTCAGGAAGACTTTCAGACGCGCCAACCCGGCGTCCGTCACAACGCCCTTCTGTTCAAAATCCGCCTCGGACAGGTCGCCACGCGCGTCGGTGACAATTTTGCCGCGCGGGATTTTCACTTTAAAAGCGCGCTCCAGCCGGAAGACGATGTCGAGGAAGTCAATCGATTGCGCGCCCAGGTCGTCGATGAGCGAAGCGTCCAATTTCACTCGCTCCACCTCGCAGGGCAGGGCGGCGGCGATTATTTCGGAGACTTTCGGGTAAATCGCCAAGACCTCTTCTTTGGTAATTTGGGTGTTAGTCATTTGGTTCATTCCATCTTAAATCCGCCATCCACGTGCAGGATCTCGCCCGTGATGTAGCCCGCATAGCGTGAGGCCAGAAACCAGACCGCATGCGCGATATCCGCAGGTTGGCCGATCCGGCGTAACAGGATGCGCGACAGGACTGCTTCGGGCGCTCGCTCGCGGACTTCGCGGGACATTTCGGTTTCGATTACCCCGGGCGCCACCGCGTTCACGGTAATGCCGCGCGGGGCCAGTTCAACTGCCAGCGAGCGCGTGAAGGCGTTCAGCGCGCCTTTACTGGCCGCGTAATTTGTCTGACCGCGGCCGCCTTTTTCTCCGGCCACGGAACTGATATTCACAATCCTGCCGGCACGAGCCGCGATCATGTGTGGCGCCACCGCGCGGGTGATGTTGAACGCGCCGGTCACGTTGGTTTCCAGCACCAGGCGCACATCTTCCTCTTCCAGAATCGTCAGGGGATTATCCCGGATCACGCCGGCGTTGTTGACGAGCAGGTCCACTTTTCCCTCGCGCTCGACCAGCTTCTCCACCAGTTCGGAGCAGCCCCCGGCGTTGCGGACATCGAGGGGTTCGGCGGTGATCTTGAACTGTTTGTTCGCCTCCACGACCTCCATGGCCGCCGCGGCGTTTTCGAGATAGGTAAACGTCACGCTCATTCCGGCCGCAGCCAATACCTCCACGATGGCGCGCCCGATTCCCCGGCTGCCGCCGGTCACGAGGGCCACTCCGCCGCTCAACCCGGCGTCAGTTAGGTTTGCGCTGCTCATCCTGAAATACAATAGCCGGCATCAACTACCAGCGTGTGGCCGGTAATCTTATCGGCTTCGGGTTGGCAGAGCAAGTAAACTGCGTCCGCCACGTCTTCGGGGGTCAGCGTGGGTCCAGCCGGTGCTCGGCGGGAGAATTCCTCGAGTAATTGCTCGCGGTTCGGGAAATGTTTTAAGGCGTCGGTGTCCACGACTCCAGCGCTGACCACATTCACGCGGATGCCCCGAGGTCCCAATTCCTGGGCCAGGCTTCGCACCAGGCTCTCCATAGCGGCCTTGGAAGCCCCAATAAATGCATATTGGGGAATTGCCCGGGTGGCGCCGAGACTGGAAATGGCTAAAATGCGACCGCCATTCGGCATTCGCGGCACCGCATTTTGGGCTAACAAGTTGAGCGCGAGCGCGTTGGTTTCCATGCAGCGACGCCAATGTTTAACCGTCAGCTCGAGCGCGGGCTTTAGCACTCCCGTTGCCGCATTGCTGATCACGAAGTCGAGGTGTGCAAACTCCGGATTCAGCCCGGCGAACACTTCCCCGACGATTGCGGTGTCGCTCACGTCCGCCTGGAGGGCTTGAGCCTTCCGCCCCAGGCTTCGGATCTCCTGGCACACGGCCTCGGCTTCATCGTGGCTGTTGTGGTACACAATCGCGACGTTGCAGCCGGCGCGTGCCAGTTTGAGGGCCACGGCGCGGCCGATGCCTCGTGAACCGCCGGTCACCAAAGCCGTCTTTCCTGAAAGTGATTCGCTCATTTTGGTAATGTCCTACAGATAAAGCCCAGTCGCCCTTGAAACCGTCGCGAGGGCCGTCCCCCGCGGGACGGGGTTCCGGATACTAATGCTGATCATAATCCGGACCGCAGGACCAGTTTAGGAAAGAAACGTCCGGTGCGCGAGCAGTAATTGTCGTAGTCCGCCCCGTGCACGGTGCGCAGATAAGCCTCTTCGTCCGTGGCCTTGATGTGAATGCAGAGGCCGTGAAACACCAGCACCAGCCAGGAGACGATGGTGGGCAGGAGCAGAGCGGTTCCGGCGAGCATGAGAATTTGGAACAGGTAAATGGGATGCCGCACCACGCGGTACGGGCCGGCGGTCACCAGCCGATTTTTCTCCGCCCGATCAACCCCCATCCGCCAGGCGTTACCCATGATGACGTAGCACCAGAGCGTTCCGGCATAGCCGGCGGCTGTCAACGCGATCCCGGCGCCCATCCAGACCGTGCCGGAGAGCGATGGCATGATGCGCAGCCAGGCTGTCGACGCCCGGGTGCCAGCCAGGAACGGCAGAGCCAGCCAGGTCATTACCACCAGGAACCAGCCGAGCCACAGTACCTTTTCCTTGGTGCCCCGGGGTTTGACGTTGGGGGCGCGTCCGATCCGGTGGCGAATGCGCCGGGTCTGGATGTAAACGCCAGCCCAATAGATCAGGGCCGCGCCGCCGACCACCACGCGATTAACAATCAGCTCTTCGTTAGGCATAGGGATATTTCGCCCGGAGCAGGTTTTGGAGTTCCAGCACCCAGTGCTTTTTCAGGTCGTGCCAGACCTCCGCCGCCCACAGGATATGCGCATCGTCCGATTCGAATTTGACGTCGAGGCGCGGTTCGGAGACGGCTTCGTGGCTGGGCTGGTAGTCATTTATCCAGTCTACTATTTTCTGGTCTTGCAGCAGGTGTTTGGTCCGGGGGATGGTCCCGTGGGCGTAAGCGGCCGGCAAGCGCACGTTGCGCACCACGGCTTTCCCGCTGGCCTCGTAATTATTGGAGCCGCCATACCCAAAGAAGTCTCCACCCAGCATGTCCATGCCCTTTTGAAATCCGGTGAATTCCTCGACCGAGTCGGGGATCTTTCGCAGCTTGCCATTCATCGACCACTGGTTCGGGAGCGCTCTGCCCAACCCGCCGGCGACCACCACGGTGACATAAGGCAGTCGCAGGCCCACCACGGGGCGTCGCACTCGGGTCAACGGATCGACAAAGTCATACCGGTCTTCGGCTTCCCAGGTCAGGGGATTCCAGACCCGAATTTTCCGCGTCGGTTCGGCCGCCAGTTTATACAGCACTTTGATAGCCTGGATACCGCCCTGGCTGTGGCCTACCAGCATGGGCCGAAGGCCCTCGTGTTCGTAATACCAAGCGAGCAGGCCGCTGATCTTCTCGCTGCTGACGTAGTAACCGAAAGTGTAGGTCCCGTCTCTGGGATTGCGGATGCTGGTGCGTGGATATCCCATTCCGACCAGAAATTCCGAAAAAGACAGCATGCTACCTTCGACCGGGAGGAGACCGCCGTGGATGTTAATAATTCTCGGCGCGGGAGCTCCGGCGAGCACCTCCTGGATATCCTTGCCGGATACATGCTCCGGGTCCAGGGCCATGATCCGCTTCCGGATTTCAGGTGTCGGCTCGAAGGCCGGAGGAGCAGGGGTTGGGCCGAGGTCTTCGAACTGCGCGGTGGCGGAGCTCGGCTGTGGGCCGGCGGTTTTACAGCCCGTTAGGAACAAGGCAAAAGACAGGCCGAGGATGGCCCACTGGCCGGGTATCCTCATGATTTCCCCTCTCGCGGCGGACTGGCGCGGAGGAGTCGCTGCAATTCGAGCACCCAATGCTTTTTGATGCTGTACCAGACATCCGCAGCCCACAGGATATGATCGCTATCCGCATCGAACTTCAGTTCCGGCCGGGGGGTGTCGAGCGGTTTATTCGTTGGACGGTAGTCATTGATCCAATCCATGATCTGCTGGCTTTTGAGCAAGTGCCGGGTGTCGGGAATGGCCCCGTGCTTGTACGAGGACGGCAGGCAAACATTGCGCACGATCGCCTTGTCCGTTGCGTGGAAACAATTCGCGGATCCGTATCCCAGATAATCTCCGCCCAGCAAGTCTTTGCCTTTGTAGAAACCGGTAAATTCCTCCACGGAATCCGGAACGTCCCTCAATTTGTTGCACATATCCCACTGGTTGGGGAGCAGCCGGGTCAGTCCTCCCGCGCCCACGGAGGAAACGTAGGGAAGTTGCAGGCCCACGACGGGGCGGGGTTTGCCGGTAAGGGGATCGACGAATTCGCAGGATTGTTCTTCCTGCCAAGTGAGAGGATTCCAGAGGTGCAGCTTGCGGGAAGGCGGCCCGGCCAGTTTGTCCAGGACTTTGACCGCCTGCATGCCGCCCTGGCTGTGACCGATGATCATGGGACGGAGCCCCTCGCGTTCGTAATACCACGCGATCACGCCGGCGATCATGTCGCTGCTCTCGTAACAACTAAAAGTGTAGGTGCCGTCACCGGGATTGGTGATACTCGTGCCGGGGTAGCCCATGCCCATGAGGAATTCCGAGAACGAGATCATCCGGCGATGCACCGGATAAATGCCGCCGTGGATGTTGATAATTCGCGGGGCCGGAGCTCGCCCAAGCACTCCCCGAACTTCCTTGTCCGTGACGTGCTCGGGATTCAGCGCCAGTATTTGCCGGCGCAATTCGTCTGACGGTGCGAAATTCCGGCGGATGCTGGTCTTTTCGATTTGCGTGGCGACCGCCGGTTCCAATCCCTTTCGGCTATAGGTGGCGCAGCCTGAGCTCAGTAACGCCAGGCACAGCAGGCAAAGAGCGGAAGTTTTTAGACTCAAACTTTCACCTCCAGATTGGCGATGGCACCGCGGAAAAAGTCGATAAACTCATCAATCCCGGTCTTTGAGTAGACGGTCGAACGATAGCTAAGTCCGATGTTCGCGACCGTCCCGACGGTGGAGAAGGATAAAACGAGCGGTGTGACTGGGCCAGTCGAGACACCCCGGACATAATCCACCGGTCTCTCTCCGGCCCGTGGCGGCCACAGTGAATTCAAATTCATATTAGTGACACCCCCCCAGAGAGGGTAGTGCTTCTGATACAGTTTCCGCCGGTGCGCGGTCGAGAAAAAAGAAAGCACCAGCCGACCGAGGGCTAATTCGAGCCCCGTCGCCAGGTAGATGCGTTTCCGTTTGATCGTCTTTGTCCATCGGCCAATCTCGCACGCCAGGGCTTGCAGCGAAAGTTGCTCCGGCACGGGATGGGTAATGATAAACGATCCGAGCGAAAGGCCGAAGGTCCCGCGGTCCTCCTCCGCCAGATCTCGGCGCGTGTTCACGATGCAGCCGACCGACAGGTTTTTGCGGCGCCCGGGTTGATTCCGGTTGGGTGCCAATCGGGCGAAGGCTTGAAGCAACAGCGCCAGCAAAATGTCATTTACGGTGATGCCCCAGGCCTTGGCGGCGCTAACCAGGCGGCTCAGTCCGTGCGGATCGAGAGAGAACAAGGTGAATCCGTTCCGGAGATCGTTTGTATCCTGGAATGACGGGCGGCAGGAGGTCTTGAGGTTTTGTAGCTGGGAGGGCAAGGCGGCCAATTTCGAGGCCAACGCGCCCGGATGAGAAAGCAACAGCGAGCGCGGAGCAGATTTGCCGAGGGCTGGTCGGCGCGGAGATCGAGTCTCCGCAGCTCCGCGGTACCGTTCCACAATTTCTTTCAGGAGCAGCACGATGGATTCCGCGTCGGCCACCGCGTGCAGGTAGGCGAGACCAAGCGAGAAGGAGTTCTTTCTCCTCGCGGCAAAAAATCTGAATGGACTAAACGGCGGCTTCTGGTCGAACGCGGTGTTGAGCTGACGCTCCATTTCCGCGGCTAACACGGCAGGACAAGATGCCTCATCAGGCAGAATGTTGATCGTCGCTTCGCGCGAGGTGCCACTGTATGAAAACGTGGTCTGAGACTTGTTCAACGTCAGTTCCGTGAGCGCACGGGCGTTGAGAGTGTCATTGACCACCTGGTGCAGGCGCGGCTGATTCAGGGGTTCCGGCACTCGCACCACATGCACCGCATTGTAGGGGTACATGGAGTTCCACTGAAGCATGGTGCGCTGGAAGCTGTTGAGTCTTCCATGCACACGGCAGAGCGATGGATCACCGGTCGGCATCCTGTCGAGGTGCCGGGATGGCCCTGGGTGTCGCATCTGTGTTCATGGTCTACGGCTGCTGAATAATCCAGTCTAGGGCGCTGGGGTTTTCGGTCAACTCTGATTGAAATCCGCGTGGCGGACAAGTTGCGGGTTAGCGCCTGGTCTGGGTTTGCCGGTCGTTTTTATGGTGTGCCATCCAGACCAATCGCAGTCCTTCCAGCGTTAGCAACGGATCCACCTGTGCAATTTCAGGCAGGCGCGACGAGATCAGCTTAGCGTAGCCACCGGTGGCCGCGACCGGCAGGCCAGGGCAGCGAAGTTCCTTCTTAAGTTCCATGATCAATTCGCGCACTAGTCCGCGGTAACCATGCACTGCGCCGATGAGCATCGCCTCCTGGGTGCTCTTACCGACGGAGCCTTTCACCTCGCGAATGGTGATCCGCGGCAAAAGCGCGGTCTTCTCGTGCAGATACTCCGTCATTGCGGCCAATCCCGGCGCGATAATGCCGCCCGAGTAGTTGCCCGAGCGATCCACGACATCGAAGGTGACGGCCGTGCCGAAATCGACCACCACAACCGGCGCGCCGAATCGGTGGCGCGCGGCGACCGCGTTGGCCAGGCGATCCGGGCCGATGGTTGAAGGCTTGGGGTAATCGATTCCGACGCCGCGCAAAGTTCGGGCATTAAGTTCGAGCGCCGCCACGCCCCACGCGTTCTGCGTGAAGCCCGACACGAAAGCCGTGGCGCGCGGCACCACGCTGCACAAGGCTGCGCCGGTGATGCGGGCCGCGCCGAGCCAGTTCCGCACCTGGCGGCCGGCTGAATTTTCAAACCAGCTCGCGGTGGGAATATCCGTTTGACGCCGGATTCGTCGATTATCCGCCAATCCGAGGTGAGTGTGGGTGTTGCCGATGTCGTAAAGCAGAATCATGTCAGTTTTTCCAAAGTCACATCGCCGCCGATGACGGGTTCGAGGCGTCCATGCTCGCTGCGCACGAGCAGGGCGCCGTCTTCCCCCAGCGCCTCCGCCCGACCGCGCAGTTGCCGTTCACCCAGGCGGATGGATACCTGCCGCCCGATGGTGGTGCAATGTTCCTCCCATTCATCCGCCACTTCGGAGAACCGTCCCGCATTAAGGCGCTCGTATTCGGCATCGAGTTCTTTCAGGATGCGGCAAGCGAGTTCGGGGCGATCGACTGCCTCGCCGGTCTCGGCCCGCAAAGATGTAGCGATCTGGCGCAGTTCCGGTGGAAACTCTTCCGCCTCCAGGTTCACATCCACGCCGATCCCGATGACGAGATGTTTCACCTGGTCCGGTTCGGCATGCATTTCGGTAAGAATGCCAGCCGTCTTTTTGCCGTTGATCAGGATATCATTTGGCCATTTGATTTCCGGCCGCAACTGGGTGGCATTGGCGATTGCCCGGCGCAGAGCCGTCGCCGCGACAATGGTCAGTCGGGTGGCTTCCTCCGGTCGTAACGCCGGTCGCAACAGCAGCGAAAACCAGAGGCCCTTGCCGGGTGGCGAAATCCATTTGCGCCCCAGGCGGCCGCGGCCTTTCGTTTGGGCTTCGGCGAACACGACTACGCCCTCTTTAACGCCGTCCCGGGCCAGCTTTTCAATGACATCGTTGGTCGAGGTGGTCTCTTGAAACACCCGAATATCGCGGCCGATGACGCGGATCGATTCCAGCCGCGACAGCAAATCATCGGCATGCAGCAAATCGGGCGTCGACAACATCCGGTAGCCCTGGTGCGGGCTGGCTTCGATATCGTAACCCAGCGCGCGCAAATCCTGCACCCTGGCCCAGATCGCGGCGCGGCTGACGCCCAGCGACTGGGAGAGTTCCGCACCGGAAACAGAACCACCGCCCGCCCGGCGTAGCGCCCTCAGGATGTCCACGTCCATGCTCATAATCAGGTTCTTGGTTAACCCAGGTTAGCTGACCTCAAAATCCAGACCCAAATCGACAGCGGTGGCGGAGTGGGTGAGCGCCCCGACCGAAACAAAATCCACCCCGGACTCGGCAATGGCCCGAATGGTGTCCAGGCGGACCCCTCCGCTGGCTTCAGTTTTGGCCCGACCCGCGATGATCCGCACGGCTTCGCGCAAGCGGTCGGGCGGCATGTTGTCGAGGAGGATGTAGTCCGCCCCGGCATCGGCTGCCTGACGCGCCTGTTCGAGCGTGTCGGCTTCCACCTCCACCTTCAGACGGGCAAAACTGGTGCGCGCGGCCCGGACTGCGGCTGCGATGGCATTGGGTTCCACGTCAGCCAGCGCCGCCAGGTGGTTGTCTTTAATTAGCACCATGTCATAAAGGCCGATGCGGTGATTCGTGCCTCCGCCGCAGCGAACCGCGTATTTTTCCAGCCTGCGCCAACCCGGAGTGGTTTTACGGGTGTCGAGTACCTGGGCTCGGGTGCCCGCCACGGCCTCGACATAGCGGGCCGTCAGGGTGGCTATGCCCGAGAGGCGCTGCACAAAATTCAGTGCCACCCGTTCGCCAGTCAGTAGCGCACGAGTTTGACCACGAATCATGAGCGCAGTCGCCCCGGGCCCCAGTCGCTCACCGTCACGTGCGAATCGTTCAAAGCGCACCGAAGGATCGAGGTGGCGGAAGGCCGCCTCCGCGAGAGCCAAGCCTGCCAACACCAGCGGTTCCCGAGCATTCATTGCTGCGGCCGCGGTTGCTTGCTCGGGAATGGTGGCTTGGGTTGTGACGTCTCCGCTGCCGACATCTTCCGCCAATGCCAGTTCCACTGCCCGGGCAATTTCCTGCGTATCAAGGTCGTCCACCAGGCGCAGCATGGGCCAAAACCGGCCCGCAAAAAAGCCAAAAGGTGATGCGCACCGATCGAGAATTCGCTTGAAATGACCTGGACGGCGGCGTAGGAGAAGACTCATGCCATTGCCAGTGCTGACCATCGCGCAGATGCGCGAGTGGGAACGGGTTTCCTGGGCCGAAGGTCGTGCGCCGGCGGATGTCATCCGCGCGGTGGGTGGATGCATTGCAGCTACGTGTCGGCGAGTCACCCAGCCCGGGGACCGGGTGCTGGTGCTCGCGGGTCAGGGTCACAACGGTGATGATGCACGCGCCGCAGTCGCGCAATTGCCCGATCGGGAAATCAGCCTCTTCGACGTGCGACAGCCGGAACAGGATTTGACCCGTTTACGCGAAGAATTGGCGCGGCGACCGGCGCTGGTGGTGGATGGCTTGTTTGGCATCGGTCTCAGCCGGCCCCTGGACGCGGATTGGGTCGCTTTCATCCGCACGCTTAACGAATCCCGCCTGCGGGTGCTTGCCGTGGATTTGCCGTCCGGCCTGGATGCGGATACTGGCAAGCCGCAAGGCGAAGCTGTGAAGGCTTGGCTGACGCTGACGGTGGGCGCGCCGAAGCAAGGGTTGCTGCAGGAAGCAGCCGCCGCGTGGGTCGGTCGGCTGGAAGTCGCCACGGACGTCGGCCTGGTGCGCTGTCCGGTTTCGACCGAACTACTGTGGACCGAGGCAGATGATTTAAAGGGATACCCGCCGGCGCGAGCCAGTCAGACCCATAAAGGCACGTATGGACACCTGGCCCTGGTGGCTGGCAGTCTTGGCTATCATGGCGCGGCGGTGCTCGCCGCCCGCGCGGCGCAACGAGCGCATCCCGGCTTGATCACTCTGCACACCCTCGATGCGGTTTACTATCCCATTGCCGCCCAGTTGCAGGCGGTCATGGTCCACGTCCTTCCGCCAGAAATAAAATTGTCTGGGAAATGGAGTGCTTACGTTTTAGGGCCAGGTCTGGCGGCGGTGCCCAACAACGATACCTTTACCGCCTTAATTCGCTCGCTCTGGCGGCAGTCGTTGCAGCCGGTAATCGTCGATGCCAGTGCCCTGGATTGGCTGGCGTTAAATGCGGTTCCGTCCAATGGCCTGCGCGTGATCACTCCTCACCCGGGGGAAGCGGCGCGGTTGCTTCGGACCAGCGCCGCCAATATCCAGGCTAATCGCGTCGAGGCGGTCCGACGATTATCCCGGCAGTTTGGCAACGCCTGGGTGGTTTTGAAGGGGCACCACACGCTCATTGGCCGGAGCACCGGCGAGATTTACGTCAATCCCACCGGCAACCCTCACCTGGCCCAGGGTGGCAGTGGGGATGCTTTGACGGGATTCATCGGAGGTTTGGCGGCTCAACCGGATTTGCAGCCGGATTTACTCACCGTCCTGCGCTACGCTGTCTGGCAACATGGGCTGGCGGCGGATCGTCTACAGGCCTCGCGCCCGAACTGGACCGTGGAAGAACTGGTCTCCGAACTGGGCCTAAGCTGACGGCGCAACTTTCATTTCGCGCTGGTGTTTATGGGGCAAGAGATTATTGTAATAGTATGATGCGCGGTCGAAAAAAATTGATCTGCCTCCTCGGCGGCGTGGCGCTGTGCGGTCCAGTGACCCCGGGCTTTACCGCGGCGGAGAATCCCTATGCGGCGATCGTGGAGCGCAACGTGTTTGCGCTTAAGCCCCCGCCCCCGCCGGCCAGCACCGAACCCGAAAAGGCGCCCCCGCCGAATATTATGCTGACCGGTATTACCACCATTTTTGGCAATAAACGCGCCATCATGCGGACGCCGCCGGTCGCGGGTAAGCCGGGTGAGGCTCCTCGAGAGCAGTCCTTTTTCCTGGCGGAAGGCCAGCAGGAAGGGGAGATGGAGGTGCTGCAGATCGATGAGAAGCTGGGCACTGTCAAGGTCAAGTACGGCGGGACCCCCGTGACGTTGAGTTTCGATAAGAACGCCCCCAAGATGGCAGGTGCCGCGGCTCCGGGCGCTCCGGGGACGATGCCCGGTGTGCCAATGCCGGCTGGTGGTTTGCCGCCTCCGCCGCATAATAATAATCCTTTCAGTCCGGCTGCGGATGGCGGGTTCAAGAGCATACCCACTCGCACATTGCGGCTGCCGAATGCCACACCCGGGGTGACTCCTACCGGCGCTTCCTATACCCCGACGAGCGGCTATAATGCGGCGGCGGGCACCTATAATGGTGTTGCTACGACCGGGGGGAATGGTGTTGCTACGACCTGGGGGACGGGGGTAAGCCAGGTGCAGAGTGGTGCAGCTACTTTAAACCTGAGCAGTCTGACGCAGCCAGCTTCGGCCCAGCGCATCCAGCCCAACTGGCCGCCCGAGGTCCCGATGACCGCCGAAGAACAAAGTGTGTTGCACCAGGTGCAGTCAGAGTTGCACAAGAACGATCCATCATTTCCGGGATTCCCTGGCGAGACGCCGCCCGTTCCCGGTCAAACGACCACTCAGCCCCAGCCGGTCAACAATAATAACAACACGCAAAACCGGCTCCCGCTGCCTCCCGGGGGTTTTGGCCGTACTTACTAACAACGGTACGCGTTCGGCAAACGGGCGGTCTCAGCTACTCGTGGGAGTCCTTAGCCCTTGGCTGCAGTTTTGGCTACCTCAATCAGTTCCCAAAACTTTGGATTCTGTTGCAGGGCTTCGTCTTCCTGCATCTTCAAGCCGGAGCGGAATAAAAAATCCTTGAGCGTGTGGCGGTTCAGAATGCGGTGCACGACGACACCAAGTTCATGGCGTTCGAAGTATACCCGGTAATCTCCCACCCGAAACCGGAGCAGCGATTTGCCGGCCCGCTCGAGTTTGCCGAAATCATCCATTTCCGTGACCATGACTTGCTTTGGCAAGCCACGAAATTCGCCCAGAATCTGCAACTGCAATTCCTTGGGCATACGTGCCAACTCGGCCGCGCTGGTGGGATTAAAAATGATCTGAAACGGGCGCATAAATAATGTCAGATCGCAGGCCAAGGCCCCGACCTGGCGCAAACATACCAGTTCGCTGCGGAATGGAAAGCGTCCAAAAAGAGCAGGGCGGGCTGGACCGCGCGGTGATCGGCCCAGCCCGGAAGCTTCTGCAATTCTTAGGTGCCAACTTGGGCACGAGCTTCGGCGGCCAGCGGGGTGCTCAAATAACGTTCACCGGTGGAGCAGGCGATGGTGACAATGACCTTCCCTTTGTTCTCCGGGCGCTTTGCCAGTTCGATGGCAGCCCAAACATTCGCCCCGGTGGAAATGCCGGCCAGGATTCCTTCTTCCTTGGCGAGGCGCCGCGCCATGGCAAACGCGTCGTCATTGGTTACCTGTACGCACTCAAGGATCTGTGGATTGCCTTTGCTGTCCTTCAAGTGGAGATTCTTCGGCACGAACCCGGCACCGGTCCCTTGAATCTTGTGCGGGCCGGGCTTTACTGGCTGTCCTGCGAGGGTTTGGGAGATGACCGGGGAATCCTTGGGTTCCACCGCTACCGCCTGGAAGGAGGCTTTACGAGGCTTGATCACTTCGCAGCAACCGGTAAGCGTGCCGCCTGTGCCCACAGCGGAAACGAGGATGTCCACCTTGCCGTCGGTATCCTGCCAGATTTCCTCCGCCGTCGTGCGTTTGTGGACTTCGGGATTGGCCGGATTTTCGAATTGTTGTGGAATCCAGGAATTGGGGGTTTCCTTCGCTAGTTGTTCGGCCTTGGCGATCGCCCCCTTCATGCCCTCCGTGCCCGGGGTCAGCACCAGTTTGGCGCCCAGCATCGCCAACAACGTCCGGCGTTCCAGCGACATCGTCTCGGGCATCGTCAGGATCAGTTGATACCCCTTCGCGGCGGCCACAAAAGCCAGGGCAATACCGGTGTTGCCGCTCGTCGGTTCAATGATAACGGTGTCCTTCTTGAGCACGCCCCGCTTTTCAGCGTCATCGATCATGGACATGCCAATGCGGTCTTTCACACTGCCCAAAGGGTTGAAAAACTCGCACTTTAGCAAAATGGTGGCGTCTACGCCGTCTATAACACGATTCAATCGCACCAGGGGAGTGTGCCCAACCGTCTCGACAATGTTATTGTAGATTTTACCCATAAAATTATTTGGTTCTGGTTCCGCAGATTATGTCAGTTAATCGGAATCTCACTCATGGTTGGCGAATGGGCAAGCGATTTCCATTTAATTTAGGCGTTTTGCTTATGATTCAACACTCTTAAGCATCGACCTGCGCAAACGTGTCCGGTAGTTTTCGGGCGCGCCAGATCCGCAGGTCAGGCGAATCGCATGCTGAGTACTAAGCCAAAATCATCCTTGGAATCCGGCAGGAGACCGCTCCTGCTTTGGCTAAGCCTGGCGATAGCGTTGGCGACCGCGGCGGTGTATTGGCAAACCGGACGGAATACTTTCGTCAATTTTGACGATCCGGATTATGTCAAAAACAACCCGATGACGCAGGCAGGGTTGACGGCGGAGACCGTTCATTGGGCATTCACGACGTTTCAGGCCAGCAACTGGCATCCGGTAACCTGGCTCTCGCACGCGCTGGATTGCCAATTGTTCGGAATGAACCTGGGGGCGCATCACCTTGTGAGCCTGGGATTTCACATCGTGGACGCGGTGCTCCTGCTGTTCCTGTTAGCGCGAATGACTGGGGCGGTTTGGCGGAGTGCCATGGTGGCGGCCCTGTTCGCGTTGCACCCGCTCCATGTTGAATCCGTGGCGTGGATTGCGGAACGGAAGGACGTGCTGAGCATGCTGTTCTTCCTGCTGTCTTTGTGGTCCTACACCACTTACACGGCAGCCACAGCCGGTTCCACCCCGCCGAGCACCGCGCGGCGCGGGTTGGCCTATGGCCTGGCGCTGGTGTGGTTTGCGCTGGGTCTCCTGAGCAAGCCCATGCTGGTCACCCTGCCTTGTGTGCTGCTGCTCCTTGATTTCTGGCCGTTGCGGCGTTTGAATCGGCCGGCCGCGTTTGGAAGACTGTTGTTGGAAAAGCTGCCTTTCTTTGCGCTGTCGGCAGCGTCTTCGGCGATTACCTTTCTGGTCCAGCGGTCCGGCGGCGCGGTGGTGTCGCTGGCAAATTCATCGTTTGAGACCCGAGCGGCAAATGCGCTGGCGGCATACGGCCGCTATCTGGCCAAGACAATTTACCCGGTCGACCTGGCGGCCTTTTATCCTTATGAACCGGTGGACTTTTCCTCCGGCAATGCGGTGCTGGCGGGGCTGCTGGTAGTGATTATCTCCATTGGAGCTTTGGTCTATGCACGCAGCCGGCCAGGAGAATTTGTGGGCTGGTATTGGTTTGTCGGAACCCTGGTGCCGGTGATTGGGTTGGTGCAGGTGGGTCGGCAATCCATGGCGGATCGCTATACTTATTTGCCGCATATCGGCCTGTTTATCCTGGTCGTCTGGGCCGTGGCCGATATCTTGCGCCGCTTTAAGGTGGGCTGGTTTCCTCAGGCGATTCTGGCGGCAGCAGTGCTTTTGCCCTGCGCATACCTGACAGAAAAGCAGGTGCCGGTGTGGCGGGATTCCAGAACCCTTTTCAGCCATGCCGCGCGGGTTACCCGGAATAATTTCATCGCGCACGGAGTTTTGGCGAATTCGCTGATGGAGGAAGGGAAATATGAAGAGGCGCTGGCGGAGAACGAATTGTCCCTGAAGCTCAATCCCGGCTACCCGGAAGCGCATGCAACTCGAGGTCATCTCTTTGCGAAGCGCAAGGAATATGAAAAGGCAGTGGCGTGCTATCAAGAAGCACTGCGCCTGGACGCCACTTATGGCGACGCCTACACCGGCATGGCCGACGCCCTGGTGCAGCAAAATAAATCGGTTGAAGCCGAGAATGCGGCGCGCGAAGCCTTGCGCTTATCGCCATTGAGTTTGCCGGCCTATTACACCCTGGCCACAGCCTTGCATCAGCAGCGCAAGTATGCCGAGGCGGTGGAAGTTTACCGGAAGTTGATCGCCCTGAATCCAAGCCTGTTCTCGCCGCACCGCTACCTTGCCAACGCTTATTTTGCCATGGGCAAAACCGAGGAGGCCGTGGCGAGCTTGAAGCAGGCGCTGGCGCTGCAGCCGGCCAACCAGGAGACGCGGTTGGCGCTGGGTATGATGTTGCTGGAACTCGGCCGTTTGGACGAAGCGGGCGAGGCGCTCCAGGAGGTGCTCCGCGCCGAACCGAATCATGCCATGGCGGCTTACCAGTGGGCTTTGATTCTACAGTCCAAGAAGGATTTCACCGGCGCGGCCTCATTCTTCCGCCGGGCGATCGCGGCGCAACCGGAATGGCCGGAGGCGTTGAACAACCTGGCCTGGCTGCTGGCGGCGTGTTCCAAGGCGGAAATTCGGGATGGCGCGCAGGCGGTGCCGCTCGCGGAGAAGGCCGTCAAAATTACCAAAGAGAGTCAGCCCCTGTTCCTGGGGACCCTGGCGGCCGCTTTTGCGGAAGCCGGCCGTTTCGAGGACGCCTGCCGCGCGGCGGAGAAGGCACGCGACTTGGCCGAAGGCCAGGGCAGCCGGGACCTGGCCAAGCGGAACGCCGAATTGCTCGAACTGTACCGCGCCCACAAAGCTTATCATGAGCCTGAGTGAACGATTGGGGCGGCTGCTGATCCCAGGATTGATTGGGGGCTTCCTGCTGTGCCTGGGTTGGCTGGCCTTGGGAAGCCTGCGCCAGCCGGCGATCCCTTTTTTGGCCTCAAGCGGCAAAGCCGACTGGATTCTATTCCCCAAGCCACCCGAAGCCGCGATTCATAAAGTGGTTCCGGTCACCGGGGAATTTCAACACGGATTCGTCCTCTCGGCCCGGCCCAATTCCGCCAGCATCTCCGTTCGGATGTTCAGCCAGGGGATGATTGTAATGAATGGAAAGCTCGTGCTTACCAACGGCACCACAGGCGCCAATTGGAAGCGCATTACGACCGTCGACGTGGCTCCGTTCCTGCAAGCCGGCAGCAATTTTATTTCCGCTACTGTGGTCAATGCGACCGGGCCTCCAGCGCTTTGGCTCAAGCTCGATACCGCAGAGCGCAGTATCGTCACCGGACCTCAATGGCAAGCATCACTCGCGGGGTCGGTTTTCGTGCCTGCGGTCCGCGCCGCCGATCCCCCGTCGGTGAAACCGGGCAATCCGCTATACGGTCGTGAAACCGTGGCGAGTTCACTCCGGCGGAAGTGGCTGCTGCTGTCAGTATTGGCGGCGATCGCTGGCGTGTTGACGGTGTTTCTGCCGGTCTGGAGGCTGGACGCCACTGCTGCCGATGGGCCCGGCCGCTGGATTGAGCGCCACTTCCGCTGGGTTTTGCCGGCCGGCCTGGCAGTGCTTTGGCTGGTGTTATTCTTGAATAACCTGCCTCAACTCGCTCAGCTTTTTGGCTTCGATCGCGACGGTCACCTGCAATACATCGACTATATCCTGCAACAACAATCCCTCCCGTTGGCCGACGCCGGCTGGCAGATGTATCAGCCCCCGCTATTTTATGTGCTCTCCGCCTTGCTGATTGCGCCATTTGGCTGGGCGGCGTCCGCAGATGGCGCGCTCCTGTTGCTGCGTGGGTTCGCCGCGTTGATCGGCTTGGCGCACGCCGGGTTGATCTTCCTTTGCCTGCGCGAGATTTTTCCTGGAAAGAAATCTGCCCAGCTATTCGGGGCGGTGTTGGCGGCGTTCCTGCCCGCGAGCCTTTATCTTTCACACCATGTCACCAACGAAAACCTGTCGGCACTGCTGGTGACGGCGGCCTTCTGGTGTTTGCTGCGGCTGGGCCGTCCGGGGGCCTCGGTTTTGAGGTGGAGTGTCTTGGCGGGCCTGGCGCTCGGCCTGGCCATGCTCACCAAGTTCTCGGCTCTACTCGTGATCCCGGTTCTCTTGTTGGCCGTAATGTGGAAGGTATGGCTGCCATCCGCAACTACGGCGGAGCGCCAGACCGTGACGGATACCGGAAGTGCCTTGCGTTGCGGCCTTGCGTTTATGGGCGTGTTTTTCCTGGTGTGCGGCTGGCATTACATCCGGGTCTGGCAGCATTTCGGCAATCCGCTCATCGGCAATTGGGATCCGCGCCTGGCCTTCGCCTGGTGGCAGGATCCCGGGTATCGCACCGGTTCCTGGTTCACGCGGTTCGGGGACTCCCTGGTCGTTCCACTATTCAGCAGCCTCTCTAGTATTGCGGACGGGCTGTTTTCCACGCTCTGGACGGACGGGCTCTGCGGCGGTTCAACGCGGATGGATTTTCGGCCGCAATGGAATTATGACCTGCTCAACGCCGGCCTGGTGCTGGGCGTATTTTGGACTGGATTGGCGGTGGTGGGCTTTTGGCGAGTGATTCGCCAAAACTCCATCCGTTTCCAGGCGGAAGGGCTCCTCTGGCTGGGAGTTTCAGCGGCGTTTGCGTTCGGCCTGGTGTATATGGCTTTGCGCGTGCCGTCTTATGGGCAGGTGAAGTTCTTTTATGCCCTCCCCGCGCTATTACCGCTTTGCGTATTCGCCACGACGGGCTGGGATTGGCTGGCACAACGCGGAGGCGCCTGGCGCTTTCTACTCAACCTGATTCTGGTCTTCTGGGTGTTAGTGGTTTGGTTCGGGTTTTGGATACAGCCGGCGAATCCGGTTACCCACTCGGTGCGAGGAATAGGGTTGGCGGATGATGGCCGATTTGCGGAGGCGGCGGAGAGTTTCTCGCGTTCCATGGCCCTTAAACCCAATCCTTCGGCCGCCGCCGGCTTGTCGTCGGCCCTGGATCGACTCGGGCGACGTGACGAAGCGCGGCAGGTACTCGAAAGCGCTTTGCGCCAATTCCCCGGTGAACCGGAGCTGTCACTGCAGCTTGGGACCATTCTGGGGCTGCAAGGGCAGTATCCTGAGGCCGTGCGCTTGCTCCAACAAGCTCTGGCGGGGCAGCCTGACAATCCGCTGGTGGCTCAAAAGCTGGCCGTCTGCCTGAACCGGTCGGGTCACCATTCGGAAGCAGTTCGAGCCTGTCGTGAAGGCTTGCGCATCACCCCGTATAATCCGGACCTGCACTATTGGCTGGCCAGTTCCGCTGTGGGGATGGAAGACCTGCCGCTGGCGGTTACTCATTTGGGCTGGGCAGCGCAACTTCGTCAGAACGACCCGGGGACATGGTCGGAATTGGGCCAATTGTTGGTGCGAATCGGGCGGTCAGCAGGAGCCGTTGAGGCCTTTCGGCACGCGCTGCGGTGGAAGGAAGACGCGCCGGATGTTCTGAACAACCTCGCTTGGGTGCTGGCGGCTTCTCCAGACCGACAAACCCGTGATGGCGCGCAGGCAGTTAAGTACGCGGAACGCGCCTGTGAGTTAACCGCTTTCCAGGAGCCGGTTCTCCTGGGAACGCTGGCCGCCGCTTATGCGCAGGCGGGAAATTTTGAGAAAGCCGTCGCCACGGCTGAAAATGCCGCGGAATTGGCCGCCACCGCCGGCCAGGTTGAGGTGGCTGCGAAGAATCGGGAATATTTACAGCTTTATTATAGCAAAAACCAAGTCCTGCCCTGATTCCGCCGCGGCGCTTTGGTCGACAGACGTGGTTTACCGCAGGATTTATGACACTTTCCGACTGAATGCGCTTCCGGTAGACCAAGAAAAACTCTTCCTTTGGGGCGGTTGATTTGTTATTCCCATGGGCTGTGAGACGCATCTGTTGCAGCATTATCATTTTTTTGGCGCTGGCCCTGGTTGCCGCCCGGTCGGAAACGTTCAAGCTCAACAACAACGAGTCGATTACCGGCGAGGTGCTGATCAGTTCGGCCAATGATAGTGGCGTGCAGATCAAGGTCGGAGACGGCAAATATGAGCGGGTGCCGTGGGGCAATTTTTCCCAGGAGGATTTGAAGAAGTTCAAGGAGAACAAGAAGCTGGAGCCCCTGGTCGAGCCGTATATCGAGATCACACAGGAGGAGAAGATTCAGCGCACGGAGGTGCCCCGGAAGGCGCCGCCGCGGCTGGAGTTGCCGCCGAAGCAATCATTGCTGGGCGCTTTGGCTGGTTCCTTGCCGGGCGTCTTCGTGCTTCTGGTCCTGTGGGCCGGCAGCATCTACGCCGGTTATGAAGTGCATTTGTTTCGGGGCCATCCTTTGCCGCTGGTTTGTGGAGTCTCGGCCGTCCTGCCGATCATTGGGCCGATCATTTTCCTGAGCCTGCCCACCAAAGTTAAAAGTCTGGACGCCGAGGAAGAGGCGGCCGGTGCCGGAGATTACGCCCCGGCGGGGACGGTGGCCGCCGCCGCCGCTGCGGCTGCTTCAGCAGACGTCAATCCGATGCTCGACGAGAAAGTGGCGCATCCGTCCGGACTTCACCTGGCTCACCAGGCGGAGGAGAAGTCTTCCATACCCAAGCCCACCACTTTCCAGCGCGGTCAGTTCACCTTCAATCGCCGCTTTTTTGAGACCAAGTTCCCGGGCTTTTTCGGCACCATCAAACGCGAGGCGGACCGGGACATGGTGCTGGTGATCAAGTCGCCCCGCGGCCAGCACGTGGGGCAGCGCATCACGCGCATTGCCTCGAACGACCTACACATCGAGGAGCGTCAGGGCGCCGCCACTCACGAAGTTCAAATTCACTTCCAGGAAATTCAGGAGATCATCCTCAAACACAAGGACACCTGAGCGGTTGGGGTGCGGCACGGCTGCCTTTGACCTCGGGCCAGGAACCAACAATATTCGCCGCATGAAATACCGCACAATCCTGTTATTTGGCGCCCCCGGTGCGGGCAAAGGGACACAGGGAAAAATCCTGGGCACGATACCCAATCTATTCCACTGCGCCTGCGGGGACGTGTTCCGGAGCCTCAAAACCGATGACGCGGTGGGGAAGATCTTTCTCGAGTATTCCAGCCGCGGCCAGTTGGTGCCGGACGCCCCGACGGTGCAATTGTGGCGGCATTTCATCGAAGGCTGCACCCAGACCGGCCGGTTCCGGCCCGCGGACGACACCCTGGTGCTGGATGGCATTCCCCGGAATGTCGCGCAGGCGGAAATCCTCAAGGACAGCCTGGACGTGAAGGCGATCTTTTACCTGCGCTGCACGAAGGAGGAAGGCCTGGTGCAACGGTTGCAGCGTCGGGCCCTGAAGGAAAACCGGCTGGATGACGCGAATCTGGATGTCATTCGAGACCGGCTCAAAACCTACGAGCGTGAAAGTAAGCCGCTCCTGGATTTCTATGGCCGTGAACGCGTGGTGCGCATCAACGCGGACCAGCCTCCCGCCAAGGTGTTGCTCGACATTTTGCGAAAGCTGCTAAAGCTGTGAGCGGACAGCCGTTGCGGATCGTGTTCATGGGCACGCCGGAGCTGGCGCGCACGACGTTGCGCACGCTGGCTGCCAACCCCGCCTACACTCTCCCCCTGGTCGTCTCCCAGCCCGACCGTCCCAAAGGACGCGAACTCCGACTGCTGCCGACCCCGGTGAAAGAACTGGCCCTGGAGCTCGGTCTGCGTATCGCCCAGCCGGAAAAAGTGCGGCAGCCGGAATTCCTGGCCTTGCTGCGCGAGGTGAACCCGGAGCTGATCGTGGTCGCCGCCTTTGGCCAGATCCTGCCGCAAGCGCTGCTGGAGCTGCCCCGGCACGGTTGCCTCAATGTTCATACTTCGTTGCTGCCCCGGTTGCGCGGGGCGGCCCCCATCCAGCGCGCGATCCTGAACGGTGATCAGGAAACGGGCGTGACGATCATGAAAATGGACGTGGGACTCGATACCGGGGATATCCTGACGATGGAATCGACCCCCATCACTCCGGAAGACACCGCGGTGACGCTGCATGATCGGCTCGCAGACCTTGGCGCCAGGTTGCTCGACCGCACGATTCCAGACTGGGTTGCGGGCAGGATCGTTCCGCGCCCACAACCGCATGAGCTCGCCACGCACGCCGCCAAGATTCGCAAAGCGGAAGGGTTGATCAATTGGTTGCAGCCAGCCAGTCAGATTGCGAACCAGATCCGGGGATTGATGCCCTGGCCCGGTGCGTACACCTATTTGCCCGGACGGCCCCATCCGCTGCTCCTCAAGATATGGCAAGGAGTGCGTGGTGACGGTTCCGGAATTCCCGGACGCGTGCTGGCGGCGGATCGTGAAGGGATCGTGGTAGGTTGCGGCAAGGGGACGCTCCGTCTGCTGAGCCTGCAGCGCGAAGGCGCGCGGCGAATGAACGCGGCGGAGTTTCTAACC
>DBMR01000069.1:206317-226748 GCA_002298785.1 Verrucomicrobia subdivision 3 bacterium UBA693
GGGAATGTGAACGGCGAGCCGGCCTCCGTTCGCGGAGCAGGGCGTCCGCACAACCGTCACGCTGAGGGGGTGCAAGTTACCGCACAGGGAGCCTGCGCCAGCCTTGATATTGCCAGGTAATTGAGCGTCGCCTTCGGCACGAAGGAGGAGATTTCCACATATTCCGGCAGTTTCTTGCCGTCCGCGCTGCGTTCGGAACAGTGGTCATTGTCGCCCCACGGACCGAGCCCGTCCAACGTGGGCACGGCGTCCCAGATCAGGTTGCCATCGCTCAGGCCGCCCCGTTCCTGCTGGCCGACATTGACGCCGGCTTCCTGCGCGGCCCCCGCCCAAAAGCTATGGAGCCATTCCGAGCCGGGGTTGCGCGGCCACGGACGGCTTTCGGTGAGGATCTCGACAGCGACCTCGCAGGCGTAACCATCCGCCGGGCTGCGGACGGCGCCTGGCCCGGCCAGCGCGAGCAGACCGTTTTTGGCGCGCTGATAATGCTCCGGAGTAAACGCCCGAAACTCGCCTTCCGCCACCGCCTCATGGGGCACCCGGTTGAGCACCGTGCCACCGCACACGGTGCCGACGTTAAAAGTAATGTTCCGGGAGTAATCCGTTAAATTCGCGACCTGCTGCAAAGTGAGGCCCAGTTGCACGATGGCATTGGCTCCCTGCGCATGCTTGCCGCCGGCATGTGAACCCCGGCCTTTGACGGTCACGCGCCAACTCGCTCGTCCCTTGCGCGCCACGACCATCAGGCTTTGATGCGCTGCCCGTCCCTCTGCTTCAAACACCAGCGCCGCCAGGGTGCCCGGACGGAACCGTGAGCGGCATAGATCCCCGAAATCCGGCGAAAACCGTTCCTCGGAAGAATTGAGCAGCAACGTCCAGGTGGTTTGCTCGAACAACGCCGGTGCGTGGTCTCGCAGCGCGCCCAGCACCAGCCACATCATCACGGTCCCCCCTTTGATGTCTTGGGTGCCGGGGCCAAAGATTCTGTCCCCTTCCGGCTGCCAATGGAAATTGTTGCGGGCTTCCTCCTCGGCGGGGAACACCGTGTCCAGGTGGGAAATCATCGCGATGGCTTTCTCTCCGGTCCCCGGGCGCGTCAACACCAGGTGATTGCCGAATTCGGGATTGGTGGAGCGCACCTGTTCGGCGGTAAAGCCAAGCGGCGCGAAACATTCGGACGTAAACTCTGCCAGACGGTTTACCCCGGCCGGGTTGCCGGTAAAACTGTTGATTTCCACCATCTGCCGCAGCATCTCCAGCGCCTCGGGCAGTCGCCGCTCCAGATTTTCTCGAACTAAAGCCAAATCGCTCATCCCGCCAGCTTGAACAGTTCCAGGGTGGAAATCAATCCACTGAAGATTTCAACGTCTGACCGCGATCTAAACCGCGGAATGAACGAAATGTGTGGAGCGGTGGGTAATTGGGGGCGGAGGATTGGCGATTATCAACAATGATCACTGTGCCGTTCAGCGAGAGGGAACCGCTAATCATCGCTAATCGGACGCTAATAAAGTCCCGGAGCGCGGACATCCATGTCCGCTTACATCGTGCGGATGACGGCTACGGTTAACCCTCGCGGTGTTGAGGCGAATCCATATGTGCGTTGGTCTCCCATCCGGGCCTCCAAAACCGAGTTGGGACACGATGATCAGGATTTACGGGATGGGACGAAAGCGGTCTGAAGAAAATCAATCGTGGTATTTTGTGCGGTTCATCCCGATGGGAGGATGGAATTCTCAATGTGCATTGGCCGCGCCGGTCGCTAGATTGCCCAAGTGATCACTCCTCAGTATTCCTTGGAAAAAACCGGCCACGCCAAGTCGCGAAGCCGCCGAGGGGAACGAGATCGCACAAAAGAAAGCCGGGGAAACAGGTCAAGGCGAATTGTGCTTCTTATCGCCAGATGAGCCTAAGAGGAATAGTTGTCGGGGACCATCCGGGTTCCGAAGCGCCCCCAGGCTTTTGCTGGCGAATCAGTACTTCGTCTGATTGTTCAGGCATAACCAACCTGCAAAGCTGCTCAAAATATCAGGGTTTGCCCCGGCATCAGACAGCCTCCGGCGCACTTTTTCGCGACCCCTGAATCCAAAACATTGTGAACGCAAAGTGGCAAAGCCCGGACTGCGGTGCCTGGGAGATCGGGGCGACCACCAATGACCCGGACGCGGCTTACAACGGGACCAACCGCGCGACCCCAGGGCTGTTGGAATCGTCTACGCCCGGTGTTTTGCTTACGACTTTTGCCTACGACTTCTCAGTCCCGATCAAAGCGCCGTCGAGCTGATAACTGGGATTTATGCGATGAGCGTCGCTCGTGGCGCGATGAACAACGGAATCTATCATTCCCAGTTGATCACTCTATGCAAAGGAACCATATGAAACAGCAGTTTCAGTTCGGCAATAATGCGGGAGCATTGCGTCGTGGCAATCGCGTAATCCCACCTGTGTTAGCTAAGCGAACCTTCCTGCTCGCTGTGGTGGTCACCTTTGGCCTTTTCGGGGTCCCGTGCGCAAAGTCCGCCCAAACGGTAATAGCCTGGGGAAACAAACAGCCTGGGCAGATGACTGTGCCGGCCCTGTCCCGTAGCCAATCCTCCGAACCGATCCCCGCGGCTAAATTGGGGGCGATAGCCGGGGCGCAATATCGGGGTGACGGTCTGTCCGTGGTGCCGGAGCCGGATGGTGCGCGGCTGCACTGCGTGTTTCAGAAATTGGAAGGACAGGTGTCAAGCGAAGGACTCTGGCTCACCTCGACCGTCCAGTCGCAAAGCAGTGGGAAGTTCCGCGTGGCGGCGCGTGCCGTGGGCCGGGAAGGCGCGCTGATCGTCCTGCCCCGGAAGGGCGCCGTGACGGTCGCCGACAAGATGGCCCGCTATGTGCGCCAGGGTCTGACCGAGGAATATTCCGTTAGCGTGGATGGCGTCCGGCAGGACTTTGTGGTTATGCAGCGGCCTGCGGGTAACGGCCCATTGCGTGTGGAACTGGACGTAACAGGGGCCAAGGCCGAAGCGTTGCCGAACGGCGCACGGCTGGTTCTCGCCAGTTCGGGGCGTAAAGTTGACTACAGGCGACTGCATGTGAAGGATGCGCAAGGAGTAGAATTGATGGCCCGAGTAGAAGTTGCCTGCGCAGAGCAACTGACCATCATAGTGCAGGATACTGGAGCGGTGTATCCCGTGCTGATCGATCCAACGTTCAGTGATGCGAACTGGGTAAGCATGGGTACATCATCGGGCCTTGATGGCTCGGTGCAGTCCGCCGTGGTGGACGCTTCCGGTAACCTTTACATTGGTGGGAGCTTTACGGTCAGCCATGACGTGGTTCTTAACGGGGTTGCCAAATGGGACGGTAGCGCTTGGTCGGCACTTGGGTCGGGTATGGGCGGAGCTTATGGTGCGACTGTCTATGCTCTGGTGGCGTCGGGCAGCGAGCTGTACGCAGGAGGCTCGTTCACAACGGCGGGTGGCGTAAACGCTAGGAATGTTGCCAAGTGGGATGGCAACGAGTGGTCTGCGCTCGGCTCGGGCGTAGACGCTCTGGTGTATGCGCTGGCGGTCTGGGGTACTAACTTATATGCGGGTGGAGGCTTCGAATTGGCGGGCGGGGTGAGTGCACACAAGATCGCTAAATGGGATGGGAGCGCTTGGTCGGCGCTCGGGTCGGGGATGGAACAAGCTGGGTATGTCCGTGCGTTGGTGGTTTCAGGCAGTGACCTCTATGCCGGCGGCCACTTCACCACGGCGGGTGGAACTAACGCTGCGCACATAGCTAAGTGGAATGGAAGCACTTGGTCTCCCCTCGCGGATGGCGTGGACCACTTTGTATATGCTCTGGCTGCGTCCGGGAACGACCTTTATGCTGGCGGCTTCTTTACGACAGCGGGTGGGATCAGCGTGAACCGGATTGCTAGATGGGACGGCCAAGCATGGTGGCCCCTCGGCTCAGGAATGGACGCGCCCGTCAATGCGCTAGCGGTGGTGGGCACCGAACTGTATGCAGGGGGCATTTTCAACAACGCGGGCGGGACTAGCGCGCTGAAGATGGCCAAATGGGATGGTAACGCCTGGTCGCCACATACTCTTGGCGGAGCGGCATATCCCGCCGTCTACGCCTTGGCGCCATCCGGCGGTGGCGTATATGTCGGGGGCACGTTTGGCAGCGCCAGAGCCGGGGGCCTCTTCGATAGTGGCAATTGGGTCGACGCTGCGAACATCGCCAAATGGGATGGCAGCGCCTGGTCGTCCTTAGGACAGCAGCCAGCTTCAGGACTGAACGGCGGTGTCTATGCGGTGGCGATCTCAGGCAATAATCTTTATGTAGGGGGCGGTTTCACCATGGTGGGCGAGGTCACTGCGAACAAAATCGCCAAGTGGGATGGCAGTGCCTGGTCAGCCCTCGACTCGGGAATGAACGCAGGCGGGGCCGTCTATGTGCTGGAAGTCTCCGGCACCGACTTGTATGCAGGTGGCAATTTCACCAAGGCTGGCGCGGCTGGCGCCACCAACGTCGCCAAGTGGAACGGCAGTGGTTGGTCGGCCCTCGGACAAGGGATCAGCGATCCTCGTGACCCATGGGGTGGCTTTGTCTTTGCACTGGCTGTATCGGGCACGAATCTGTATGCGGGAGGCCGGTTCAATACTGGCTGGCCCAACTATTTGAACTGCATCGCCAGGTGGGACGGAAACAACTGGTCAGCTGTCGGGGCCGGCATGGCTGCACACGTAACCATTCAGAGCGCGCCTTCCGTATCCGCACTGGCGGTCTTGGGCAGTGACCTTTATGCGGGCGGCTCGTTTACCACTGCGGGTGGGATTGCCGTCTACAACATTGCCAAATGGAATGGCAGCGTTTGGTCAACTCTTGGTGGAATGAGTGGAGGATATGATGCATTCCAAGGAGCCGTTCAGGCGCTGGTCGTCTCGGGCAGCGACCTGTACGCAGGTGGTTTGTTCACCAAAGCAGGCGCAGTAAATGCGAATCACATTGCCAAGTGGAGCGGTAGCTCGTGGTCTGCCCTGGGGTCGGGCATAGACGGTTCGGTGAAGGCGCTGGTGGCGTCAGGCAGCGACCTATATGCAGGGGGCGACTTCTACACGGCGGGCAGAGTCAGCGCGAGCAAAATTGCCAAATGGGATGGCAGCGCCTGGTCGGCGCTCGGATCGGGGACCGGCGGAGCTCTAGGGTCGGGCTTAGGCGGAGCTAACCCTTCTGTAATGGCAATGGGGGTGGCGGGCACCAACCTTTTTGTAGGAGGTGAGTTCTTTACTGCGGGCGGAAGAGTCTCCGTGTTCATGGCGCGAGCGATTCTCCCCGGCGAGCCGCGGATCACTTCTCAACCCATCAATCAGACTATTCCTGTTGGGGGCACTAGCAGGTTCAGCGTAAACGCGGAAGGCCTTGAACCGCTCTTCTATCAATGGCTCCATTACGGTACGAATCTCACCGATGGCGGGCGCCTGTCCGGCGTATCAACGACAAATCTGACAATCAGCAACGTCCAAAGTGCTGACGCTGGTAGCTACACGGTTCTGGTGACCAATCTCTATGGCAGCGTGACCAGCCAGGCGGCGGTCCTTACGGTGGGGACCGGAGAGCCGCTCAGGCTTGTGGACTACTATCCTGTGCCGCTGAATGCCCAATGGATTTATGAGGGTTTCGACTGGGACGGCAACCCCGCCAAATCCATCCGTTGGGTGGTTGCGACGAATACTTCTCTGACTCTGTATACCGGACGGAGCCCCGTCACAAGTTACAGCACAAACGTCGTGAGCGAGTACGACGCCTACGTGAACCCGTCAACCATGATTCCTTATGATGAGTGGATCACCTACCTGGCTGCCGGAAGCCGATTTGGCTATTTCGGTGACTCCGGCGCTGGAGACATCCGCGCGGATGGAGGTGTGATTCTGCCGGAGTATATGACGGCAGGATCATCGGTCACGAACCAGGCTGATGTCTACGTAGGTGGTACTTTTGCTGGTGGTATGACCTTGATCGTGGAGTTGATGGAAAGAACCTCCGTCATTGTGCCCGCTGGAAGCTTCCCGGATGTGTTGCGGATTCGGATCGCCACTGGGGCTCCTGGAGACGTTTCAGTTCACGACGAGTGGTGGGCCAAGTGGGTGGGAAGCGTCAAGAAAGCTGGGGTTTCGGGAAGTGGCGTACTCCAGCGCTGGGAGTTGATACAATACTCGGTGGCGCAAGCCCTAGGACGATTCGTGCTGGCAAATCCACCCATCTCCAACGGCACTTTGCGGATGTGGCTTGACGGGTCGCCTGGAGCGACGGCGGTTGTGGATACCTCGGTTGATTTGAAAACGTGGACGCCGTGGCAAACCAACACGCTGTCGGCCGGCGGGCTCAATTTGGCTGTGCCCATGGGAGGAAATCAACAGTTCTTCCGGGCGCGAATCCAAAAGCAGTGATCTATAATGACCAGTTCTCAAAATGAAAACCCCCTACTCACTTCTCCATGCAAGCTCCGGTCTATTTAAACGAACCGGTTGGACGAAGATTTCAAATGAATCGAAGCCACGGGCAGGAATAATATTGACGTTGTCTTGTACTCTCGTCGCACTCTGCTTCTTCACCGGCTGCTCGGTGATGCCCATAATCAAGTCAACGCGGGTCAATCCCGGTCCCGACGTTACGGCGAGGAAGGCCGTGCAAGTCTATGAATAGGGAAAACAACCTCCGAATCAATACGAAGTATTGGGAGTTGTTTCGGCCTTGCCGGTTAACCGAGGCATCATGCACGTTCCAGCTCACGACAAAAACTCGCTTAAGTACATGGAGCGGGAGGCTGCTGCCATGGGTGCGGACATGCTTTTGGGCTACTGCCGGAGACAGGATAAGCTGGTTGAAGGCGCGGATTGGTCCACGGCTATTGCAGCGAAAGCGCTCGGAGCGACTGCCACCAATTCCTTGGGGCGCGGGAGGTTCTGTGTGGCCGTTCCGCACATCCTCATTCCCACCGAGGTGGCGACCGGCAATAAAGCAAGGAAGGACGATGCTGAGCTTCAGAATTTGGCTCAGTTTCACCTTGTCACCAAGGGATATTACGGACTCCCGGTGGACGTGATGCCTACCGAGCCCTTTGAGGCAGGACTGAATGCCTTGGATTCGCGAGGTTTGGCTCAATACGGCGGTGAGGATTGCGAATGGATCCTTATGGTGCAGATTATTAAGAGGCATGGCGCCGCGGTCGGAATTTTGACTGTGCAAGACACAAGCCTTGAAGTCGCTCTTTATTCGAAGACCAAGAGGCAAGTGACCTGGCGGCGGACTGCTTCCGGAGCTTATTTAAGTGCTGGCTTGCTTATGGGAATTGGTGAATGGTTGATTCCCAGCAGCAAAAGAGCAAATGCTGCACACGCGGCATTTCAGGAAGTCTTCAAAGATATGCCGGACATTTCAACCAAAACCACGAATTGACTTCCTTCCTTCCGGCAAGACCTTCCCTGAATTCTAATTGTTTCCCAGTGCGGATCCAAATATATATACTTGGACGACATGGAAGTCGTCTCTGCAGGATGAGATACTCCGGCCTGGGGCGCGGGCGTCCGCGCCGTTGTTGAGGCTACCGATCCCGTTTCAACAAGTATTGCGCGAGCGCTTCCAGGGCGGCGGCTTTTCCTTTGAACGGGGCGAGGGCGGCAAACGCCTTTTCCGTAAGCGCCGCGGCTATCTTTCGGGATTTATCGAGCCCGAGGATGGAAGGGTAGGTGGCCTTTTGGGCCTTGGTATCTTTGCCGGCCGTTTTCCCGAGTTTCTCGCTGGTTTGAGTGACATCGAGGATGTCGTCGATCACCTGGAACGCGAGACCGACGTGGTAGCCAAAGGCCGTGAGGGCTTCCAGTTGGGCGGGGGTGCAATTGGCGCTCATCCCACCCAGTCGTGTCGAGCAACACAACAGCGCCGAGGTTTTGCGTTCGTGGATATACCGCAATTGGGTGGCGGAAAGTGCTTGGCCCTCGCCTTCGAGATCCGCGACCTGCCCGGCGATGAGTTGCAGGGAGCCCGAAGCCCGGGCAATTTCCAGGACGATTGCCTGGGGCGAGTACCGCGGCCAACCCTGGCATTGGGCGGCAATTTCAAACGCCTGAGTGAGCAGGGCGTCGCCGGCCAGGATGGCAATGCCTTCTCCGAAGACCTTGTGACTGGTCGGTTTTCCCCGGCGAAAATCATCGTTATCCATCCCCGGCAAATCATCATGCACGAGCGAATAAGTGTGGATGCACTCGACGGCGCAGGCCAAGGGCATGGCGCTGCCGAAACTGCCGCCGCACGCTTGTGCCGCCGCCAAGCACAAAGCAGGGCGCATGCGTTTGCCGCCGGCAAAAAGGGAATAGCGCATGGCTTTGTGGATCGTCGCGGGCCGCGTGGTGGCGCGGGGCAGGAAACGATCCAAGGCCTGGTTGACCGCCTGGCTGGTCTCGGTCAGGAAGGAATCCAAGTCAAAACCGGGCTGGGAACTGGAACTGGTTGATTTTCGCCGCATTGCGGTCTTTTTTTAGGGAAACCGCCGGGGAGGTGCAAGTCTCTTTTAATTCTTTGCGGTTGCTTTCTGGAGGTTATCAGTTAGAATGTCGTTCTTGGTTTCATCGATTTTAAGTCACCTTGAACGCAGAACTTACAAAGAAAGCGCTGGAGAAGGTTGGGAATCCCAACATTCTGGTCAACCTGGTTTCACGCCGTGTGCGGCAACTCAGCTCCGGTTCCGGGGCGATCAGCCGTCCCTTGGTGGCCGCGGCGGAGAACCTTGGTGCCGCAGACGTGGCGCTGATGGAAATCATTGAGGACAAGATCACGTTCGACCCGGCTGAACCTGCCGATGCTGGGAAACCTTCCGCCAAGCGGCGCAAGAAACACTAACTTCCCGGGTTAATCAGGGGTGCTGAACCGCTGCCGGACGTCGGCTTGATGTCCGCCCCAACCGTATGCCGGATATCCTCTCGAACCCCAAAGCGAGGCGGGATTATCATATCCTGGAGACGTTTGAAGCCGGCATTGTTTTGCACGGGACGGAAGTCAAGGCTTTGCGTGCGGCCCGAGGCCAGATCAGTGACGCATTTGCGCGTATTGAAAACAACGAGGCTTGGCTCTACAACGCGCACATCGACGAATATTCGCACGGCAATCTCCAAAACCACGCCCCCAAAGCGCCGCGCAAACTTCTGCTCCACAAATCGGAAATCCGCAAACTCCACGCCCAGGCCGCGATCAAAGGGAACGCGGTGGTGCCGTTGTCTTTTCATTGGAAGAATGGCCGGGTCAAAGTGCTGCTCGCCGTGGGCAAGGGCAAGGCGGTCTATGACAAGCGGGAGGATCTTAAAACGCGCGAGGCCGACCGCGAAGTTAAACGCGCGACCATGAAAAAGCGCCTGGCGGATCGCTAAAGCGCGGTTGGTCGTGCGGGAGGTGCGTTCGGCATCAGGGACATAATTCTTCGATGTACGGGAAATTTAGTTTGCAATCGTTTGCCGTTCTTGAATTTAATGGGGTGGTTCTTCGTCCATTCTACCCATGCTTTCACAACTCAGGTTAACCACCCTCCTGAAAGCGGCGGCGGCAGTTGCGCTGCTGCTGGTTACGGCTACCGCGTGCCGGAACACCACCCCGGATGCCAAAGCGCCGACTGCGGCCAAGCCGCCGTCCACCAAAGCGCCGACGGTGTCCTATAACGAATCCTACGATCCGCAAATCAAAACGATTATGTCGTTGGCCAATGCGGGGCGGTGGGAAGAAGCTGAGGTGGAAGCCGCCAAGCTGCACGCGATTGATCCCAAAAACCCCATGGTCGTGCGAATTTACGGCTGGACCACGCAGCAATCTCAAAAGCTCCGGGAAAAGGCGTTGGAAGACAAGATTCGCGAAATCGACGCGAAGAATTCCGTCTTCAATCCGACCTTGAAGGATTTGCTGACCGAGAAGAAAGATCGCGGCCTGCCGGCCAGCAAGGATATTCGGGACGCCGTGAGCCGGATCGAGAGCACGCCCTACATCCCTTCGAGCTATGGCAAGACGGTGAACGAAAAGGGCCCCCTGTTCGACATGGAAAGCACCAAAGGCAAAATGGCGAAGGTGCTCGAGAAGGAAGTTTCCATCCATCTGGACAACGTGCCGCTCGAAACCATCCTGGTAAACCTCAGCCAGACCTCGGGGATCAACATTGTGGCGGACAAATCCGTCGTGGCGCTCAAGCAGGTGCTGAGCGTGAACCTCGACAACGTCCGGTTGGATGAGCTTCTGCGTTACGTGGCGCGCAATTACGATCTGCAGTTCCAGGTCGGGGACGAGTTGGTCTGGGTGGTGGATGCCAAGGATCCGAAGCGATTGATGGAGGAGACGCGGTTTTACCGGTTACGCAAAGGATTTATTCTCCCCGCGCAGTTCGGCTCGGAAGATGTCAACCGCGCCGCCGTCACGGTCAACAACGTCACGACGGTCACTGAGACGACCAAGGTGAAAAAGTTCGTGAATGACGAGGCCCCGACGGCGCCTTCGCTGGAAAAAGTGATCAAGGAGCTCTTCACCGGCAAATACATGATTGATTACGAACATAACCTGGTGGTAGCCCGGGGTACGCCCGAGCAACTGGCGGTGATGGAAAAGATTATCGAGGAGCTCGATCGCCCGATCCAACAAGTGCTGATCGAGGCGCGGTTTGTCACGATCACCAAGCCGGCCTTCCTGCGGTTGGGTGTGCTGTGGGAGACAGGGCGCCCGGCGCAGTCGGCGCGGTTGCCATTTGACAACACGGGCATCATCCCCACAGGGGATGTGCCGAACTTGGGGGTGGGCATCCAGGAGAGCTTCACCAACGTCCTGGGAGCATCGGACCTCAGCGCCACCATCAGTGCACTGGAGCAAAGCGGAGAAAGCCAGACCCTCAGCGCTCCGCGCCTGACGGTGTTGAACAATCGTCCGGCGCAGATTTCCGATGGTAAAGTTCAGTATTACTACGAGGAATACCAGGTTAAATCCACGGTGCAGCAGTATTACACCGCCTCGTCTTTCGTGCCGGCAGGAAAGCCGACCAAGATCACCGCCGGTGCGGAATTGAATGTCCTGGCCAGCATAAGCGGAGACGGCCGGCACATCGTCCTGGGTCTCAATCCCAAGGTCAATACGGACGTGCAACTCGTGCGCTACGCGACCCTGACCGATAGCGATCCCAACACCGGCAAGGTTATCAGCACGTTTGACATCAATCTGCCGCAATACCGCACCCAGGAACTGGCGACGCGCGTCGTGGTCAAATCCGGCGAAACCGTGGTGATGGGCGGCGTGCTGGAGCGGGATAAAAGCACCTACGTGGAGTCCGTGCCCGTGCTGGGGAACCTCCCGATTATTGGCGCGCTGTTCCGTCGCCGCACCGAATTGGACAAGCCTCGCTACTTGCTGGTTTTTGTGACCGCCACCATCGTCAAGGACACTGGGGAATTCCTCGTTTACGATTACGACGATGAAACCAAGCCGGGTGCCGCGGCGAAGAACTCGGCGCTTTCGCCCGCCTCGCTGCCGTCGTCGGTCCTGGCGCCTACGCCGCCGGCAACGACTCCGACCGCGACCGCTGCCACGAACACACCTGCCGCTACCCCGCCCCCGGCGACAACTCCGGCCCCGGCGACAACTCCGGCCCCGGCGGCGACGCCCGCCCCGGCACCCGCTGCCACGAACGCACCCGCCGCCGCTCCGGCTCCAGTTCCCGCGCCTGGCACGAACGCTCCCGCTGCTGCGAAGTGAACCGGCTCGCCTCCATTCTCAAACTGGGCGATATGCGCCCCGCCATGCGGCGGGTGATGGCGATTGATGCCGGCAGCCGCCGGATCAAACTGTTGCTGGCCGAGAGTGACTTCGGACGCGTGCGAATTCGCAAGGAGGACACGATTGACCTGGCGGCGGAAGGCCTGGTATCGGCGCAGGAAATCCAGAGCCACCTGAAGACGCTTTTGGAAGAGTGGGGCGACCCGCCCCTGGCCATGGTGCTGCCCCAGCACCTGTCCGTATCCCAGGTCGTCGATTTGCCGCAGGCACCGGAGGAGGAAGTGCGCCGATTGATCAGCGATGAAACGGTCAAGCTCAGCGGAGTGAGCGACAGCCGCTTCGTTCATGATTTCGTGCGGATCGGCGCGCCGTCCCCGACCTCAGCGCGGCAAAAGTTTTGGGTGACCTTTGCGCAGGAGGGGGAAATCCGCGAGCGCATCACGCGGTTGGGCCTCGAGGACCTGGACATTTCGGATGTCACGACAACAGCCAACGCGTTGATTGCGGCATATCGAAACGGAACTCCGCTTGGCTCGAAAGCGATCCTGGTGCATCTCGGCGCGCAAACCACGGTGGTGGTGGTAGTGGTGGGCGGCCAGGGCACGTTTGCTTCGAGCTTCCAAATGGGAACGGATTTTCTGACCCGCACGCTGGCGCGTCAAATGGGTTGCCCGGAGGAAAAAGCGGAGAGCATTCGGGTGAGCCGCGATCTGCTGTCCGGGCCGCATGCCTCCCGCGACTTTGCCGCGGTGGTGGATGGCTGGGCGGCCGAACTGAAGCGGCAGTTGGATGAATGTTTTCGACACGGTCCGGCGGCGGGCCAGGCGCTGGAGACTTTCGAAATGATTGGGAGTGGTGGTGGCTTCGAGCAGCCAGGTCTCCGGGAATACCTGGCGCGGCAAGCGCTGCCCATCACGCCTTGGCCGGCGCCGGGGCAGCCGGAGCTGGCGCATCCGGGTCAGGGCATGGAAGTGGCCTTCGGCGCTGCGTTGCAGGCGCTCGGATGCAGCACCCAGCCGGTATCCCTGCTGCCCGAGGAATTTCACGCCGTTTGGAAGCGCCGGTTGCTGCGCCATCGGCTGGATATGGCTTCGGTGGTGCTGGTCGGGCTGTGCGTGATCGTGTTTATGCTGGCCACGTGGTACCAGGTGGCGTTGATTCGAGACAAGCAGGCCCTGCTGCAAAAGGTCGTTGCCGGGCAGGAATTGGTGGAGTCCAACCAGGCGCTGAGCGCCGATTTGGGAGCGCAGTATGATCTGCTCCGGCCGGTGTTTGCCGCGCGGCAAAGCATGGTCGACACCATGCGCACCTTGTCTTTGCTCCAGCAATCGCGCAGCAACCGGGCTTTCTGGTATGTGCTCCTGGCCGACCAGCGCAGCTATTTCCGGCAGCCGCTGCCGCCGCCTTCCACCAACCGCATCGTGCGCACTAACTTGCTGTCCACCCTGGCCGAGCGCGCCCGGCCAACTCCTCCGCCGGTGGAGTTTGGTCCCCAACCGCTGGTTGTCACCAATGCGAGCCTAGGTAAGCCCGGATTCATCGCGGAGATTTGCATTCCGGATGACGCCGAGGCTGCTCGCCGGACTTTGCGGGAATTGGTCAGTGAACTGGAAAAGCAGCCGGTTTTCTCCCGGGTGGATTTGCTCTCCGACGATCTCCGCCGCAACCTGGCCGACCCCAAGTTGATTATCCCGGACCGGAATTTTGTGTTGGCGCTGGATTTTGCTCGCGCGGAGTTTGATCAACCGATTCTTCGGAGAGCGTCCAACCGCCCACCCTCCCGGCGGACAGGGGCGGCTTATGGACCGCCGCGCAGCGAAAGCACGGGGTCGGCGCGCCCGACCGAATAGCCCATGGCCTCGCTGCAATCATACAAACGAAGAAGCATCCTCCCGCTGGCGGCGTTGGCGCTGACCCTTTATTTCAGCATGGTGTTCCTGCCGCTGCAGCGCCGAGCGGAGAGCCTGGATGCCCCGTTGAAGAAGGCGTGGCAAAAGCTGGCCAATACCATCGAGCAGACCAATACCCTGGCCATTAATTTCAGCGTGCTTACCAACCAATTGCGAGATACTCGCGAGGCGCTGACGCGCCTGGACGCGGCCCGGCAACTGGCTTTGGCCCGGATTGAATTGCCCCCCGCCGTGCACGCCCGCGTGGCGGCCCCGTTCCAATTGGTCGATTACGAGAACGAGCGCAGCAAACAACTCGATGAATTAATCGCCCTCTCCACCCGCAATAAAATCACCGTGGACCCGGCGGTTTATGCCGGATTCCCACAGCACACTGCCGATGTGGCTTACCCGGCCCTCTTGTGGGCCGAGTTGGCCATGGTCGAGAGCTTGGTGAAGACAGCGGTCTCCCTCCAGATTCCGGCGTTGCATTCGTTGGAAGTCGAAGTCGCACCTACGAATACGCCGGTCCCGAGCGTCGCCGGAGATTTAAGCGAGATCCCCGTTCAATTTGAATTCACCGCGCCGATTGCCAGCGCCGTGGATTTCATCCAGAGCCTCCCCTTGCGCCCGGACGAAATGTCGGGGCTCGGACTCTCCACGAACGCGCCGGTAAGGCCGCCTTTGTTTGTGGACCGGCTGATTATCAAGCGGCAAACGCCGGAAAAGACCGACGAAGTGCGGGTCTCCTTGCGGGTGCTGGGATTTGTTTACCGCGAATAAAGCCATGCTTGGAATGCTCCATCCCGTGTTGAAGAGCCGCTGGCTGGCCATGGTGGTGCACGGCGGCTTGTGGCTGCTTTTGCTGCTGGGCCTCACGAGTTTCCACGGCACCAGCCCATATTACCACGACACCGACGTCTTTCGCGGTCAACCGCAGGTGCTGCCTCCCGTCACGCACCTGGGCGAGCTGTATTCACCGCAGGCCATGGTCCCGCGCATCACCAAAACAAACGTCAACAGTCCTTTCTACACCCGGTATTTCGTGCCGGCCCCCGCGCCCGCTCCGCCACCGCCGCCCACCACGCGGAAGATCGAAATTACCTACCTCGGGTTCTTTAAGGCGGAAGGCGCGCCTAAGAAGTCGATGGTGCGGATCATCGACACTTTTGTCATTACCCCGGTCGGGGCGTTGCTGGTGACGAATCTTTTTGTGGCCAACGCCACCATGCAATCACTCACGTTGACGAACCACGCCGGACTAACGAACCTGCTGCCCATGAACGTGAAAACGACCGTCGAGGTGCCGCTGTAATGAGCGCTGAATCATTGGGAACCGCACGCGAGGTGGGGGAGTTGCTGCTCGAACGCGGCCTTCTCACCCTGGCGCAGTTGGAGCAGGTGCGCCGGCGCCAGAAGCGCCTGGATTTGCCCCAGCACCGGGCGATTGTCGATTTGAATTTTGCGTCCGAACAGGATACTTGGCAGGCGCTCGCGCTCGCCAGCAACCTGGAGTTCGTCGAACCCACGGCGCTCGAACTGAAACGGGAAACGCTGGAGCTGATTCCGATCAAGTTCATCTTCCATTACCGGATGCTCCCGGTGGGCAACGAAGAGGATTGCGTCACGCTGGCTTTCAGCGAACCGCCACGGCAAATCGATCTTGGCAACTTGCGCCTCCTCCTGGGGAAACGTTTCAAGGTCGTGCTGGCTACGCCCAGTTCCATTCACGCGGTTATTAAGAAGAATTTCGGCCTGGGCGCCGAGACGATCCAGAAACTGCGCGAAGAACGGGGTGGGGCCGAGATCGGTCAGGAAATTGTTTTTGACGTCCAGGGAAAGGAGACCGATTCCGCGCTCGAAGCAACGGTGTCGGCTTTCGTGGATCAGATCCTGCAAGAGGCGTTGCGGTTGCGGGCGACCGATATCCACCTCGAGCCTTACACCAACTCCATTCGCCTGCGTTACCGGGTGGATGGCATATTGGAAACCGTCCCGGTGCCGGCCGATATGCGCCACCTGCATTCGGCTGTGGTTTCGCGGTTGAAAATCATGGCGGGCCTGAACATCGCGGAGAAACGGCTGCCCCATGACGGGCGCATCGCGATGAAAACCGGGGAGGAGGAGTATGACCTGCGCGTCTCGATCGTGCCGACGAAGTACGGGGAAGGGGTATGCCTCCGCATCCTGGGTCGTCAAAGCTTGTTTCTGGATCTAGGTCAGTTGGGGATGGAGCCGAACCAGGAGGCGATTTTTGCGCAGCTCACACAGTTGCCGCAGGGTTTGGTGCTGCTGACCGGTCCCACCGGCAGCGGCAAGACCACCACGTTGTATACCGCCCTGGCTCAGGCCAACGATGAAGGGCGCAAGATCATTACTTTTGAAGACCCGATCGAGTATCAGCTCGAAGGCGTGGTCCAGATCCAGGTGCGCGAGCAAATCGGGCTCACTTTTGCCGCCGGGCTGCGGTCCGTGCTGCGGCACGATCCGGATGTGGTGCTGGTCGGTGAGATTCGGGATTTCGAGACAGCCGAAATTGCGGTGCGAGCGGCCCAGACCGGTCACCTCGTGCTCTCGACCCTGCACACCAACGACAGCGTCAGTGCCGTGACCCGCCTCCTGGAAATGCGGATCGAGCCTTATCTCATCGCCTCTTCGCTGGTCTGCGCGATTTCCCAACGCCTGGCCCGGCGTATTTGCCGGCATTGCACCACCGAAGATAATCAAATTCCCGATGGGGTGCGGCAGGAAATGGCCGCCTCGCTGGGCATTACACCGGCTGAGGTGCGGGCTTATCGGGGGATGGGCTGTGTGGAGTGCGGTCAAAAGGGACAGCGCGGCCGGGTGGCGCTATACGAGTTTTTCCTGTTGAACCAGGAAATCGCGGACTTAATTCAACCTGGGTTGCGCACGGGCGAACTGCGGGACGCCGCCAGGAAGATCGGTTGGCGGTCCTTGCGGGAGATCGGGTGGAAAAAGGTTCAGCAAGGCCTGATTCCCATCCAGGAACAGGACCGCTGGACGCGGGTGATTAATCCGAAGGCGGCTGGCCCAAAGGCTGCCACCTGAAAACGATCAGGAGCAACCCTCGGGGATTGCTCCTGTGCAGAACTTAAAATGGCCGCGGACTATTTTGTCCGGGTAAGGATCAAGCTTTGGCTTCCGCCTTCTTCCAAGTGCGCTTCGGCGCCTTGGTGACGAGCCCCTTTTTGATCGCGTTAGCCGTCACGCGAATATAACGAACTTCCCCGTCCACGAGCGCTTTAACTCGTTGCAGGTTAGGCATGAAGCGCCGTTTGGTGATCGCGGTGACGTGCGTGCCGATACCGCCGCTCTTCTTCGATTTACCACTGCGCCAAATCACGCTGCCCTTTATCGGGCGCTTTCCGGTTAATTCACAAATTTTTGACATACCAAAATCGTCTTTTCGCTAAGATAAAGAGCGGAGACAATATCATCTGGCCCGCGACATGCAACACCTATTTCGAAGGAATTTGCCGATTTTCTTCACCGGCCGGCCCGGGAAAACACCACGTCAAAGGTTTGCTGTATGGCTGCTTGAAAATAAGTTCCCACGAGTTGATCGCTGGACGAGGAGTAAGCAAGGCTGTAGGTGCAGCCCGGATAATTCACATCCCGCAACTCGACAAATACCTTGATCTCCGAGCCTTCCTTGACCGCCACAGCCTTCGAGACCTTGATCGGATCAGGATTAAAATAACCGGCATCGATCTGGCCGTCGGCGCCCACCCCGCGAAACTCCAGGAGATAATCGCCATCCAGCCGGCTCCATTTTCCGACTACTGCATTGTAAGGCGAGGTGGCGGGCGGAGCCGGCGTGTTGGTCGCTGCCACTTTCTGGTCTGGTTGCACCGGGTTGGGGCGGTCAGAGCAGGAGGTGAGGGTAGTCACGGCTGCGGCGAGCAGACCACTCCAGGCCAGTGAGTAAAGAAGTCGTGAAGTTCGCATTTCAAGTTATCGTTGGAGGCCGATCCGGGTCAGGCGGGGAGCAACTCGACTTTTACGTCAGGCAAAAGCGTCTTGAGGGTTTCCAACTCGAGTTCACCCGGCATCAGGGTGAGCGCGTTGGCCGCGCCAGCGGCAGCTCCCCACCGGGCGGCTTCGCCCAGGTCATCCCCATGCAACAGCCGGGCGACCAACCCGGCGGTGAAAGCGTCTCCGGAACCGATGGGATTGCGAGCTTGAATGGCCGGGGGCGTGATTCGCCAGAAGGACTTTCCGTCGAAGGCGATTGCCGGCTCGGGTCCGGCTGTAACCACCACTCGGCGCGCACCCGATTCCACAAGTTCCCGCATGGCGGAACGCACCTCGGCCTCGTCGTTGAGCACGCGACCGACCGAAGCCGCCAGCTCGCTGCGGTTCGGCTTTACCAGGCCGGGATTTGAATCCAGGCTCTCCATCAAGGCGATCCCTTGCGCGTCCAAAACCGAGATGGCCCCCTCGGCATTCGCGATCTTCACGCAGACGGTATAAAAGTCCGGAGTGCCGCCCGGGGCCACGGTACCGGACATGACCAGCGCTCCGCAGCGTGGCGACCATTTGTGAATGCTGTGCAGCAATTGTTCGAAAAGCGCGGGCTCGACAGGCGCGCTTTCCTCAACCAATTCCGTCTGGGTTTGCGAGCGCAGGTCCAGTAGCGTGACGCACTGCCGGGTCGGGGCTTTAACCTGGAGGAAACCGGTCTCGATACCGCGCGACTGCAAGTCGGCCTGGATGGCCTGGCCGCGGGCGCCGCCGAGCAAGCCCACCGCCACGGGGCGTTCACCGAGGACGCGCAGGACTTTGGCGACATTCACTGATTTTCCCGCCGGACCTTCGAGAGTTTGCACGGCCCGATTCACCGCGTTGGCGGCCAGGGAATTGAACACCATCACCCGCTGTGCGGCGGGGGTGGTGCCGATGCAAAGTATGCGATGTGGCAGTGTCATGAATCAGCGCCCGGAGCTGGATTTGGCGGTTTTTTGCAGGAAATCAGCCAGCAAATCCTTCCAGACCGCCGCTAGCGTGTGGGTGCCGTGACCTCGCGTGTCGGGTCCGGCGGGAATTAACACTGCGCGGCCCCGGGGTACCCGAATGATTTCCCGTTCCAAAATCCCCAACTCCGGGGGGTTGATCAGGTCATCGCCAAAGTTGATCGCCAGCAGTGGAGCCTGGATGCGCTCGAGCGCTGGGCCAGGATCGTAATCGCGGGAACTCTCGACAGCGTAGAGGATGTTATTGGCGTCGGAAGTTCGCATGAGATTGGTGACATACAAGTCCAGCGCGTTATCCGCGGCGGCGAGAGTGGGTGCTTCCTTCTGGCGTTGCACCGGGTTGTTGCCCATGAAATAGAGGACCTCGAGCGCGGTGCGCAAGCTGGCGGGTGGCGTGGTGTAGGCGCCTCCCTGCCAGGACGGATCATTCCGAATGGCATCGATGATCATCCGGCGCCAAACGCGGTTACGGCCGGAGATCTGCGTCGGCAGACTGGCCAGCGGCATCGCTGCATCCATGAAGTCCGGGTGGGTCTCCGCCCAAAGCCAGGTGTGCATTCCGCCCATCGAAGTTCCCATGACCAACCGCAGGTGATTAACATGGAGCCCTTCCGTCACCAGGCGATATTGCGCCTCGATCATGTCGCGATACCCGTAGTTTGGAAATCCTGCTTTAAGGCCGTCGCTCGGCCGGGAGGATTTGCCATGCCCCAGCGCATCCGGAAGGATCAGGTAATACCGGTTCGCATCCAGCAGTTGGCCCGGATTAAACAGCACGCCGGAGAATTCCGGGCGGACGAAGTTACCGCCGTTGCCTGTAGTGCCATGGAGAATTAGAACCGCGTTGGTGACTTGTCCCAGGGAGTTGGTCCAGGGTCGGCCAAAAGTCCGGTAATGCAGGTTGATTTCCGGCAAAGTCTGGCCACTGGTGAAGCGGAAAGTTTTGGCCGTGAAATCCCCTTCAACCATCGCGGGCAGGGTGGGATCAGCCGCCGCCTGGGCGAGGGGCACGGTTACAATCAGCGAAAGCAGGGCAGGGAGCAGAGCGCGCATAAGGTCTTTGGCCGGAATCATCGCTCGCCAGTTGTAACTTATGCCCAGGGGCAAGCCAAGACTGCAAATGCCGGCGGTTGCATTGGAGCCATCCCGCAGGGCGGGGACGCCGCCATCGCCGGAAAGGAAGGGGGGGACCAAAGGTGTTTAGGGCTGGGGACACGTTGTCACCAGTACTGGTGACTACCGCTCCCGGGGAACTTTGTTAAGGTATGGACGTGTTAACGATGCAAAAACGCAGTATTCCAAACCGTGTGTAAGGTTGGAAGGGCGCGTGTCTGCGGCGCCGTATCGTAAGACAATTTTGGAAGTTCTCATGTAGAGTGTGGCAAAAGGCCGGGTGGAAACCCGGCCTTTTTGCTTCCCGGAAGGTCAGCTTTGTTTCCTCCGGCCCAATTGGCCATTCGCTTGACCGCGTTTCTGTGGCGCTTCGTTGGTTCGCTTACCCTCCCCCCAGGCCGCTTTACCAACCGGCGGTATTGCGGCGGAATCTCCCGGTCCTGTCGCAAAAGCGAGAATCTGTCTTGGCGCCGTGGTTGACTTTCCGCTGCCGCTCATTAAAATAGCAATTGTTGATTGGATGGCGTGTTCGTCTATCGGTTAGGACACGGCCCTCTCAAGGCTGAAAGACGGGTTCGATTCCCGTACGCGCTACCAACCTGACCTCCACAGAAAAATCCCAAAGTCCGTCCCACAGTCTTACCATTAGTCCAACAGGAAACCCTC
>DBMR01000109.1 GCA_002298785.1 Verrucomicrobia subdivision 3 bacterium UBA693
CCCAGCCTTGCTGGCTCGCGGCTTGAGAATCAGCGGCGGCATCCCGAACAACGACGTGCGCGAAATCCGAGAGCGCTAACCCGAGTCCTGGCATGGACCGCATCCGATGAGAATGAAAGCGACCTGAAGGCAGCCTTGGACGCCTCGCAAACAATCTCTGCCGACTTTCTGTAACCTGCCCTTTTGGGAACTGTAGCAAGGGGGTATGAACAAAAATCAACCTTGAGCCCATGAAGACTCGACACTCGAAACCCGTTCCATTCTTCTGCCTCCTGCTCGTCACTGTCTGGGGGCTAGCTCCAAAGGCCTCTGGGCAGGCGCCGCCCGGTCTTGGGCTGCAATTTTCCGCCGGGCAGTCGAGTCTGAGCCTCACCGGGACGGTGGGGACGGTCTATTCCATCCAATACGCCACTGACCTCTCATCCACGAATGTTTGGGTAGATCGAACGTTGGTGCAAGCAAAGGGCGGCGGCACTGTTTGGGCAGATTCGTCGGCCCCCACGCTTGGTCGGCGGTTTTATCGTGCCGTGTCTGTTCCGGCCCCGGCGGACACCAACCTGGTGTTTATCGAGCCGGGAACCTTCACGATGGGCAGCCCGGCCAACGAGGCGGAGCGGCTCTTGGATGAGACGCAGCATTCGGTAACGATCAGCCGTGGCTTTTGGATTGGGAAATTCTTGGTGACCCAAGGGGACTACTTGACGGTGGTGGGGATCAATCCGAGTTACTATCGTAACGGGACGGACGGGGCAAATAACGGCGGAATTGGGAGCGTCGTTACGAATGAACTGATTTATCCGGTAGAGATGGTTAGTTGGAGTGATGCGACCAATTATTGCGCGTTAAGGACGCAGCAGGAGCGGGCGGCGGGGCTGATTCCCACAAATTACTGGTATCGGCTGCCAACGGAATCGGAGTGGGAGTATGTGTGTCGTGCAGGAACGACGACGGCCTTCTATTTGGGGAGCGGCCTGCACTCGGGACAAGCGAACTTCAAAGTTCGGTTTGAGTACGATGCGTCGGTGGGCACGATCGATAAACCGAGCGCAATCTATCTTGGGATGACCAGCCCGGTGGGGAGCTATGCGGCAAACCCGTGGGGATTATATGACATGATCGGCAACGTGTATGAGTGGTGCCAGGACTGGTATGGCGATTATCCTGTCGGGAGTGTCATCGACCCGAAGGGCCCTGCTTCGGGCTCGCTCCGTGTGTTTCGCGGCGGTGACTGGAACTACGGCGCCTTTCTCTGCCGGTCGGCATCCCGCTACTACGACACCGGATACTTCGGCTTCTCCTTCGTCGGTTTCCGGGTTGTCCTGGCTCAAGTTCAGCCCTGACTAGGAACCGGACTTCCAACTTCCTGTGTTCTATTACCAAGAATGTATTCAGCCATGTTCCTAAAAGAGACCAATCAACTGATATGAAGTTCAATCCATTCCTAACTGCGCTCGCCTTGGGCGTGATTGCAGTCGGTCCGGCCCCCGCCGCCGTACGCTACGTGGATCTCAACAGCTCCAACCCAATTTCGCCCTACATATCCTGGGCCACCGCCGCGACGAACATCCAGGACGCCGTGGATGCCGCCGTGGCGGGTGACCAAATCCTAGTGACCAATGGAATTTATCAGACCGGGGGCAAGGCGGTTTTCGGCACCATGACCAATCGTGTGGCGATCGATAAGCTCGTCGCCCTGAGGAGTGTGAACGGCCCCCAAGTCACCACGATCCAGGGGTACCAAATCCCGGGAGTAACCAACGGCGATGGTGCAATCCGATGCGTGTACCTCACCAATGGCGCGAGTCTAGCTGGCTTCACCTTAACAAACGGTGCCACGAGGGCGGCAGGAGACTTGTTGCATGCGCAGGACGGAGGCGGCCTATGGTGTGAATCAACCGCCGAAGTGGTCTCAAATTGTGTGATCATTGGAAATTCGGCCTTCAGCGCCGGCGGCGGCGCTGAGGGGGGCATGCTCGAACGTTGCACGGTACAGAGCAATTCCGCCGATTCCGGCGGCGGAGCCGACAGAGCCACGCTCAACAACTGTGTGGTCACCGGCAATTCGGCCTCCGTCTATGGCGGTGGGGCATTTTACGGCAGCTTAACCAACTGCGTGTTGCGATTTAATTCGGCTCGGTACGGCGGCGGGGCAGCCGACAATGACTGGCTTGTCAATTGCATGCTCACAAACAATTATGCCCTCGACCTGTATAATGGCATTGGCGGTGGCGTTTTCGGTGATTACACCGGACTCATCAACTGCACCATAAAGAACAATACAGCCGCGTGGGGAGGCGGTGTTTGTTCCGGCACTCTCACCAACTGTACGCTCGAAGGCAATTACGCGTACCAGTGGGGCGGGGGCGCAGCAGGCGGCGAGATGAACAACTGCATTATAACGGGCAATAGGGCCGGCTACGGAGGCGGCGTCGACTCCAGCCCGTGGGGTGAGAGTAGCAGGCTTAATAATTGTACGCTCACGGGCAATCTTGCTGGCCACGATGGCGGCGGAGCCGGTGGAGGCACACTGAGCAACTGCGTGTTTAGGCGCAATTCAGCCCGTAATGGTAATGGAGGGGGGGCCCTCAACGCTGTGCTGAACAATTGCACGTTCGAAGATAATTCAGCCTACGGCGGCGGCGGGGCTAGCGGCGGCACCATTAACAATTGCAAATTTAGGCGCAATTCGGCCTCGATCGGGGGTGGGGTATATAATGGCATACTGACCAACTGCACGGCGGCAGGCAATGTGGCCTCGGAGTATGGGGGCGGGGCCTATATGAGCCACCTGAACAACTGCACACTCACAGGCAACTCGGCCAACCAAGGAGGGGGCGGGACTTACTATTGTGGCCTTACCAACTGCATCATATATTACAACCAGGGCGGCAACTGCGGGAGCACCTTCTCGCTGGACCATTGCTGCACCATTCCGGCCGACGGTACGGGGAACTTCACCAACTCGCCAGTCTTTGTAGACACGAACGGCTGGGCCAATCTGCGACTGCAATCTAATTCACCCTGCATCAACGCGGGCACAAATGTCTTTGCCGCTGGCAGCACCGACCTCGACGGGCGCCCGCGTATTCAAGATGGGATCGTGGACATTGGCGCCTACGAATTTCAACCCGGGGTTAGCGGTGAGTTCATTGGCTGGCTGTCGCAATTCGGCCTGCCCACCGATGGTTCGCCGGACTACGCGGATGCGGACGGCGACGGCATGAACAATTGGCGGGAGTGGATCGCCGGCACCGTTCCCACGGATCCCAACTCCGCCCTGGTCATCCTCACTCCCACCAATAGCGCATCGGGGATGGTCGTCACCTGGCAAAGCGTGACCAATCGGAATTACTTTTTGGAGCGCCGCACCACTCTTGAAGCAACGTCGGCTTTCTCGACCATATCCAGCAACATTGTGGGCCAGGCCGGCACGACGAGTTTCACGGACGCCAATGCCATTGGCACCGGCCCATTTTTGTACCGCGTGGGTGTTCAGCAATGACCACGAAGCCCAAGATTCGGCGTGCGGACGAAAGCCTTCACGAGCCGCGCCGCCCCGTTCTAGTCTCCTTTGAAAACGTGAAGATTCCCACGGATATCGCGCTGCTCATCGCGCCGCTGTCCGTGGGAACCCGCACGATCCCCTACACCAGGGCTTTTACCCTCGAATCGAGGGAAGCCTGGTTAACGAATTCGCGTTAATCCAGTTCTCCCATGCGACCGAGTTGATAATCCGCAAAGGCCTGCTGAATTTCCTCGCGGCTGTTCATCACGAACGGCCCGTAGCCGACCACGGGTTCGGCAATCGGCTCGCCGGACAGCACGAGCAGGCTGGCGTCGGCATTGGCTTTGATCGCCAGGCCATGGCCCGCGCGCTCGAAGATCGCCAGGTCGCCGGTTCTGGCCACCATTCCAGCCGCACTGTTACTTTCGCCGAGCACCGCTACCTCGCCACTCAGCGCCAGGAACGCGGTGGTGTGCCCATCGGGCAATGGCAGATCGACTGACTTACCGGCCAAGAGCTTCACATCCCACACGTTCATGGGCGTGAACGTTTTCGCCGGTCCTTGCTGTTCCCCATAATCGCCGGCGATGACGCGCAGCGTTCCGGCCTGATCCGGCAGCGGCACAGTGGGGATCTGCGCCTTTAGCAGCGTTTGGTAACCCGGGGGCGCGCTCTTGTCCCGGGCGCGGAGATTCACCCAGAGCTGCACCATCTGCAGCGTGCCGCCCTGGCGCGTGAAATCCGCCGAGTGAAATTCTTCATGAACGATGCCGCTGCCGGCGGTCATCCATTGCACGTCGCCCGCGCCGATCTTGCCCCCGCCTCCGCTCGAATCGCGATGCTCGAGCTCCCCCTGGTAGGCCACGGTCACCGTCTCGAAACCCTTGTGCGGATGGCCGCCTACCCCGCGTTTCTCTTTCCCGGGAGGGAATGGGTGCGGCGCGGCGTAATCCAGCATCAGGAACGGACTCAACTCGCGTCCCAGCCCGTTGTAATCAAATACCGACCGCACGGGAAATCCGTTTCCGACCCAGTGCATTTCGGTGTTCTGATGGATGCGCTGCAATTTCTTCATCGTTTTGCCGTTCGTCCGAACACTATTCATTTCGTTCTTCATGCTGGCACCATCGCACCGGGGTCATAGTGGCGAAAATGCTTTGTTGTTGGGGTGAGCATGCGAAAAAGGTATGGTATCGCAGCCGTCTCGGCTGCGAGTTCGAGCACCGTCCCGGTGCTCCGTGATAGAGCTGACTGCGAGACTTCATCCAACTCCTGGGCGGATCCTCCCCGCTGGATCATTTCCTGAACCGTCTTAGCCCGGACTGCAGTTGGTCAGGTGGACTACCAGTTTCCTGCTCAGTGCGGCGACTGGATGTAGGCGGTGAATCCGGCCAGGAACTCGCGCAGCTTCTTTTTGGTCCCTTCATCCACCAGGTGACCTTCGGCGTCGAACGATCCGGACGCGCGCGAGACCAGCAATCGGCCGCCGAACCAGGGTCGGGTTTCGAGAGTTCGCAGCACGGGCAGCCAGGCGTTTTGGCTGAGCAGCGTGCCAAACCCGCCGGGCGAAGCGCCGATCACCGCGACCGGTTTGCCGGTGAAAACCGGTTGTGGACCATCTTCGATGCGCGAGAGCCAATCGATCGCATTCTTGAAAGGGCCGGGAATGGAGTTGTTGTATTCCGGCGTCGCGAGCAGGAGGCCGTCCGCTTTTCCGATGGCTTCACCCAGCTCGCTCACCGCGGTGGGGATGCCGGTGGCGGTTTCAACATCGCCGTCATAGAGCGGGATGCCGTGGATGGTTTTGACTTGCAGTTGAGTGCCCTCCGGCACGAGGCCGGCGGCAGCGCGCAACAGCGCGGTATTAAACGAGCCGGACCGCAAGCTGCCGGATAACCCAATGATTGTTGTCATGCTTTACCTTTCGAAATTGCCGTTTCATCTGCTTCACGATCGTTTGGCGGAAGCCGATCAAATGGAACTTCAGGATTACTTTAGCATAACATAAGGAGAATTGCCTCCGTGCAGGTCAGGGTCATTCCCGGGCGCCTCGTTGTGCGGTTCTGGCCCTCGCGGCACGCCTTATTTGACAGGTTCGGAACCGGGCGGGGTGCCGGTGGAATTACCGTACCATTCCAGTTCGGCGAGGCTCCATCCTCCACCCAGGGCTTTATAGAGCTGAATGAGAACCAGGCGCTGGTTGACCTGAATTTGGGAGAGCACATTCTCGGCCGGGAAAAGCTGCTGTTGCGCTTCCAACACTTCGTAATAGCTTGCCTTGCCGGCATTATACCGGTCGCGCGCGACCTGCACGGCCTCTTGATAAGCCAGGACCGCGTCCGCTTGTTCGCGGCGCGCCTCTTCCAGGCGCTGGCGTGAAGCCAGGGCATCAGCCACTTCCCGGAAAGCGTTCAGCGCGGTCTGCTGGTAGGCTAGTCGGGCCTCCTCGCAAGCGACCTGCGCATGGCGATAGCGAGCGGTCAGCCGGCCGCCTTGAAAAAGGGGCCCCACTGTGGCGGCGGCCAGGGACCAGGCATTCGCGCCTCCCGAGGTTAGGGCGGAAAGTTCCGTGCTCACCCCGCCATACACCGCCGTCAACCCGACCTTCGGGAGGAAGTCGCCGGCGGCGACGCCGATCTGCGCATTGGCGGCGCGCAACTGCTGTTCCGCTTGCCGGAGATCGGGGCGACGTTCCAGCAACATGGCCGGCAGGCCAACCGGTACCGCGGGCGGCAACTGCTGTTGCAGCCCAGCAGCACTGCGGGTGATGGGTCCAGGGTTGCGCCCGACCAGGACACTAAGTTCATTCTCCTTGAGGGTGATTTGCCGTTGGAGTTCAGGGATGGTTGCCGAGACCGAGCGCAGGGCGGCGCGGGCGCGGGATTCCTCGAGCTTGGAGGTCAGCCCACCCTCGTGCTGCTCGGCAAAGAGCCGCAACGTTTGTTCGAAGGAGCGGGCGGTGCGCTGGGCAATCTGGAGCTTCTCATCGAGTTCGAGCAGTTCGAAATAGGCGCGCGCCACGCCGCTGAGCAGCGTCAATCGCACGCCGCGGCGACCCTCTTCGGTGGCCAGCAGCATGGCCCGCGCGGCTTCATTGTGCCGCCGCAGACGTCCCCAAAGATCGATTTCCCACACCGCATCAAAGCCGGCGAAAAAGGAATCGGTGGTCCGACCGTTCGGAGCGGGCAGGCCCAGAAACATATTATGCCCGCGATCAGCCATGCCGATGTATCCCACCTGGGGCAGGAACGCCGAGCGCGCCTGGTGTTGAATTGCCAATGCCTGCTCCACCCGCGCCGTCGCACGCAGCAGGTCGTAATTATTCGTGAGCGCGGCGCTGATCAGGCTCTGCAAATCTGGATCCTCGAATACGCTCCACCACGACTGGTCCGCCAGAGAATTGGTGGAGGTCACTTCGCCGGCATTCCGAAAGGTCGACGGGGCGTTCACGGTGGTCCGGTGATAGTTGGGACCGACCGCGCACCCGGTAAGAAAGAGGGCGCCGAGCGCGGTAAGCGCCGCGAGTTGTGGCCGGATAGACTCAATGAAGCGCATGGCAGTTTGGTTATTTGATGAGTTTCAGTTTGGCGCAGAAGATGTAGTACATGACCGGCAACAGCATCAGCGTGAGCGCCGTCGCCAGGAGCAGCCCAAAAATGTGCACCGCCGTCAGTGGGTGCCACAGGGCGCCACCGGTGAGGAACAGCGGCAGCAGGCCGCCGACGGTAGCCAGCACCGTCACCAGTACCGGACGCAACCGCGCCAACCCGGCTTGCACCAGCGCTTTTTCGAGCGGCATTCCTGCGGCGCGAGCCTCCTCGATGAAGTCACTCAGGACAATGATGTGGCTCACGATCACCCCGGCCAGGCTCACCAGGCCCAGGAGGGCCATGAAACCGAAGGGCGAGCGAGTCACCCCCAGGCCCACGAGCGCGCCGATCACTCCCAGCGGCACCGTCAGCATTACCACAAACGATTTCACGACCGAATTAAACTGGATCACCATCGCCAAGGTGATGAGCGCCAGCGACACCTTCAGCACCACTCCCATCTCGGCCCGGTTTTGGCGCAATTCCTTCTCCTCGCCGGCATAGCGCAATTGATAACCCGGGGGCAGGTGGAGAGCGGAGAGGCCGGAACGCGCGCGCTTTAATACCGAGGAAGGCAGTTCCCCGAATCGCGCGTAAGCGCGCACCGTCACCGTGCGGAGTTGGTTGTAATGTGGGATGGTGACGAACTCCGGTTGGATTTTCACCGTCGCAAAGCTATCCAGCGGGACGCCTTTGCCGTTCCGATCCTGGACGTAGAGGGTGCGAATTTTCTCGGCTTCGTTGCGCTCCTCGACCCGCAGTCGGATGAGCACCGGGATCAGGCGATCGCCCTCGCGCAGTTCGGTGACCTTCAAGCCGGCGAAGGCAGCCTGGGAAATCTGGCCGATTTGCAGATTGCCGACTCCGAGCGAGTTGGCGCGATCCTGGTCGATGTCGATTTTCAGGTTAGGCATGCGCAAGCCGAGATCATCGTGGACGTGGTATCCGCCGGCGGCGCGCAGCACCTGGGCCGCCTCATCTGCGAATTGCCGCAGCACATCCAGGTTATCACCGCTGAGCCGCACCTGGATCGGTTCTTCCACCGGGACTCCTTGTTCGAGTTGCTTCACCACGCAACGGACGGCGGGCACGCGCTGGTCCAATTCGTCCCGGAGTTTCACCAACAGCCGGGGCACCTCTTCCTCGGTGTGGGTGTTGATCAGGATTTGGGCCAGGTAACTGGCGGGTTCTTTGGGCACGACATTGTAATAGAAACGGGGAGCGGTGCCGCCGCTGAAGATGGCCGCGCTGGCGACTTCCTCGTGGCGCCGTACCAATGCGGTGACCTGGTCCACCGTCTCGCGCATGTTGTTCAGGGAAGAGGTGGTGGGGAGCTCGATGTCCACCAGCAGTTGGTTGCGTTCGGCCGGCGGGAAGAATTGGGTTCCCAGCCAGGGCGTAATGAGGAAGCTCAATCCCAGCAGCAGGTAGGCGCCCAGTGCCACTCGCCAGGGATTACGGAGCGCGGACTCGAGGCCGCGTCGGTAAATGGGCAGCAGCCATTGCAGGAGCAAATCCACGGGCTTGAAGAGAATGAACGACCGCACCTCGGCTCCCTCTTCGAGACCCTTTTGTCCCCGCAACAAGTAGAAGCCCATCAAAGGAGTGAAGGTGGTTGAGACCAGCAAAGCGGCGCCCAGCGCCAGCGTGACCACGATGGGCAGGCCGGAGATAAACGAACCTTTGTCACCCGGGAGGAGCAGCAGGGGGAGAAAGGCGACGATATTGATGATGGTGCCGAAGATCATGGGGTGGCGCAGCCGGGTCGGGCCGAGCCAGGCCGCGCGAGCACGCGTTTCGCCCTCGTGCAGCGCCCGATTGATGCCGTCGGCCGCGACCACCGGCACGTCCACCAGCATTCCGAGCGCGATGATCAGGGCGGCGATGGAAATCTGGTGCAAAGGAATCTTGAGCAGTTGCATCGCTACGAGCGTGAGTGCGACGGTCAGCGGGATCGCCGTGGCGAGGACCAGTGCGGAACGCCAGTCCATCAGGAACAGCGCGATAATGATCACAATGACCACCGCCTCCAGGAAAGCGCGCACGAAATGGTGGATGCGGTTCGCCACTGCGGTGGGCTGATCCGAGAGGGCCTGGATGTCCATGCCTTCGAGCACGCGCGTCTTCATGGTCGCGACCAGGTTTTGGACTTCCTGGTTAAACCGGCTGATGATCCGGCCGTCTTTCATTTCCACGGCGACCATGACAGATCGCACCGGTTCGAGCGCGCCCGGCGCCGCGCCGCGCCGGAGCACGTCCACTTTGTAGGGAGTCGGCGATTCATACATTCGCCGAATTTCGAAAACATCCCGCAGATAGACCGGCGCTCCTCCGCGGTCCATGCCTATGACCGAGCCGAGCATTTCGTCTTCGGTGCGGAATTCGCCCGAGAGCTGCACCGGGAAGTTGCGTCCTTCGGTCCGGAGCGTGCCCCCGGGTATCACCGCGTTGCGCGCGGCCAGGGCGTTCATGACCTTTTCCGGGGTAAGCCCGAACCCGGCGACGTTGGCCTCAGAGAAGAGCAGGTAAACGGTTTCCTGCACAATGCCGATCTTGGTGACTTTGCCGACGCTATCCAATTGTTTCAGGGAATCCTCGAAGGCCCGGGCCTGCAGCTCGAGATCTTTATAGCTGTAGCGCGACGGCGCCGTCGCCCGGATCAGCGGCAGCGGATCCTCCGCGCCCATCAACAGCATGGGCTGCGTAAAATCCGGGTGCCACATTTCCTTATCCGTCCCGGCGGCCTGGCGGACGAACTCGGTGATGAACCGCTCGAGGGTGGCCCGGTCCGCGGCAGTCGTCAGGTCCGCGAGGATGAAAGATTGACCCTGGCGGGTTTGGACCTGGTCAGCCAGGTGTTCGGTGCGGAGCCGGGTTTCAAATCGCCATCGGATGCTCTCGCGGTAACTTTGGGCCACGCCGGGCGGAAAAAAGGCGACCACGGCGGCGCGGTTGGTCGGTGGAGCAGACCCGCGCAGTTCGGCTAATTGGTCGCGGATGAGTTGCGCCCGCGCGATACTCTCCGCCTCGGTAATGGGCGGACTGGTCAGGGCGAACAGCAGGGTAATGGTGTTGCCAAAGTCCGTGTTTAGGTAAGGCGTCCGGGTTCCTTGTGGCAAAGGCACCTCCAGCAGTTTGGCCCGCAACTTATCCCATTGCTGCTCGATAAACGCGCTCGAGGCTGGCGACATCTTGACGGTCAAGGTGGATACCCCAGGACGGGATTGGGCTTTGATTTCCTCGATGGATTCCAGCTCTGAGATCTTGCGTTCAATCGGCTTGGTCACCAGCTCCTCGACTTTGGACGCGGTTGCGCCCGGGAAAGCGGTCACCAGCATCGCCGTGCGATGGGGAATCGTGGGATCTTCCTGTTGCCCGAGGTGGACATACGCCACCGCGCCCCAAATCAGCACACCGATGAGGAGGAGCCAGCTCACTTCCCGATGTTCGACGAAATATTGAGCCAGGCCGCCGGATGTAATCTGCTTCAAATTCGGATGCGACATGACGTTACTCTCCGGTTGGGAGGCTGGTTTGGACTTCGACCGGCTGACCGTCGTAGAGGAAGCTGGTGCCTCCGGTCACCACTTCCTCGCCGGGCTTCAAGCCTTCGGCGATCACGATGGAACTCTTGACGATGTCTCCGGTTTTGACGAGGCGCCGCACGGCCTTGCCATCTTTCACCACGAACACGGCCAGTTGCTGGGATTCCGCGGTTGACGTCTTGCCCGTGGACGGAGCGGTGACGAGCGCCGACAACGGCACCAGCACCGAGCCGGGATTGAATCGCGCCACCTCGCCCACCCGAATCATCGCGGTCATGCCGGAACGCAACACGCCATCCTGGTTGTCCACCTTAATCACGACGCGGAAGAGTCGGCCTTCCTGGCGGGCGGCCACGCCCACTTCCGAGACGTAGCCAGGAAACGGGGCGTGCCCTTCCAACGCGGAGATTTCCACTCCCACAGCTTTACCCGGCGAGAAATAGCTGACGAGCCGGTCGGGTACGCCGAGTTCAACCTGCATGCGCCGGGTATTGGCGAAGCGCAGGACGGGTTTGCCGGGGGCAACGGTCTGACCCGCGTTGAGATAGCGGGCCAACACCACCCCATCGACCGCGGCCTCCAAATGCGAATCCGCCCGGTCCTGCTCCGCCTGTTTCAGTTTCGCATCCGCCGTCTGGGCTTTGGCTTCGGCGACGTCCAGTTCCTGTTGGGAAACGGCGTCCTTGGCGCGCAGCGCCTTAAACCGTTCCAATTGTTTCCCGGCCAGGACGGCGTCGGCACGCGCGGAATTCACCCCGTTCTCGAAGTCCGACTGCTTGAGAATCGCGAGGTTGGTGCCGGCTTTGACGGCGGTCCCCTCGTTCCAGCCCCGGCCCGGTCCGATGTATTCCACAATGCCACCGACCTTGAAGCTCAGATCCGTTTCCTCTTCCGCCCGCACGAGCGCGAGGTAGGCGGCGTCGCCGCCCACTTGCCGAGCATCGATGGACTGTGCTTGCGTGGTTCGCACCAGCAGGCGTTCTGGCAGGACGACGGGAGGCTTACCGCAGCCGCTTACAGTTACCACGAGTGCAAGCGCGAGGCAGAACGCGAATCGAAGCCGGCGGTTCGCCGGAGAGTTGTCCGGGACTGGTGCGGTGGCTGTAATGCAGAAATAGTTTGATAGCTTCATGGTGCCTCGTCTTTCGGTTCCGAATGCCGCAGTCCGGCTGCCTTGAATTTTTTTACAAAATCCAACACCCGCACCACGCCGCGAAACGATTCCCAGCAAACCTGGCAGGCGCCGTCGCGGTTGGTCCAGGCCGGGTGCTCGGCCCGGATGGCTTTGATGATTTGGCGCCGACTCGCCGGTGGTTCCGAGGTTAGTGGGGCCTGGAGTTGGGACTGGGGAAAGGCTGTCTCGCACAGCGGGCAAACGCCGTAGCTTGGCTTTCCGGGAATTTTCATTCGCGTTTTCATCTTTCAGACCATAGCCACGATACGCGCTGCCGGATGGGCTGGATAATATCATGTGGGTTGTGTTATGATACTTTGCAGGTATCACGATATGGAGCTTCGTCATCTTCGTTACTTCGTGGCGGTGGCTGAGACGCTGAACGTGCGGCGTGCGGCCGAGCGCCTGCATGTTTCGCAGCCGCCGCTGAGCCGGCAGCTTCGCGATCTCGAGGAGGAAATGGGCGCCCGGCTTTTTGTGCGGACGAAGCAGGGCATGCAACTGACCGAAGCCGGACGTTTCTTCTTGAAGGAAACCCGGGAGATCCTGGCCAAAACGCAGCGCGCTCTCGACACCGTGCAATCCGCCAAGCGTGGCGAGATTGGGCGGCTGACCCTGGCCTATGACGGCTCGTTCTCCGATCCGCGGTTAACCCGGGTGATACGACAGTTCCGCCAGCGGTTTCCGGCCGTCGATTTGACCTTTTCAGAGATGCCCACTCACCAACAGATACGCGAATTGCTGGACCAGCACATCGACCTGGGTTACCTGGGCTTGCGGTTTACGGAATTGGAGAAGGAGCTGCAGTTCGAGTTCGTGAGTAATCCCGCGGTTTGGCTGGTGCTACCCCCAGGCCACCGCCTGGCGCGGCAGCGCAAGATTCGATTGCCCTCTTTGGCCAACGAACCTTTTGTCGCTCCGCCGCGTACCGCCTTCCGCTATCGGGAATTGCTGCTGCAATACTGTCGGGCCGCCGGCTTTGAGCCGCGGATGGTCCATGAAAGCAATAACGGACAGTGCATGTTGGAAATGGTCTCTGCCGGCATGGGAGTGGCCGTGGTGCCGGAGAGCTTTCGGCGACTGTTTGCCATTGAAGTCGAATACCGGCCCCTGGCGTTGACTAAGTCTCCTCTGGAAATTCACATTGCCTGGCACCGGGAAAACCATTCGCCGGTGCTCCGCAGCTTTCTCGAGATGTTTCGCGAGCAGGTCCACCCGGCTGGAGAGAGGGGGTGATTCTCCCCCCTTCGCACTGTTAGTTGGAGAGCAGTTCTTCGTCAAACAGCAGGTCCAACCCGCGGGCAAACGCCGTTTCGGCAGTGCCCGCGGGCGCGGTGTAGGTGGCGTGTTTGATGGCCAAAGGCCAGCCATGCGGCATGGCTACCGAAACGCCGGCCCAGGCAAACATGGGGACGTCGTTATCACCATCGCCAAAAGCGACGATCTCCGCCGGTGCCAGCTTCAGGCGGGCGGCCATGATCTTCAGGGCCGAGGCTTTGGATACTCCGAGAGGCATTAATTCCAGCAAAAGCTGGTGGGTGCGCACGGTTTGGGAAATCGCAGCCAGCCCGTTTAATCGCGTGCTCGCCTGGTCGATTTCAGCGGCGGTTTCGCCCGCCCAGATGATTTTGAACAGCGGACGATCCAGCACTTTATCCAGCGGGACCTCCTGCGGGGTGTTCCCCGAAAGGTCGCTGTAGAGTTGCAGGCCGGAATTCCGTCGCGACGCGGTGTAAATACCGTCCACACTGTAAGCGACTGCGGATAGCCCCAGCGAGCGGCCGAGGTCCAGCGCCGCACGCGCCGTCGTTTCCGGCAGGAACTCGCGGTTCAAGACCAGGTTCCGCTCGGTGTTGGACAATTCCCCGCCCTGGCAGGAGACCAGCCATTGGACCCCGGGCAACTGGGCGGCGAATCGCTGCATGTTCCGGTAGTGACGTCCGGACGCGAGCACGACCTGCACGCCCGCGCTTTGCAACCTGTGCACCGCCTGCAAGTTGGCCGGGCTGACCTGGCCGTTGGGCCCCAACAGCGTGCCATCCAGGTCAATGGCCGCCAGCTTCAATGGCGGCCTGATATTCGTTCCAATCATGTCTCCAGTGTAGGGGCGGCTGGAGATAATTTCTAAGCGTAATATTTCATGTCGGCGATAACTTTTGGCTATGGACATTCTCGGCGCGCGGCGAAGCCGGACGGCTCCGTGCGCGCCAAGAGACGCTGGCGCTCAGCGTGCGGACTGCGCTATTCTATGTGCTGTGGCAAAACTCGCATCCACCGTCGCAAGCGTGCCAGGAAGCCGGCCAGATGTTCCAAAGTTTATCGTCACTATCCGCATCTACATCACCATGCAAAAGCTCATGATGAAGCCACTCCAACTCTGGCCGACCAGCCTGTACACGATCTTCCTCATTGGCGCGCTTCTTGTCACGGGACAGCCATTGGCACAAGACGCCCACCCAGACGATTCAGGGCCGCCTCCATTCCGCGAGACGGCTGCGGAACACAACGAGCGGATGCAGTGGTTCCGCGACGCGCACTTCGGCATGTTCATCCACTGGGGACTGTATTCGCAATTGGCCGGCGAGTGGCGAGACAAAACGGTCACCGGAGGAGCGGAGTGGATTCAGAAGTATCTGGAAATTCCCAGCTCGCAATACAGCACGCTAGTCAAGACGTGGAATCCGACGAATTACAGCCCGCGCGACTGGGTGCGCCTGATGAAGGCGGCTGGAGTCAAATATGTCTGCATCACGACCAAGCATCACGACGGCTTTTGCCTATGGCCGACGAAGATGAATGACGATTGGAATGTCAGTCTCACTTCCGGGGCAAAGGATCTCTTGAGGCCGCTCGCCGAGGCGTGTCGTGCGGAGGGCTTGCAGTTCTGCATCTATCATTCGGTCCTGGACTGGCATCACCAGGACTGGCCAGGCCGTCCGGCCTTCAACGACTATGCAAAGGGCCAGCCAGACAAGGCGCGGTTCAAGCAGTATCTCTACGGGCAATTGAAGGAGCTGTTCACGAACTACGGCCCCATCGGCATGGTATGGTTCGACGGCACCTGGGATCGCAGTGCGTGGTCCTCGGAAGATGGCAAGGCATTGGAGGATTACACCCGCTCGCTCCAGCCCAGCGTCATTCTCGACAACCGCTCCGGCTATGTGCCGCCGCAGCGCAAACTCGATTTCGAAGTCGCCAACTCCTACGGCTACGTCTTTGCGGGCGACTACATTTCCCCCGAAGGTGAAGTGCCACCGACAGGATTGCCGGGCATTGACTGGGAGACTTGCCAGACGATGCAGCTACCGAACAATTGGGGCTACAACCGGCTCGTGGGCTTCCGGCCATTTGCGGATTTGCTCCATCAACTCGTGGACGTCGCCAGCAAGGGCGGCAACATGCTGCTCAACATCGGCCCTGACGCTGACGGACAAATCCTCCCACAGGCGCGGCGTTGCCTGGAGAAGTTCGGCGACTGGATGACGGTGAACGCAGAGTCCATCCACGGCACGCGCGCCTCGCCTTTTGCATATTTGCCCTTCAACGGGCGTTGCACGCAAAAGCCCGGCCTGCTTTACCTGCATTTATTCACTTGGCCACAAAGCGGCAAGCTGACCGTGCCTGCCACAAACAAAGCCAAACGCGCTTACCTGCTGGCGGATGCCAAGCGCGGCGCGTTGGCCACCGTTAACTCGGCGCGCGGCATAGAAATCAGCTTGCCCAAGACCGCTCCGGACCCGATTGATTCGGTGGTGGTAGTGGAAATCGAAGGCAAACCGGAGGTGCTTCCTCCCCCCGTGAAAATCTCCCTGGGCAAACCGGTTGAGGTTTCCAGCGTATGGCCCGGCCGCGAGGACCACTTGAACAAGGCGCACATCACCGACGGAAAGCTCGAAACTATTTGGGCCACCGAGGAAAAAGCCCGATCCGGCTGGGTGATTCTGGACTTGGAACAGAAACGCGAAGTAACCGCCGCCCTGCTGAGCGAGGCGCCGTACGACCGGACGCAAGCGTTCGATCTGGAGGCGAAAGTCAACGGCGAGTGGAAGAAGATCATTTCGGGCAGCACGATCGGAAACGAACTTCGGCTGAACTTCGAGCCGGTCACGGCGCGTTATTTCCGGCTGAGCATCCAGAAAGCCAACGACACGCCGGTCGTGGCGGAGTTCCAGTTGTTCGGCCAATGAAGCTGCGGCCGACGTGGTCTTCAGAGTCGCGTGCGGCAACGTTCCCCGCGAGGCATGGCGGTGAGCCGAGCCAAATAGTGGAAGCGCTTTTTCGGGTGAAAAATCCCGCTGACGCTTTTGCTGAAACTCGACCTTCTCCCTCTCGCAAGGCGTTTAAGCCCAAACATTCAAGCTGGAGGACGGAGATCGGAATCGATCGTTTAGACCGTCTTTTCGAGGCCTGTGCGCAATTCCTCGGCTTGTTGGCTGAATTTGCGCGGATTGGATTTCTTGAGTTTGGCAAGGTTCTGGAGCTTCCACCGAATCGCCGGAAGCTGCGAAAGGTGCGAACACTTCATCAACTGCCAGTCGGGTTCACCGGCGACAAGGCCGAGCAAGAATCCTCGCTGGCTTTCCGTCAGTGCGGCGGGCAATTCCCTTTTCAACCGGCGCCGAACTGCTTCCAACTCTGCGAGCTTGACCGGATCGCGGGTCATGCCTACGAATTCATTCTCAAAGGCTGCGGACATGTCCTGATCTCGCGAAAACAAGACCTCATGCACTGGCCGATTGTGGCCGGCGAGATAGCAGACAAAACATTCGACCACTTCTGCCGTCAGTCCGCCGCGCTCGAACAGGCCGCGAACATCAAAGAGGTCGCGCGGATGCTGGCGATCCATCGCCGCCACGAGTTTGCTGCCGTAAAGTTCTGACGCGGCCAGAACTGGCACGGACAATTCCGTGGTGAACAGCTTTCGCGCCTCGTTGCCAAGCCGACGGGTTTCGACCGGCAGCACAGTGCCACGAAAAACATGGTTCACCTCCACCTTCACCTGATTGCGCCCGCGCCGGATGAATAACTTGATCTCGTCGCCGTTCTTGGTGGCTGACACTTCAGATTCAAGTCCTGCCTTGGTGAGCCGCTTTCGCGTCGCATCCAGTCCACTCGAAATGGACTTTAGCGCTTCGTCCCGAGTTGCCTGGTGGTTCGTGTAAACCACGTCAATGTCCACAGACAAACGCGGCATCTCCTCGATGAACAGGTTGATCGCCGTTCCGCCTTTCATCGCAAAATGTGGCGTCTCAAAGATCGCGGGAGCACTTTCGAGCAACAGCCGGACGATTTCGATGTAGGTTTTATCCATTACGATTTCAGCACGAGAAATGTTCCGTCCTTGAGGCGATGAATCCAGCGACCGTGCCCCAAGCGCGTTTCCGCTGCCGTTTTTGCCCCGGCTGCCCACGGCAGGTTCAGTTCCTCGGCCCAACTCACACACAACCGCACGACTTTGACGCGCCGACAGTTCTTGAGCAACGTGGTAAGCACCTCTGCCCGAAGCGCTCTTGCGCCTTCCATGATATTGCGCGCCTCCTCGATTCCCTGATGAACCCCCACTTCGCTTAACATTTCCAGCAACGCTCTCTCCGGCACGGAGACGAGAACTCCATTGGGCGTTTCTGGCAGCGGTTGCAGACCGAAGTTTCTTGGCAACTTGGGAGAAAACGGATTTCTCGTTGTGTAGCGCGATGGAAACAGCTTTTGAAACCATTCAGGCAAGCTGGCCTTCCCTTCACCCCACAATGAAAGCGGTTCGCGCGCCGGCAGATTGTGACGGACACCCCGCCACGCCAAGGCCGTCTTGCCGCCGACGTGGAAGCCAGTCACCTGGCGTGACAGGAATTTCAAACAACCCTCCCTGCTCAAGGCATCATTCGGAAACATGAAAACTCCGCGTCCCAGCCGCGTCAGCCAGCCCGACTTCAAATAATGATGCGCCAACGCCGACGACACGCCCAGTTTCGTCAGTTGTTCATGGTCAAATGGCGTCCCGCGTGGGAAAGCCGTTTGCAGGTTTTTGATTAGTTTATGGCGTGTAGTTAAAGCCATGCTTGAACAATACCGCCTAAACTAATCAGATGACAAGCCGATTCCACGGTCTTGAAACCAACCATGGAGACTCCGCGTGATTCCTGCCATACAATCCAGGCGCCAATATTGTGCCAGACGAATCTGTGAAAGAGGTGTTGCTCTATGAGAATGAGCCAGCCCGATCCGCCCCCGTGAGCGAGTTATCGGCGAGTTTCTTCAATTTTGATCGAATGGTGGCGGAGGGCGGAATCGCACCCGGGCACCGTTCAGGAAAGAAAGGATTTGACGAAGACTCATATGTGCGGTAATTGCTGCACATACAGAAATGACAGATGCAATGACATCCCTCAGTCCCGTCCAGCAGAAGTTCATCCTGCATTGGGGCGAGATGGGCACGCGCTGGGGCATCAACCGCACCGTGGCGCAGATCCATGCGTTACTGTTCATTTCGGAGAAACCGCTGAACGCCGAAGACCTGGTGCAGGCGCTCGGGGTGGCGCGGTCGAATGTCAGCAGCAGCCTCAAGGAACTCCAAGGCTGGGGCATCGTGAAGCGGGTGCATGTCCTGGGCGACTCGCGCGATCACTTCGAATGCATGAAAGATGTATGGGAGATGTTTCGAGTGGTGATGGATGAACGGAAGAAGCGCGAATTCGATCCCACCGAACGCCTCATCCGCGAGTGCATTGCCGAAGCCGGGAAAGTGCCGGAGACCGACAAATATACGATCCAAAAGCTGCGTGAACTGGCGGAGTTTTTTGATGCTACCTCGGCCTGGTACGGCCAGGTCCGCCAATGGTCCACTGGGGCGCTGACCAAATTCATCAAAGCCGGCGACAAGATTCGGAAGTTCTTGAGCGTTGGCGGTTGACCGCCCTTTTTTTGGAGATCAATTTCTGTGAATACCGAAATTACCGATAAGAACGATGCAACCGCACTGGTCGGCTACGATCGCGACTGTTCCTGGTGCCGCGCCGCACGGCAATGCAGCGACCAGATCCTGACCCGCCGAGGTTTCCGGTTCGCACCGCTGCAATCGCCTGGCGTCGCCCGCCAACTCGGCCTCGACGAGCGGGAAGAGTTGCGGGAACTGCGGTTGTTGCTGCCGGACGGCCGCACACTCGGCGGAGCGGACGCCGTGCTGGAGATCGCCCGGCATATCTGGTGGGCTTGGCCGCTTTGGCTCGTAAGCCGTTTCCCGGGAGCGCGGCCGGTCTTTCGCGCGATCTATCGTCGCCTGGCGGCAAACCGTCCTGGTGCTGGCGGTGCGTGCGCGATTCGGGGTAACCGCAAGCAAAGGCGCCATGCGGCCTTCTTGGAATTACCATGAAAACCAAAATCGTGCTTGCGGGCGGCAGCGGTTTCCTCGGAAGCATTCTCGCTTCGTATTTCGCCACGAAGGACGTCGAGGTTGTCGTTCTCACCCGGAATCCCAGGCCCCGTGCCGATTTGGTGCGGGAGGTGTGCTGGGATGGAGCGACGATGGGTGGGTGGAAGACGGAGCTTGAAGGGGCTCGGGCGCTGATCAACCTGGCGGGCGTTTCGGTGAACTGCCGGTATCATGTGCGGAACCGGTTGCGACTGCTTGCGTCACGCCTTGATTCGACGCGCGTGCTCGGGGAGGCGGTCGCGCGCTGTGCTCATCCGCCGGCGATTTGGCTCAATTCCAGCACGGCGACGATCTACAAGCACAACTTCGGCCCGCCTTGGGATGAAGCCGGAGAAATCGGCGGCTGCGCGGAGGCGAAAGACATCTTTTCAGTTCAGATTGCGACGGAATGGGAGCGAGTCTTCAACGAGGCGGAGACTCCGCAAACGCGCAAAGTCGCTCTACGCTGTGCGATGGTGCTGGGCCATGCCCGGAATAGCGTGCTGCCGAACCTGCTGCGCCTGGGGCGGCTCGGCCTCGGCGGCAACCTGGATGGCGGGCGACAATTTGTTTCCTGGATCCACCAGGAGGACTTCTGCCGCGCGGTGGAGTGGATCATCGAACGTCCAGAGCTGAGCGGGCCAGTTCTTATGGCGGCGCCGAATGCGGTGACGAACGCTGAATTGATGGCGGCGATCCGAAAGGTTTGTGCGGCTCCGTTTGGCCTGCCGGCGGCGCGTTGGATGCTGGAGGTCGGGGCGTTTTTGCTCCGCACCGAAACCGAGCTGATGATCAAGAGCCGCCGGGTGGTGCCGGGCAAACTCCTGGCCAGCGGGTTCATCTTTCACCACCCGCATTTGTTTTCTGCCATCACACAACTAACCAAACATAACTAACTGCAAAACTATGAATACCAGCCTTAGCATCTACAGCGCCTATTTCCTCATCAGTCTGGGGATGACGATCTGGGTGGCTCGAACCCTGCACAAGAATGGCCGACTATTCCTCCTCGAAGCGTTCGCGGGGAACCAGGGGCTGGCGGATTCGGTCAACCACCTCCTGCTGGTCGGCTTTTACCTGATTAACATCGGGTTCATCCTGCTGTTCTTACGAGTGGGGCCAAAGCCTGCGGACGTCGTCGAGGGCGTCGAGTACATCTCGACGAAGCTCGGAATTGTCATTCTCGTCCTCGGCGGCATGCATTTTTACAACATGTTTAACTTCTCGAGGATGCGGAAAAAGGCGCTCGAACGCATGTCCCCGCCGGTGCTGAGCGCCGCCGCCGCAAGGTGAAGATCAGTGCCCTTTTGTGCGCGGCCGGGGCGGCGGAAGTCGCCCCGGCAGCTCAGAAAGCGAGGGCGTATTCGTGGATGGTGGCCGGCGTAATATTCCAGATGCGCTGGCAATACTCCTGAATGGCGCGGTCGGATGAAAAATAGCCGATGCGCGCGACGTTCAGGATCGATCGTTGCGTCCAGCCGTCCTGGTCGCCATAGGCCTGGCTGACTCGTTCCTGGCACTCGACATACGGCCGGTAATCCGCCAGCACCAGGTAATAATCGTGCTCGAGCAAACTCTCGACCAAGGGACGAAACAAACCGGGATTCTGCGGCGAAAAATAGCCCGAGGCAATTTGATCCAGCGCTTCCTTCAATTCCGGATCGGTCTCGTAATAATTTCGGGGGCGATACCCCTGCCGCCGCAGGTCCTGGACTTCCGGGGCGGTCAGGCCGAACAGGAAGAAATTTTCCGGACCGACCTCCTCCCGGATTTCGATGTTGGCACCGTCCAGCGTCCCGATGGTCAGGGCGCCGTTCATGGCGAATTTCATGTTGCCCGTTCCCGAGGCCTCCATCCCCGCAGTGGAGATCTGCTCGGAGAGGTCGGCCGCCGGATAAATGCTTTGGGCCGATTTCACGTTGAAATTCGGCAAAAACACGACTTTAAGCCGATCCGCCACCGCGGCATCCTGGTTGATGATTTCCGCAACGCTATTGATCAGTTTGATTACCAGTTTGGCGAGATAATATCCCGGGGCGGCTTTGCCGCCGAAGACAAAGGTGCGCGGCGGCATGGCCTGGTTCGGTTGCCGGCGCCAACGGTTATAGAGGGTGATGATGTGCAGCACATTCAGATGCTGGCGTTTGTACTCGTGCAACCGTTTGACCTGAATATCGAATAGCGTCTCGGGGTTGATGCGGACGCCGGTGCGCGCCTGGGTCAGGTCAGCCAGCCGCCGTTTGTTGGCGAGCTTCACCGCGCGCCATTCCGCCTGGAAATTGCGGTCCGAGGCGAGAGCTTCTAGCTGGCGTAGCTGCTGCAAATCTCTCGCCCAGCCGTTGCCAATTCGGCTGTCAATGAGCGCGGCGAGGCCGGGATTGCTCAGCAGCAGGAACCGGCGCGGGGTGACGCCATTGGTGACGTTGGTGAATTTGTCCGGCCAGAGGTCATGGAAATCGCGGAGCACACCATTTTTGAGCAGGTCGCTGTGCAGTTTGGCCACGCCATTGATGGCATGGCTGCCGACGCAAGCCAGGTGGGCCATGCGCACATAGCGCGGCCCGGTCTCGTCGATGAGCGAGAGGCGTGCCACCCGCGCCGCATCGTCGGGATAACGCTCCCGCACCTCCTCGAGGAAGCGCTGGTTGATCTCATAAATGATTTCCAGATGCCGCGGCAGCAAGCCGCCGAAGAGAGGGATGGGCCAGCGTTCCAGCGCTTCGGGCATGAGGGTGTGATTGGTGTAATTGAACACGCCCTGGGTCACCGTCCAGGCTTCGTCCCAGCTCAACCGATGATCGTCCAGGAGCAACCGCATGAGTTCGGCGACAGCGATCGCCGGGTGGGTGTCATTGAGTTGAATTACGAATTTCTCGTGCAACTTGTTCAGCTCCGAGCTTCGTTGCAGGTAGATCCGGATCATGTCCTGCAAAGCGCATGAGACGAAAAAGATCTGCTGCTGCAGCCGCAGTTGTTTGCCTTGCGGGGATTCATCGTTCGGATAGAGCACCTTGGTGATGTTCTCCGAGACTATCTTGGCCAGAACGGAGGTGTAATAATCGCCGGTATTGAACGCCTGGAAGTCAAAGGACTCGACGGCTTCGGCTTTCCACAGGCGCAGGAGGTTCACGGTATTTCGGCGATAACCCAGGATCGGGGTGTCGTAAGCCATGCCGCGCACCACGCGGTCAGGAATCCAGTCCACCCGATATTTGCCATCCACGGTTTGGGCCTCGGTGCGCCCGCCAAATTTGATGTCGAAAACAATCTCCGGCCGCGGGATTTCCCACGGATTCCCCAGCCGCAACCATTTGTCGGTGACCTCCGCCTGCCAGCCGTCGCGCAGCGCCTGGGAAAAGATGCCGAATTCATACCGGATTCCGTACCCGAGGCAGGGGACCCCCAGGGTGGCCAGGGAATCGAGAAAACAGGCCGCGAGCCGGCCTAGTCCGCCATTGCCCAGTCCCGGCTCCTCCTCCTGTTCCAGCAGGTCATCCAGGTTCCATCCAAATTCTTCCACCGCCGTCTTTACCTCTTCGTAGATTCCCAAATTCACCAGGTTGTTGCCCAGTTGCGGTCCCATCAGGAATTCGGCCGAAAGGTAACAAACGGTGCGGCTGCGGTGCCGATAATAGGTGCGCGCGGTGCTGCTCCAGCGGTGTAACAGACGGTCGCGGACGGCGTACGCCAGGGCCATGTAACGGTCGTTGACGGTGGCGACTTCCGGGAATTTTGCCTGGAGATAGGCGAGGTTATGCTGCAGGGCGCGGGCGATCGAGGACGGACTCAGGCCGGTGCGGACCTCGTCGGCTTCGTCCACGGACGCAACTTTCGGCGCAGAGGGCTTTTGTCTCATGATACCTGGGATTAGGGGATCCGAAGCTTAACATCCGGCACGGCCCTGAAGGTGTCAATGGACCCTCGATGAGATCAGTCTCGACAGGAGCGCGGGCTTCTTTGGATCATGGAGCATCATGCGGAACAGCACCATGCCAATGCAGTACTTACTCACCCTGCCGCCGCGCATGGCGGCGGAGTTTGAGGTGTTGGAGGGACGTCGTCGTCCGGAGTGGTTTGCCACCAGTGACCCTCCCGAGACGCCGCTAGGCTCGGGCGGAGGCACGGCGAACCTGCTGGTGTCGGCCTGGCGGGAGACGGGGGCAGAGCTGGGTTTTGGGGATTGGCTGCGGGGGAGCCGCAAATTGATCTTACACGCAGGCGGGCAGAGCCGCCGGTTACCCGCGTATGCGCCCGGGGGCAAGCTGCTGATGCCGATCCCGGTGATTCGCTGGTCCCGCGGGCAACGGCTGGACCAGAGCCTGCTGGACTTGCAGTTGCCGGAGTATCAACGCGTGCTGGCCCAGGCGGCGCCGGGAACCGTGGCGATGATTACCAGCGGAGACGTCCTCCTGCGCTTCGCCCGGCAATTGCCGCCGTTCCCCGCCGTGGATGTTCTCGGCCTCGGGATGTGGGTGGCGCCCGAGAAGGCCAAGGATTTCGGCGTCTTCTGCTCCTCCCGGCAGCACCCGAATGAGCTGGCCTTTTTCCTGCAAAAACCGCCCGCTGCAAAAATCCGGGCGCTGGGGCAGGATTATTTTTGCCTCGTGGACACCGGCATGTGGCTGTTGAGTGAGCGGGCGGTTCGGGTCTTGATGGCGCAATGCGGCTGGGATGAAGCGCGCCAGAATTTCACCGGCGGGCAGGCCGGGACTTACGAATTGTATTCCCATTTCGGCCTGGGATTGGGCCGGCAACCCACGCTGCGGGATGCGGCGTTGAACTCGCTGTCCGCCGCCGTGGTGCCGCTGCCCGAAGCCCAGTTCCTCCATTTCGGCACGAGCCGGCAGATGATTGAGTCCGTGGCGGCGCTCCAAAACCTGGAGTTGGACGAATCCAAAATGGACGGCGCCGGGGTGCGGTCGCAGGCGGACCAGGTGACACAGAATTCGCGGTTCGGGGCGGCGCTGCAGCGGGAGGGAAATCACCTGCTGTGGATTGAAAACAGCACCGTGCCGGCATCGTGGCGTTTGGCTTCCGAACACGTGGTGACCGGGGCTCCGCCAAATCATTGGAAACTCGAACTCAGTCCCGGGGTGTGCCTGGACTTTGTGCCGGTGCGGGCCAAGGAATGGTGTGTGCGCCCGTATCATATCCGGGATGCTTTCAACGGAGTCCTGGGGAACAAAGCGACCTCGTGGCTGGGACGGGCCGCGCTGGCGTGGTTCGAGGCCCGGGGAATGGACGCGGCCGCCGGCGGTTTGGATTTGCAGGCGGACATCCAGACTGTGCCTCTTTTTCCGGTGCTGGCCGAGCGTGAGCTTACCGGCGAGTTTGTGCAATGGCTCTTCGCCGCCGAACCCGTGAAACGCCCCGAATGGGCGCGGCGCTGGTGGTCATTGCCGCGGCTGAGCGCGAGGGAAATCATGGACCAGGTCAACCTGGGCCGGGTTTACCGGCAGCGCGCCGCGTTGCGCCAGGCCTGTGCCCGGCCGATGCTCCTGAATTTCCGGCGCAGCGTCTTTTTCCGGCTGGATTTGGAGTCCACAGCCCGCGGGTTTGCCGCCGCGCGCGGCAAGGTGCCGGCTCTAACCTTCACCGAGCACGATGACCCCCTGCAAGTGGTGCATGACCGGATGTTTCGCTCCGCGGTGATGCGTCATCGCCGGGAGCGGGATTGGCAGCGGCAGGAGGGTCTGGCCTTTGCCAAGCTGCGGGAAACCATCGCGCGCGAGGCCCAGTTGGCTCCCGCAGCACCACGCCCGAGCGTGCTGGGTGATCAAATCGTCTGGGCCCGCAGCCCGGTGCGATTGGACCTGGCGGGAGGCTGGACCGATACTCCGCCGTACTGCATCGAGCATGGCGGGAAAGTGCTCAACCTGGCGGTGGACATCAACGGGCAGCCGCCCATCCAGGTGTTTGCCCGGCTGACCGCCAAGCGGGAATTGGTGATCCGCTCGATCGACCTGGGCCTCGAGGAACGTGTGCGCAGTTTTGCCCAGTTGGAAACATTCGCCCGGCCGGACAGCGGTTTTGCGCTGGCCAAGGCGGCTTTCGCGCTGGCGGGTTTTCTGCCGCGATTTCACGCGGGCCCGGTTTATCCCTCGCTCGATCAGCAGTTGCGCGCTTTTGGCGGTGGCATCGAACTGTCCCTGCTGGCCGCAGTGCCCAAAGGTTCCGGGCTGGGCACCAGCAGCATCCTGGCCTCGACCGTGCTGGCGGCGCTGGGAGATCTGTGCGGGCTGAATTGGGACCGCCACGTGCTCTTTAGCCGGACGTTGGCGCTCGAGCAAATGGTCACCACCGGTGGCGGTTGGCAGGACCAGGCCGGGGCCATCTTCCGTGGCATCAAGCTGGTCGAGACCCCACCGGGTTTGCAGCAGAGCCCATCGATCCGCTGGCTACCGCATCACTTGTTCGACCGTGACTACGCCAATCGGTCGGTGCTGCTGTACTACACGGGCATCACCCGGCTGGCGAAGAATATCCTGGCGGAAATCGTGCGCGGCATCTTCCTGAATTCGCCTTCGCATCTTTCCATCATCGCCGATATCGGCGCCAATGCCGACTTCGCCACGAACGCTATCCAGAGCTGCGACTACGATTTGCTCACCGCCGCCATCGCGAACAGTTGGGAGTTGAATCAACGCCTGGATTCCGGCACCAACCCGCCCGCCATCCAGGCGATTCTCGATTCCGTCCAGGATTACCTCGGCGCCGCCAAATTGCTCGGGGCCGGCGGCGGCGGTTACCTGCTCATGCTCGCCAAGGACGAGCGCGCGGCCGAGAAGATCAAGCAGCGGCTGACCGAGAATCCGCCCAACAAACTGGCTCGCTTCGTGCAAATCACCCTTTCCGAAACCGGGCTGCAATTGACCCGGAGTTGAACGCAGTGGCCACCATGAAGCGCGCGGTATTTCTCGATCGGGACGGCACCGTCATTGAAGAGCGGCATTACCTGCATCGCCCCGAGGAGGTCGCGATTTTTCCCGGCGCTCCCCAGGCGTTGCGACGCCTGATGGAGGGCGGCTATGAGTTGTTCCTGGTCACCAACCAGTCGGGCGTGGGCCGGGGCTATTTCACGATGGCGGATGTGGAAAAGGTGCATGCCCACCTGGATCGTGAATTGGCGCGTGCCGGGGTGCGCATCACCAGGACCTACACGGCGCCGGAGGCCCCGGATCAGCCGAGCCGCGGCCGGAAACCATCCCCGCAATTCCTCTTCGACGCCCGGGATGAATTCGGCCTCGACCTCGCCCGCAGCTACATGGTCGGCGATAAACTGATCGATCTCGAGTGCGGCTGGAATGCCGGCGTGCAGAAATCCATCCTGGTGCGGACAGGCTATGGGGCGGAACTGGAAAGGACCGCTTTGCCCAAACTGCAGCAGGCAATCGTAGTGGATGACCTGGCTGCCGCCGCCGAATTCATTTGCTCGGAGAAGTCCTGATAGCGCACTCGGTCGAGATTGGACTTGGACGGCGCTGCGCTTCGACGATTGAGGAGCGGATGGTTCATAGGTGGAATTCTTCGTTGATCCTTGCGTTCCAACGCTCAGCCGCAGTGGGGACTGAACGTGGAAACCACCGCCGGAGCTCCTGGCTGCGCCGAATGACCCGCTCGAGAGACACGCATGGCGGCAGAGGGCGAAAACCTTCAGCATCCGGGAATGAAAGGTGCAGGCTGGGCGCCCCCTCATCCTTCAGCGCGCTGGAGTCGGACAAAGGTGTCGTAGATTTCTCGGGTTGCATATTTCAGGAACAATTCTTCGTAATGCGGCTGGCACAGGTCGATCCGGTGTCGGAGCAACAACATGTGTACGTCCTCGGCATCCCTCGGGGTACGGTGTGGCAAGGCTTGCTTGAGCGCATGGAGCTTCAAAGCCAAAAGGTGATCGAGGCAGGGGATCCGCGCGCGAATCTCCCCAAAATTGCGCAATTCGGCGGCTTGCCACATGGTTTCAAACGTCGCCCCGTCCACAAACATTAAGTCCAGTCCGTCACCTTCCTCTGACTGGGTGAACTGGGCGAAACCAGGCGTCTGACCAAATAATTTCAGACGGCGGTCGGTCAAACGCTGGAACCACTCCTCCCGGTCCGATCTCGGAACGAGCAAATCCACGTCAAAAGTGGCCCGACTATGGCCATGCGCCGCAACTGCATACCCACCAATGATTAAGCAGCGCAACGCCGGTTCTTGGTCCCCAAGACGAATGAAATCTGCCAGTTCCACTTGGCTCCAATTATACTCCGCGCCCCCAGTGCATCAAGCGGGCATGTGACCCACGATTTGAGGAGGCGTGGTTTGGGCTGCATCTTGTTTCTCCTTTGACCCTGTCGCCAGGTGGGGACGGAGGCAGCGGATTGGCATCGAACTTGCCGTTCTAAGCTGTATATTCGGTGATAAATGCCTCGCTCGGGAAAACTGACTTAACTCGGGCATGGACCGAAGTCTTTTGGTGCGTGCAGGTTACGGGATTCGCCACCGAATAAAACCAGCCACCGCGCTCGACCGGTGCAACGCCACGGTCAGCCTGGCTGCGGCGGTGGATTGAATTCTTGGCCAGCACTGACTGGAATTGAGACGCAACGAATATTTATGTGCGGCATCGTAGGTTATGCAGGCAAACGGCAGGCGGCACCCATTCTCCTGGAGGGATTGCGCCGGCTGGAATACCGCGGCTATGACAGCGCCGGGCTGGCGGTGATCGAGTCCGGCGCGGTGAACATCCGCAAAAAAAAGGGGAAAATCGACGAAGGTCTGGCCGTGCTGCTGGGCGCGCAGCCGTTGTCAGGCAGCTCCGGTGTGGGACACACCCGCTGGGCGACCCACGGACCGCCCTCGGATGAAAACTCGCATCCGCACCTGGACCAATCCGGGCGCATTGCCGTGGTGCATAACGGCGTGATCGAGAATTTTGAGGCCCTCAAGAAACGGCTGTTGGCGGCGGGACATACCTTCCACTCCTCGACCGACACGGAAGTGCTGGCGCACCTGATCGGCGAGCATTACCGGGAAGGCGCGACGGAAGGTCAGGCCCATCCCTTGACGGTGGCGGTCATGAAAGCGCTGGCCGAGGTCACCGGCACGTACGGCATCGGGGTGGTTTGCCGGGATTATCCCGGGTTGATCATCGGGGCGCGACGGGGTTCGCCGCTCATCGTCGGCGTTGGGGAAGGCGAGAATTTGCTGGCCAGCGATGCTTCGGCGCTGGTTTCGCACACGCGGCAGGTGGTGTATTTGAACGATTACGACGTGGTGACGCTCACGGCCGAGCGCTTCGATGTGCAAAACCTGGGGAACGAAGCGGCCACGGTGAAAGTGAGCCAGCTCGAATACACACCCGAGGCGGCGGAAAAAGGGCGGTTTCCGCACTACATGCTCAAGGAGATTTTTGAGCAGCCGCAAACCGTGCGCAACGCTTTGCGCGGACGGCTGGATTACGACAGCGCCATGGCCCGGTTTGGCGGGTTGAACATGAGCACGGCGGAGCTGCGCGCCGTCGACCGGATCGTAATTGCGGCCTGCGGCACGAGCTGGCACGCAGGCCTGGCCGGGGAATACCTCATCGAGGAGCTGGCCCACGTGCCGGTGGAAGTGGAATACGCCAGCGAGTTTCGGTACCGCAACGCGCCGTTCGACAAGAACACGCTGCTGCTGGTGATCACGCAATCCGGTGAAACGCTCGACACGCTGGCCGGCTTGCGCGAAACCCGGCGGCGCGGTCACAAGGTCCTGGGCATCTGCAACGTGGTCGGCAGCACCATCGCCCGCGAAGCCGATGGCGGCATCTACCTGCACGCCGGCCCGGAGATCGGCGTGGCCTCCACCAAGGCCTTCACCTCGCAAGTCACAGTGCTGACCCTTTTCGCCTTGTTTATGGGACGCATCCGTATGTTGTCTCCGCAGGATGGCACCCATCTCCTGCGCGCGCTCGAGGCCATTCCCGGGCAGATCGAAACGCTACTCCAGCAAAATGATCGCATCCGCGAAATCGCGCTCAAATATCAGCAGGCGCCGGACTTTCTCTTTCTCGGACGCCAGGCCAGCTTCCCGGTGGCGCTCGAAGGCGCGCTTAAGCTTAAAGAAATTTCCTACATCCACGCCGAAGGTTATCCCGCGGCCGAAATGAAACACGGACCGATCGCGTTGATTTCGCCGGAAACCCCGAGCGTCTTTGTGGCCCCGGTCGACCAAATCTACGAGAAGACCCAGAGCAACATCGAGGAGGTCAAGGCGCGGCGCGGTCCGATCATTGCGCTGACCACCGAGGGCAACACCGAAATCGAGCGGAAGGTCGATGACGTGATCTACGTGTCGAAGACGTTGGATTGTCTGACCCCGTTGTTGACGGTGGTGCCGCTGCAACTGCTGGCGTATCACATCGCGGAGGCCCGCGGCTGCGACGTCGATAAGCCCAGAAACCTGGCCAAGAGTGTGACCGTGGAGTAGGCCGACTCAGACGGGAGGGTGGAACGCTGTCTGTGGACAATTCAGGATGCGACATACAATTATCGCCCGTGATGATCTCCGGCGGATTGCCCGCAAACTCCGCGATGCCCTTGAACACATACTTCTTCGAGTTCGGGGTGAAATCAGCGATCAACCGGCCCGTGATGGCGTTGACATGATGGCTCATGACTCGCTGCCTCCCTTCAGGTAGCGGGCGAACGCCTGATCAAAGTCCGAGACATACTGCTGGTCCTGCTTGACCCGGAACTTCTCGAATTCCTCGTGCGCCTTGGCCAAGGCCATCTCGTGCGAAATCTTGCCCGCGTTCGTGAGCACCTGCTGCTCATTGAAATCCAGAAATCGTTTCACCTGCTTCAGCCAGTCTTTCATCGTCATCACTTGTTTGTTCAACGCCCGCAATTCCGCAAAATCAATGAACATCGTCACCAGCCGGTTCAGCTTCGAGACTTCCTCCTGGTTCAAATAATTTTTGGCCACCGTCACGTCGCCTTTGAGAATCTTGCCCTTGGGCGAATTCTTCCAGGTGGTCAGCCCCATGAACGGCTTCTCGCTGTCTGCCCGCTGATAGACGATTTCCGCCGCTGTTTTCCCGGTGGTGGCAAAGTGAAGCTGGTTTTGGACGATCTGGTAGAACAACTGCGTTTCCTCGCTCTTGCTCTGGTAATCGCTGCTGCACTGCTCGAACACATCCGCGATTTTCTGATAGGCCCGACGCTCGCTGGCCCGGATTTCCCGGATGCGCTCCAGCAATTCGTCGAAATAATCCCGGCCAAAGGCTTTTCCGCGCTTGAGCATTTCATCATTCAGCACAAAGCCTTTGATGATGAATTCCCGCAAGGTGTTGGTGGCCCAGATGCGGAAATGCGTGGCCTTGACCGAATTCACCCGGTATCCCACGGCAATCACCGCGTCCAGGTTGTAGAATTGCGTCTTTTGAGTCTGGGTTTTGCCGGCGATCGCACCATGGGCGGTGGTTGTTTCCAAAATGGAAACAACCTCTGTGTCCAACAACTCGCCCGCCGCAAAAATGTTTTTCAGGTGCTTGTTGACCGCTGGAATCCCGACCCCAAACAGCTCCGCCATCGCTTTCTGGGTCAGCCAGAAGGTTTCGCGCGCGAACGTCACGTTGACCGTTACCTTGCCGTCGGCGGTCTGATACAGCACCACTGGCGATGGATTTGGTTGTTCCTTGGGCATGGTTAAAGCAGTTCCTGTTGTTCCTTCGGCACGGGCTTGGCTTTGCGGGAGGCGGTTGGTTTCTGGACTGCTTCATCCGCCATCAGCTCCGGGGCGGACGGGAGATTGGCGATCTGCAGGCTGTAATCATCCTTGGACGCTGCTTGAGTGTTCTCCCATTGGTGCGAGAGGGTGTCCGAAGCGCAACGCTTCGTCAGTTCGTCTGCAAAATATGTTGCATGAAATGCCGTGATCATCCCGCTCCAGTCCAGCTCGGTTTGGAGATCCTGATGATAGAGATTGCTAGGTGGTGAGGCAAGGTCGAGGCCTCTCAGATTAACATCGTGGCCATCTCTCGTAGCAGCGCAGGCGGGATGGAAAGGACCACCATCGTAGAATCTATGCTAAGACCGGGAAAGTAAGGATGCATCTGGCTGATGCTTCATATCAGCTTGGGCGCAGGCCGAGACCGGAGGAAAGACTGGGCGGGATCTCCTCTGCCGGGACGCTTGAAAGCATACCCGACCACCCGAATCTTTTCAGTGCCTTCGCGAGGCTGTTGCTGAGGGCCTCCTCTTCCGGCACCCCCGACTGGAAGACAAGACCAGCACCAACAATCATACCATCCTTTGTCTTTAAACTTATCGGTGAGTCATGACCTTCGAGCAGTAATTCAGGCCCTAACTTTCCGGAGTGCTCCTTGCAATGGAGACCACTCTTTCCAAGCGCAGCCAAAATCTGTTCAACAGGCAGGCTCTTTGCTCCATCTCGCGGCCACATGAACAGGTAGGTCTTCGTCATACGATCACTAAAACCTAACGACGCTGGTCAGGCTGGCTGGACCCATGGTGTTGAACTGCAAACAGATCCGCGATCCCGGTCTCGCCCGGTCAGGGCGCGGGTCGTGCGGCACCGAGTTGCCAGGCCGTTTCACACTCCGCTAATGGTGAACAAAACCCTGACCGTCCAAAATGACAGTAACGATCCCAGAGTCACCGGTAGTAAAGTGGCAGCCAACGCCCACCACTCAATCATTCCAAATTGGCAACGCTTTCGAGCATCCACCAAAATCATGCCACCCGCGAAACAAATCGCCGGAGTCAGAGTCACGGTGAGCATCCACAATAAAGGTGTCGCCGACCAATCGCTTCTGAACCCGCTGGTCGCGAAATAAATGCAGGCACTGAAATGCCACAAAGCCGAACACGCAATCACCGCAATCGAAAGCGCGGATGTAGAAACTCGACCTCGAAAAATAGCATCATGTGTTGTGTGCATATTGCTTTTGACTGTGCCGCTCACCATTGCTCACGCGCGCAAGGATTGGTCTCTTGGTTCAACGCCCCAGATCAGAAGCTGTGAAAAAATTGGCGGAAACGCATAAACTCAAAATGGGCAAGTTGAGAATGAACGACTTACAACGCCAGATTCTCATGGTTTTCAATTCTTTCACACCTTCTCAGTGACCCCGCGCCACTGGCTTTTGATTGTCAACTGAGGCTTCATCGCGGGGTTCACTGCATCTGGTTTGTTAGCAAGCATTTGTTTCCTTTAGCAATTCGCGAATCCACACGCTGGTGGCCGCTTGTTTGACCGTCTTACCCTGTGAATCTTTATCCGTCGGTCTCGCGCCACGTGCCAGCAAGACCTTGATGATTGCTGCCTGTTCACGGTGCGCCTCGTCGGAGCCGCTGCCGCTTGACCCCGTCGGCTGCACGGCCAGATGCAGCGGCGTCGAGCCTGACTTGTTCGGTTTCCGCGGGTCCGCGCCGCCTTCCAACAGCGCCCGGACAGCCGCCAGCGACCGCTTTCGGACTGCCCGGTGCAGGGGCGCCACACCCGACTTGTCCAACGCGTTGGGCTCGGCGCCCATCGAGATGAGATACTCGATCACGCCGGCCTGCGCTTGCGGCTCCCGTCGGCCGTCCGCCGCGTAATGAAGTGGCTCCGCCCCCCGCCGATTCCTTGCCCCACAATCGGCCCCATGAGCCATCAGCAGCTCCGCCATGGGACGAGAGAATGCGGCGGCCGCCATGTGGAGTGCCGTGTCGCCGGCATACAGGTAGTGAGAGATCGCGGTGAAGAAAAAGTCCGTTGCCTGCTGACGCGTCGCACCGACGGGCACAGCCGTTGTGGCCAAGGCCGGTGCGGCGCTCAGCCGACAAGACACACGGTCGATGTCCCCGGCGACCACCAGGCGAATGAACTCAAGAAAGGAGGAAGTTTGCATTCGGATCGCTTTCTCGTCTCAGCGTCCCGGATCAGTGACCCCGCGCCGCAAAACTCGGGAATGCAACTGAGGCGTCATCGCGCGGTTCGATGCATTCGGCTTGTTCGACATTCTATTTGAATTCCTTTCCGAGTTCGTCCAGCAGGGCGAGCCTGCCCTTGAACTCGGCTGCTTTGGCAGGATCTTTTTCCGAGAAGAACGCCAGCTTGGCAGCCAAACGATCATGCCTGGTCGTGATAAAGCTCCCAATTCCCACCCGGAGGTCAGCCGTCTTCCGGCACTCATCAGCATAGTTCTTCTGGTAAGTGATTAGTGCAGATTGCACCAAGGCGTAGAGGGCAAGGAGATCCGGAATATCGTGGGGACGCTTCGTAATGGTGACATTTGACATTCTGAGAATGTGTTCCGGCATAAAGTCTGCGCCGATCTCGACAGAATCCTTTTTGACGGTGACCCAGAAATCGTCACCCTGACTCTTGTTAAGTCCCTCGTAATCCAAGACCTTCGCGTCGATACCTGTGATGGTAATTTCTCGGACTTCCTCCGAAAGCTCGGGAGGAAAGCCTCCCTGACCATCCTCCAGAACGAGGATGAGAGTGGTGCCGTCTATCCGATACCGGACCAAGAACCCTTCGTGTTGCTCAGTCTCGTTCATTCTTCTCTTGTCGAACGCCCAGCTCACCGCTGCGGCGGAGCTGCATTCGGTGCAGGACCGGGCTGCGTTTCCAGGTCCTTCACCATGTTGAGGTATCCGCCATGACCGGTGGCAAACTGATAAAAACCGAATCTTCTATATAGGCGGATGGCGGCGTGGTTCTCAGGATGCACGCCTAGTGACACCCGGGGAAACCGGGCGGAAGCGGCGGCCAGATACCTTGTGAACAAGGTTGTGCCGAGACCCTGCCTCTGAAAAGTCGGGAATACGGCGATGCCCAACTGAGGGGTGTGGGCTTCATAGAACGCGCCTCCCTGCAGCGGAGGAAGCAGCAGCCGGCTCAGAATGCCTCCGGCAACTGTACCCTCGTGCGAAAGGGCGAGAAACCCAAGGTCCGTCCCGTTCGCGCCCCAGTCCTGGACATAAGCTGCGACCTGCGGGTTCGACAAAACGGACTTCGGTCGTCTTGGACTGGTGGGGGGATCCCAAAGTGCCTCGTAAAGCAGATCCCAGAGAATCGGCTGATCGGCAGCTGCGACCTCGCGAATCGAGTGGAGCATGAATTTCATGTAAGGCTCGAACGGAAAAGTGAGCGGCGGCGGTCCAGGGCGCAAGCTCTGAAACGACCACGCTCTCGCCTTTCGCTCCACGGAGTGTTAGGAACTTTGTTCATCGCCTGACCCGTCGATACCTGTCGTATTCGGGAACAACACTAGTGGCGAATTTAGGAATTCTCAATTCACCTTCAACAATCGAACCGCTCACCGTAAGCTGGGGCGGCGTGGATCTTGGCGGAATATTAAGGGGTGTCACCTTGAGGCTGAATTTGTTGGCATGCTCCGGTGCTCGAATTTCAAGTTGTTGCTGTTGCCGCTCATTCGGTGTCGCGCCTTGTTAGCGCGTGCAATCCGCATAATAGTCGAAGCCCGCAAAAACCCGGGCGAGTTCCCTTCGCAATTGCTCGAAACGCTCCTCGGAGATGTCAAAGGTCACCCGTGTTTCACTGAATCCGGCCATGCGCCGCGTGCCTTTCTCATCGAAGATGACCCTGATCTGACTCCGGTGCAGCTCGACCCGCTCCATGCCGCCGTAACCGGAGTGGCCTTGTTCATTTCGCTCCACATGAACCTTGTCCATCCCGTGACGCCGGTCTTCGTCGCTAAACACGTGTGGTCTGGTGAAAGCGAGGAAATCGCCCGTGTTTGTTTTGGAGTCAGCGAATCCTCCACAGATGAGTTCCCCATTGTCCTCGAACTCGATGCACGTAGCGTGAAACCAAGAGGTCATGCGCACCGCCATGTCACGCTAACAGCAGAACTGACCGACGTGGACGGTCAGTGTCGTCCGAATTGGCAATAGCCATGGCCCGCCCGCGTTCGGTCCAGTGATCTTGGATTTCGTCATCATGATTTCAGAAGCAGTATCAAGAGACGGGCGAGGCTGACAAGCCCAACCCCGAGGAAGAACAAAGTGAAAACGATATGGAGTGGTCTGCTCCAGGTGGGGCACCTGCCAAGCAAGCGACAGACCATCGGCTTGCCACCGCCGCCAATAAGTCCCTTGCGGAAGCCGTACACCTTCAAAAGTCCAACCGTGGTGAAGACCGCGCCCACCGCAGCAAGTGGAAGCCAGTCAGGAATACTCGTCATAGTGCTTGGCCCAACGGCCAGGCAGGCCGGGACAATGACGTTCGATTGTCAACAGGCGTGTAATCCCGGCCTTGCATGGAGCACGTTTGTTCGACGCCTCTCTACTGGTTACTTGGTCGCCCGCGCTCAACAAATCGGACCTTTCGTAATACTCCGGTCTTGGGGTCTACTAACGGCCCAAGCTCTCCGTTGTGGAATTTGATCACCGCCCACTTTAAGCCATTATATTCGTGCTGAGGCTTCTTCTTGGAAATGCCAGGCACGTACACGACCTCACCCCCCTGCCACCCCTTCCAAAACTCCGCCCAGACTTTGATCTGAACCTTGTCCCCCAACTGAACTGGCTCACCTGTTGCATAAACGGCCTTGGGATACACATCCGCCGAAGGAGGTCGTTCCTGCAATCCCAGCAGTGTCTCAAGGTCTTCCTCAATGCGCTCCACCTCCGGCCCTTCGTGAAAGAACTCGTAAACGACCGCATCGAATGCATCTGCGTCCGGTCTCTTCTTCAGGAATAGGTGGTCACCAAAACCATTATTGGCAAAGGCGTACACCGGACATCCGACCAGTTGCTCGATCCGCTTCACCGAGCCCTTGGATTCCAGCTTCCACTCGCAGGCTTCGCTCAGGAAATACTCAACCCCAGCCTTTTGAGCATTCAGCAACGACTCTGGCAGCTGCTCATTCATCTCGTCGAACGTTCACCTCACCGAGGGCGGCCCACCGGGAGGGGGTGAGTTCTGGGGCGACGGTGCTGGGCCGCCATTCGGCAAAGCGCCTGGTTCGCCAATGGGCTGCGGCACGGCCGGCGTCATTTTGCTGCTCTGCTGTGGCCCTTCAGGAGGCTGATGAGCCTGTGAGGCGGTCCCGCTGAAGAAAGCATTGGCACCAGGGCGGAACAGATAATAGTACGCGGTTGCGACCAGCATCAGCCCAACGATGTTCGCGAGCGAGGCACTCCAACGGCCTGAAAACGCTTTACCAAGCTGGTTGTATGCAACCGTCACAACGAAAGCCCACCGCGCCCAGTTATTGCCCCGCAACATGGCGACGCCTGAGATGGCCAGCAAGGCGATCGAAGCGAAGGTCAGAAAGTGGCTCAAGGGCGACGTCTGGGCCGTGAGTTCACGAGCTGCCGGAGACAAGACCACGAACACCTGCCCAATACCCGAAACGATCGCCAACCAGCTAATCACCGTGACCGACCTCGGCCGTGGAGGAACCGGAAATTTGGTGCTGCAGAAGGGGCAGAAGCCCCTAACAAACCAAAGCGACTTGCCGCAGTTAGGACATATCATGGTTTTTCCTTCCGCTCCGGTCGCATGGTTGGCGAACGGCGAAGCTCACTGACGCCCGGCCAGTGACGTTCGCTATGGAAACAGAGCACCGTCCGGACGTCCAGCGCAGAGCGCTCGTTAGCCTTTCGTTCGATAGTCCAGCCGAGGCACACCCAGACCTGGACCGCAAGCAGCGCGAATGTGACGCCGTTCTTCATGCGGCAACGACGCTGCGCAGTGGCGCGCCGGACCCCTGAGCCAGGATAAACAGCAAGGCGCAATCCGGTGCCACCTGAATGCAGTTGGGCCACGGCATTGCTTACTCGCCTTCTGATTCATCTGTGTGGTCAGTGCCCGTGCGAGACCGCCTGCGAATCAGGATCAGCCCGGCCAAGTAGGCCGCGGCAACGACATCGTAGGAGAGACACCAACCCGGCCACCACACAGGCACACCGGGGTTTGCAATCAGCGTGTGGTGAAAAAAGTCGAACACACCGTGAAGTGCCAGGCCGACGACCACGAGCCACGGAGTCTTCTTCCGAAACCCAACAACCGCCATTGCGACAAACACGAGTGCAGGGATGCTCTCCGCGACGAGAGAACCTGTGGATTTGGTGCTCACCGCAAACAAGAGGTATAAGGTGGCAATGACGATCAACACGACTGGGTAGAAGCTGCGCTCCTTGTCAAAGCCAACCACGGTGGCGAACAAGCCAACTGCGGTCGCGGCGGCGATTCCAATTGCGTATTCCATGGTGATTTGGATTTTTAGCCGTTATTAAACTGCACCTATACCCACCGACGCACGCGCGCCGTGTATTGCGCAAACTCGGGGCCGAACTTCGCGAGTAGCGCTCGCTCTTCGGGCTTGATCTGGTACTAGGTCAGGTACGCCAAAAACCCCGGCAATAACAAAACCGCGCCAACATTTGATAGATACAGCGCCCAGCCAGCAAGAGCCAGAAAGAAGCCGAGGTACATGGGATTGCGTGAGACGCGGTAAACACGACTGGACACGATAGACGTCGACGCGCCGGGGTTGAGTGGATTGACTGTGGTGCGCTCGCTGCGGAAGGCAAGAACTCCGGCGAGGGCTACCGCTCCGCCGAGTACCACCAGCGCCAGTGCCAACCTTGCGGGCAGGGTGTACGAGAGCCCTGGTGCGACCCATGCCAAAACGAACATTGCACCGTCGAAGCCAAGCCAGACAAGTAGCGGTGGAACCCTGAGTTCGAGCCATTGCATAGAGGGGAGGACGGCCATATCAACGAGTAACGTCAGGCGCGCCGGACCCCTGAGCCAGGATCAACAGCAAGGCGCAAACCGGCGTCGCCTGCACAGTGGGGTTAGCCCTTACCGTGGCGGCGACTTCTGTTAGGGAAACTCCGATCACCAATGTCCGCGTCATGTTCCCCTTTTTGACACCGTTTCGTTCTCAGAGATAAGATGCGCCGTTCTGGGGTCTGCAGGATCACTTTGGAATTCCAGTTCCTCACGCCCCAGGATCGTTGCCACCGATTTGTAAACGGCTTGGCGCGACAGGTCGCTCACGCTCTGAGGAATGACTGAGGCTTTACCAACAAAAACAGTGATCGCATCCAACTGTTGCTTCTCATGATCGTATAGGGCAGAGGCGAAATATTTCGTTTCTTTCACCTGAAACAACAATAACGGTTGGGACATATCAGCCGTTACATCGGTTGAGCCCAGCAGCGGTCGCATCCAGGTCTCATCGCCGCCAAGCGGTCCCTCCTCTTCGTTGGGGAGCCCCAGGGAAACACACCAAAGCCAGATCGGATGCCGGCGCAGGTCGCGGAGTATAATGTCGCAGTTGGCTTTGGCTTTGCCATACCTGGATTTGGTCTGCTTTTCTCTCTTTTTGGCCTCGCTTTGCTGCCGGAACCATTCGTCCGCGGCGGCCAGGCGCTCCTGAAGCGCTGGACTGGCCGCAAGTCCGGCATCGATCGACTCGAGCGCATCCTTGACGGCCTTGGTCGCGGCTCTTGGAGGACAATCATATCCCCACCAAGGAGTCTGGCGCGGACAGGTTTGTTCAAAAGCGCTGGAGGTGGCGGCACAGACGGCTTTGCCCCAGGGGCAACCGGGGAGGGCCGAGTGTCGCGCGCCAAATCGAAGAGATTGTGCAAGTGCTGCTCAACCCGGGTCCAGAATTGCTGCCGCCCGAGGTCATAGGCCGGTTCGGCTACCTTCAACGAGCTGGCGTAAGTCTTAATCGCTCGAACCAAAACTCCTTCCTGCTCCGCGGCATAGGCGATTCCTTTCTCGTAGGCGGCACGGCCGAATTCGGAAAACATCTGTGGTGGGAGTGAATAGACGGATTCGATCACGTCTTCGATTTTGGCCTTATCCGTCACAAAGGCGGCTACCCAGAGGGTGCTGTTCTGCGCGGTGCTCACGTGCTGCAACGCCAGTGGACCGCAGGTGGAATCGGCGCTGGAACGGCGGCGAACCGAAACTGCCGCCAATTGTCGCCACAAGCTGCGACTGGTGGCCCCCGGGAGCAAAGCCAGTTCTTCTTTGCGCCGAATGATCGTGGCGGTTGCTTCCCGGAATGCCGGAAATATCGGGTAGTTTAAGCCGTTCGCGAGAATAATGGTCGCGCCAGGGTCCTGTAGCCGCACCGCCCGGCTCAACGGCACCAGGCGCCCGAGATAAGTCATGGTGGCGTTTTCCACGGCGCCCCGGTCTTCGGCCTTTTCAACGGGAAATTCCCAGACTGGTTTGCCCCATCGTTTGGGCCCCAAGCTGTCGGCGACGATTTCCCGGCTGAGTAAGTTCAAGTAAATGGATTCCAGCAGGGAATCCCCCAAGAGCAAGGCATGCACCATGCTCGAGGGAGTACAGGGGGCGTGGTTGCTGGAACCTTTGTCTGCCGTGTCCTTCCCGTTCCATTTGGCCACCCCGATGCGCCCGCCCGGCGCAAAACACTGGAAGGCGAGTAGGTTCAGAGCCGCTCGGGCGGATGGAGTTGTGCGTTCGGCACCAGCTTCGTTGTCGAAAAGCGTCGAGTTGTTTCCCGTGGCCAAGGCAAGATCGAGTTTGGTTGAGGGGTTGCCGTCATCCGACTCCTTGCCCGGAGCAAGGTTTGGCACCTGCAGGAATCGGGCGCCGTCGCCAAAGAGTTCGAAGGAATGGCCCCATTTTTTGAGATAGGCGCGCACGCGAGGCTGGATGAGGGACCGGCAGCTCTGCCAAGCCTCCTCATCCGCAGGGCCTTCAAGTGCTGCCTGGGTAATGCAAACCAGAAGTCGCATCAATGCGATACGCTCGTGGGGCTTCGCGGCGAGGTCGCGAAGCTCATGCGCCCGGGCAAAAAGGTCGGCGAGGCTGAACAGTTCGGTGCGGCCCTGGGCGCTTAGCGCCGGGACCCAAGGGTCAATCGTCAAATTCATCGTGGTCCTTTTGCTGAAAATTTTTGGGCAACTTCCGGTCAGCGAAGACCCCCAGACGCGGGTCGTAAGCCAGGCCGGACGAATCCTCCCCGAAAACGCAGCGACCGTTTGATTGCACCACGCCGGCCACCGCATCGGGTGGGCCGTGCAGTGCAAGCCAGTTCGGACGGGTTGCGGTTGCCGGGATCATCCATCGTGGGACACGTACCATCCATTGATGAAGAAACTTCGCTGAACTTCTCCGCCATTCGTGCGGGCTGATTTCGGCGTGGGTGCCGTCCAGTGCCACCGCCAGCGTGCCGCCGTTCGCCCCGGCTGCAACGGAACGCAGAAGCACGACCGGGATTGTCGGGGCGCTTCGGCGGCGAGTAAGCACTCCATCCTCATCCCGGAGCGCGGGTCTGCCAAGGACCAACGTCGCCGCTTCCGCGTTGGCCGCCAGTTCACGCTTTTCGCTCTCCAGTTCGTCACGCAGCTCCCGCCAGGCGTCCGGCTCGAGGTCGTCGGGCTCGGTATAGGTCGCTTCCAACATTGGGCGGATGTCAGCCGGTAGTGTGATCTGCACCTTGGACTTCCATACGGCAGCCGTTCGGAGAAGCACGTACGGGGCATAAACGCGGGCACTGCGGCCAAGGGCCGATTTGAGCGCGGACGCTCCGGTTGGTGAAAGGGTATCCGGCAGGCGAATCCAGAATTCCGGCCGCGCGGCGGGGCGATGAGGGCGAGTGTGGCGCCACAGCCTGCCCATCCGTTGAAAGATCATGTCTGTCGGGGCCAGGTCCGAGACGATGAAGTCGAGGTCGATGTCTACGCTCTGTTCCACCACCTGCGTGGCCACCAGGATACTGCCAGGCCCGTTCGCTGGACGGTTCTTGCCAAGTCGTTCAAGCCAGTCCTCTTCCAATTCGGCGCGACGCGCGAGGGGTAGCGGCTGTGAAGCAGCCCCAGATCGACCTGACCCTCCCGAAGTGAAGCCGCGACCTTGCGGAACGACTCCTGTGCCTCCACGACGGTGTTACGGATCCAAAGAACCTGTTCACCAGCCTCGGCGCGTCGAATCAATTCCTCAATGGCTTCTTCTTCGCGGATGATGCCTGCACGAATGCCCACCGTCAGGCGAGACGGCCATTGCGGGCTAACTTGGGAACTTCCTCCGGCTCGATCCCCCACGGTGAGCAACGGGTAGCCGGTTTGTTGGCAGCTATCGCTGACTCCAGCAGCCGCGAGCAACTCGCGCCTCCGATCCGTGGTGAGCGTCGCGGAAAGCACAATAACCGTGCATCCGAGCTGCACCAATTCGCGAATTAATTCCACGACCAGGGCGCCGGTATAAACATCGTAGGAGTGAACCTCGTCGAGAATGATCACCTTGCCGGCCAGCGCAAACCGCCGTACGAAAAAATGCTTCACGGCTACCACCGCCTGCAAAGCCTGGTCGATGGTTCCCACGCCATAAGGGGCAAGCAGGGCCTGTTTGGCGGAAGCGAACCACGAGCGAGCGTCGCGCGTCGTGTCCGATGAGTTGTCCCCTTCAGTCGTCCCGCCGCTTGGGGTGGGGTTGATGCGAATGTCGAAGTCGTCTTCAAGCCACGCATTGCCGTGGATCAGGCGGAACGATGCCTGGTCAGCCAGCGTGCGCCTCAGGAAACGCTCAATTCGTCGATGAATTCGGTTGCTGGTGACTTGGGTGGGCAAAGCAAAATAAAAGCCGTGGTGGCAGCCGGAAGAGATGAGTTTTTGGGCGGCGTGGAGGGCAGCTTCAGTTTTACCGCACCCCATCGGGCCTTCAACCACCATTATGCCGGGAGATGCGGCTGCGTCGGCAACGGCCTGTTGAAGCGCGTTGGGAAAAAAGGACGCGCCCGGCCCTTCTGCGAACGCCGTGTTGAAGTCGGTCGAGCGTAAGGTTGCCCCAGGCCAGCCAATCTGGCTTAACGCTAACCGCGCTTGGCGCCGGGCCGAGTCCAGCGGCAGTCCGGTATCCGCTGAGAACCAGGCTTCGTTCGAGCCAACCCAATCGGCGAACGTGATAAGCCCGGCAAGTAGCCATAAGTCTGAGTGGTAGGTGCCGAAACGCGGATCGGGGGGAGTGGTCGGAATCGCTCCAAACACCTGCTGGAGCTCCTTGAACAGGGCCATCCTGCATTCTTGCGCCCACTCAAAGAGGACCTCTGGTGGACTGTCGGGAGATACTCTGCGTCCTTTGGGCCGGCCATGGTGCGCCCCGACTGCCACGGCCCACAACCGGCCCGATGAAAACTATGGCAGCGATTGCAGGAACCGCTGACTCACCAAAGCATGATCCGTGATGGATAACGCTATTTCGCCGCTACCAGCCTGGGGTAGCGCCGTTAGACAAAGCCATTGAGGACATTTAGCCTGAAACCCGACGGTGATTTTGCCCAAGTCATGCAGGGCTGCGAGTGTTGCGGCTCCTTGAGGTAGGAGCTTGCGGACAGTTTCAGGCAGGGTATTGATTATTGTCTCGGTGATACAGCCGACATTCAGACAGTGGTCTCTAACACTGATACCTGCGCGACCGTCCAAAGTGGTCTTCGCCCAAAACCGTATCTCCGCTTGCGAGGCTCCTGGAGCGGCGCCCCTTGATCCCGGCAACTCGTCGATATGTAGCTGTCCTCCTGAATTACCCATGACAACAGTCATTCAAGAATGAGCAGCTTGCCGGGATTTGCACGTACAAAATTCGGATGTAAATAAGTATTTTAATGCGGCTTACTGCTGAGCCTCCCAGCTCGCTTGTCTCCTTCATCCAAAATGCTCCTGTGAGGTAGCGGACGACAACGTCTCGTTTGGGTTCCTTTAATATTAGTTGTCAATACTAGGGACTGACCCCGAATGGCCCTTAGTTAGTG
>DBMR01000108.1:0-46010 GCA_002298785.1 Verrucomicrobia subdivision 3 bacterium UBA693
GTGCCGGTGCGGCGGCAGGCGCTGCGGCGCCCATGGCCGGGGCGGGTGCCGCGGCCGGTGGAGCGCCAGCAGGTCCGCCCGGAGGCAGAGTCGGCAGCTTGATAGTCGGAGCGGCTGAGGGCTTGGGCGGCAAATTGATGCGAACGGTCTCCTTCTTGGGTTGGACCTTGCCGGTTTCTTTCTTCGGGGGCATTGCGCCGCTGGGCGATGGAATATTCGGAACGTTCTCAGCCATAAAATTTAAATGTTGCTAAAACCTAAAAGTGCGGTGACGCAGTGTCAAACTCTTATTCACTGGCGGAACGCGCGCCGGGTCAGGCTTTTTCCTCGAGCAACTCCCGCCGCGCGCCGCTTAGAAGCTGCTCAATGAAGGTCGTCGAGTAAACTCCGCGTCGGAAGTTCGGATCCTGCAAGATGGCTTGCTGGAAGGAAATCGTGGTTTTCACCCCGGTGATCATGTACTCGCTCAACGCCCGGCTCATTTTGTCCATGGCTTCCCGGCGGTCTTTTCCGTAAGTGATGAGTTTGCCGATCATGGAATCGTAGTGTGGCGGGATCGAGTAGCCCGCGTAGGCGTGAGTATCCACGCGAACTCCGCGTCCGCCCGGTTGATAATACATCTCGATACGGCCGGGGCTGGGCCGGAACTCGTCGAACGGATCCTCGGCATTGATCCGGCACTCGATGGCGTGCCCTTTGAACTGGATATCGCTCTGCGAATGGCGCAGCGGTTCGCCCATCGCGATCATGATCTGATAGCGTACCAGGTCCACGCCCGTCACCTCCTCGGTGATCGGATGCTCCACCTGGATGCGCTTGTTCATTTCCAGGAAGTAGAAGTTGCCCTGGTTATCGACGATGAACTCCACGGTGCCCGCGTTGGTATAATTTGCTACCTCAGCGATTTTCACCGCCGCTTTACCCATCTTTTCCCGCAGCTTCTTGTACTTATTATCGATCAACGGCGACGGGCTTTCCTCGACTACCTTTTGGTTGCGCCGCTGGATCGAGCAATCCCGTTCGCCCAGATGAATAATATGGCCCCGGTTATCGCCCAGGATCTGGAATTCGACGTGGTGCGGGTTCTCGATGAATTTCTCGATGTAAACGCCGGAATTACCGAAGCATTTTTCGGCCTCGGTTCGGGCCGTGTGAAAGCCTTTGACCAGGGAAATGTCGTTGTGCGCCACACGCATGCCGCGTCCGCCGCCACCCGCGATCGCCTTGATCATCACCGGATACCCGATGCGTTTGGCTACCGCCAGTGCATCCTGCTCGGTATCGACCACACCTTCGGATCCAGGCGGCACCGGGACGCCTGCCTTCTTAGCCAAGGCCCGGCTCACCGCTTTATCCTCCATCGCGTTCATCGCCCGTGAATTCGGTCCAATGAATCGGATGTTGCAGCTCTCGCACACATCCGCAAAGTGGGCGTTTTCCGACAGAAACCCATACCCCGGGTGGATCGCATCCACATCCGCGATCTCGGCAGCGCTGATGATGCGGTCGATCCGCAAGTAACTGTCACCGGCGGGAGCTTTACCGATACAGATGGCTTCATCAGCCAATTGAACATGCATCGAATTGGCATCTGCCTCCGAGTAGACGGCCACGGTGCGGATGTTCAATTCTTTGCAGGCGCGAATGATGCGCACCGCGATTTCACCCCGGTTGGCGACGAGAATTTTTTCGAACATGGGCTGGGAAGTGTCCTGCCTAAAAGTGAGCTATGAGCTTAGATGGGCCGAAACTTGAATAGCGGTTGGCCGAATTCGACGGGTTTGGCGTTGTCCAACAATATCTGCGTAATCACCCCCCTGGCCTCGGCTTTGATCTCATTCATTACCTTCATGGCCTCAATGATGCAAACCACGGTCTCAGGATTGACTTCGGTGCCTACCTCGACGTAAGACCCAGATTCCGGAGAAGGCGCCCGGTAGAAAGTGCCGATCATGGGGGATTTGATTTCCAACTCGTTAGCGGCGGAGCCGCCTGGAGTCGGCGCGCCTGCATTGCCCGCCACCGGCGTCGGAAGCAGGACCGGAGCGGATAACTGGGCGGGCAGATCGTCATAGGACATTCCGACCGCCCCTCCATTGCCGCCTCTTTTTAACCGAACCTTAAAGTCCTGCTTCTCCAACTCGAACTCCGTCACGGAGTTTTTTTTCATCAAGTCGATGATGGCTTTGATATCTTTTAGGTCCACAAGTGTTGGTCGTTAGAGTTGTTCAGTTATTGGTCCCCTGACCACTTCTCTATAGCAAAAAAGCAGCAGTCGAAACTCGACTCTGCTTCGGTCTAGAATTACTAACTGGGACGCATCATATTCCTCTCAAAAAAGCCCGTCAAGAGGCAAATCTGAGCGGGCGCCCGATCTGATGGTTGCCAAAAAATGCCAAAAATAGGTGCCTTTCAGACAGGTTTGGACGCACCTTTAACAATAACGGCCGCTTCCAGAGCTAATTCATACGATCCGGCGCCGAATCCGGCAATCTGCCCCCGACAGACCGGTGCAATCAACGAGATATGACGAAATTCTTCGCGGGCGTGGACATTGGAAAGGTGGATTTCGATGGTGGGAACCTGGACTGCGGCGATGGCGTCCCGGAGAGCAACGCTGGTATGGGTGTAGGCTGCGGCGTTTAGTACGATTACCTCGAACTCACCCTTGGCCTGCTGGATCCAAGTGACCAATTCCCCTTCGAGATTCGACTGGCGGAACTCGACGGATATTCCCATGCCGGTCGCCTTGGCGCGGACCTGTGCTTCGATCTCCTTGAGGGTAAGCCGCCCGTATTTGTCGGGTTCCCGGGTGCCCAGGAGATTGAGGTTCGGGCCGTTCAAAAACAGAACTTTCATGGGTAGCATGGAGTCTAAGACCCGGCAGTGGCTTTGTCCAAGGGATTCCGGGCTCGGGCTAGGAGCCAGCCAAGCAAGGCCATTGAGGTCCAGGCCAGGGCAGGCACGTAAAGGCCGAATTCCATAAAACCATGGAGCGCCCATCCAAAGACCCCGAGCCAGGCCGCAAAGGCCACCAAGTCCTTTCGAATTCCTTCTCGATAGGCCTTCCACAGGCTGCCGAAAATGAAAACCAGGTAAATCAGCGCTCCAGGCAGCCCTGAATCCGAGGCTTGTTCCAGGTAGTCGTTGTGGACGAGCCGGGCCATCTCGGATTCAGGCTTCTTGATGGCTGCGTAGGGTTTAGAGAAGGTGCCTGGCCCAGTACCAACCACGGGGTGTTGGGCGGCAATCACGGCCGCCGCGTGCCAGTAGTCCATGCGCGCGGTAACGCTGGTGGCGCCTTTCTGGAAGAAACCGGCGTAGCGAACCGCGAAGCCGACTATCCCCAGGCTGAGCAGGACGGCAACGATCCCTATTCTCACCTTTCGGGGCAGGGGTTGCCGTAGCAGAGCGAATACGGCCAGCGCCAAGGCCAGTAACCATCCGGCCTTGGATCCAGACCACACGAGCGTCGCCAGCGTTCCTGCGCCAAAAAGGCCCAGCAAAAGGAACCTGGCGCCCTTGGTAAACAGGCCCTCGGCTTTCCAGATTAACGCCAGCGATATTGGCAGCAGCAATAAGATGGCTCCAGCCAAAGTATTTGGGTAAAAGAGAGTTGCGAAGATGCGATTACTCGAAATCTTCTTAAGATACTCAGGGGGAACTTCTTTGAGTTGAGGATAGAGGTAGAGGTAGAAGTACTTCCGGGTAGCCTCCAAACCTCCGAAATGCTGGTCCCAGCCTACGATGGTAACCAGGGCCAGCGCGCCCAGCAGAAAGATAAAGAAGACGGCGATGTGGCGACTGCGCGACAGGCAAAAGTACCCGAGGTAGAAACAACCGACACAACCGGCAAAATGTTTCACAACTTCATGGGACAGAGCATATTCGATCGTGAAGATGCTGGATACGAACTGCCAGGCAAACCACACTGCGGGTAAGAACACCAGCCAGTGTGGGCGGTGTGCTTTCGGTCGAGCCCAGGCCGCACCAGCAATACCCAAGGCGATCAGACCCGCGTAAGCCCAGGCCGACGGCCAGGGATACCCCATGATGAATTCGTAGATATTCGTTGGGGCCGTTTCAAACTTGGCCATGATGGGCGGATTGCCAAACTTCAGAAAGGCCAGGCCGAGGAAGGCGCCCATCAAAGCGGGAAAAAGCCAGTCGGCTTTCTCGGCGGGTGTGACCGGTGCCGCTGGCTTGCGGGCGCTGGAACCGACTTTCATAGGTGCAGTTTCAGCAGACTAACCTCGATCGCCAGCGCTTCTTGCACGTTAGTGTGTAACGACCGCTGCAACTGCTCGATCACCTGGAGATTCTCCGTAGCCCGTTCCGCATCCAGCCGGGCTGCAATCCTGGCCGTTCCCGGCAGGCCGGAAAAGCGTAGCAGGGAGTTCGCTTCCGCATCGGCTTTTCCCCTCAACACCTCGATCCACACGTCCCGCAACCACCAATGCACCAGGCTGAGCAGTTCGCCACGCTGACGCCGGTATTCGGCTTCGATCGCCGCCTTTAATTCATCCTCCCACTTTTCTCGCATGGCGGGCTCGGCGTCCGGGTAACGTTCGAGCGGCGACTTGGCGGAAAGTTGCTCTTCCACCGATTCCTTGATCCGGTTCAGTTCGACCAGCAGGACATCGAGCAGCCGGTATCGGCCCAGCAGACTTTTCGTGCCGGCGGCGGCGGTATCCGTGAGCGACAGCAGCCAGGATTGCCGTTCAGGGGCGAGTGCCGGTGCGGCGGCGCCGGAAAAATTCAGGCGCAAACAGCGGGAAAGGATTGTATCCAGTAGCCGCTGCGGCTCGGTGGTGAGCAGGATCAACTTTGAGTTGGGCGGCGGCTCTTCCAGGGTCTTGAGAAACGCATTGGCAGCCTTCTCGTTCATACGATCCGCCGCCACGATGACAAACACCTTGTACGGGGCTTCGTTGGGCTTCAGGTAAATCTCTTGCAACAGGTCCCGCAACTGGTCCACCGTGATTACCCGGGTCTTGGACTCGGGCCGGACGTAATGCACATCCGGGTGAGTCTGTCCTTCGATCTTGCGGCAGTGCGGGCAATCGTCGCAGCTATCGATTCCTCCGGTTTTGATTGGCCGCTCACAATTCAGCACCTTGGCCAGCGTGGTGGCCAAGGCTTCCAGTTCGTCGAGATCCTGACCGGTGAAAAGATAGGCATGAGCCAGGCGTCCCCGCTCCAGCGATCGCTGAAGCAGTTGCACACTCTGCTCTTGTCCCGGGAAACGATTGAATCCCATCAGGCGTTCATACTCGCCAATGCGCCGTAAGCGGGCAACTCATTTTGCAGCGTATGAGCACGGTCAAAGAAATCGAGCTGGCCCTGGCCAGTTTGTCAGTTCAGGATCTCCAGGTTGTCAGGGACTGGCTCGACGATTTCATAGAAGATCAGTTGGAAGTGAGTGACGAATTCAAAGCAAAGATCGAATGGGCACAAACGGAGATTGCCCAGGGGATCCATTCTCGGGTTCGCACACCTCAGTCCGGGCAGTGATCGCCGCCAAAACCCGCCGGGGAGGAAGCCAGCGTTACAAGGGGAAACCTCACCTTCAACGGTTGAAGGATTGCGTGAAATCTTCGTTGGAAATTTGGACCACCCGCTTTTTGTGGTTGGAGCCGGCAATGAGCTCGTTGAGGCGGGTTTCGTAAGCCTTGCCGTCGAGCGGCAACGGGACCGTGGCTTCCTGCAAAGAGGAATACAACATGGCATTGGCGAGTTCGACAGAATGCACCCCCTCGGCGCCCGGGGCGATGAGCGCCGCGCCTTGCCGGATGGCATCCACAAAGTTTTGCATCAGTATGGCGTGAGGATTCTCGGCGTTTTCGAAGGGAATTTGCTCCACTTGATTGCCGGGTTTGGCAAATCCTGAAGCGGCGTTGCGGCTGAATTCCAGCATATCCGACTCGTTGCGAGTAAAATGAAGCTGGTTGTTTTCCAGGATCACCTTGCCCCTGGTGCCGGCGATTTCGAACCGATTGGAACCGGGCGCTTCACCGGTGGAAGCGACGAACACGCCGGTCGCGCCATTCGGGTATTCCAGGAATGCGCTGACATTATCCTCCACTTCGATTTGGTGATACCGGCCGAGCTGGCAAAAGGCGCGCACGCGGGCCGGCGGTCCGAGCAGCCAGTGCATGGCGTCCAGGTTATGCAGGCACTGGTTCAGCAAGACCCCGCCGCCTTCTCCCTGCCAGGTGGCCCGCCAACCGCCGCTGGCATAATAGGCTTCGGTGCGATACCAGTCGGTCATGATCCAGCTGACGCGCACCACTTCCCCAAGTTCGCCGCGTTCGAGCAGGGATTTGATCTTCAAATAGCGCGGCTCCGCCCGGAGTTGAAACATGCCGGCAAAAACCAGGTCCGGTCGGCGCTGATGCGCGGCGATCAATCGTTCCGCGTCGGCTTTATGCGCTGAAATCGGCTTTTCCACCATCACATGCAATCCCCGCTCCAAAGCTTGAATTCCCAGGGTGGTATGCTGGTAATGTGGCGTGGCAATGAGGACCGCATCTACCAACCCGGATTGGATCAAGGCCTCCCCGGTGAGGAAACCCGCCGCCGGCCTGAACTTTTCAAGTTTGGCCGGCGCACTCGAGGCTGCCGCCGCCAGGTCGGCGCCCGCAACCTTGCCCGCGGCCAGGTAGCTGGCGTGATGCTGACCGATGTTGCCCAAACCGATGATTCCCAAACGCAGGTTGGCCATGGGTGGCAGTCTAGTTAGGCTGGCCCGGTTGCCCAGTGAAAAGGAGCCAGACTTGGACGGGTCTGCAACGTTTTTGGCTGCGAACTTGAGCGTCGTAGAAGCAGCCGGAGCTCCTGGGGCGGATGCCGGAATCTTGCGGCAGCAGCGAAGGAGCGCTTAACATCCGCTAGTGCGTTGTGTTATTATTCACAGATAAGAAATGAAGACCGGAATGTTCAAAATTCTGATGGGAGTCGGGACGGTGCTCATAATGGCCACCAACGTCCCCGGCCAGGTGGTCCTGAACGAAATCCTTGCGGATAATTATTCGATCATTTCCAACGGTGACGCTTACCCGGATTACATCGAGCTGTACAATCCCTCCACGCAGGCCGTTGACCTGGGTGGGTGGAGCCTCACGGACAACCTGGCGCAACCGCGCAAGTATGTTTTCCCGACCAACACGGTGCTGGGGCCCGGGGAATACCTCCTGGTGTGGTGTGATACTCTGACCAGCGCGCCCGGGTTGCATACCGGCTTCGCCTTGAACAACCAGGGCGAGGCCGCGGGGCTGTACGACACCGGCAGTGTTCTGCGCGATTCAGTGGTGTTTGGGCTGCAACTGACTGATTGGTCCCTGGGGCGAGTGCCGAACGCCACGGGCGCATGGACGCTTACCGTCCCCACCCCCGGGCTGGCCAACCAGGCGCAACCGTTGGGCGATGTCACGGCTCTGCGGTTCAATGAATGGATGGCGAACGCCACGCCCAACCCCGATTGGTTGGAGGTTTATAATCGAACCAATCTGCCGGTGGCGGTCGGCGGCCTGTTGATTACCGATCAGACTTCCTTGCCGCTGACCAATCGTCCGATTCCAGCCCTGTCCTTCATCGGCCCCAACGGCTTCATCCAGTTTATTGCGGATGATTTGGCCAAGACCTCGGCGAACCATTTAGACTTCAAACTCAGCAGTTCCAATGGCGAGACGCTCACTCTCTATGCGGCCAACGGGGTGACGGTGCTGGACACAGTGACCTTCGGACCGCAGACCTTGAATGTCTCACAGGGTCGGCTACCTGATGGGGGAACCAACATCATCTTCTTCCGCGTGAATGAAGCTACGCCGGAGCAGAGCAACTTTCTCACGCTCACCAACGTGGTCGTGAACGAGATTCTCACGCACACCGACTCGCCGTTTGAAGACGCGGTCGAGTTTTTCAATCCCACCGCGACCGCGGTTGATCTGGGCAATTGGTGGCTGAGCAACAATCGCAACGATCCCATGCGCTACCGGATCCCGGCGGGTACGGTTATTCCGGCTCGGGGTTTCAAAGTGTTTTATCAATACCAGTTTGATCCGGGCGGGCTGGGTTTTACCTTTAACTCCTATGAGGCGGGAGAGGTGGTGCTGGCGAGCGGCAATGCCAGTGGCGTGTTGACCGGCGAACAGTTGGTGCAGACCTTTGGTCCCGCGCAAAACGGGATTTCTTTCGGTCGATTCGAAACCAGCCGAGGCGTGGATTTCGTGGCCGGTGCGGCGCTGACCTTGGGCGTAACCAACCCGGCTAGCCTGGCGCAATTCCGCACCGGCGTCGGCGCAACCAATGCCTATCCCTTGCTTGGGCCGGTCATCATCAACGAGATCATGTATCACCCGCCCGACCAGTTGGTCGACGGGGTGTTGCAGGACAATACCGCGGATGAATACCTCGAGTTATTCAACGCCGCCTATGTCCCGACACCGCTTTACGATCCGCTGCACCTGACCAACCAATGGCGCCTGCGCAATGGCGTGAGCTTTGATTTCCCGTCAAACGTCACAATGTCGGCGCGGTCTTATCTACTGGTGGTGAGCTTCAGTCCGACGAATACGGCTCAGGCGGACGCCTTTCGCGCGAAGTATCATGTGCCTACCAACGTCATGGTCATGGGGCCGTACAGCGGCAAGCTCGACAATCGGGGCGAACAGATCGAGTTGTATAAGCCGGACGCGCCCCAGCTTCCCGATCGACCCCGTCCGGGCTTGGTCCCTTATATCCTGGTGGACCGGGTGGCATACGAGGACCGCGCTCCCTGGCCGGATTCGCCCGATGGCACCGGCGATTCTCTGCAACGCCGCAGCGCGTTGGTGTATGGAAATGACCCGGTTCATTGGTTGGGGGCGCCTCCGACCGCCGGCCGGCCGAATGTTGTTGAACCCCCACTCATTAAGTCGGCAGTGCGAACGCCCGCCGGTGATTTTCGAATCGGCTTCACCGCCCTTGCGGGAGTCGCCTACGCGGTGGCGTGGCAGACGATTCTCAATGGGGGCAGCCCGACTACGCTGACAAATATTCCCGCCACCACTGATCTGCGCACTCTGGAGGTGATAGATCCCGACGGGCCTGGAATCAACCCAGGCCGTTTCTACCGCGTCAGTATCCCGTCGCAACTTTGATCGTAAGCTCGTGAGCTGGGTCAGCGCCGCCGAATTGTCCCGACCTGGTTGAACAGGCTTCGTGTCTCACTCGAGACACGAGTTCTCCAGAATTGAGCATCGGGAATAGGTCCAATCACAGGAGAGCCCGTGGTGTCGATGGATCGCGGTGTTCCTGACGCCACGCGAATTCATCAAGACATTCGGGATTCCCGGCTTTGCTTGGCAATAAAAAACGGGTAGGCTTAACGATTGTTTGATTCGGGAATTTGCGGATGAGCAAAGACTTTATCAAGATTGGCGGAGCCCGGGAGCACAACCTGAAGAACCTCACGTTGAGCATTCCCCGCGACAAGCTGGTGGTGATTACCGGCCTGAGCGGCTCGGGGAAGTCGTCGCTGGCTTTCGACACCATTTACGCTGAAGGCCAGCGGAAATATGTGGAATCGCTGTCCGCTTACGCCCGGCAATTCCTGGATCAGATGCAGAAGCCGGAGGTGGACTTTATCGAAGGGCTTTCGCCGGCGGTGGCCATCGAGCAGCGCGGATCGGGCTCTAGTCCCCGGTCGATCATCGCCACTACCACGGAGATTTACGATCACTTGCGCTTGCTGTATGCGCATGTGGGCCAGCCGTTTTGTCCGGAAACCGGCGTGCCGATCGTCACCCAGACCACGAGCGATATTGTGGATCGGATCCTGGCGTTGCCATCGCGCTCGCGGGTGATGTTGTTGGCCCCGGTGGTTCGGGATCAGAAGGGTGAGTTTCGGGACGTGCTCGAGCGGTTGGCGCGGGAAGGATTTGTGCGGGCGCGGGTCGATGGGCAGTTGGTGGAGTTGGCCAATCACCGGGTGAAACTCGAAGCCAAAAGCCGGCATACGATTGAGGCGGTGGTGGACCGGTTGGTGATCGACGAGAAGATCCGGGTCCGGCTGAGCGATTCGGTGGAAACTTCGTTGAAGTGGGGCGAGGGCTTGCTGGTGACCTTGCACCAACCGCCGCAGCCGGCGGGTGCGGCGGTCTCCAACGATTGGGTCGAGACGCTCCATTCCAATCGGAATCTAAGTCCCGCGACTGGGAAGAGCTATGAGCCGCCCACGCCGAAGCATTTTTCGTTTAATGCGCCAGCGGGAGCGTGCCCGGTTTGCCATGGGTTGGGGCAGAAGATGGTTTTTGATGAACAACTGGTGGTGCCGGACCCGGAGAAATCGCTGGAGCAGGGGGCAGTGCTGCCGTGGCGTCGGGGCGGCAAACGCATGATCGTTTACTACAAGGCCCTGCTGCGTGGAGTGACGGCTCATTATCACCAAAACCTGGAAGCGCCCTACAAAGATCTCCCGGAAGATTTCAAGCGGGTGCTCCTGCGCGGCTCGGGTGAGGAGGAGATCGATTTTCATTTCTGGCGCTCGGGCACCACCACGAAAACACGGAAGGCGTTCGAGGGAGTCATTCCGAATTTGGAGCGGCTCTACCAGGAGAGCGAAAGCGAATTCACCCGGAACCGGCTCAAGGCCTTCATGAGTCCGCAATTTTGCGACGCCTGCGGCGGGCGACGGCTGAAGCCGGAAATCCTGGCCGTGCGGTTGGGCTCCGGTGCTCCCCGGCCGACGAGCGGCGCGGGACCGGCGTTCCCGGGTTTGTCGATCATGGACGTCTGCGCCTTGTCTGTGGACGAGGCGGACGAGTTCTTTCGCGCTTTGACCCTGACGGAATTTCAACGGAAGATCGCGCAGGAAATCGTGAAGGAAATCCGGGCGCGGCTCGGTTTTCTGCGCAATGTGGGATTGGGATACCTGACGCTGGATCGGGAGAGCGGGACGCTGAGCGGCGGGGAAGCCCAACGCATCCGGCTGGCAACGCAGATCGGCGCGGGCCTGGTGGGGGTGCTGTATATCCTGGACGAACCCAGCATTGGCCTGCATCAACGGGACAACGACCGGTTGCTGCGGACCCTCGAGGGACTGCGGGACCTGGGCAACTCGGTGCTGGTGGTGGAGCATGACGCGGACACCATTCGGCACGCCGATTACATCCTGGATCTGGGGCCCGGAGCGGGGGTGCGGGGCGGAGAATTGGTGGCGGCCGGGACGCTCCCCGAAATTCTGGCGCATCCGCATTCCCTGACCGCGAAATACCTGACGGGCGAGCTCTCGATACCGGTGCCGCGCCAACGCACGCTACCCAGCGAAGAGCGCGGGTGGCTCGAGATTGTGGGCGCGACGGAAAACAACCTAAAGGACGTGACAGCCCGGATCCCCCTGGGAACATTGACCTGTGTGACCGGGGTAAGCGGCTCGGGTAAGAGCACGCTGGTCGACGACATCCTGAGGCGGGCCTTGTTTCGCCGATTTTTCGGATCGAAGGAGCGGCCGGGCGCACATCGGGAGTTGCGTGGCTACGAGCGCCTGGACAAGGTGATTGTCATTGATCAAACCCCGATTGGGCGCACGCCGCGCAGCAACGCGGCCACTTACACCGGCATGTTCAATCAAATCCGCGATTTGTTTGCCCGGCTGCCGGCCGCCCGGATTCGGGGCTACGAATCCGGCCGGTTCAGCTTCAACGTCAAAGGTGGTCGTTGCGAAAAATGCCAGGGCGACGGGTTGATCAAGATCGAGATGCATTTTTTGCCGCCGGTCTACGTCACCTGCGAGGCGTGCAACGGACGGCGGTACAATCGCGAAACGCTCGAAATCGCCTACAAAGGGCTGAACATCGCCGATGTGCTGGATTTGACCGTGGATGAGGCGGCGACCTTTTTTCGGTCGGTGCCCCAGATTTACGAGCCACTGTTAACGCTGGCCGAAGTGGGGTTGGGCTACCTGCACTTGGGGCAGTCGGGGACAACGCTTAGCGGCGGCGAGGCCCAGCGGGTGAAGTTGGCGGCTGAGTTGAGCCGGAAGGCGACGGGCCATACCTTGTATATTCTGGATGAGCCGACCACCGGTCTGCATTTTCACGACGTCGCCAAGCTCCTGGAGTTGCTGGTGAAATTGCGCGCCACCGGCAACACCTTGCTTGTGATTGAACACAACCTGGACGTCATCAAGACTGCGGATTGGGTGATTGATTTGGGACCCGAGGGTGGGGCGGGGGGCGGGCAGATTGTCGCCGAAGGTCCTCCCGAGGATATCGCCCGGTGCGAGACCAGTTTCACCGGTCGATACTTGAGTCAAATCATTTAGCGCTCGGTAACCGGGATCAGAGCTTCTGTCCGATTCGTATCAGGTTCCCGTCGGGGTCAACGATGGCAAACTCCCGCATGCCCCACGGCTTGTCCTCCAGAGGGTCCCGGCGTGGAATGCCTTTCCGGGGCAAATCTGCTGAATCAAAAGCTCGGTAAATGCTGTCCACGTCAGAAACCCGGATGTAGCACCCCGCAAATGATTCGGCGGGGCGCAACTCGCGGTGCGTGAAAAAGTGCAGCTCGACTGTGTCGCGCGTGAGAATGGCGTAGTCCCCGTGACCGTGAATCCTTCCCTCAAACCCGAGCCTCCAAAAAAAGGCCAGCGTCTCATTCAAGGAACGACTGGGAAGTATGGGAATGGCGATGTCTTGTGGTTTCATGAAGGCGCGGCCGAGTAATGCCGCCAATGCAAAGTGCAGTTGCGTCCGGCGGTCCCGGTGCTCAGCGCTGGGTGATGAACCCGCGCGCGTTCAGCCAAAACACCAGGTCGCGGGTCCAAGGATGGCGCTTTTCTGGTGACCATTGGTTCGAGCCCAGGCCAATGCCGTGGCCGCCTTTTTCGTAGACGTGGAGATCGAAAGGCACGCCGGCTTTGCGCAAGGCGGCGGCGAACTGCAGGCTGTTTTCCACGGGCACGGCCTTATCTTCCCACGTGTGCCAGACGAAGCAGGGCGGGGTGTTGGGGGTGACCTGGAGTTCGTTCGAGAGCAGGCGCACCAGTTCTTCGGGCGGCTTTTCGCCGAGCAGATTTTGTTTTGAGCCCTGGTGAGTGAATTCCCCGAGGGAGATCACCGCGTAACAGAGGATGCCGAGGTCCGGTCGCGAACTCTGCCGCTCGATCGGATCGGAGGCGTCGGGTTGACCGGCATCGAAGTGGGTGAGCAAGGTGGAGGCGAGGTGTCCGCCGGCGGAAGAACCCATGATGCCGATCCGGTGGGGATCTACCTGCCAGGTCTGAGCGCGCTCGCGGACGAGTCGAACGGCGCGGGCCGCATCCTGCAGCATGACCGGATGGCGGTAACCTGCGGAGCCGAGACGGTATTTCAGGACGAAACCGGCGATGCCTTGTTCGTTCAGAAACCGGGCATAATCAGCCCCTTCATGATTGGCCAGGCCACCGTAGCCACCCCCGGGACAAATTACCACCGCAGCCCCGGAGCGGTTGGTGGATTCCGGGAGGAAAACGGTCAACGTCGGGGTGTCGTTCGGGCCGCTACCCAGGGCGCCTGGAGCGCGGTCGGGCCAAAGCGGGAGCACCTCATTTGTTTGGCAGGTGGCGGTGAGTATTCCGGACAAGAAACCAAGGGCCATGATCAAAAATTTCATTGTTACGGAAGGGAATCATGGTTGGGATTTGGATTTTGCCAATCCCAAAATGCAACAGCCGGCTTTGGGGAAACCCGGCTATTCCAAGCGTGCCGCTGCCGGCACCTTCAAGCTTCTACGGTGCGGCGTGGCGCGATGGTGCTGTTGAGTCTCCGCTTCTTCTCCCGCGCCTGGGTGAATCGGCCACGGAGGACGTAGCAGAGGACCTTGAGGGCGAGTTCCGGGTAGAGAAAAGGCTTGCCGATGAAGTCGACACCGCCGCTCACGGTGGATTTGACGCGGCTCTCAAGGTCGTTGAGGCCGGTGACAAAGATCACGGTGGGTGAGCCCTGGCCATTAGGCAGGGCGCGAATGGCGGTGCAGAGATCGAATCCGCTCATGCCGGGCATGCTGACATCCAAAACGATGAGGTCGAAATGGTTCTCCTCGGCGATCTGGAGGGCGGATTTCGGGTCAGCCACACAAATGGACCGCAGCTTGCCTTTTTCGAGCGCGAGCCGAACGGCGCGGCGGGAGATAGGTTCATCATCGACGACCAGGATCGTGGCGTCGGAAAGATCCTCGTCGAGCAGGACGAGGCCGTTTTCAACCACGAACCCCAGAAAATCAATGGTATTGGCGATGGTCCGGAGGGTCGAGGTGTTGAGGTTTTCGGGCTTCTCAAACTCCAGCAGCAGGGCGGCGAAACCTTCCGCCACGCGGGTGAGACTGGGTAATTCCGCCACACTGGCGGCTGTGGCCAGGGAATGCACTCGTTCGAACAGATCCTGAAGGGTGCGGAAACGGGTGGACTCATTTTCCGCTTTGGACAAGCCGCGATGGAGGGTGCGCAGGTTTGAAAGGGTGAGCGGCAAATCGTTGAGGAATTGGGCGCGTACTTCTCCGAGGGCGGACGGGGCGCCGGGCATGGAGGCCGCCGCGGCGGTCTGGCGGGCGGCAGCCCGGGTAGCCAGGAAGGGAATCGAGGTGGAATCGAGGAGTTCGCGAATCGTATCCAGAACTTGCTGCGGGCTGGTACTGGCCTTCGACAGGCATTTGGTGGCGCCGGCTTTCCAAGCTTCCTGGAGCATGGAAGTCATGTGAGAGTTTGAGAAAACCAAAATCGGCATCCTGACCAACCCATGTTCCTGGCGCACTTTGCGAATCAGCTCCACCCCAGTGAGTTTGGGCAGGATCAGGTCCAGAAGGACGGTGTCCGGGCGGCTCTCGAGTATCCTGCGCAGGCCGGTTTCGCCGTCAGTGGCCACCTCGACTTGGTGTCCCTCTTCAGTCAGCTTGTTCCGGTAAATACCAGCGACGACCTCGTCGTCCTCGATGATCAAGACGCGTTTCATCTTAGGTGCTGGCAGTGAGCGCTTGAGCCCCTTTCAGATGAGGCTCCAGAAATACTTTGATCTTGGCGAACTCGTGCTCGGCCTGGGAGAGCAACTGCGGCGCGGTGGAGACGTCGGCATTGATGGCGGCGTTTTCCATCTCGCGCAGGAGCGGGGCTAGGGTGCGCATGCCGCAGGTCGCGCTGGCGCCCGCGCAGCTATGGGAAATTCTGCGGATTTCCGCGGCTTCGCTCGCTTTCACCGCCGCGGTCAATTGCCCCAGTTGCGTTGTAGTCTGGGAGAAAAAGAGATTCATTAACTCCTGCAAACCTTCCCGGGTCCCGTCGGTGAGGTCCAGGAGCCGCGTCATATCCACCGGGGAATCCTCGGTATTGGAGACTTCAACATTGGCTTCTGCGGATGCAGACTCCGGGTTGGCGGCAGGGGGTTGCGCTTTCATTTGCTGCAGAGTTTCTCCCCAGCGTTGGACAATTTCGCGGAGCTCTTTTGGCCGCACCGGCTTCGGGATATAATCATCCATACCCGCGTTGAGGCATTTATCGCGGTCACCGGCCATGGCGCTGGCGGTCATGGCGATGATGATGATGGGAGCGGCATAGGTGGCGTGGCGATCCGTCTGCTTCTGGCGTTCGCGAATGATTTGAGTGGCCTCGAGGCCGCCCATCTCCGGCATCATGACATCCATGAAGACGAGGTCGTAATGCTCGCGGTCGATGGCGGAGAGCGCTTCGTAGCCGTTGCCGGCGACGTCAGCCCGATAGCCCATTTGCTGGAGGAGTCGGAGCGCCACTTTTTGGTTCAAGACATTATCGTCGCAAAGGAGCATGCGCAGCGGCAGGCGTTCGGCCAGGGCGGGAGCGGCGGGGGCAACCGCCGTCACCCGCGCCGGTGTGGCCTTGCGGCCTGATAGGACACGAGCGAAAAGTTCGGCCATCACCGCCGGTTTGAGGGGTTTGGTAAGGCAATCGGCGAACAACTCCGCGGCATACTCACGTTCTTCCTTTTGCCGCCCCAGTGGGGTGAGGAGCACCAGCGGGAGTTGGGAGGCGGAGGGCAGCGATTTGAGTTGTATGGCCAGCGCTCGGGCCTCGGTATCCGCGAGGGAGAAATCCAGGAGGCCCAGGTCGAAAACTTTTCCGGAGCGCAGCATTTCGAGCGCCTCGGCTCCCGTATCCACGGCGGTGGGGAGCATGCCCCACTTTTGCACCTGGCGCAGGAGGAGGTCCCGCACGCTTTGTGGACCCGCCACCACCAGCACCCGTGCGCCGGGGAATGGCGGCGGAGTGGGAACGGGCGCGGCCTTGGCTTTCTCCGAGGCGCGCAAGGGAACGGTAAAATGAAAAGTCGAACCGCGTTGCGGGATGCTTTCCACCCACATCTTTCCGCCCATTTTTTCCACGAGACTCTTGCTGATGGCGAGGCCGAGACCGGTGCCGCCATATTTGCGAGTGGTGGAGGCGTCGGCCTGGCTGAAAGACTTGAACAGCCGTGCCAACCGATCGACTGGTATCCCGATTCCGGTGTCGCGGACGGAGAAGTGCAGGTGCCACGGTTCGGTCGGACCGGCATGCTGACCGGGAGCCGCCAGAACCTTCACGACAATGATCACTTCGCCTTGCGCGGTGAACTTCACGCCATTGCTAAGCAGGTTTACCAGGACTTGCTTGAGCCGGGTGATGTCACCCAGGAATTCAGCGGGGAGTTCATCCTCGATGTCGCTGGCGATTTCGATCCCTTTCTCGGCCGCTTTAGGCGCAAGCAAATCCAGGGTTTCCTCGAGGCAAGTGCGGAGATGGAACGGAGCGGCTTCCAGCTCGAGCTTGCCGGATTCGATTTTGGAGAAGTCCAGGATGTCGTTGATGATGGTGAGCAGGGATTCGCTGCTGGTATAAATCGTTTCCACGTAGCCGCGTTGCTCGTTGTTCAACGTGGTTTCGAGCACCAGGCTGGCCATCGAAATAATGCCGTTCATCGGCGTACGGATTTCGTGGCTCATGTGAGCGAGAAAATCGGCTTTGGCTCGGGCTGCGGCCTCGGCGGCTAACCGGGCCGAGAGTAGTTCTCGGTTGGCCCGAGTCAGCTCGTCCTGCAGGTGTTTGGCGCGCAGCGCGGCGCACACGCGGGCCCGCAGTTCCGCGGCTTCAAAGGGCTTGGTGAGGTAATCCGAAGCACCCAATTCAAACCCGCGCAATTTGTCGCCGGTGCTGTTCCAGGCGGTCAAAACGATCACCGGGATCATTGAAGTTTCCGGTTGGTTCTTGAGCTGCTTGAGCAGTTCAAAACCGTTCATGCCGGGCAGACCGAGGTCGAGCAGGATCAGGTCGATGTGCTTACTACCGACGCACGCGAGCGCTTCCGCGGCGGAACGCGCGCTGGAAAGCAGGGTTTGCTCGTCCGCCAACAGCACAGCGAGCACTTCCCTCATGTGCGGGTCGTCTTCCACCACAAGTACATTGGCTACGGGCACTTTCATTTTACGTCAGACACATTGGCGGGCGACCCGGAAACGGGCACGCCCAGCACTCTGCTAGCAGGTTCAGCACCAACTCAGCCGAAAACGCCCGTGAAACGAACCCAAGGCTAAGATAATTAAGTTTTTGGCCATTCTGCTCCCGTGTCAAGGGCTCGTCACCCAGCGACCTGGCACCAAACCCGCGACTCGCTGCCCCTTCTGTCTTAAAAGCAGACAAAATCGACCCTCACGACTCCCAATTCTGAGAGAGGTTGATTTCGGGAGTCTTGTGTTCGCGGCACAATTTGCCCCACCGCGTTACTCGCCTTTGGAGGAGAATTGGTCCTCTTTGTTTTTAAAGAGCACGTTGAACGTGGTGAGCGAGCCATAACACCGGGAGATATATTGCTGCATCTCCACTTTGTCGCCATCGGACAGGGCGGTGTGGCTGTTAATTTTCTGTTCCAGCACGCGCAACTGATTTCGCAGCCCGACAATCTTGTGGAAGAACATTTCGAGGGGCACTTCCTTGGTCTGGATGGTGGGATCGGCGGGATGCAAGACCAGGCGGCCTCGGTGCCAACGGGGGCCAAGCTCGTTCACCACCGCGTCCGGCTTTTCGTAGCCGAGGTTCGCCAGGACAGATTCCACAGTGGCGGCCACGAACTGTTTCAGAGGGAGTTGCAGCCCGGAGATCGCCGCCGCCGGTTCGGCCGGCTCCAATTGGCTCAGTTCCGGGTCCAGCGTGCGGAGGGCGTCGTCGAAACGGACTTCGGCGGTCTTTTCGGAGATGCTTTTGACCACCCCCACGCCATACTGTGCATGCTTCACCCGTAAGCCGATCGAGAGCGATTGAATCTTCATACGGAGGCAAGGTAGCGCATCCGGCTAAAATTCCAGCGAAAAATCCCGTACGAATCCCCCGGGGCGGGAATTTCCACGTGCATTTTTCAGGCGGACGACTACAACTTCCCTGATGAAACTGAGTGAAGCCCAGAGTCGGCACGCGGAATTGGCCGAGGAAATTCGTAGGCACGATCATGCCTATTACGTGCGCGCGCAACCGACCGTGAGCGATCAGGCGTATGACCGGCTGTATCGGCAATTGGTCGACCTGGAACAGCAATTTCCTGAACTCATCACCCCCGATTCACCGACGCAACGGGTGGGCGGGCAGCCGCTCGAGGAATTCAAACCGTCGCTGCACCTGGTGCCGATGCTGAGCCTGGACAACACCTATTCCCGGGAGGAACTGCGGGCGTTTGTGAACCGGGTGGCGCGGCTCTTGCCGGACGAACCGTTGGTCTGGATTGTCGAGCCCAAGATCGACGGTCTGGCGGTTAATCTAAGATATGAACAAGGGCGTTTGGTGTGCGGCGCCACGCGGGGCGACGGGACAACCGGGGATGACATCACCGCGAATCTGCGCACGATCCGGAGCATTCCCTCCCGGCTGCATATCGCAGCAGGGACGGCGGCGCCGGCACTGCTTGAAGTACGGGGTGAAGTGTTTCTCACCAAAGCCGGATTCGACAAAATTAACGCGGAGCGGCGGGCCGCGGGGGAGGAGATTTTTGCCAACCCGCGGAATGCGGCGGCGGGATCGCTCAAGCAACTTGATCCGCGGATTGTGGCGCGGCGACCGCTGGACATCCTGTTGTATGGGCTGGGACGGGTTGAGGCGGGGCCGGGTGTCCCGACCAGCCAGTCGGAGATGCTGGCCTGGTTGGGGCAACTGGGTTTTCGGACACCGGAACGCACCTGGCGTTGCACTTCGGCGGAGGAACTCATGCAGGCGATAGCGGAGCTGGATACCCTGCGCCGGGGATTTGGTTACGAAACCGATGGCGCCGTCATCAAGCTGGATTCCTTCGCCCAGCGGGAACGGGCGGGGTTCACTTCGAAAGCGCCCCGGTGGGCGATCGCCTACAAATACGCCGCAGAACAGGCGCAGACCAAGCTCAAAGCCATCACGGTGCAGGTGGGACGGACCGGGGCGCTGACGCCGGTGGCGGAATTGGAGCCCGTGTTTCTCTCCGGGAGCACCATCAGCCGCGCCACGCTGCACAACGACGATTACATTCGCACTAAAGACATTCGTATCGGGGACACGGTGACGATCGAGAAGGCCGGGGAAGTAATTCCCGCCGTCGTGGAAGTTGTTGCCGCCTTGCGTACCGGGCGGGAGCAGGCATTTGACTTTCCCAAGACCTGTCCCGAATGCGGCTCGCGGGTTTCGCGAACCGGACCTCAGGATGAGGCGGAAGAGGAAGGTTCGGTCTGGCGCTGTCTGAATCCGGATTGCCCGGCGCAGGTTCGGGGGCGGATTGAGCACTGGTGCTCCCGCGGTGCGATGGATATCGAAGGCGGCGGAGAAGTGCTCGCCCGGCAATTGGTGGCGAGCGGATTGGTGCGGGATGTGGCGGATCTATATTACTTGAAGCTCTCGGCACTCCTCACGCTGGAACGGGTGGGAGAGAAATCGGCTCAGAATTTCCTCGACGCGGTCGAATCCAGCAAGGCCCGGGATCTGTGGCGGGTCCTTTTTGGACTCGGTATATTGCATGTGGGCGCCGGAGTAGCCAAAGCCCTGTGCCGATGCTACGCCTCGGTCGATGATATTTTTGCCGCGAGTTTTGATCAACTGACCGCGTGTGAAGACGTGGGGGAAGTGATCGCGGGCAGCCTGCTGCAATGGCATGGTGACGGGCGCAACCGCGAGATCCTGAAACGATTGCGCGCCGCCGGGGTGAATCTCACTTCGTCGCTTTTCCAACCGCAGGCCGCCGTGGGACCGTTCGCCGGGCAGACATTTGTGCTTACGGGCACTTTGCCGTCGCTAAAGCGCGAGGAGGCGGCGGCCAAAATCGAGGCGCGCGGAGGGAAAGTGGCAGGCAGCGTTAGCAAGAAAACCTCCTGGGTGGTGGCCGGCTCTGACGCAGGGTCCAAACTGGAAAAGGCGCGGCAATTAGGTGTGCCGGTGATCGATGAGGCGGAGCTGTTGAGGCGTTGCGGTGAGTAGCGTTACCGATCCGCCAGGAGCGCCGCCCAGCGTAGGCCCCGCGTGCTAATGCGCAAACGGTCAAGGCTCAACTCCTCCATTACCGCTTCGTAGATCACGACCCCGGCGAGGATGACATCCGCGCGGTTGGGTGGCAGACCCGGAACCGTCTGCCGCTCGGCGAGCGTTTGCCGCCACAGGTGTTCGGTGTGCCAGCGTACCCGCGCCAGGGAAAGCACCTGCGCCTCAATCTGTTCCCGGTCAAAATCCTCCAGTCGGGCTTCCATTCGGCCCAAAATGGCCGCTGTCCCGCCAGTGCCGACCAGCAGATGTGGGGCGGTGGAGGACGGAACAGTGGCGCCGGGCAGGAAAATCGGGCGCACCTCACGTCGAAGGAAATCGCGCGCGAATTCGCGGCAATGGGCGAGTTCCGCGGGTTGTGGGGGGTCTGCATGGGGGAAACGTTCGAGCAATCGAACGGTTCCCAGGCGAAAGCTGTGGCTGATTCGCGCCTGCTGGGATTCTGCCAGAATAAATTCGGTGCTGCCGCCGCCCAGGTCCATGATGAGCAGACTTTCTCCGCGTAAACGCTCATCGGTGAGTACGCCACGGCAAGCCCAGTCAGCCTCGCGCTCACCGCTGATGACCTCGACGGCGCAGCCGGCCGCCTGTTCCAGCGCTTGCACTAATTCGCCGGCGTTGACGGCGTCGCGGGCGGCGCTGGTGGCAATCACACGTGGCGTCGCAGCACCATGATTCCGCGCGATGGTTGCGAAGGTGGACACTGCCTCAGCCGTCCGCTTAATCGCCTCCGGGCGCAGGCGGTGGTCCCCGAAAAATCCCTGCCCGAGCCGCGTTTGCAGACTTTGCTCCTCGAGAGGATGGATCTGTCCGTGCCGCACCTCGGCCACCAGGACCTTGACGGAATTGGTGCCGACGTCAATAACGGCACGGCGGTCGGGTGGCATAGAGCGTCAGGCTGGTCGGGGACGTGAACCGTTGAGGTAATATTCGAGAGCCTGGGCAATACCCCAACCGGCATGCAGGTCACTCACGAACCCTTTCTCGGCGCGCACCTGGGCTTTTACCTGCGGCACCGCATTGGCGGGCGTAGCCAGCAGATGAGCAAATTGGCGCTGCAACATGGGCAGATCATTAAGATGATCCCCGGCGGCGAAGGTTTGCGCCGGGGCCACACCCAGGCGCTGAGCCAGTTCCCGCAGGGCGGTGCCTTTATTGTAGTTCGTGTGGCTGAATCGGGCGTAGACATCGTTGCGCACCACCGCCAGGTGAGGCACCGTGGCGCAATAATCCTCGAGATAGGCATGGATCTGGTCCATGTCGTCGTTGGAGTTGGCGATAATGCAGAATGGCGAGAACGGGTCTTCATAGATCCGCGCATGAAAACGGTCCTGGACCCACTGCACGATCTCGGGCAGGTCGGGTTCGATCCGTGCAAACAGGCCGGCGTGCTCATGTTCGCAATCCCGGTTCCAGGGTTCCAGCCCCACGTAACTGGATTCGTGGTGGAGAAAAATCTCGCGCTCGACGAGTACCAGGTAGTCCGGTTCGACGCCGATACGGGCTCGGGCCAGGGCTTCCATGAGGCTGGACATGTCGCGTCCCGTGTTGATCACCCATTTGGCGCCGCGTTGCTGCAATGAAGCGATGAGTTCCTGCAGCCGCTCCGGGATCGGCGGGTTTTCGAACTCGGCGAACAGCGTGCCGTCAAAATCCGTAGAAATCAGTTTGATTGGCATGGTCAATAAACCTCCAAACCAGGAGGGACAACTTGCGTGATTATGATCCCGCGTTAGGTTCAAAAGTCAAAAACGATATGTCATCATCCGCACAGGAGCAGTTCGACGAGGCGATGCACGCCTTCAGCCAGGGCGATTTTGACCGCGCTATCGCCGGGTTGGAGGCGGTGCCGCGGGATGATCCGGCCCATTTTGATGCGCTACTGGGCCTGGGAATGGCTTGGTATCGCAAGGGTGACTTCGCCCAGGCCATTTCCGTGGGGCATAAAGCCGAGCAGTTGCGACCCCAGGAGCAGCTCGTTCATACCAATCTATCGCTGTTTTACATGAAGGCTGGGAACAAAGTCGCCGCCGAGCACCATGGTTTGCAGGCACGAATTGCCGGCTGGCGCGAGGCACCCGCCGCAGCTTCCACCTCCGATACGGAGCTTGATTTGGCCGGGCCCAAGCCCAAGAGCCAGGTTTTTCGCAGCCCTCCCAAATTCCCGGAGCGGCCTTGGAAGAAAAAGCCCGCCTCCGACGGATCCCCGACGTCTCCTGGGGTTTGACTGGACCGAGGCGGCGACCTGTCGCATGCTGAACCTGTAACAAAGAATGAAGACCGCTTTTGAATTAGCCATGGAGCGCCTGAGCAAGAACGCGCCCACGGTCAAACTCACGGACGACCAGAAACGCCAGATCGCTGATTTGGAGTCGCAATGCGCCGCAAAACTGGCCGAGCGCGAGCTTTTGCTCCAAGGCGAAATCGCCGGGGCAGTGGAACGTGGAGACGAGGAGGCGGTGGCGCAATTGGAAAAGCAGTTGGTAGGTGATCGCAAGACGATTCGCGCCGGCTTCGAGGAAAAGAAGGATAAAATCCGCGAACCCAAGGGTTGACGGAATCCAGCGGTCTGCGAGGGCTCGCGGAGCGAACTCCTCGCTACCTGGCCGCTATACTCAACTCCATACCGCACAGCGCTTTCGACGCCTAAACTGCGGCGAAAGCTGAGCTTCGCAGGGTCGAGACAAACCCGACATTCGGTTCCGGTCTACTTCTTAAAGATGTTGCCAATCCCTTTGGTGGCTTTGTTGAGCGAATCCGTAGTCGTCTTCTCGGCATCTTTGCCCAGGCCAAGCGCTTGTTTGCTCAGATCCGAGACCGCACCCGCCGCGGCTTGTGCGGCGCTCTTCTCAATTTGAACGAGGAGCAGCTTGGCTAGCTCGGCGCCGGTAATGCCTTCCGGCCCCTGGCCGAGCCCGGAAAGATGGATAGTGGGCAGGGGAACCGTCACGGTCTTGCCCGCCAGCCCGGTGACGCTCACGTTGATCTTGCCCCCGCTAACGCTCACGTCGTCAACCTGGAGCTTCTTGGAAGCGCCAGCGGACTTGTCCGGTTCCTGGGTTTTGGAGCCGCCACCTGTGACGCTTTCCACATTCGCCAGGATTTTGCCGATGTTGCTCTGCTTGAGGTTCGTCTCGAAGGTGATTTCAGGAGCTTCAATATTGATGGACTTGATGACCACCTTGTCGGCAAAAAGCGAGCCGGGGCTCAGACTCAAGCTTGCCAGCCCGAGGCTGATTGCCGAAGGGGTCTTGTACCCTTCAGGATTTCCAACCACAAGCCCTTTGATCTTCCCTGAGCCGGAAAGCAGGGAAAGGCTTACAGAATCCAGCTTCACATCGACTTGGGTCAATTTGGGCCCGGCATATTCCACCGCCTTCTTGACGCCGCTATCCAACGTCAGGCCGATAACCACCACGACAATTACCACCAGCACCACGAAGGCGATCGCACCGCGAATGATCCACTTTTTCATAAATTTAGAAATTTAATCCTAAGCTTTCTATACGCCCGCGGCGCAAGTTAGTAAAGCTGAATAGGCTGCGGGCGTGGAGGCGTCGCGATTAGTGAAAAGACTAATTTGGTAATACCCCAACTTATACGAAACGCGGAGGCTGAGCTCCTGCGGTTGACGGTTTACTCCGCCAACTTTTTGACCGCGGCCACGAGGTCCGCCGCACGGTAAGGTTTGGGCAGGAAATCGTCCGGTTTCCGCTCGTCCACAGGGAGCCCGTGCTCTTCGATCGTGCCGCTCACCATTAGCACTTTTTGATCTGGGGACACCTGACGCACCCCACCGATCAGGTCCGATCCCGACATATCATGCATGGCGTAGTCGGTGATGACCAGTTCCGGTTTTTCCTCGGATTCGGCGAAAGCCCGCAAAGCAGACATCGGGTCCCGGAAGCATCGCAGCGTATAACCCGCTGGCTCCAGGATCACAGATGCCAATTCCAACAGCAACGGTTCGTCATCCACAACGTAAATGAGCTTTGCGTTGCGGTGGCTGCTGGTGGATGGCGCTCTTTTCTGAGTCATCAAACTCACTTTTAACCCTTTCATAACTAAACACCTATTTCGATCTAAAAGCAAGCAACATTCGCATCAGGAGAATCCGTTCCGTTTGGGGTCGAACTCTCCGTTTTGCCTAAGTCCTCTCCAGGCTTCGTTTACTCTGCAATCGTCTCTTGGACGCTGGTTTGGCCGAATCATTCAATGATTAAGCAAACTTTCTGTCGTTGACGGCACCAAGCGCCGCCTGCGAGCAAACTGAATCGTGGCTCAATTGCCTCCGCTGTATCCTTGAGGCCTGCAACATTTTGACCGTGTTGCCTTGAATCCGCCCAATGAGGTAAGGCAAACCTAAATTGCCGGTTGCGCACCATACTTTCGCCATCTAGACTTTTCCACGGTGACCGAACCTGAAATCCACCCCCGCGATGGGTTTGGCGCTCACTGTATGGGAACAAAAAAAATTCTGGTTCGGAAAACGAAAAACGCAGGCGCCGCCCGGCGGGTGCGGCGGTCTTCACCAAAGCAATCCTCGTCAGACGTCAAGGCAGTCGCGCCAGCCAAGCTCCCGAAAGTCAGGCAAAAGGCACCAACAGTTGCGGTTCGGGAGCCGATCAAAGTGAGCCCTAAAGCGAAAGTGCCGGTCAAAAAGGTTCACCCATCTAAAGCGGTATCCACGGGCACCATAAAACAGGCGAGTTCGGTTAGAAAGGTCGAGTTACCGGCACCAGCTGCAGCCACCATCGAGAAGGCTGCCACGACCTTGGAGTCCAGCGGCAATGCCGCAGTTCCGGCCCCCAAGCCTCTCAGGGCCATTAAGCGCAAGTCGGTGAAGGCTACCCCGTCGGCCTCGGCCCTTTCCCAACCACCAGCAAAACCGGTGGAAAAGCCGGTGACGCGCCCACCGACTTCCATCCGAGTTCCCAAACGAGTCCTCGCGAAGAAGGCAGTAGTTTCCACAGTCCCACCACCAGTTCCCCGGAAATCAAAAGCCCTCAAGCCCAGCCCCGTCATCGAACCAGTCCCCGGCACGAAACCGATGCCCGAACCGCCGGTCGAGATTCAGACCAAAACCAAGCCTGCGGCGAGGAAGAGAATTGGCCGAGTGGCAGTCACCGCTCTCGAGGGCGTGGCCACCGTCAAAGCCAGGAAACCCGCCAAGCGGTCGGTTGCAGCGGTTGGTCGTGCAGTGCGCAAACCTCGAGTTGCGACATCTGCACCAGCGCCGGCCTTGGTTGATCCCCAACCGCCGCCGGTTGCTCGAACACCCGAGCCAGAGCCTCGAACCGTGGCCCCGCGATCCGTAGTTCCACAACCACTCCCAGTCTCCGCAGCGTCAACGGCAAAGGAGAATATTCCGGCGGCCACGGCGGACGCCCATGTGGAGCCGGTATATGTCAAAAGCTCGGCGGACGGATCCCTGATCGAAGTGCCACCGATTTTATTGACAGGCGACGAGCCGTATGTGTCAACAGCGGTTCCGGCGCGGTCGGTAGAGGAGAAAGCAGCTTCGGCAACTCCTCTCCCAACAACGCCTCCGCAAACGGAGCCAGGGGTGGTTAAGCTGCATTTGACCGCGCGCGATCCACGTTGCTTGTACGCCGACTGGGCGATGTCGTTTGAACAGCAAATGGCTTTCAACGCCCGTTCCGTGGATGAGCATCTCGTTTTACGACTTCAGGAGGGCAGGGCGGCCGGGGCTACTTTGGGGGAAATTCATGTGCATCCCGAATCCCAGCATTGGTTCGTGCACGTGGATCGGCCCGGAGCGCCGTATGTGGTGGAATTGGGCTATAACACGCGCGGCGGTGGTTGGGTCGGGTTGGCCACATCCGAGCCCGTCCGCACCCCTTCGATCGGGGAAAATCCTCCAGTGGAACCTGTGAAATTCGCCCAGGTGGCAGCACCGGTTTTCGAGTCGGAACAAATAGTCGCCACCGCCCCACCGTTGCCGCCGCCTGCAGTTGCTTTTGCGGAGGTACCTGGTGAATCCGGCGCCGGTGTTGAACCGGTTTTAGATGTTTCGCCACCCATGGCGCCTCCTTCGTTTGCTCCTGACCTGGCGCCCGTTTGGTCGGCGCCTGCGACGCACGAGGCTGCATTTGAAATGACCCCCTCCCGGCTTTGGGAGTCGGTTCCCGCCCCGGCCTGGTCGCCAGATCAACAATCCGCTTTCCTGGAGGTCATCTCGACAACCTCGAACAAGCAAACCTTGGAAGGTTCAGCGGAAATCGAACACCTGCTAAAAGGTCAGGAGCGGTCGGAGGTCGCGCCGTCCTCGATCAGTCTACCGGAGGTGGTGGGGCTGAGGCCTTCTGCGGCCGAGCGGTTGGAGCAGTTCCCGCCGTCAGGTCAACCTCCAGTGGTGCGGCAGGCGCTTCCTACCCCCGGATTTTGGTTTCAAGTGAATGCCGAGTTGGTGGTCTATGGGGCGACGGAGCCCAACGCCATTGTGACCATCGGCGGGCGGCGCATTCGGTTACGTCCGGACGGCACCTTTAGCTATCGATTCGCGTTGCCGGATGGCGCATATGGGTTGCCGATTCAAGCCACCGCGCCTCATGGCGACACGCGCTCGGCGGATTTGCGGTTCAGCCGGGCGACTCAGTACGCCGGCGAGGTCGGCACGCACCCTCAGGAAGCTTCGCTCCGGACTCCCGCCCCTGAACACACCCAATGAGTCCGGCCAGTCTGTGCCTGGTGCTGCACGCGCATTTGCCTTTTGTGCGGCATCCGGAACATGAACGCTTTCTTGAGGAGAGTTGGCTCTACGAGGCGGTTATCGAGTCATATCTGCCTTTGCTGCAAATCCTGGACGGCTGGCGAAGGGACCAGGTAACCGCCCGAATCACGCTCACTTTGACCCCCACGCTGTGCTCGATGCTGCGCGATCCGCTGCTGCAAGCCCGGTGTGGGCGGCACCTGGATCGGCTCATCGACCTGGCTGACCGGGAAATTCATCGTACGACCTTTTTGAAATCCTGGCAGCAGGTCGCCGTGTTCTATTACGAAAGGCTCTTTGGACAGCGGGAGCTGTGGACTGCCTGTGGCGGTGACTTGATCAGCCAATTTCGCGCGGCGCGTCAAAGGGGACAAATTGAGATTATTACGAGCGCCGCCACACATGCTTTGCTCCCGCTTTACGCGGCGCATCCGCCTAGCGTGCGCGCGCAACTACTGACAGCGCGCGATGATTACCGGGATTGCTTTGGCGCTTTGCCAACGGGCGTCTGGCTCCCAGAATGCGCCTGGTCCGAGCGGTTCGAGCCCCTGCTGCGGGAGGCGGGTCTCGAATGGTTCATCACTGACACTCACGGCCTGCGTGACGCGCAGCCTCAGCCGCAATTTTCCCATTTCGCCCCGTTGCTCACTCCGGGCGGGCTTGTGGCCTTTGGTCGGGATGATGAATCCGCCCGCCAGGTATGGAGCCGGGACGAAGGTTATCCGGGTGATTTTCGGTACCGCGACTTTTATCGCGACATTGGCTTTGACCTGGATTTGAGTTACCTCGAACCGTACTTGGCCTCGCCCGGGTTGCGTGGATTTACCGGCATTAAGTATCACCGCATCACTGGGACGACTCCTGAAAAGGAGCTCTATGATCGCGCCGCAGCGCTGACGGCGGCAGACGAACACGCACGCCATTTTCTGGACGCGCGGCTCGAGCTTGCCCGCCGGCTGGCGACCGTGCTGCCTTTGCCGCCCGTTTTTGTGTGTCCCTACGATGCCGAGCTTTTTGGGCATTGGTGGTATGAGGGGCCTGAATTTCTGGATCGATTGGCGCGTCAGGCACAGGCGTTCCGCGGGGAATTGGAATTGAGCACCCCGGGCGCTTTCTTGAAAGGACGCCCGCCATTGCAGGTGGGCACCCCGGCGGATTCAAGCTGGGGTGAGGAGGGTTATTGGAAGGTTTGGCTCAACGAGAAGAACCATTCCATCTATCCGCCATTGCGCGAAGCAGGAGTCGCGATGTCCGCCCTGGTCGGCCGGTATCGCGGGGCGGGCGCGTTGACGTTTCGGGTGTTGAAACAAGCTGCGCGCGAGTTGCTGCTGGCGCAGGCCAGCGATTGGCCCTTCATTCTGCGCATGGGGACATCGCCCGAGTATGCACGCCGACGGGTTACCGATCATTTGGACCAGTTCCACCGGCTGCGGCGGGAATTGGAGGCGGGCAACGTCGACGAAGCCAAACTGGCCGGGCTCGAGGAACGGGACAATCTGTTTCCGGACATTCATCCCGAATATTGGAACACGCCTGCGTAAGGCATGAGACGGGAGCTCGGGGGTGGCCGGATCGGGAGCTTCAGGCGGTCTGCAATTCCCGGACCATGAATTCGGCGAACTCGTCGTGCAAATGGGGAGGGATGCGGGCTTTGAACCGGGCAGTTTCCCCTTCATAGTTGCGCTCCACCACCTGGCCCAGTTCATGCAGCCGCGCGATTACTTCAGCTTTGTTGTGCGGAACCGACAACTCCAGGAATTCGCGCATTGGCCGAATCCGGCTGCTGAGTTCCGAAAGCAGGGTGGTCAGACCTTCACCCGTCGTGGCCGAGATGGCGACGCCGTGCGGGTAGCGCTCGAGAAATCGGGGCAGCGCCGAGGACCCCCCGCTGAGACGATCGATCTTGTTAAACACCATCAAAGTCGGCTTGCCATCCGCGCCGATTTCCTTGAGGACCGTGTCTACAGACTGGATTTGTTCCTCCGCCTGGGCGTGGCTGACATCTACCACATGCACGAGCAGATCAGCTTGCACCACTTCCTCGAGAGTGGCTTTGAAGGCTTCCACCAAGCCGTGGGGCAGTTTGCGAATGAAGCCCACCGTATCGGTCAACAACACGTTCTGGTTCGTCGGTAGGCGCAGGCGCCGAGTCGTGGGGTCGAGCGTGGCGAATAGTTTGTTCTCGGCCAGCACGCTGGAGCCGGTGAGCGAATTTAGCAGCGTTGATTTGCCCGCGTTGGTGTAGCCGACAATCGACGCGAGCGCCCAGTAATTGCGCTGACGGGCGTTGCGCTGAATGCCGCGCTGGCGCCGCACCAGTTCCAACTCCCGTTCAATGCGGGCGATCTTGTCCTGCACCCGCCGCCGGTCGGTTTCCAACTGGGTTTCACCTTCACCACCCCGCATGCCGATGCCGCCTTTTTGGCGGGACAAGTGGCCCCAGAACCTTGTCAAGCGCGGCAACAGATGCTGGAGTTGGGCCAGTTCAATTTGCAGTTTGCCCTCACGCGTGCGCGCTCTCCGGGCGAAAATGTCCAGGATCAGGGAAGTTCGGTCGAGTACCTTGCAGTTGAACACCCGCTCCAGGTTGCGGCTCTGCGCCGGGGACAGTTCGTCGTCAAAAATGACGGTGTCGACATCGCCTTTGCGGCAGTGATCCGCAAACTCATCGGCTTTCCCTTTCCCAATGTAAGTGCTGGCGCAAAGTGCTGCCAACTTTTGGATGCCTTCCCCTACCACCTCCCCGCCGGCCGTGGTAGCCAACTCGGCCAATTCTTCCAGTGATTCCTCCGTCCCGTTGCTCGCCCGCGTTTTCAGTTCTACGCCAACCAGAAATACTCTTTCGGTGCGCCGGTTCCTCGTCTCAATTAGTGCTTTCAATCGCTGCGTTCTTGCTCTCTGCCCTAAGAACTTAACACAGTGCTGGACGCAATCCAAGTGTATCTTGGAGCTTGCGGTCGCGCTCGCACCTGGCCAGTGGACCTTGGAGCTACACGGATTTCTGCTTAGCTGATCTCTCCGTTCTTGTTCCTTCGCTCTAAAAGGTTAGGATGTCCAGCATGTCGAGTTTTGCTGATCGAGTGCGGCGGGGCGCCAATGTAAATGGTGCTCATGCTTTGGCTGTCGGGTTGTTGATATTGAATCTGGCGATGACTGCCGCCGCGGCAGCCCCGGCCTCTCCCTTTTCCAAGGCTCCCTATATCCAATTTCCCGCACCCGGCAAAGTCAGCATCATGTGGGAATCCGAGACTAATACTCCGGGCTTGGTCCGGCTGAGCTTGGCGCCCACTTCGAACCCCGTGGCGCAGGTGGTCTTCCCGGTCGAAAAGCGCAGTCAGACCAGCGCCGCTGCGGGCGGCAGCAGCACGACACAAAGGCAGATTTCATACTACCTGTACACAGCGACTTTTTCCCATCTGTCGCCTGGCAAGGTCTACTCTTATTCTGTCGAGCTGCAGGAAACCCAAAGCCCGACTTGTAGCTTTCGAACGCTGGATCCGCACGCCTCCCGGACCAGGTTTATTGCTTACGGCGATTCTCGCAGTGACCCGGTAATACATGCGACCTTGACCGCGCAGTTCTCCCGGTATCAGCCCGAGTTCATCCTGCACACCGGTGATCTCGTCGCTCGAGGGCAAGACTACAGCCTTTGGTCGCGGGAGTTCTTCACCCCGGCGTCGAGCTTTCTGGGTGAGGTGCCCTTCTTCTCAGTGTTAGGCAACCACGAGCAAGATGGAACCAATTACCTCAACTATTTTGATTTGCCCGGCAACAAGCTCTGGTATTCCTTCGACGCTGGTCCCGTCCATGTGCTGGCGCTGGATTTTCGGTTTGATAAGGCCGACCACGACCAGTTCAAGTTCGCCCGCAAAGATTTGAAAGCCAGTCATGCTCCCTGGAAGGTGGTGATCCTGCACGTGCCCGTTTATAATATCGGTGGGCACGCTTCCGACTGGGGGCATGCCAGTTATCTGCCGCTCTTTCACGAGACCCAGGTGGACTTGGTGCTGGCGGGCCATTCTCACATGTACGAACGATTTCGCCCGCTGGCGCCGAAGTCAGCGATGGGGAAACGGGCCATTACGCATATTACCACCGGCGGTGGCGCCGCCAGCCTCCATAAGGCAATGAGCCATCCCGCGTTGATCACCAGAGAATCGACAAATCACTTCCTGGTGGTTGACGCCTCCGCCTCCGCCATCGACTTCCGTGTCTTTCGGGTCGACGGGTCGCTCCTTGACTCATTCACTCTGGCCAAGACTGGCAAGCGCCTGAGCCGGGATTACCTTAAGCTCACCTACCCGGAAGAGTCGCTGAATCTGTTTTACGAGTTGGCGCCGACCTTGGCGCCGGTGGCGACTGCCATTCCGACTGTCGCCGCTCCCGCGCGCGTCGAATTTAAGGTGCCTCCCCGATTGCGGGCAGCGTCGCCTGCCAGGCTCGAGATTTCTCTTACCCCGGAAGCGGCCCGCAATTATGAATTGATCAATGGCCCGCTGCGAGTGGTCACTCCTGATCCCGGCATCACCAACGTTGTTGCGATTGTTGTTCGGGCCACGGGCGCGGCCAACATCACCACCAATAGCAGCCGCGAGCTCTCGCCAGCGCTCTCCTTCCAATCAACCGTCTCCGCCGCTGAGGGGGAGACCTTGGCTTACGGCGGCCGGGCCCGGCTGAAAATCGTTCCGAAATCCGCAGCGCAGGGGAATTGAGGCGCGCGGCGCGAATTTCGACTTCGCCGTAATTTTGGCTTGCCCGTCTCTCCGGGAAGGGGTCTTCTATGCACATACCAACGCTATGAAGAAGCTCAGAATCGGATTGATCGGCTACGGCTTCATGGGCCGGGCTCACTCGAACGCTTTTCGGAAAGCTCCCAATTTTTTTGACCTCGAATTTGAACCGGTGCTGCAGGCCGTTTGCGCCCGTGACGAAGCCAAGGTCAAGGCCTTCGCCCAACGCTGGGGCTATGCGTCGCACGAGACCGATTGGCGAAAACTGATCGAGCGTGACGATATTGACTTGGTGGATATCGCCTGTCCGAACGACTTGCATAAAGATATCGCCCTGGCCGCGGCGAAAGCCGGCAAGATGATCCTTTGCGAGAAGCCCTTGGCGCGAACCGGCCCCGAAGGATTGCAAATGGTGAAGGCCATCGAAAAGGCGGGTGTTCCCAACATGGTTTGGTATAACTACCGCCGCGTCCCGGCCGTTACCCTTGCACATCAACTCATCGAGGAAGGCCGATTGGGGCGCATTTTCCATTACCGCGCCAAATTCCTGCAGGATTGGACCATTTCCGCGGATTTGCCTCAGGGCGGCACGGGTTTATGGCGGCTGGATCTCAAAGTGGCCGGCAGCGGCGTGACGGGAGATTTGCTGGCCCATTGCATCGATACCGCCCTTTGGCTCAACGGGCCGATAGCGAAAGTCAATGGCATGACGGAGACGTTCATCAAGGAGCGCAAGCACACCCTGACCGGAAAGGTTGAAAAAGTTGGCATCGATGATGCCTGCGCTTTTCTCGCCCGGTTTCAGAATGGATCGCTCGCGACTTTTGAATCCACTCGCTACGCGCGCGGCCATAAGGCGCTCTATACCTTTGAAATCAACGGCGAACACGCCTCGATCGCCTGGGACCTGCACGATCTGCATCGGTTGCAGTGGTTTGATCACCGGGATCAAGGACTGGTGCGCGGCTGGCGGAGCATTCACGTCACCGACAGCGACCAACCCTACATGGCCAAATGGTGGGTGCCCGGCCTGCAAATTGGTTACGAGCACAGCTTTGTGCACCAATTCACGGATTTCCTCCAGGGTCTGTCCTCCGGCAAGCCTGCCAGTCCTACTTTCCGGGACGCTCTGGCCACCCAATTTGTGTGCGATGCGGTGCTGAAGTCCGCCCGCACCCAAAAGTGGGAGAAGGTTCGCGCTTAAGGTGATCTGGTTGGTGTTCACTGTCAAAAGTGAGGACTGACCCCTTCCGCTACTTGCGCTGACGCTAAATCCTGCTTCAATCCCGCCGATGAAGATTCTGGTTGTTGGCTCAGGCGGGCGGGAGCACGCGCTGGTGTGGAAGTTGGCAGCGTCTCCGCGAGTGCGCCGCATGTGGGTCGCGCCCGGTAACGCGGGGATCGGCCTGGAAGATCTCGCTTCTGGCGCCGGACGCGTCGAGTGTGTCCCCATCTCCGCCGAAGATCTGGATCAACTTCTGGAGTTTGCCCGGACACATCACCCTGATTTGACGGTGGTGGGGCCCGACAATCCGCTGGCCCTGGGAATCGTGGATCGCTTTCAACGTGAAGGTTTTTCAATTTGGGGACCGAATCAAAGCGCCGCACGATTCGAATCGTCCAAGGCGTTTTCCCAGTCATTCATGGAGAAATATGGGATTCCGACCGCACGAGCCGGCGTCTTCACCGAGGCTGGTCCGGCGCGCGAGTTTGTCGCCTCGCTGGGGGGACGTTGCGCGGTAAAGGCCGACGGGTTGGCGCTGGGCAAAGGTGTGCTGATGTGCGAGGACCGGGAGCAGGCTTATCGTGCGGTTGATGAGATCCTGGTGCGCCGGAGCTTTGGCGCGGCCGGTTCGAGTGTCATCATCCAGGAGTTTCTCGAAGGCATCGAAGTTTCTCTGCACGCGCTGTGCGATGGGCGCACCGCGCTGCTGTTCCCGACTTCGCAGGATCACAAACGCGCCCTGGATCATGACCAGGGACTGAACACCGGGGGCATGGGGACCTACTGCCCCACGCCGTTTCTGTCCGAAGCCGAGTTGGAGCAGGCAGGGCGTGCGATCCTCAACCCCTGGCTGGCCGGTTGCGCCCGGGAGGGCATTGATTTCAAGGGCATTCTTTACCCGGGGCTCATGCTCACCAAGCAAGGTCCAAAAGTGCTGGAATTTAACGCCCGGTTCGGTGATCCAGAGACCCAGGTCTACTTGACCCGAATGGAAAATGATTTGCTCGAACTGCTGGAAGCCAGTGTGTCAGGCAATTTAAGCCGCTGCCGGCTGCAGTGGAAACCGATGGCCTCCGTTTGCATCGTCATAGCTTCGGCGGGTTACCCTGGACCATACCAAAAAGGCAAGCCGATCCACGGATTGGCCGAGGTGGCTGGTTTGCCCGGGGTGAAAGTCTTTCATGCGGGCACTAGTCTGAACAGGGCGGACGTGGTCACCAATGGCGGGCGGGTGTTGGGCGTGACCGCGCTGGGTGCGGACCTGGCCGGCGCGCGGAATGCCGCTTACGCGGCGGTGGATCGGATCCGGTTCGAAGGCGCGCAATGCCGTCGGGACATTGGCTGGCGCGCGCTCGAGCAAACACGGGAGCAAGTGTGAACGAGACCGCACCAGGACCCGGGCAGGGAGGCGCGGCGCGGCGCTGGCCGCGCCTGTTGCTCATCTTTGTTTTACTGGGTATAATTTCTGCCGTGCTCTGGGTCAGCCATGAGGCGAAACGTTTGCATGAGCTCAGAGAATTGAACCGCCCGGCTCCAGCGAGCCCCGCCCCGCCGCCGGCTACCAACCAGGGCCCGTCATGAATCCTATCCACTCCCACACCTGCACCCTGACCCCGGCACAAAGCGTGGCGTTGCGAGCGCTGCTTACCGAACGCCACTTCGAGTTTCGTACGGTGCCCTATGCGCGCTTTGCCGCGGAAAAGGAGAAGGTAAACGTGGTGTTTTACGAGAGCGGCAAGCTCGTGGTCCAGGGCAAGAATACACAGGAGTTTGTCGAGTTTGTGCTCGAGCCCGAGATTTTGAAAGAGGCCAGGTTGGGTTATGAACACGTTTTGAATCCGGAACTCCTCCTGCCGCGCCTCGGGGTGGACGAAAGCGGCAAGGGCGACTTCTTTGGACCGCTTTGTGTGGCTGGCGTTTATGTCAATGAAACGGTGGTGAACGCTTTCAAGGCCGCCGGGGTAAGAGACTCGAAGCTGATTGGCAGCGACAAACGGATCGGCGAGCTGGCCGACCTGATCCGGAATACTCCAGGCTGTGTCTCGACAGTAGTGCCAATTGGCAATGAAGCCTATAACCGGCTCTACACCAAAATGAAAAGTGTTAATTCCATGCTCGCTTGGGGGCATGCGCGGGTGATTGAGAACCTCATGGCGTTGAAATACCAGATGAAACCGCCACCTGTGCGAGCCATTAGCGATCAATTTGCCGCCAAAAAGGAAGTGGTAGCCAATGCTTTGATGGGGATGGGTAAAGAGATTGAGTTGATCCAAAAGCACAAGGCCGAGCAGGACCTGGCGGTGGCGGCGGCCTCGATCCTGGCCCGTAACGAGTTCGTCACGCGACTCGGCAAGCTCGAAAAGCAATATCAGTTGACCTTGCCAAAGGGAGCTTCCGCCGCTGTGGATGCCGCTGCGTTAAAATTCGTGGAAAAGCACGGAGCGGAAGCACTTCCGAAGGTGGCCAAGATGCATTTCCGAACTTCCTATCGGGCTCTGGGATTGCCGGAACCGCCACGCCGTGAATGGCAGAGGTAGCCCCTCTGGTTACTGACGCGAAACGGTATCTACCGCTTTTGGCAGGCTAGAAGGCGGCGGATTGTGTCGTAATTCGCTGTGCTCAAATAGCTTATCGTTTAAATTCTGGGCAGTTGGACTCGTTTTTCGGCCAGGGCCAAGAGAGGCAGTGGGGGAGGGATGTAATCGGGTGAACGAAGGGTGTAAAAATTGTTGAAATTTTTTTAAATGCACATTGACACGAACTTCATTGTTCCTTAGTTTGCTGCCGACAATTGGGCCGTCTAAGTCAAAAATACCAGCCCCAAGCTTTAGGAAGCCAAAGCCGGGGCATTGGTTTTTTGTCGTTTGTGAGATACCAAACGAAGGAACTTGGCTATCGCCCATGTAGCTCAGTTGGCAGAGCGCGTCCTTGGTAAGGACGAGGTCATCAGTTCAATTCTGATCATGGGCTCCATTATAAAAAGACAGTAAACGCAGACAAAACCGAGATATAACATCAGGAGATAGCAATGGCAAAAGAAGCATTTCAACGGACAAAGCCGCACGTGAACGTCGGCACGATTGGACACATTGACCACGGCAAGTCCACGCTGACTGCGGCAATTGTTCAGACGCAATCCCGCAAGGGTTTGGCGACGCCGATCTCCTATGCGGATATCACCAAAGGCGGTACGGTTCGTGACGAAAACAAGACCGTGACCATCGCCGTGTCGCACGTGGAATACCAGAGCGACAAGCGCCACTATGCGCACATCGACTGTCCCGGCCACGCCGACTTCGTCAAGAATATGATTACCGGCGCGGCGCAGATGGACGGCGCGATCCTGGTGGTGGACGCCTCCGAAGGCCCGATGCCTCAAACTCGTGAGCACATCCTCCTGGCTCGCCAGGTCGGCGTGCCGGCCATCGTGGTTTACCTGAACAAGGTGGACCTCGTGGACGATCCCGAGTTGCTCGACCTCGTCGAGATGGAAGTTCGCGATCTTCTCACCAAATACCAGTTCCCCGGCGACAAGACCCCGGTGGTGCGTGGTAGCGCCAAGGCGGCTTTGGCCGGCCAGGCGGATGGTGAAGCGGCCATCCAAAAGCTCATGGAAGCCATCGACGAGTTCATCCCGCTGCCTCCTCGGGAAGTGGACAAGCCGTTCCTGATGTGCATCGAAGACGTGTTCAACATTGAAGGTCGTGGCACCGTGGTGACCGGTCGTGTGGAACGCGGACAACTCAAGAAGATGGATGAAGTCGAAATCGTCGGGTTGAAAGACACCCGCAAGACGACGGCCACGGACATTGAAATGTTCCGCAAGTTGTTGGATTTCGCCGATGCTGGCGACAACGTCGGCGTGCTGCTGCGCGGCACCAAGAAAGACGAAGTCGAGCGCGGGATGGTGTTGGCCAAACCGGGCAGCATCAAGCCGCACACCAATTTCAAAGCTGAGGTGTATGTGCTGTCGAAGGACGAAGGTGGCCGCCACACTCCGTTCTTCACGAACTATCGCCCGCAGTTTTATTTCCGCACGACCGACGTGACCGGCACCGTGACGCTCCCGGCTGGAGTGGAAATGGTTATGCCTGGTGATAACGTTTCTGTGGAGATCAAAGTGATCGCTCCGGTGGCTATGGAACGTGGTCAACGCTTCGCGATTCGCGAAGGTGGCCGCACGATCGGCGCCGGTCGCGTGACGGAAGTTATTGCTTAATAGCAATTTGATAAACTTTGGAGTGCGGGGGAGAAGTGCCCCCGCCTCCTTTTTTGTCTGGCAAACGAAGCAATTACTCTACGGCAGCAGGGCGGTAGCTCAATTGGTAGAGTAGCGGTCTCCAAAACCGTTGGTTGGGGGTTCAAGTCCCTCCCGCCCTGCCAAAATGCCGGAGAGGTGGCAGAGTGGTCTATCGCGGCGGTCTTGAAAACCGCTTCCCGCGTAAGCGGGACGGGGGTTCGAATCCCTCCCTCTCCGCCAAGAATTTTAACATGCAAGACTGGGTCTGGATAATTATTTGGGTCGCCGTCGTGGGCGGCGTGTTCGCGTGGCTCTGGCGCTCGGGGCAACTGAAGCGCTTGGCTGATTATGTCAGTCAAACGCGCGAAGAACTCAAGAAATGTACATGGCCGACGTGGGATGAATTGAAAGGTTCCACGGTGGTCGTGTTTGTTTCCATCGCACTGCTCGGGCTGTTCACAGTGCTTGTGGACCAGGTCCTGTTCCGGGCGTACATGCTCTTTAAACTGTAAGCTGTCATGCGCACCCAATGGTTCGTCATCCATACCCTCTCCGGCCAGGAGCAGCGGGTAAAAGAGAGCATCGAGAAGCGGATCAAGACCGAAGAGATGTCGGACTATATCCGTGAGGTGCTCGTGCCCATGGAGAAGGTCGTGGAAGTTCGCAACCAGAAGAAGACGGTATCGACGCGCAAGCTGTGGCCGGGTTACGTCTTTGTGGACATGGCCCTGCTGGATGAGAATAACCGAATCATTGAGAAGCCCTGGTATTTCATTAAAGAGACCCAGGGCGTAATTGGATTTGTGGGTGGGGAACCCCCGACGCCGACGCCGGCGGAGGAAGTGGAGTCCATTAAGAGTCAGATTTCCGACTCGGAAGAGCACGAGAAGCCGAAGGTTAGCTTCGATGTTGGTGAGACGGTTAAGATCAATAATGGTCCGTTCCTGAACTTCAGCGGCGTGATTGAAGAGATTGAGCCGGAACGCGGTAAGTTGAAAGTGACCGTGAACATTTTCGGCCGCAATACGCCGGTGGAATTGGAGTATTGGCAGGTGGAGAAAGGTTAGAGCAAATTCGCGGGGGCGCAGGCACCCGTAACACTAAATTTTTATGGCTAAGAAGATTACAGGCATCATCAAGCTGCAGATACCGGCCGGACAGGCGAACCCGGCGCCGCCCGTTGGCCCCGCGTTGGGCCAGCACGGCGTCAACATCATGGGGTTCTGCAAAGAATTTAACGCCAAGACCAAAGATGAAGCCGGGATGATTATCCCGGTGGTCATCACCGTCTACCAGGACAAATCCTTCACCTTCATCACCAAGTCGCCGCCGGCGTCGGTCCTCCTCAAGAAGGCCGCTGGAATCACGGCCGGTTCGAAAGAACCCAACAAGGACAAAGTGGGCAAGGTCACCCGCAAGCAGGTGTTGGACATTGTGAAAATCAAGTATAAAGACATGAATGCGACCACCGAAGAGGCCGCGTTCCGTGTCGTCTCAGGCACTGCCCGGAGCATGGGCATTGAAGTAGTCGGCTGAGCAAAAAGCAATTTGGACGACGCGCCCGGATGCATCCGGGGCGATCGCCTGGTCAAACCGAAAAGCCGCGGGAGAGCTCGGGAAGTTCCCGGCTCGCTTGAACCGCATCAAAACTGAATGCCAAGTAAACGCTACAAGAAAGCCACGGAAGTGGTGGACGGCCATAAGCCGTATCCGTTAAAGGGCGCGGTGGAAATCCTCGCCAAATTCCCGAAAGCCAAGTTCAACGAAACGGTGGATATGGCTTTCCGCCTGGGTGTGGATCCCAAGCAATCCGATCAAATGGTCCGTGGCACCGTGCCGCTGCCGCATGGCAGTGGTAAAGTGGTCCGGGTGCTGGTGTTTGCCAAGGGCGGTCCGGCTGCGGAAGCCGCCAAGGCGGCCGGGGCCGAATACGTGGGCTTCGAAGACATGATCAAGAAGTGCCAGGATGGCTGGACTGATTTCGACGTTGCGGTGGCCACCCCCGAAGCGATGGGTGAAGTCCGCAAGCTGGGTAAAGTTCTTGGTCCGCGAGGTTTGATGCCTAATCCGAAAACCGGCACAGTCACTGACGACACCGCCAAAGCGGTGAAGGAAGTGAAGGCCGGGCGCGTTGAATTCAAGATTGACAAGGCCGGCAATATTCACGTTCCGGTGGGCAAGGCCTCCTTCACCCCGATCCAACTCGAGGAGAACGCTCGTTCGGTGATTGAAGCCGTGGTGAAGGCTCGTCCGCATAGCGTTAAGGGAACCTATATTCATAGTTGCACGATCTCCGCGACGATGAGCCCGCCGGTGCGGGTGGATGTTCGGGAGTATATCGTCCACTAACCTATTTGACCTGATATGCGTGCCGAAAAGCAAAACCTGACAAAAGAGTATCTGACGCGGCTCAACGCTTCGCCTTTCTTCATCGTGGTGGATTACCGGGGGCTGAAGGTGAGTCATCTGACGGAATTGCGCAAACGCCTGATGAAGGCGGGGGCGGAGATTCACGTCGTTAAGAATTCCATCTTTCGAATTGCCGCCCAGGAAGCCGGAGTGAAAGACCTGAACGGTTCACTCGCGGGACAATTGGCGGTGGTCACGGGCCAGCGCGATATCTCCACCGCCGCCAAGGTGGTGAAGACCTTTGGCTCCGAGTTCGACAAGCTTAAGGTGCAGTTTGGCTATTTGAACAATGCCCGACTGGAAGCGGCCGACGTGATGACGCTGGCGGATTTGCCGTCCATCGAAGTGTTGCGCGGCAAGTTGTTGGGTGTGCTGAACGCGCCGACCTCGAAGTTGGTGCAATTGCTGAACACGCCCGCCAGCCAATTGGCCCGGGTGCTGCAGGCAAAAGCCGAAAAGGTCGAAGCCGCGGCTTAATGCCGGAAACAATTTTCCCCGGGCATAGCCATGCCTGGGGAGAAATCAACAAAAACAACGTAAATCGTCGGCTCTCCGGCAGGGAGCTTAAACCGTTCATGGCCATGAATGACGACGAGACGCAATGAAAGGTGAATATGGCTCTAGATAAAGCAAAAATCGTAGAAGAGTTGAGCAACGCCACGGTTATCGAGATCGCTGACCTGGTGAAGGAATTGGAAGCCAAGTGGGGAGTGACTGCGGCGGCCCCGGTGGCCGTAGCTGCGGCTCCTGGTGGCGCGTCTGCTGCCGCTCCCGCCGCTGAAGCCAAGACCATGTTTGACGTGATCCTCGTCTCGGCCCCGGCCGACAAGAAGATCGCCGTCATCAAGGCCGTGCGCGAAGTGAAAGCGGGCCTGGGCCTGGCTGAAGCCAAGGGCCTGGTCGAAGGCGCTCCGAAGCCGGTGCTCGAAGGCGCCAACAAGGCTGATTCCGACGCCGCCAAGAAGAAGCTCGAAGAAGCAGGCGCGAAAGTCGAAATCAAGTAAGAGTTGTGCAATTGTTTGGGGGCGGCAGCTTCGGTTGCCGCCCCCAAGTTTCCCTTAACCGGTTTACAGAAGAAGGTAGAGATTAGCAGTAGGGCAGCCAGAAAAACCACTTGAGTGGTTTGGAGTTCCGGCAAGTTCGCATTGAACAGCGCGTACTTGCCTTGTGTCGTTATAAGTAAATTGGGCCGGCAATGTAGCGGTCTATAATATTAAGGTCACCAATGCCATCGCGAGCAACTGAAAGAATTAACTTTGGAAAAATCAAAGAGATCATCTCTCCGCCGAATCTGATCGAATTGCAGACCAATTCGTACCGCGAGTTCCTCCAGGCTGAAGTGCCCCAGTCCAAAAGGAAGAACCTTGGGCTGCAAGCGGTTTTCACTGAAGTGTTTCCCATCGAAAGCTATGACGGGAAATGCGTCCTTGACTTTCATTCCTACGAAATCGGCGAACCCAAAGTGGATTGGCTGGAATGTCTCCGTGAAGGGTTGACCTTCGGCGCCCCGCTATATGTGACTTTCCTCCTCAAAGAGGAGAAGGGGACCCGGGAAGAAAAGGTGTTCATGGGCGAACTGCCCTTGATGACCCCGCAAGGCACCTTTGTCATCAATGGCGCTGAACGCGTGATTGTCAGCCAGTTGCATCGTTCGCCGGGTCTGGCTTTTGAAGCCACCCAGCATCCGAACGGAAAAACTCTGCATTCCTTCCGGATCATCCCTGACCGCGGTTCCTGGTATGAGGCGCAGTTCGATACCAGCGATTTGCTCTATGTTTATCTCGATCGCAAAAAACGCCGTCGCAAGTTCCTGACGACTACCTTCTTCCGCGCCCTGGCGTTCCTGGACGGGACGGAGACCAAAGGCAAGGAAAACCAGAACAAGGGTAATGACGAGGAAATCCTGCGGCTGTTCTATGAAGTGGAGGAATTGAGCGTCAAGGAAGCCGAGAAGCGGGATGATTTGGCCAACAAGGTCCTGGTGGAAGACGTTGCCGATGACGACAAGGGATTGGTCGTGGCTCGCGCGTTCGAACCGCTTTCGAAGGCGGTGGTGAAGCAGATCGCCGAAATGGGCGTGCACAAGATCAAGGTGGTGGATACCACGCTCGATGACGGAATTGTCATCAAGTGCATGAAGAAGGATCCCGCCAAGAACGAAGAAGAAGCGCTTAAAGACATCTATCGCCGGCTCCGTCCTGGGGATCCGCCGACGGCCGCCAATGCGCGGGCGTTGATCAAACGCCTGTTCTTTGATCCGAAACGCTACGACCTCGGCCGGGTGGGCCGTTATAAGATCAACCAGAAGCTGGGAATCAAGGGCGGCGACAGCCGGATTCTCACCAAAGAGGACCTGGTTGCGGCGACGAAGTATTTGCTGCGTTTGAAGAAGGGCGAGGGCTCTCTGGATGATATCGATCATCTTGGCAGTCGGCGCGTGCGCACGGTGGGCGAATTGCTTGCCAACCAATGCCGGGTGGGCCTGGCCCGCACCGAGCGTCTGGTTAAAGAGCGCATGACGCTCTTCGATCAAGGCGTGGAAACGATGTCGCCCCAAAAGCTCATCAACCCGAAGGCGTTGTCGGCCGTTATTCGCGATTTCTTCGGCCGCAGCCAGCTTTCGCAGTTCATGGATCAGATTAACCCGCTGGCGGAACTGACCCACAAGCGCCGGTTGTCGGCCCTTGGACCTGGCGGTCTCTCGCGTGATCGTGCCGGGTTTGAAGTGCGCGACGTCCATCCGTCGCATTATGGACGTATCTGTCCCGTCGAGACTCCTGAAGGCCCGAACATCGGGTTGATCGCGTCCCTGGCGACATTCGCCCGCATCAATGATTTCGGGTTCCTGGAAACGCCCTATCGCAAGGTGGAAGGCGGAAAAGTGAGTCCGCACCTGGATTACCTCACGGCGGACCGCGAGGAGAATTACGTCATCGCCCAGGCGAACTCGCCGTTGAACGACAAAGGCGGCTTTACGATTGATCGGGTGGTTTGCCGCGGACGCGGCGACTTCATCGACGTCGAGCCGGCCCATGTGGATTACATGGACGTTTCGCCGAAGCAGTTGGTGTCCGTGGCGGCCAGCCTCATTCCGTTCCTGGAGCATGACGACGCCAACCGTGCGTTGATGGGTTCGAACATGCAACGCCAGGCGGTGCCGCTGCTGGTGACCGAAGCCCCGCTGGTGGCGACTGGGTTGGAAGAGCGCGTTGCCCGCGATTCCCGCGCGGTCATCGTGGCGGAAGAAGCCGGCAAGGTGGCCTCCATCACCGGTTCCCAGATTATTGTCACCACCGACGGCAAAGTGCCCGAGGGCAAGAAGAAGCTTAAGCACGACCCGGAGAAGGGCACTTGGGTTTACCAGGTGCGCAAGTTCATGCGGTCGAATGCGGCCACGTGCATCAACCAGAAGATCCTGGTCAAGAAGGGCGACACCATCAAGAAGGGGCAGGTCATCTCCGACGGGCCTTGCACCCAGGGCGGAGAATTGGCCCTGGGCCGAAATGTGCTCGTGGCGTTCATGCCTTGGAATGGTTACAACTTCGAGGACGCCATCCTCATCAGCGAACGCATCGTGAAAGAGGACGTGTTCACTTCGATTCACATCGATGAATTCGAAGTGGGCGCTCGTGACACGAAGCTGGGACCCGAGGAAATCACGCGCGACATCCCCAACCTGGGCGATGAAGCGCTCAAGAACCTGGGACCGGACGGCGTGATTCGCATCGGTGCCGAAGTTAAACCCGGCGACATCCTGGTCGGCAAGATTACGCCCAAGAGCGAAACCGAGCTCGCGCCGGAAGAGCGCCTGCTCCGCGCCATCTTCGGCGAAAAGGCTGCGGACGTTAAGGACACCTCACTCAAGGTGCCGTCCGGGACCTATGGCATCGTGATGGATGTCAAGGTGTCGGCGAAGAAAGACTCGGACCGCGAAATGCGCGCGAATGTTTCGGAGGAAAAGCGCCACGCCAAAGAGGTGGAAGACGATCACAAGAAGAAGACCGACGAGTTGCGCGAGCAGCTCACCGAGGCGTTGAGCAACATCCTGCTGGGTGAAAAGATCCCGCTGGACGTGGTGAACAGCGAGACGGGCGAGATCATCATCCCGGCCAACCGCAAGATCACCAAGACGCTGCTGCGCCGACTGGCCCAGGTCTACGATCGCATCGAGATCGATCCTTCGCCGATCCGGAACAAGATCAACGAAATCATCGGCAGCTTTAAGAAGAAATTCGACGACCTGCAGATGCAATATGACGAAGAGCTCGAACGCGCCGAATCGGGTGAAGGCGTGGACAGCGGCGTCATCAAGTCGGTGAAGGTCTATATCGCCTCGAAGCGCAAGCTGTCAGTGGGTGACAAGATGGCCGGACGCCACGGTAACAAAGGTGTGGTGGCCAAGATCGTCGCCGAAGAGGATATGCCGTTCCTCGCGGACGGAACGCCGGTGGACATTGTGCTGAACCCGCTGGGCGTGCCTTCGCGCATGAACGTCGGGCAGGTGCTCGAGACGCACCTGGGCTGGGCAGCCAAGCTGCTGGGTCTGAAGTTTGCGACGCCGGTGTTCGATGGCATCAAGGAAAAGGACATCCGCGGCTATTTGAAGCAGGCGGGTTTGCCGGAACACGCCAAGACCAAGCTTTTCGACGGGCGCACGGGAGAGTCCTTCGACCAGGAGATTGTGGTCGGTTACATCTATATGATGAAGCTGGGCCACTTGGTGGCCGACAAGATTCATGCCCGCGCCGTCGGGCCGTATTCGCTCGTGACCCAGCAACCGCTGGGTGGCAAGGCGCAGTATGGCGGCCAGCGGTTCGGGGAAATGGAAGTCTGGGCCATGGAGGCCTACGGCGCGGCGTATACCTTGCAGGAATTGCTCACCGTCAAATCCGACGATGTGCAGGGCCGCACGCGCATTTACGAGAGCATTGTCAAGGGCGACAACAGCCTGGAGGCGGGGATACCCGAATCCTTCAACGTCCTGGTCAAGGAAATGCAGTCGTTGGGGCTGGACGTCAAAGTGGGTTATTCGAACCCGGTGGACCAACCGCCCGAGCCGATCATGGCGTTGACGGCAGTGTAAGGTATTAATGTTTAAGTTTATAGCGAGACGTTTCGCCCAAAGATAATTGTATGATTAGCACGAAAGAAAGCGCCCGTGAGTTGCTCGGTCTGGAGAAGGTCAACCAGGTGGAGCACGTCGCGATTGCCGTCGCGTCGCCCGATGCCATCCGGTCCTGGTCCAAGGGTGAGGTCAGAAACCCCGAGACCATCAACTACCGCACATTCAAGCCGGAAAAGGGCGGTTTGTTCTGCGAACGCATTTTCGGTCCGGTCAAGGATTGGGAGTGCTCCTGCGGCAAGTATAAACGGATCAAGCACCGCGGGGTGGTGTGTGATCGCTGCGGTGTGGAAGTGACGCTGGCCCGGGTCCGCCGCGAGCGCATGGGGCACATTGAGCTGGCGGTGCCGGTTTGCCATATCTGGTTCTTCAAATGCATGCCGTCGCGCATCGGGCTGGTGCTCGATATGACCGCCCGCAACCTCGAGCGGGTGATCTATTACGAGGACTACATGGTGATTGATCCGGGCTCGACCCCGCTCAAGCAGAATCAACTGCTCAGCGAGCACGAGTACCGGGAAGCCCGGGAAACTTACGGATCGGATGCGTTTCTGGCCAAGATGGGCGCGGAAGCCGTCCGCGATGCCCTGGCCAAGGTCGACTTGGCCAAGCAGATCGACGCGCTCCAGATCGCGATGACCGAGACCAAGAGCAAGCAGATCCGCAAAAAGGTCGCCAAACGGATCAAGCTGCTCCAGGGATTGCAGTCCTCCAAGAGCCGTCCTGAGTGGATGATCCTGATCGTGCTGCCGGTGATTCCGCCGGACTTGCGACCGCTCGTGCCGCTGGAAGGCGGCCGCTTTGCGACGTCCGATCTCAACGACCTGTACCGCCGCGTGATCAACCGCAACAACCGGTTAAAGAACCTGCTGCAGCTCAAGACGCCGGAAGTGATCATCCGCAACGAGAAGCGCATGCTTCAGGAAGCTGTGGACGCGCTCTTCGATAATGGCCGCCATGGCCGCGCGGTTACCGGGGCGGGCAACCGCTCCCTGAAATCCCTGAGCGATATGCTCAAGGGCAAGAGCGGTCGTTTCCGTCAGAACCTGCT
>DBMR01000108.1:46051-46245 GCA_002298785.1 Verrucomicrobia subdivision 3 bacterium UBA693
CTGCCCAAGAAGATGGCGCTGGTGCTGTTCGAGCCCTTCATCATTCGTCGACTGAAGGAACTGGGCTATGTGCATACGGTGCGTTCGGCCAAGAAGATGATCGAACGCCAGACCACCGAAGTGTGGGACATTCTGGAAGAGGTCACTCGCGGGCATCCAGTGCTCCTGAACCGCGCGCCCACGCTGCACCGTCT